>CAJYAN010000008.1 GCA_913064945.1 uncultured Gammaproteobacteria bacterium | reverse complement strand
GGTGCAGTCACTGAAGTCCATCCTGGCGGCCTGGTTGCCAATAGCCTGACGCTGAGCGGCACGAATTTAACCTATAGCGGCGATATCGTCGTTAACGGTGACCTGACAGTGACAGCCGCATCGACCTTAAAGGCACGTAGCATCCAGGTAATCGGTAACGTCTATATCAACAGTGGCCGATTTGACCTTCTGTCTAATGCCAGCTTAGCTAAGTTGAGTGTTGGCGGAGATCTAACTCTGGCTGCTGGTAGCTCAATCGTTGCCACGTCAGCACTGGATCTCAGTGTTGCCGGAACAGTCTCGATACCTACTGGTGCTTCAATTACCCTGGATCAACCTGGTTTCTTCCAGGTTAATCATGGAGGTAATTCTACATACACATATGATGAAGGCCCTTATGGTGATTATAATCTAAGCGACCCCGCAGTACGAAAAGCTTACACAGGGATTACGGGACTGCTAACAATTAATGCTGGTGCTATACAGAATGATGGCACTATCGCAGCGGATGGTGGTTTGAGCTATAGCGCTGCGGGTGGTAGTGTCGATATGCAAGTTGGAAACCTGTCGGGTGGTGGTACTGTGCATGCCAATGGTGGCAACAGCGGTACTGGTGGTCGAGTGAGCATCATCTATGGCGATAAATCCACTTATACAGGAACAGTTCAGGCGCAACCTTACTATTATCAGGCAAATAATTATGCACCTGGTACGGTGTATCTGCGTCAACAATTGGCTACCCTCGGAGATCTTATTATCGATCGGGGCGTGTCGGGGACAACTCAGGAGACACCCCTTCGGAGTGTGGGACGGCATACGATTACCGCCGTACAGCAGCTTGCGGCTGATCAGTGGCGGATTACTGTTGAGGGGCAACCCTGGGCGGAACGTATTGCTCATTTTGACGGGATTGCTCTGAATGGTCTGACGATTGATGTAAATGCCAATGATGCTGCTGGACCGCTTTATCAAATCATTGATACAGGCGCAAATAGCGTTGTTATTCAGACCACGGATGACCTGAGTAGTATTGTCGGCCAGCAATTGATTGGTGTGAGAAGCTTGCAGTCGCTAACTGTATTGAATGGTGCAAATCTAGTCTCTGAAGATCGCTTCGATCTGCCTGATGTCAATAGTATTACGCTGAGCAGTAATAGTCGCCTGGTAACGGGGGGCTTTAATCCGGTAGTACAATCAGCGTTACTTTCTACACCGTTACAGGGCAGCGTAGAAATGAATGGTCCGATTGTGGCAGATAATCTGACCATGAATGCTGGCAAGCTTAAAATCAATGGTACGTTGAATGTCACAAACGGGGTTAGTCTGAGTGGTGGTGCTAGTTTATCTGTAAGTAGCCTTAATGCAGGTAGCGTCTTGCTGGAAAATGTAGGGACGCAACTCGAAGTTGAGCAATTAAAGGTGCAGGCAGATATGAATCTGTCTACAGGGGCCAAGCTAACCACGCCTCTTGCGACAATTGAGCCTAAACATGTAAGTACACTTGATATCCAGGTTGGTGGCGCCATTTTTGTCGATACCAGTTCGTCTATTGATGTTAGTGGTAAAGGTTTCCCAGCACTCTATGCAGGACCTGACTTTACGTACTATTCCAACGCCACTTTGAGTTGTCATGGCGGTGGCACGCAGGATCAACCGGGCTGTGCTTATGGTGATTTTCGCCATGCCCAATTTGCAGGCAGTGGTGGCAGAAATAGAGCGACGTATGCGCCAGGCTCAGGCGGCGGCATTGTTAGCCTGAAAGCGCAGAGTGTGGTCCTGGATGGAGCAATTATTGCTGACGGACTGTCAGGATATGATGGAGGCGCTGGCGGAGCGATCCATCTGGATGTTTCCCAGTTAGCTGGTGGCGGACATATGTCTGCGAATGGTGGCCCTGGTTATTATACTTATTATAGTAGTTACCCTTCAGGAGCGGGTGGTCGAATTAGTCTGCTGGTAAGTGCTTTCTATGGTATGACTGATGCGCAGTTTAGTGCGGCGACTGGAACCGGAAACAAAACTTCGGGTGCGGGTACCATTTATATTCAGACGCCGGGTGATATTAACGGTCATCTGATTGTGGATAATGCAAATATTGCGACACCGCAAAATAGTACGTCAATTAATTCGGTCGGTCGTCATCAGATCCAGAGTATTTCCTCTCTGGGTAACAATCAGTGGCAAGTCAACGTTGCTTCAAGCGCTTCTATACAGAAAACCTTTAACGGCGTAATAACATCCGGCAATGTTGGGTCAATCGCGTTTATGCACTTCAGCATAGCACGAGAGCAGGAAGTGGTTATTAATGCACACTCAGCTCAATTCTCACCTGATATGTCACTGTTTAATGATAATGCTGGCAGTCTTGGAGGGCATGTCTATACCAGTAGTACAGGTTCGATTAAAACAATCCTACCAGTCGGCGACTATATATTGGCGCTTGGTGATAATATGGCGACGTCTGATGTTTATAATGGCATCAACAATGATGGTGTAGGTGGGTCTTATACGGTCAATATCTATTCCACTGATGGTACTTGGTATCCGAGTAAGCAGGCTACAGGTTTGGGACTCGTCGGTCATTTTGTATCTCTTAATGCAGCTGTTCCAGCCAGTCCAACCTATCGGATAATCGCCAATACGGCAGACAGCCTGATTGTTGAAAGCCCCGATGATTTGTCAACCTTGGTCGGGAATGATTTGATTGGCGTACATACCCTGCAAACGCTATCGCTTACAGGTAATGCGTCAGTGGATTTTGGTCAAGATCGGGTTGTTATTTTGGATACGGCGAATTCAACCCTGACTCCCGGTGTGACGTTAACAGCTGCCTTTGATCAGGCCAGTTTGGAATATTTATTGGCGAATCTATCGGCCATCAACTTGGTTGTAAATGGACCCACAACATTAAATAGTCTGACGATATCCGGTGCCCATGTAACCTTTAGTGACTCGCTCAATGTCACTGGTGATATCGCAGCAGATACTGGTGCGCAACTTACGGCAGCAAACCTGCAGGCTAGTAATATTAGTTTCGATGCATCTACCCTGACGACTGAGCAATTGACAGTCACCAACGATCTGAACTTGACGAACGCGGCAAAACTCACCGTGCCTGATGCGACGTTCAAACCAAAGACAATTCATACGCTTAGCATCAACGTTCGAGGTGTTGCCTCTATCGATATCAATTCTGCTATCGATGTCGATGGCAAGGGCTATATGCGTACGACAGATTATCCAATCATCTACTATGGCGGACCGAATTTTGCCGAAAATATACGCATAGGATGTCATGCCGGCCGCATTGCAACCGATAATTCAGATTGCACGTATGGTCGCTACGAGCTGGCACGTTTTGCAGGCAGTACAGGTAGCTATTATGATGCGACAAATTCCGGCCAGGGTGGAGGCATCGTTATGCTGACCGCTCAGACTCTTGATCTGGCAGGTAGCATTCATGCCAATGGACAAACAGAGGGTTATCCAGGAACTTATGGCGGCTCCGGCGGCGGCGGTGGCGCTATTCATATTAATGTCAATCAACTCATGGGTGCCGGACAAATACAGGCCAACGGTGGCAGTGTCTACAGTGGCTATTCCAATGCCAATACCTTCCCCGCAGGCGCTGGCGGCCGTATCAGTATTTACAGTAATGATCGTTCTCTGTTTACGGGTGGCTGGCAGGCGGCAAGTGGCAATCTGGGTCTGGTTGCAGGTGCAGGTACTGTTTACCTGAAAGACAATGCCCAGACACAGGGGAACCTCTTTGTTGATAATAATAATTTGATTGCGCAATCCGGCAGTACACCAGTGCGAAGTGTTGGCCAGCATGTGATCCAGTCGGTCACCAGTCTTGGCGCCAATCAGTGGGATATTAAAGTACAGTCTTCATTCACGCCGCGTGCGCCGATGACATTAAGTCGTACGCTGAGTGCGGGTACGATTAATTATCATTATTTCACGCTGACTGAGCGTAGCAAGGTCAAGATTCAGACCCTCAGCGCCGCTTTTAACAATGATGTCTATTTGTTCAACAATGATGGCAACCTGCAGCAGACCGATGTGATTGGCAACGCCTCTGGTGATTCAACCATAGAAGCGACACTGGATGCAGGCAATTATTTTATCGCAATAGGCTACAACATATCAGTCTATGATGTGGTTGATAATACCAGTTGGAGTAATTCAGGATATGGGCCATATACTGTTGAAGTACAGTTTGCTGACCCTGATGCATGGCCTGAAATGAACGCGGCAACGGGTACTGGCCTTGATGGTCTCTATGTTTCGCTCAACGCGGATAATGTAGCGAGCCCATCCTATCGAATTATTGCCAATACCGGTGATACTCTTACTGTCGAATCTGTCGATGACCTTTCCTCGACGGTAGGGAATAAATTAATCGGTGTTCATACCTTCGAAACCTTGAATGTTACCAGGGGTGCGGCGCTCGATTTTGGTGAGGACCGCGTTGTAGTTAATAATACCTCTGCTTCCAGCCTTGATGGCACAAGTAAACTTGCCGCCGGCGAACTGGATGAGGTTTTCCTTGGCTTACTGGATATGTCAAACCTGGGAGGCAGGACGCTCGAATTCAACAAAAATATCAGTTTTGCTGATTTGAGTGTTGGTGGTGGTACCCTGAAATTCAATAAAGGATTGAGCGTTACAGGCACTCTGACTATAGCTGCGGATGCATCCCTACAATCCACGGATATCCTGGCAGGTAGTGTTCAGGTGAATGGCGGCCAATTGACAGCAGAAAATGTTCAGGTGGACACTAACTTGAATCTGGCTTTGGGCGCCACACTTACAGCTCCTGATGCAACTGTAGTACCTAACCATCTCTATAAACTATCGCTGGATGTCATGGGGAATGTCTCCATTGACAATTCTTCAGCAATCAATCTTGATGGTAAGGGCTACCCCGTTAATGATGCATTTTGGGGTGGTTTTAGTGGCCCGGATTTTACACTTTATACGCGCCCAGGCTGTCACGCAGGTAAACCTAGTTATACGCAGAGCAATGACTGTGTCTATGGTCAGTATGAACTGGCGCAATACGCCGGAAGTGCCAGTGGTCCATATACAAATACATTGTCCAATGGTGCCGGTGGTGGCATTCTAAGTCTTACTGCACAGGGTTTGACACTGGAAGGTACAATATCAGCGAATGGTGCGACAACAACTAGTCAATATGGTGCCGCTGGTGGCGGTATCCATGTTGATGTCACAACGCTCGCAGGTGGCGGTCAAATTCAAGCGAACGGTGGTGATACATCATCGAGTTATTCAGGCGCAGGCGGCAGGATCAGTGTCTATAGTGATGATCGTTCCATGTTCAGTAATAACTATAGTGTCGCCGCGGGTGCGGGTAGCTATATTAGTGGCTCAGGGACGGTCTATCTCAAGGATGCAGCACAAGCACATGGACACTTGCAGACAAATAGCAATGCGATTGTGAGTGTAGGAGCCGAAACACCGATACGCCAGGTTGGTCGGCGCGGTATTAAACAAGTACAAAATCTCGGTGGTGGGATGTGGCGGATTGTCTCGGGTGGTCAGGTCGACCAGTTGAAGACGGGGACAGTAACACCAACAGGGACTGGTTCGGTCGTGATGTATCCCTTTACTGTAACAAGTGCGAATACGGTTTCTCTGGAAACTTTCCAGTCTGATTTTGACACGTATATATATCTCTTTGCCGACGATGGCGCATTGGATACGGCTGACTTAATCGCCAGTAATGATGATGGTGGTGCTGGTTATCATTCACGAATCAATATGACATTGCAACCGGGTAAGTATATTGTCGCTGTCGGTGGTGCAGACCTGAGTCTGGCCGATGCCATTGCGGGCATGAATACCGCGAGGGCAGCAGCGGGTACCTTTAATTTGCGTATCTATGCACCACCACAGAGCCAGATCCCCTGGCAACCCTCGACAGTTGTCACTAACCGCGGTCTTGATGGCCTGTACGTTTCATTAGATGCCGGCAACAGCAATGGCCCGCTATATCAAATCGTTTCCAATACAGCAGACAGTATAATTGTCCAAACAACGGATGATCTCAGTGGTCTGGTTGGCAAAGAAATGATTGGTGTGCATACATTTAAGACTATCTCTATTACGGGCGGTGCCATTTTTGATTTTGGTGATGACAGGGTGATAGTGGAAGATGTACTAAATTCGGCTTTTGATGCTCAGAGTAATATTTTTGCAGCACCTGATAGTGTGTTGCCTGTACAGTCATTGGGTGTTTTAGTGCCAGTAACAGGACCTGTGTAATAATGCATTGCCTGTAGCAGGAGTCGTCATCAGGTGTGTAAGTAAACTAATGTTAAGCAATTTGATTTGGAGTAATAACAGAATGAAAAAATATGTGATATCACTAGTTATGCTGTCATTGGTATTATTGATTTCAGCCTGTGATAGCGAGCCAAAGCTTGCTAAGGTAAATGATAAGACAATTACAGCGGGAGAATTCCAGTCTTACCTGCAGTTCAAACGCTTGCCAGCACAAGACAAGGCAAAACGCGCGGCTTTGCTCGATCAATATCTGGAACGTGAGGCGCTGGCTGATGAGATTTCCGAGAGTAAAGTGCTTGATAAAAATCTCGTGGCAGCAGAGTTAAATGAATTCCGAAAAGAAATGTTGATTAGCCGCTATTTCCAAAAATTTTTGCAGGACAAGGTATCGGATCAGGCAGTGCAAAATTATTATAATACGCACGCAAAAGATTACGAGGTTCGTAAGGCCCATGTCGCGCATATCCTGCTACGTGTCAACCGCGGCATGGGGGAGGCGGAGCGTAAGGCAAAATTAACGACAGCGCAGGATGCCTACTCAAAAATCAAGTCGGGTAAGAAATTTGAGGATATTGCCAAACAATATTCAGAGGATGCCATTTCCGGGAAAAAAGGTGGTGACCTCGGCTGGTTAAAAGAAGGTGCGATCGATCCTCGGTTTTCCAAAAAGGTTTTTTCAATGTCAGCAGGTGATGTCTCAGAGCCCTTTGAAACGGCATTTGGTTTTCATATTGTCAAACTTCTGGAAGGTCCGATGGTGGTGAAACGGCCATTTGAGGCGGTTAAAGGAGATATTAGTTATCAGCTGCGCAACCAGGCTAAGGATGCAGAATTAAAACGCCTGACGTCCAAAGTTACCATCAAGCGTTATGAGTAAGAAGATTTCCAATATGTCGCTAATAATAAAAAGAATACTGGGACTGATTTCCGTAAGTTTATTGCTAGCAGGTTGTCAGCAGGAGAAGGCAGCAACAGAGGCTGTCGATGTGCTTGTGCGTGTGAATGGTGCGCCGGTTACCCAGGCTGAGCTTGACTATACCCTGGCGCGCATGCTTGGACCTGATAAAGCCTACCAAATTGATGCTGCCACGAGAAAAAAGGTCTTGCAGAGTCTGGTGATGAGTCGTGTTATGGCGCAGAACGCTCAAAAAACAATGGCGAAGGAAGACCTCAAACACCTGGAGCAGCAGGTGAGCGATTACAAGGAACAACTGTTGGTTAAGCAATACCTTCGAGGACATATTAAGCCTCAACCTGTTACTCAGGAAATGATAAAAGAATACTACGAAAAGCATAAAGATCGTTTTGGCGGGGCACTGACTCGTCAGTTTGAGATGATAACGACAACCAGGGCCTTGCAAGGAAATGAGCGCGAACCAGTCTTAAGGCAATTGGAACTGGCTAAAAATAAAAACTGGAAAACATACGTCCAAGTGTTAAAGCAAAAACATCTTCCCATTGCCTACCGGACCGGCAATGCCGATGAAAAATTACTACACACCTCATTGCGCGCCATGTTGGCAACGCTAAAGATAAATGAAGTATCGAAACCGTTTTTCATTGAGGGTAGGGTGTATCTCGTCAAAGTCATTCGTGAGAAAAGGCAGCAGACAAGACCCCTGAATGAAGTGAGTGCCATGATTCGACAATCTCTGGCGCCGATGCAGTTGCAAAAGGCGATCGCGGAGATCTCGGCTGAGATTATCAAAACAGCCAAGATCGAGTATGTGAAAAATAACTAAGAACAATCAAAATGATTCAGACCAGCCCACAGACAATAATCAAATCACGGCACGAATACATGCCTAGGCTTATTCTGCGGTGTGTATTTCTGTTGTTGCTATGTGTTATGTCGTTAATATCCAGGACGGCAGATGCGGCAATACAGCCAAGTTATGTCTGGGTGGCTGGCAAGAATGAGATTGTTAAAGTAAATGCATTGTCCGGTGCTGTCGAACTTCGTGTCGCCTCGCCGGATAAGATTCGATCCCTGTCCATAGATGATGTGCGTCATATTGTCTGGATGGGTGGTAAGGAAGGTGGTTTCTATGCTTATGATTTCATGGGTAATCTAATTCGCTCGTTTACGATAGAGCAAGCCGGTGCAACCTATGAAATGCAAGTCGACCCCAATGTCACTGCTGTTGATGATGATGTATTGGAGGACTTTCAGTGGCCTCATGATGACCTGCATGTTGTCGCTATCGCCGTCGATAAACGGGATGGTAGTCTCTGGGTGGGTGCAAAAGAGTATCTGCTTAAACTGTCATCGACGGAATCAGGTCTATTGGCAATTCCAATTAAGCATGACCTGAAATCACTGGCACTCGATATCGGCAGCAATACGGTATGGGCTGCGAGTGCAAAAGGCATTATCGGTTACGATACGACTAGTGGTGCAGCCAAGGTTGTTCCTGCTCTCGGCATATCGGTTTATGACGCTCAGCATGATAAGGATGCAGACGGTGAGCTAGAGGTCGAGAGCATGGATTTTGACCTGCATCTCGGTCAGCTTTGGGTGGGTGTCGAGGACCGTATTATGCGCTTCGACCGTCAAGGTATTCTGCAATTTCAGTTTGATGTGCCGCATGTCAAGACGCTTTCCAGTGATGGTACAGGTAACGTCTGGGTCGCAGATAAAAAGCGCCTCTATCGATATAGTGCTATGGGTGTGCTTGAGCTTACTCCAAGTTTGCCGGTAGCCACGGCAGCCATTATGGAGATAAAGGCCAATGTCAATGATTCTAATCTATGGGTCTTGAGTCACAAGGCGCTAAGTCAGGTTTTTGCGAATGGTACAGTAGCAGTACAAACTGATGATTTTACGCAGATGCATGCACTGGCCGTCAGTGGCGATGTCAATCCACCCAGCTTGCAATTAGCCAGTCCCAAGGCGAATGCGCTGGTACCCAAAAGACCACCAATAGAATTGAGTTATCAGGATATCGGCGTCGGTGTTGATCTGGCGAGTGTGACACTTGATGTTAATGGTAGCAAAGTACCCGTTACCTGTACTGGCGATGCCATAACCGCAAGTTGTACACTCGATGTCGACTTATTAAGTGAAGTGATGACGCTTACCCTGAAGTTGAAGGACAGGGCGCTGAACGAATCGAATACTGTCTCCGTCATAGTCAAACTGGATAGTGATGGTGATGGCGTTGCGGATGAACGTGATACCTATCCCAATGACCCCAGTCGCTGGCGTCTGGCAACTGTGACGAATATTCAGGCGGGACTGCAGGATACCGCTGTACAGTTGCAATGGGCAGCACTTTCGGATGCAGTTAATACTAAAGGCTATAATGTCTATCGTCAGGTTTTCGGCCAGACGACGGAAACAAAACTCAATACTACACTGCTGACGACTACCAGCTTCATCGATTCAACAGTAAGCAACGGCATTGGATACCGCTATCGCGTCGTAGCAGTAGATCAACGAGGCTATGAAGGCGATCCGGGAACCCTGATACCGTTTTTCGTCGCTTATAACAATACACCTGTTGCGGATTTTTCAGTGCAACGGGAAAAGGCCGATGGCCGCTTATCCTGGTCGACCGCCGCGGGTTTTCGTTACCAGATCTACCGCGGTGATAATGCCGCAAGCCTGACACCATTGCTTGAAGTGTCAGAATCAACCTATCTGGACAACACGGCCGCATGGGACCAGGCGTATTATTATGCGGTGGCCAGTATTGCGGAGTTTACCGACGTCTTCACAAATCAGCCGGTTGCGGTGACTGGGCCGCAAACAGCCGTGGCGAAACTTGAGCCATTACCGCCATTAGGAATCATGATTGACGATGCCAGTAGCAATGCCAGTGGTCTGCTCGAGCTGGTCGTGAATGACCCGAATCGTATTACTGTTAGTGGCCATTACACAGAGGCGGTGGGTCCGGTCGATATTACCGCAACATCGGCGGCTGAGACGTTATCCGCCGTGAGTAGTGATGGTACTTTTCACCTGGTATTACCGGTATCACCTGGGGCGCAGTGGCAGATTTCGGTATCGGAACAGACTGTTGCCAATCGAAGTGTGTCTGCTCAAGTACAGTTGATACAGGATACCGAAGCGCCGACAATCCAAATTGACGGTGCCAGCAATCGTAGTGTGGACACAGAATACCTGGTCCTAACAGGCACGGCCGTTGATACCTATTCCGGTGTTGCGGACCTTTATCTGCAGTCTGATCGTTTTGCAGGGCAGTCCTTTGGCATTATCCAGGGGGCGGGCGGTAGCTTTTCTGTCGAAGCGCCGCTGGAATTCGGTGATAATGTCCTGACCGTCTTTGCTACGGATAAACTTGGCAATCAGGGGAGCGCCAGTGTAATAATTAA
The DNA here is from genome assembly GCA_913064945.1 of uncultured Gammaproteobacteria bacterium. Lineage (GTDB taxonomy): Bacteria > Pseudomonadota > Gammaproteobacteria > UBA6429 > Thiohalophilaceae > CAJYAN01. Next base: position 152,425 of record CAJYAN010000008.1, on the reverse strand, counting down.
GCGCGCCAGTGTCCTGCAACCTCGCTTACAGATCATCTCACCGTTATCAGGCGCGGGCTTTTATACCAATAATCGAATTACTGTCAGCGGTGTTGTATATACTTCCTTAAAACCCGAGCAGGTTAAAATCAGCCTCGGTACGCAACAACAATTTCCAACTCAGGCGAGTGCGGAGGGTGCTTATGCCTTTAGTTTTGCCAATGTGCCCCTGGCCGAAGGTTATAACCGCCTGACGGTCAATGTGGATAGTCCCGCAGGTAAAGACACCGCCAGCACGGTGGTTTATTTTGCCAGTAAACCTCCGGCACCAGCGGAAATTCCACCACCACGTATTGACCTGAGTGCACCGCGAGGTAACGGTTATTTTAATGACCAGAGCGTGATCTTTGCCGGTTCTGTTACCAGTACGGTGGGTATCAGCAACTTGAGTATTAACGGCGTGAGTGTACCACTCACTGGGCAAACCAGCCTGTCGAAGTATTTCCAGTATGAACTGGATTTAAGTGGCTTTAGTGGTGATGTCCCTGTGACCATCATCGCCACGGATATTGCAGGTAAATCCACAACCGTCACTAGCCGTCTCAACCGCGACACCACACCACCCAATATATCAGTATCGACGCCGGGGGTTCAGGCAAGTCCTACGGTCAACCGTGTGATCGAGACACCTTATATATTAGGGGGCAGTGTCACCGATGCCAGTCTGGCGGCATTCACCATCAATGGTCAACCGGTCGGTTTAGTCCCAGGTGCGACCCCGAATACTTTTGATTTTAGCGCTGCATTAAACTTACCCGCAGGTGAGCAGACACTGGTGTTGGAAGCGAAAGATTTGGCTGGTAATGCCACGAGTCAGGAGTTGATCTTTAACGCAGATATCCCTGTACAGATTGAAATGATCTCGCCACGCGAGGGCGCGGAATTTCTTTCAACTACCTCCGGTACAAGTATACAGGTGACAGCACGGCTGACAGGCCTCTCGGGTACGGAGACCCTGCATGCCCGCATCGATGACGAGCCTGCGCAGACTATGTTACTGGAAGCCAATGTTGCAAACGTCAATTTGACCACGACACTTAATACTGGTGAGCACAAGGTGGTTGTTGAGGTTCATGACAGCCAGGGTCAGACGCTCGCCTCGACCAGTAGTAACGTTACGTTCCGGAATCGTGATGCAGTAAAACTCGAAGTGGACAGGACCGAGCCCGCCAATGCACAGCAAGGCGTGAATCCGGAAGATGCCCTGACGGTATACTTTAATAAAGCAATTGATCCGACTCAATTAACCATTAGTGTCAAAGAAACCGTGCACGGTCTCGACTATGACTTGAGCAACCAAAAAGGCGTTGGTTTTACGGCATTACCCGATCCAAAACTGGTTGAGGTGCATCGAGATATGGAGCCGGTGCCCGGTGGCCTGGCCCTGTTCCCGGGTAATCGCATGGTCTCATTCCATGCGCAACGTCGTTTTGCCTATAACGCTGATATCTATGTCGATATCACCTACGCAGGAGAGAATCTGTCTCGGCTCAACTATAAAATCAGACCGCTTCCTACCCAGGTGAGCGGCGTCGTGCAGGATCAATACGCCAATCCGGTGGCGGATGTTGAAGTCCAGATAGAAGGCCTCGGTATCAGCAGTGTCACCGATGGTAATGGTAACTTTAGTTTTGGTTTTGGTGTCAGTGCCGCAGAGAATATTCCCGGTGGCCGTTATCGCCTGCTGATCAATCCTGGGATGAAGAATCCGCTTTACGGTACCCTCCGAGCCTGGGCTGATTTGCAGCAGGGCCGTTTAAACCAGCTCGACCCATACCGTACCACACGCCTGAACCCCAATATTCCGTATGTCCCCATTAGTAGTGGGCAGGCGAATGTACTGTTGTCTAGTACGAACCTGCAACTGGATTTGAGTGCGGCATCAATATTGATGCCTAACGGTCGTTCTACGGGGAATGTGCATGCCCAGTTCCTGACAACACCACAAATACCGTTCACCATCATGTCGGGGGCGGTGCCGCTCGCCATGTATGGTCTGCAACCCAGTGGTATTCGGGTACAGGGGGCGATAGGTATACGTATCAAGATGCCAATGATAAATAATAGTTTCGACTATATCCCGACCGATGGCACCCTGGTAGTGATGCTAGGGCTGAATGAAGATGCCGATACGATCGAGCCCATTGGTGTGGGTGAGATTAGCGCGCAACAGGTACATAGCCTCGGTAATCTGAACTTAACCAATCTGGATTACATCGGTTTTGCCATTGTCGATACCGAGCTACAACCACTTTTAGAAAACTATCGTAATAATGGTTTATCGTTATCAGGTTTGAAAAATGGCCTGGAAGATGCCGTTGCAGGAGCCGGACAATGAAGCAGTACACGCCATTTTGTCAAACGCATCTTTTTGGTATGCGCGTATACTTATATATAGTTCTGTTGATGTCTCTGGTATTGGCACCCTTCAGCCTGGTGCAGGCCAGTGGTGGCATGGTTACTAAAAATGGTGTTGTTGCCACCCGTGGCCTGGTCAAAGGTCCGAATGGTCAGCCTATCTATGCTGAGATTGATGATCAAGGCGTCTCCCATACTATTGGTGCCTTGCCCAATGGTGGCGAGGCCATTGGTGAACTATCCAAGGCACGAGTCATCTCCGGTGATGCCTATCGCGCCATGGTTAAGGCCTATCATGATTTTCTCTCTGAACATAAAACCGACATTGCGCGTGGTGCCGAGGTATATAGTCGTCAGGCATACATCGATTACGCGCCTGGGTCTATTTCAGTACCACAGCCGGATGGTAAAGCAAATAAGCTGGTGCCGGTTCCAAAGCCTGAGCTCCGTGATAACACGCTTAGTGTGCTCGTACGGAATTTAAACACAATAACCGATCCTGGCGCCTTACCTACATATGGCCCACAGCGTGGCATCATCCTGTTAGAATCCGCCATCGACCTGCGTAATTTAAATCGTATCGATGACTTACCCGCGAGTATTGCATCGGTCCTCATCAATAATGATGGCGTAGTGTTGTACCAGTCAAAGATGAACATCGGCTTTCGCACGGCCTATGTCAAACCGACAGATGGCAGTAGCGGCGACCCGGTTAACGACAATAGCCTGCAAGAACTATTCACTACGACCCCCATCCCTGATTTATGGGGCCCCATTGCCAATGCCCGCATAGAATCGCCGATGTCAAGCGAACAGACATTTACCGATACTGACGGTAAATTTCGTCTGCGAACCAATATTCCCCCGTGTCCTGGATTCTTCTGGATCTATGAATACAATGTCTCTGCCTGGTTAAAATACCGGGTATTTGACCCGCAGGACCCGCAGCAGGGCGGGCGTTACTATCCCTTTTCTGGTCCAACATACGATGTCTGTTCTGGCATGGGTGATCTACCATTAGGAGGTAGCCTGGCTGGTGCGATGACACAAATGGCATTAATGAGTTCCGATGCCAACCTGAATCTATCAGGGAGCTACAGGCCTGTTAAAATCATTGCCGATGTCATCCTTTTTAATGGTGATGCCATTATGAGTAATGACGGTGCCAAGACAATCCCCATTGCTGATAGCACCACATACGCCTACGCTGCGCCGATGCCCACACCGACCACTGCCGGAAATCTGGATCTCAACGGTGACAAAATAACAGATACCGAAAAACCGTCGGGTGATAAAGTGGATGTCTACTTCAATGCACCGGCAGGAACCAATGCGGCAGGCCAGGCGGTTGATGCCAAAGGCAATGTCGTGAACCCGGATTTACAGCGTCTGGCGGACACGGCGCCGGATTTTAGCGATCAGGGACTACTGAAAAGCATCAGTCTGGATGATTTCAAGAACACGGATTTATACGTCTTTCGCCAGTCTAATGGGCAGTTGGTGGTCGAACGCGAGGGTATCGATGAAAATTTTATCATTAAAAAAGACAATCGATTTTTCTACCGTCTGTTATTGCCAGGCCCAAGGGCCTATCGCGCAGGGCAGGACTATAACGGTACCATCGCCGAGGCGCAGGCCGCTGCCGGAATACCCAAAGACCTACAGGGTTTTCATGCCGATTTCCTGCGTAGTGGTGAAATGGTCAAGGTCATCGCCATTAACCGTGCCACCGGCTATATCGCCACGACCGTCGTGCAAGTGGATATGGGCAAAAACGGCGACAGTACCAAACAGCAGGGCGGACTGGATTTTCCCATCGACCGGCTAATCCTGCGGCCCCCGAATCTGAAAATCCGTGCCGAGCGCATGTTTACCGTGCAGAGTGGCCTGAGCAAAGGGGATGAGCGCAAGTACCAGATTGGTTTTGAAGGTAGTGCACTGAAAACGGATACCTATATCAAGATCATGAGTGACTGGGTGGATCAGGATGGTACACCGCTGCCGGATGAGCTAAAAGGTTATAGTGGTCGTCTTGCCAAAGTCGTAGGACCTAACTCGCTGGGTGATAATGCGGTATCCTTTTTTTCGATCAAGCCAGGCACCTACACACAATTAGTCAAGCTGGAAGGTGATATTCTCGGTAGTGAACATTTTTATGTGCAAGTCTCTGGTAAGTACATCGATGCAGACTTTTCTACTACGGGTGCCGGACAAGGGCCGCTGCAGTATCGCCCCAAGCACTACGTCCCATTTCGCGTGCCAGTCCTGGATGAAACAAAAACTCGCCAGGCGCGCAATACCGCCTTGTATTTAGGTAAAAAACCTGAATACATTCCCGCTGTGTATGAATGGCCCTATCGGCCGGAGATGCAGTTTAGTGTATTTGATTTAACCTTGAAGGGATTGGAGGTAACAGATATCAATGATACTAAGACACTACTTGATATAACTGGTGATGACCCAAAAGCAAACTTTACTAATCTAGCATTATTGTTAGACGACAAAACACAGTATGCTGATTTGCTTTATAGTTTGCTTGCTAATCAAAATAATCCACTAGCCCCATTGGGCAAGCCGCGCGAACTTGTTTTTTCATTAGGTGCTGATGAGGTGCAGGCAGAGCTGGCACCGGATGGTTCGGTGCAATTTAAAAATATGGAACAGTTAAATCTACTTAATGCCAGCGATATGCTTAGTCTTCGCTTATATCAGAATAGCGATATGGAAAACATCTTGTGGGAATATGGTTTTGACAGAATTAGACTCATAGCTGATATGAATAATGACGGAGAAATTATAAAAGAGCCGACAGAAGCTAATCCTATTGCGGACACAAATAACAATAAAAAACACCCATTCTTGTTTTGGAAAAATGATGATGATGATGTTGGTGAAATTAATGAAGGTAAGGCTGCAAAAGGTGATGTACCAGGTTACGGTACGCCAGACTATGAAAACGATAAAATTGATGGTATGCGCGATTTGGTTGATTTCTTTCCGGTTTATGTGGATGTTAAGTCGGCCATAGATGCATTTCCAATTACCGAGTATACTTATCGACTTGTGCATCAGGGTGGCAAGTTAAAATTTACAGAAACAGATTTTTTAAAGCCTGTTAGTGATTATGACTGGCAGAGAGTTGATGCACCATTAAAACATCCTGGTATAGCAGCTACATTAGCAGATAAGACGGTTACAACAATTACGAGTAGTGGTGTAGCACTAAGCAATAATTTTCTTGAGAGTATTAAAAACGACACCGGCGGCATCATTTTGGTAGAAGGTGCAGGTGATACAGATGACCCACTAAAACTTGAGATAGTAAAAAACTCCAATCAAAAAGTCATGGTTAGCGCCGAGTTGGCTATTAAGATTCATGGTGTTGAGAAGATGTATCGCCAGATAAATCTAAGACCTTGTGCGAGTGGACGGACAGTTGATCCACGGCCTGCTCCGGGCAGCTGCCTGACGAACAATGCCGATGAACCGGAAAATAATCCAGACGAAAGGACTAAACCAAAATATTTTGTGTTTGTGCACGGATATAACGTAACGGCACAAGCTGCTCGAGGCTGGAATGCGGAGATATTCAAACGTTTTTACCGGCTTGGATTTAATGGTCGTTTTATAGGGGTTGACTGGTTTGGAGATACAGGACTTGATTACCATTATGCGGTCTATAATGCTCTTCAGTCAGGGATGTACTTGAATGCAGCCATTAACCGCTCAAAAACTGAAGATGGGCCAGTTACAATTGCAGGACATAGTTTGGGGAATATGGTGATATCAAACGCAATAGAGCATGGTGGATTGGTGCCGGATAAGTATTTTATGATCAATGCCGCTGTGCCGATTGAGGCTTATGATCCAGGCCAAAAAAATGCTTATACTCGTGGAAATACAAGCGCTATTGAAATGAAAGGTAATATGACAGAAGCCAGCTGGATTGGTTATCCAGAAGACCTGTTTGCAGCTAATTGGTATAAATTATTCTCTGATGCCCGAAAAAACATAACATGGAAAGGATACTTTAGTGATGTGGCGCAATATGCATATAATTTTTATTCGCCAGGTGATGAAGTTATGGAAAATGCAAATAAAAATGACAGTTTTTCTAGTGCATTCTGGAAAGATTTGCTAAGTTTTGATTTTGCGTCACATGCTTGGGTTATGCAAGAAATGGGAAAGGGATGTAATAATTTAGCATCATGGGCAATATTCAAATGTAGTGGTGGTTGGAGATTCAACGAAAAACCAGCAGATCTTGGATATATAGGTAAGATTAACCCTGCTTGGGATAAGTCGAATCCAGATGATGAGTATATAAAGTATTCAAGCACAGAAGCGCAAACCGCATGGAACGATGGTATAAATGGCGAGATTACAAAAGATGAAGTGGCACAGTATGGATTTTTTAGCAAATTTTCACATTTTAGTAATGGTATAGATGGTTACGCATATTTATATCAGCCGATTGCTAGTAAGGTTGTCCTTGAGCGTGAAAATCATCAATGGGATTTGTTGGCTAGCGCTATACCTGCAATGAGCTTTGGTGCGGCTGTGAATGCTGTCAACAAGTTTAATCAATATGGAGAAAGAAATTTCGATATGGAAGCCCTTCGTGGACAAAACCAGGAATGGCCTGTAACACGAATTGATAACACAGTTTTTAATAAGCGATGGCTTCATAGTGATATTAGAAATGTAGCTTTACCATATGTTTATCAAACATTTGATACAATGTTGAGTGAAGGAGCTTTGAAATAATGAAGATAAAAATCTTTTTATGTGTGAACATGCTTATGTTATCGCTTAATGCGTGCGCGATAGCTCCGACCGCATATTTATCAGTTAATATTGTTGATGAAATGCATAAACCTGTAGAAGGAGTAACAATTAAGGGTGGTTTCACAACGCAAAAGTTGAGTTATATTCCTGGACCTGATACTCAAGGGGTTACTGATAGTGAAGGAAGAGTAAATATCTCAGGTCCTGCCTATTTCAATGTTTGGGTGACGGCAAAAAAAGATGGTTATTATCTTAGTGAAAAAAATATTGCAGTCAATCAGAAAAAGGATCAAGAAATATATTTAGTTATTAGAAGAAAGCATCATCCTATTGCCATGTATGCAAAAAAAATCACACTGAAATTTCCAGAACGAATGCGAGAGTTTGGAGTTGATTTATTTAAAGGCGATTTTGTATTAGCAGGACATGCAGGTGTTCATGGTGACGTAGAATTTAAATTTTACAAAAGTCATTTAGAGCAAAATAATTCAACACAAGTTATGAGTATTAGATTCCCTAATCCGGATGATGGGATACTGAAAATGCATTTACATGAAGAATGGAAATTCAGTAAATTCAAATCAGATTATTATGCGCCTGCTACTGGGTATGTGAATAGTATAGAGATAACCGACAAAAATATAATATCAAATAATAAGTATATAGGGCACACCCCGTTCTATATGCGGATTCGAGCTAGTAAAAATGAGAAAGGTAAAATTAATAAGGCATATTATTGTAAAATATGGCCCGGTATCGAATTGCTTGGTGCAAGATTAAAAAAACCGTTGCTAAAAATGACATACTATTGCAATCCAACATTGAACGATAAGAATATGGAATTTGATCCCGAACATAACTTATTTAGACACCTGAATTATAAAGAGTATGTGAGTGAGCCCTAAAAAGCATTATAAAAAAAAGATCCAAAGAAAAAAAACAGGGTCAGGCCTTACATTTGACATTTCCCTAATGAGGATATTTGGGGTCAGAGAAAAAAACAGGGTCAGGCCTTACATTGACATTTCCCTAATGAGGATATTTGGGGTCAGAGTGAACCTCCCCCAGTTTAACGGACACTTTAAATCAGAGGCAACTGAAAAAAAACAGGGTCAGGCCTTACATTTGACATTTCCCTAATGACGGCCTAGTCTTTTATAGAAGAAAACTTCATGGAGGAAGTCGATGGCTAGACCACTCAGAATTGAATTTGCTGGTGCGTTATATCACGTGACCGCGCGTGGTAATGCACAGCAAAATATCTACCTAACCGATGATGATCGTCAAGAATTCTTAACATTGCTTCAGCGAGCCTGTGATCGCTATCACTGGCTCTGTCACGCCTATTGTCTAATGTCCAACCACTATCACCTATTGATAGAAATCCAGTCATCTACCTTGTCCAAAGGGATGAAATATCTTAATGGCACCTACACGCAAGCATTTAACCGCAGACATAAACGAGTCGGTCATGTCCTTCAAGGGCGATATAAAGGCATCTTGGTGGAAAAGGACAGTTATTTTCTGGAACTTTCGCGTTACATCGTATTGAATCCTGTGCGCGCACGTATGGTGAGAGCGGCCAAGGATTGGCCTTGGAGCAGCTATCGCGCTACTGTGGGTCAAGCAAAAGCTCAGCCGTTGTTAACCACGGATTGTATTTTAGGTAACTTTGGTAAACAGAAGAAACGTGCCCAGGAAAAATACAAAGCCTTTGTACGGGAAGGAAAAGGTCAACCAAACCCCTGGGAGTCGTTAAAAAATCAAATCTATCTAGGCTCAGATGAATTCATAGAAGAAATGCAATGCAAGATAGAACCAGATCAATCCTTGAATGATATCCCAAGGCCACAGAAGAATTGCCCGATTAAACCTTTAACTTTTTATAAGGACAAGTACCAAAGTAGGAATAAGGCAATGGCAGAAGCTTATCGAAGCGGGCACTATACATTGTCTACCGTTGGTGACGCCTTTGGCGTAAGCTATGCTACCGTCAGCCGGGCCATAAAAGAATATGAATGTCAAATGTAAGGCCTGACCCCAGACCCTTATGACCCCAGACCCTTATCAGGGAAAATGAGCTGTGGCAGAACACCACTTGAAACCTTACAAGCCGGTAAACAGATTTGGCTGGAAAAGCTATTGAGCTGAACTTAACCTGACAATACAGGCTTCCGAAAAATCGGTAACTGTCAGATCAAGTCTGAACTACTACAAGTGATTAATGGGACAGCAGATAATAAAATAGTTTCTTTGCGTCCTTCGCGCCTCTTCGGTGAAGAATTAATTTCAACGAGCGCACACTTTTTATTTCCTGTACTCCGCGTCTCAGCGCCTTTGCATTGCAACCGCTTAGTTTTTAAGTTTCTCCATCACTCTCTGGCTCTCCTCGATCCTTGCTTCGGCAGTATCCAGCTCCCGGCTAATCCGCAGTTTGTGCTGGCCTTCTAGTGTATAGATGGATGATCGCATCTGGATCAATTCAATAATCGCCGCGGGATTGATATCGGGCTTTTCACCGAATGTGATACTGCCGCCGGAATCGCCGAGGTCGATACGTTTTATGCCCAAACGGGTCGCCTGCTGTTTAAGCTCGGTAATGCGGAACAGGTTATTTACGGCAGCGGGCAACAGGCCAAAGCGGTCAATCATTTCAACCTTTAGCTCGCGCAACTCGTCTTTATCCTTACTGCTGGCAATACGTTTATACAACACCAGACGTTCGTGGACATCGGGCAGATAGTCATCCGGGATGAGGGCGGGCATATGCAGGTCGATCTCGGCAGTCTTGATCTCGATCTCATCTTCAATAGGCCTGCCCAGTTTGAGCGATTCGACGGCGCGTTCGAGTAACTCGGTATACATGCTATAACCGATTTCATGCATCTGGCCACTCTGGCCTTCGCCCAGCAGTTCACCGGCACCACGGATCTCCAGGTCATGGGTTGCCAGGGTAAAGCCGGTGCCGAGTGTATTGATCGACTCGATGGCTTCCAGGCGTTTGCGGGCATCGGCGCTAATAGCCTGACGCTCGGGGATGATGAGATAGGCATAGGCGCGGTGGTGCGAGCGACCGACGCGACCGCGTAGCTGGTAGAGTTGTGCCAGGCCAAACTTGTCGGCACGGTTAATGATAATGGTATTGGCTGTGGGAATATCAATGCCGGTCTCGATAATGGTGGTGCAGACCAGAATATTAAAGCGTTGATGATAAAAGTCCGACATGATCTGTTCCAGCTGACGCTCACGCATCTGGCCGTGGGCATAATCAATGCTGGCGTCGGGTAATAATTCACGCAGTTTGTTGACCTGGTTTTCGATGGTCTCGACTTCGTTATGGACAAAATAGATCTGCCCACCACGATTGAGTTCACGCTGACAGCTCTCCCGGATCAACTGGTCATTCCACTTGGAGACAAACGTCTTGATGGCCAGACGCTTGGCTGGCGGTGTGGCGATTATCGACAGGTCGCGCATACCGGACATGGCCATGTTCAGCGTGCGTGGTATGGGTGTCGCGGTCAGGGTCAGGACATCCACCTCAGCGCGAAGGGCCTTGAAGCGTTCCTTCTGACGGACACCAAAGCGGTGTTCTTCGTCGATAATGACGAGGCCCAGATTTTTATACTTCACATCACCCTGCAATAACTTGTGGGTACCGATGACGATATCAATATGGCCGCTTTTAATATTCGCTAATACCTGTGTCACTTCTTTCGTTGACTTAAAACGCGACAGGTAATCGATATTCACCGGCCAGTCGGCAAAGCGGTCTTTAAAATTTTCCGCGTGTTGTTGTGTGAGCAGTGTCGTTGGTGCCAGGATAGCGACCTGTCTACCGGCCATGACGGCAATGAAGGCAGCGCGCATGGCGACCTCGGTCTTGCCAAAGCCAACGTCACCGCAGACCAGACGGTCCATGGGCTTGCGCGATTGCATGTCGTCGATGACACCATCAATGGCCACCTGTTGATCCGGCGTCTCTTCAAAGGGAAATTCGGTGGCAAAACGTTCATAGGCATGCGGGTCATAACTATATTGATATCCCTGACGCGCTTCACGCATGGCATAGATCTCGAGTAACTCGGCGGCGACATCACGGATGCGCTCTTTAGCGCGGCGTTTGGCCTTTTCCCATTGACCGCTGCCCAGTTTATGTAACGGCGCGGATTCCGGTGCAGCACCGGTATAACGACTGATCAGTTGCAGGGAGGCGACAGGGACATAGAGCTTATCACCATCGGCATATTCGAGTACCAGAAACTCGGTTTCGATATTAGCGGTGGTCAGTGTCTGTAGACCCAGAAAACGTCCGACACCGTATTGTTCATGAACAACCGGTGACTGTGGCGTGAGTTCGGCAAGGTTGCGAATGATTGCATCGGTATCACGCTGGCTGGTTTTACGCCGTCGGCGCTGGAATACGCGCTGGCCATAGATTTGCGGCTCGGTAATGATGGCGTATTGCTGTGCGTCAAAAAGCACACCCTGTTCCAGGGACGCGACCGTGAGGCAATATTTTTCATGGTGTTGTAAAAAATCTGCCCAGCCTTCGATCACGGTTGGACGTACGCCCATATTCTTTAGTAATTCATAAAGACTCTCACGACGGCCAACGGACTCGGCAACAAACAGAATACGACCGGGGAATGACTGGGCAAATTCCTGTAACGCCGCCGAGGGTGTTTCGTCATGAATGTTGAGTGTCAGTTGTGGTGGTGTGGCGGTAGTATAATCAATGCCTTTGTTTTGCTCAGTGGCAAACACCTGCCACTCAATACGCTGGTACTGATTAATACCACTGAAAATTTCGTTGTTGCGCAGGTAGAGTTCGATTGGCGCGAGCGGCGGCCGTTCGATATTGCCCTGGTATTCATCATGACGGTGCTGGATCTCCTGCCACTGGTGTTCGGCGTCATACTCCAGTTGGTCTGTGGAAATGAGCAGACACTTCTCCGGCAGGTAGTCGAATATGGAGGCGGTCGATTCGTGAAACAGCGGGAAGTAATATTCAATGCCGCCGGGCATCATACCTTTGGAAACTTCGTGGTAGATCAGTGAGCGTTGCGGGTCACCTTCAAACTGGCTGCGAAAGTTTTGACGAAAACGACTAATGGCATCCTGATCGACGGGGAATTCCCGTGCCGGCAATAACTCCAGCTTGTCGACTTTATCCAGTGAGCGTTGTGACTCAGGGTCAAAAGTACGAATACTCTCGATCTCGTCATCGAACAGTTCGATGCGAAAAGGGCTCGTGCTGCCCATGGGATACAGATCCAGAATACTACCGCGCACGGCAAACTCGCCGTGTTCGATGACGGACGATACGCACTGATAGCCGCTCTGCTCCAGTTGACGACGGAAATCACTTAGGTCGAGCTTCTGACCGGTTTCGATGAGCAGGCAGTATTTATCGAGAAAGGCGCGCGGTGGCAGTCTTTGCATCAGGGTCTGCACCGGTAACAACAATACCCCTTTTTGCAGATGGGGTAGACGATACAGGGTACGCAGGCGCTCTGAGATAATATCCTGATGTGGTGAGAAGCTATCGTAGGCCAGGGTTTCCCAGTCCGGTAGATTGAGATGCTCGATACCGCTATCGGCCAGGAAAAACTGTAGCTCTTCCTCGAGTAACAAGGCCTGACGGGTGTCATGGGTAATGACCACCAGCAGGCCATCAAAGGCCCGCGCCGTCTGGCTCATGACCAGAGAGGCGCTACAGCCATACAATTGCCCCCACCGCTGGCGTTTACCGGCAGAGAAATCGAGATGAGGTTGGAGAGGGCTTTGTGGCGCCTGGGTGTCCATCATATAAATAGGTATGAAATTCAGAAAGGTCGCTATTCTAGCGGTATAGGGCGAATTATCAAGTGACAGAGGAATTGATTTTATCGAAAAAATCTACCGCAAAGATGCAAAGTTCGCAGAGATTTCGGTGCTTCAACAGCGAAACAAGTTCGCAGTCTCTGCGGTGAAATAGTGGATTAATTGACATCTTCGTCACAATGATTTTTTACTGTAGGAGCGCCGCCCCCGGCGCGATTAGCTAAAGATTTTTAAGTCGCGCCGGGAGAGGCGACACTCATGCAATATCGCTTCTTGTCTGTTAGCGTATATCTTCGTTACGATTATTTTTGAAAAGTACCTGCGGTGTAATTAGACCATAGCCTTTCATTTGCCAGTGCACCAGTTCCGTCATGGCCGAAGGCACGACCTGGACAAAGTCATACAAATCTTTCGGTGTGTAGCCAAAGTCGGCGGTTGCCAGTGAGCATGCCTTGAACTGCACGCCCAGGCTGGCGTAATACTTCATGCGTTCAACGGCATCTTTGTACTTGGCATAATTTTTTTTTGCCAGCGTGACCAGCTCCCGGCCGTGAATGACGACCTTGACATTCATAAACTCGGGGGCCTGATTATAGGGGGAGTCCATTAATGGATTCATATAGGAACGAATCCAGAACAGGGCGGTATTTATTTTTTCAGGTTCGTCAAAATAGAAATCAAAGACTACCTTTTGTTCACTATAGGGCGTGAATTTTAACTCGGCAGGGTAGGCATAATTAGTGTGTAACATCAGGACGACAAACAAAAAGGCCGGGTAGAAACCCCGGCCTTTTTGTGTCGAAATGGTCATTGGTCTAGAATTGTAGAAACAAACTGAGGTAGGGACCACTAAAGTCCAGTTTACCGTAAGTGTTGCTAACATTATCGAGCGTCAGATTGATTTTACGCACACCGGCCTCCAGGCCAAGAAAGTAATCACTAGTATAACGTAGGTACGCATTGACATCGGTCATACTATTACCATTATAGCCTACATAACTCCCATCGGCACCAATGGATAGACCGGTTAAAGGCAGACCAATTTGCAGGCCAGCATATAACATCGGGACGGTGACATCGATGGCCGCACTTGATTTGCCGCTCGAGCTACCGGTGACATCGGCGCTGCCGGAAATCTTTTTCAGGTTCAGACCGAGGTCAAAACCCACAATATCGTTATCCAGTATTTCGTAATACAGGGCGAGGTCTGTCTGATTCAGGACCAGCGACGTGGTCAGTGTTTCTGATGAACTATAGGTAGTACCACCATAGGTTTTCGACGCTGTAATCGTACCGGTACCGGCGGTGCTGAGATTGGTTTTGCTCAAGCGGACATTGGGCAAGACTGGAATCGGGTGTTCGAAGACCAGATAGCCGAAACTCTGCTTGTCGTCTTTTAGACCGAGGTCGTTTTTAAAATCGAAGCTATCGCTGCTATTCGTGCTTTGATAACGTATATTACCGCTAACATTCCAGTCCCACATACCACCACCAACTCGAAAGCCGACAAAGTCTGCCGTCGCGGTCAGCGGCGTGAATACCAAAGCGGCAGCCAGCCAGTGTTTTAATTTCATGCTTGATTTCCTCAAAGTTGTCATAATTGCATTTTGCTTTCCTGTGGAAACATTCCGTGTTGAAATTCCTCATTACACAGGTGCTTATATCGGGTAGCGGTGAAAAAACTTAAGGTTGTATTTCACAATTTTGCGGGGTCATTGCCAGCCAGCTATCCGTGGTTATTGGCGGAGGGTGAGGGTGTCACCACGCTGGATTAACTCAAGGTGTTTGAGGAAACTCATGCCCAGCAGGACCTCATCCTCGGCCTGCATTCCGGGATTGATAATGGCCTGGACGTCCTGCTGCTGGATATTGGCCAGGCGGACACTTCGCAGTCGGGTCGCGTAGCCGGTCAGCGTGCCATTGGCCGTCTGCAGTCCAATGGCGGGCCCGCGCTGCAGCTGTAGACGCCGTGCCAGGGCCGTGGAGATAGCCACATCTGTAGCGCCAGTGTCTAACAGGAACACGACTGGCACCCCGTTAATACTACCATTGGCGATATAATGACCATTACGGTTGCGCTGCAGACTCACTTCCTTGACCTGTCCCAGGCTTTGCCCCTGCAAGTCCTGATTTGGGTTGTGCTGTTGGTCCAGCAGGTGGCTGAAGAGCATGGTCAACAGCGCCAGTAAGACAATCCAGCTGGCGATAATCATGGACTTGCCCATACCGCGCTGCTGTTTATCCGGCTCGCTCAATGTCGTCGCCTAGTCGCGGAAACGCTTCGTCAGGTCGGTATAGGCATCGATTCGCCGATCACGCATAAAAGGCCACATGCGGCGTACGGCCTCGGTCTGCGCCATGTCGAGTTTGACCGTGAGGAGGCAGGGTTCATCGGCGGGTGCCTGAGTCAGGATTTCCCCCTGCGGTCCACAGACAAAGCTGGAGCCCCAGAAATCGATGCCAATCTCCGGCTCCTCGGGTGAGGCCTCAAAACCGGTGCGGTTACAGACCAGGGTCGGCAGGGCATTGGCGATGGCGTGACTGCGCTGAATGGTCATCCAGGCCTCGCGCTGACGGACCTGATCATCCTCTGGCTCACGCCGGTCCCAGCCAATGGCGGTCGGGTAAAGCAGCAGATCGGCCCCGGCCAGGGTCATGAGGCGGGCGGCCTCCGGATACCACTGGTCCCAGCAGACCAGTACGCCGAGTTTGCCGAGACTGGTCTGGACTGGTTGAAACCCAAGGTCGCCGGGGGTGAAGTAAAATTTTTCGTAAAAGCCGGGGTCGTCGGGGATGTGCATTTTGCGGTACTGGCCGGCAATACTGCCATCGCTCTCGAAGACGACCGCCGTATTGTGGTAGAGGCCCGCCGCCCGCCGCTCAAACAGAGAGGCGACAATGACCAGTTGGTGTTGTTTGGCGAGTGCGGCCAGTTGTTCCGTTGAAGGACCGGGAATCGACTCTGCCAGGTCAAAGAACGCGGGAGATTCTGTCTGGCAAAAATACAGACTGTTGTGTAATTCCTGCAGCAGGATCAGCTGTGCGCCCTGGCTGGCGGCGTTGGCGATCTGTTCACTAATCGTATCTTGATTGCCTTTTACATCGGCCACACAGCGGTGTTGTATCAGGCTGACTGTCAGAGAGTGAGGGGACATCATATTGGACCTTTTACTAGCAGAACTCAGCTTGAATTGTACTTGCTGTGCGTCGATGCAGCCACGGTTAAATTCCAGGCGAGCGCTGGTTGTACGGCCTGACGCTAATCATGGTAAGCTCATTCCGATGTGAATCGTTTGCTGAAAGGAGGGTGTATGGCCAGAGGGCTGATGAAGGGCATTGCATGGTGTGTACTGGCGACGGTCGTAATTTTAAGCAGCGGCTGTGCCGGTATTTCTGATCGTGCCAAATCACTGGATTTGATCACACGCTCCTATGAGAAACATTTACGGTGGGGAAAGTTTGAAGAAGCCCGTGCCTTCAAGGAAGGGCCGCAACAGTATCTGACCAATAGCGAACGTCGTCGACTACAAAATATTCGTGTCACCGGTTACGATATGCTCAATAGTAGTGTCTCGCCGGATCAGTCAACAGCGATTTTGATGGTACGCATTCGATATGTCAGTGACGAGGATGCGATTGAAAATACCTTTATTGATCGCCAGAAGTGGCACTACGACCAGGCCACTCAGCGTTGGTTCCTCGAATCACCTATCCCCTCATTTCGTTAGCACGATAACGCCGCCGCTTATCGGTCGCCTGGCGACAGGACGTTTGTACAGGGCTAACCGGTGTTTCAGGCGAGCGGCCGGTCAAACTGGTTAAACGATTCAGCGGACTAATGACGGTCGCGTTTCTCAATCTACAGCGAGTGCCACTGACAGCTCGATAGTCAGTCATAACATCACGAAGCGCGATACAACAATCAGACGACGAAACTATTGGTACCTTGTATTGTCACAAGCTTAACGTGCGTGTGAACAAGCAGTTTGCCGAAAGTGTCCGCGGACGATATATCAGAAACGCTGCCAAATGTTCGACGTCTCGGAGACAGCGCCACCAGGTTCTCGAACGATGTCTTTGATAAATTTAACATTGATACGCCATGATTTAGTCGTGAAATTGCCAGGTATGGATGACGGGCTTAAAGAAAACAAAAGGAAAAATCTCGATGGAACCTGATAACAGCCGAAATACTTCGGCAGATGCATTAGTGGTCTTCGGTGCGACCGGCGACCTTGCGTATAAAATGATTTTCCCCGCCCTTTACGCGATGGCGAAACGCGGGGTACTGAATGTGCCGGTGTTAGGTGTGGCGGCATCGAGCTGGAGTCTGGCGCAACTGCGTGAACGGGCAGCCGACAGTATCAAACGAGACGGCGCACCTGAGGATCGTGAAGCGTTGGCGCATTTTCTTTCACTGCTCCAGTATGTCCATGGCGACTACAATGACCCCGCGACGTTTACGGCACTCAAACAGGCCCTGGGTACTGCCTTACGTCCAGCGCATTATCTTGCGATTCCTCCCTCACTGTTTGCGACGGTCATTAAGGGCCTGGGTGCCGCGGGTCTGGCGGATAAGGCCCGGGTGATTGTTGAAAAGCCATTCGGACATGATCTGGCCTCGGCGCGTGAACTTAATCATATCGCGCTGTCCGTGTTTGCGGAAGATTCTATTTTTCGTATTGACCACTACCTTGGTAAAGAAGCGATTATGAATATTCTTTATTTTCGCTTTGCCAATTCTTTTCTCGAACCGATCTGGAATCGTGACCATATTGCCAGTGTGCAGATCACGTTGGCCGAGGATTTTGATGTTAAAGGCCGCGGCGCATTTTATGAGAGTGCCGGTTGTCTGCGTGATGTGATTCAGAATCACCTGTTTCAAATTGTTGCCTTGCTGGCCATGGAACCGCCCGCCTATCAGGGCTATGGTGCCGTACACAGTGAGAAGGCCAAAGTATTTCAGGCCATGCGTCCTCTGCAGCCTGACGACATCGTGCGCGGGCAATATGACGGCTACCGTGATGAACCGGGAGTAGCTAAGAACTCCGATGTTGAGACCTTTTGCGCGCTGCGCCTGTTTATCGATTCGTGGCGTTGGCAGGGTGTGCCCTGGTATTTACGTTCCGGTAAATGTCTGCCGGTGAGTGCAGCCGAGGTATTGGTGGAGCTAAAACCACCACCACAAAAATTATTCGATGACTCGATACCGGCACAGGGAAGGGCAAACTATATACGCTTTCGGATCTCGCCGGACACCGCTGTGGCGCTTGCTGCCCGGGTTAAACGTGCAGGCAAGGAATTTATCGGCGATCAGCGTGAACTCTATCTGCTGGAAGAACAACCGGGAGAGGAGGCGCCGTACTCACGTCTATTGAGTGATGCACTCGCCGGTCACGGGGCTTTGTTTACGCGTGAGGATGCGCTTGAGGCGGCCTGGATCGTGGTTGACCCGGTTCTTGTCCAGCATGCTCCGGTGCATCGTTACGCGCCTGGAAGTTGGGGACCTGAACAGGCGGATGCACTCATCGCCGCAAATGGTGGCTGGCACAATCCCACGGTGACAAAATGAAAATGGCCTGACATCAAATCGGGAGTTAGCGTTATAGGGTTGGTGTGTAAGCCGTGACAGCGACAACGCTGGCCTGCTCGATGTGAGTGGCAGGGTAATCCACAGCGCCATTGCCAGAGATTACGGTACTGCATAATCAATTATCTCCGCCTCAGTGCAACATGCCGTTATTGTTTCGTATTTTCGTGAACGGCGACCATTAAGTAGAGTGGTCTGCGGTCATATTTTTTGTTGACTGTAATGCGGCCAGTGGGATTTGCATCGTGGCACAGTGCAGGCTGCCATACTGTTGAATCAGTGCGCGGGCTTTTACCGCAATGACCTTATGTTGAGGAAAACACTCCGACAGGCGGGCAAGAGCGATGTCATCCATCGGGTCATCGTAGCTGGGGACAAATACCGCATTGTTGAGGATCAAAAAATTCGCATAACTGGCCGGTAGTCTTTCGCCGGCATCGATAATGGCCTTTGGCATTGGCAGGGCGACCAGACGATACGGTTTACCGTCCAGGGTGGTAAATGATTCCAGTTGCTGTTTCATTTGTTGTAGCGGCGGATAATGTATATCGGTCGCATCATCGCAACTGGTATAGGCAATGGTCCTGTCATTACAGAAGCGTGCCAGCATATCCACGTGACTATCGGTATCGTCACCAATGAGACCACCGTGATCCAGCCATAGAGTTTGTTGAATACCCAATTGGCGAGAGAACAGTTTTTCCCAATCTGGCTTTTGCATATGGGCATTGCGTGTATCGCTCAACAGGCAGGCCGAGGTCGTGATGAGACTGGCCTGACCATCGGTATCAATACTACCGCCTTCGAGGATGGTGTCCTGATCGTTTAACGCCGCATTCAATATCTGCTGTTGCTGTAAAAAGTGATTAACGGCGTTGTCACTGCTTGCCGGGTATTTCCCGCCCCAGGCATTGAAGGTAAAATTGAGGAGTTGTATCTTATCCGCCTGCATGATGCTGATAGGGCCGTAGTCGCGGATCCAGGTATCATTATAGGTTGCCGGGATAAAACGGATGACGCTTTGATCCACCTCACTGGCGGCAAGCAGCTGCTGAATATGTTGCTGGTGCTCACCATCACGGCATAGTAGCAAGACATCGGCATGCCGACTCAGGTGGGTGACAAAGTCACGGTAACCGATATCGATTTGGTGTAGCCAGGGTTGCCAGTCGGTATCCTGGTGCGGCCAGGCCAGGAGTACTGCACAGCGTAAATCACCTTCATTTGGAAATCGGATGCTCATGATGTTGAATGGCCGCTCTGGCGGCGATTAAACGGTGATCACATCACCGCGTTAGGGATGGGCAGGGTTGGTTGTTATGACGGCATCGATAACATATTGCGACTCAAAGTAGACAATATAGTCTGCATAGACCCAGCGCGTAATTGGTGGCTGACCGACGGCGGGAATAATCTTCTCGGGTTTACCAAAATTGGCTTCCACGGCCTTCATACTCATGCCACGGCCGGGGAGTTTGATTGAAAAAGCAGGTTTTTCCTCCATTGGTGCAGGCATTTGGACGACTTCGGCGCGCAATGCAGGTGCTGCGATGAATAGCAGGGACACCAAACTGGATAAAAAAATGGAACGCAACATCTGAAATCTCCTTGACTGATTGGGCATCAGGCCCCATAAACTATACTACATCAATGAGTTATCAGCAAAACTTAAGACTCACTTTTAAACCGGTTAGTCCCCGGACCAAGACTTGCGGATGAGACAGAATGGTTTACGTCAATCCTGATATTACCCAGCAACACCTCGATGAGCCGGCGGCGGTTCGCGACTGGCTGATGGCGCGCGGCTTTCAGGATAATGCCGAGCAGATTGACCTGATTCAGCGGGCCTTCGCCCTGGCACAAAAGGCCCATTTACAACAGCAACGCGCCTCGGGTGAACCCTACATCAATCATTTACTGGCCGTGGCGGATATCCTGCTGGATATGCAGCTGGATGCCGAAGCCATTGCCGCCGCGATCCTGCACGATGTCGTAGAGGACACCGAGATCGACCTGGTGACGCTGGAAACCGATTTTGGGGTGGGCGTCGCCCGTCTGGTTGATGGGGTGACCAAAATGGCGCTGATCGATGCCCAGGCCAGTCGTACCCCGGCGCACAAAGAACACCTGCACGCCGAGAGTCTACGCAAGATGTTACTGGCCATGGCCGAAGATGTGCGCGTGGTGCTTATTAAACTGGCCGATCGTTTGCATAATATGCGGACCCTCAAACATTTGCCTGAACACAAGCAGCGCCGCATTGCCAAAGAGACCATGGACATCTACGCCCCCCTGGCCAATCGCCTGGGGATCTGGCAAATCAAGTGGGAGCTGGAAGACCTGTCGTTTCGCTATATGTCCCCGGAGCGCTACAAACAGATTGCCCAGTTTCTCGATGAGCGGCGTATAGACCGCGAGACGTTTATTCAGCGGGTCATTACCATTCTGCAGCGGGAACTGGATCACGTCGGTATCAAGGCCGAGGTCACGGGGCGACCAAAGCATATTTTCAGTATCTGGAAAAAAATGCAGCGTAAGGGGCTCGACTTTAACCAGCTCTATGATGTGCGGGCTGTACGTGTTTTGGTCAGTCACGTACATGACTGTTATGCCACGTTAGGGGTGGTGCATACCCTGTGGCGGCATATTCCACGTGAGTTTGATGACTACATTGCCACACCCAAGGAGAATAACTACCAGTCCATCCACACGGCCGTCATCGGTCCGGAAGGTAAAAGCCTGGAAGTCCAGATCCGCACGGGCGATATGCACCAGCATGCCGAACTGGGAGTGGCCGCGCACTGGCGTTACAAGGAAGGCAAGACCAATCGCAGTGACGCGGCCTTTGAACAAAAAATTGCCTGGTTGCGCCAACTGCTGGAGTGGCGTGACGAGGCCGATGATGCCGGTGACTTTATCGATCGTTTCAAATCCGAAGTCTTCCAGGACCGCGCCTACGTCCTGACGCCACAGGGCGATGTCATGGACCTGCCGCAGGGGGCGACACCACTGGATTTTGCCTATTACATTCACACCGAGATCGGTAACCGCTGTCGCGGTGCCCGCGTCGATGGCCGTATTGTGCCGTTAACCTACGAATTGAAAAGTGGTGAGCAGGTTGAGGTCCTGACGACCAAGCAGGGACACCCGAGCCGTGACTGGTTAAACCCGCAATTGGGTTATCTCAAAACGTCACGGGCGCGTTCCAAGGCCCGCTCCTGGTTTAAGTTGCAGCATCATGACGAGAATGTCAGTAGTGGTCGCACGGTTCTGGAAAAAGAACTGCACCGCCTCGGAATGCATAATGTCGGGCATAAACAAATTGCCGACAAACTCGGCCTGAAACACTCCGAGGATATGTATGCTGCCCTCGGTCGCGGTGACCTGACACCACTGCAGGCGGCAGGTGCAGCCCAGGACCTGATGCAACTGGAGCCGGAGGAACAGGTCTTTGTGCTGCCAAAGTCCCGCAAGCGCAAAGAAGAACCGGGTGAAGTCAAAGTTCAGGGCGTGGGTAATCTGTTAACCAATATGGCGCGCTGTTGTTCGCCCGCCCCCGGTGACCCGATTGTGGGATTTATTACCCTGGGGCGTGGTGTCACCATTCACCGGCGTGATTGTCGTAATGTTCTGAAAATGGATGACCAGAAACGCAAGCGCCTGATCAATGTGGAATGGAGTGGTGATACCCTGCAGACCTATCCGGTGGTTGTCACGGTTGAGGCCATCGACCGTCATGGTCTGTTAAACGATATTATCACCGTACTGACCAATGAGGGGGTCAATGTAACGGCGGTGAACACCCTGTCAAACAAAAATGATAATACGGCCAAGATGCACATTAATCTGGAAGTGCAGGATGTTGGCCAGTTAAGCCGAATTCTCAATCGCATTGGGCAGATTAATAACGTAATGGAAGCCAGGCGTACCAGTCAGGCCTGAGTCGATGGAGATCACACGTTTCAGGACGCTCACCTGAGGTAAGCGTGGAGAGCCGGATAGTTTCTCCTAAGCAGCTCCTCTCGGCGGGATATTCATTTCTGCAACTTAATCGCAGTCGACCTGTCTAGAACAAAGTCGTTATTCGATTATTGCGTTAACATGCCGGTATGCAAATTACACCGCCACTGTTCCCTGCGACGCTGATAAAACGCTATAAACGTTTTCTGGCGGACGTAATACTGATCTCAGGTGAACAGGTCACGGTACATACACCGAATACCGGCGCGATGACAGGGTGTGCCGAACCCGGCAGTCGTGTCTGGTTGCGTGATACCCAAAATCCGACGCGAAAGTATCAGTATAGCTGGGAGGTTACGGAGGCTACGTCGGGCACCTTGATCGGTGTGCATACGGGCCTGGTCAATCAACTGGTCCGTGAGGCGATTGTCAATGGTACGATTACTGAATTACAGGGTTATGCAACGATCTGTCAGGAAGTGAGGTATGGCCTTGAAAACAGTCGCATCGATTTGCTGTTGCAACAGACGTTGCGTGCAGATTGTTACGTGGAAATCAAAAATGTGACGGCAAAAGATGATGCGGGTGTGGCCTTTTTTCCGGATGCCATTAGTAAACGCGGTGTGAAGCACTTACGTGAATTAATGGCGATGGTCCGTCAGGGGCATCGGGCGGTTATCTTTTTTTGTGTGCAACGCGGGGATGTGCAGGCGATACGACCGGCAGATGAGGTCGATGCCGATTATGGCAGCACACTGCGTCAGGCGATTGCGGAGGGCGTCGAGGCCATCGCCTATCGAGCCAGCGTCAGCCCTGAGGAGATTCGACTTGTACAGGCTTTGCCGGTGGTGATCTGATAACGTAAGGTTATTTCGTCCGCAGGAAAGGGTATAATTTATTTTGTCACTATGCTGTAATGCCGCCCATGTTTAAACCCCTGTCACTCTATATTGGATTACGTTATACGCGCGCCAAGCGACGTAACCACTTTATCTCTTTTATTTCCCTGACCTCCATGCTGGGAATTACGCTTGGTGTTGCGGCCATGATTATCGTCCTGTCGGTAATGAATGGCTTTGAAAAAGAGATGCGTACCCGCATTCTGGATATGATCGCACACCTCAATGTGACTAATTACGATGGTCGTATCAAGGAATCACCGGAAATCCTCAAACTGGCCATGAAAAACCGGCACGTCCTGGCGGCGGCATCCTATATTCAGGCTGAGGGCATGCTGATCCACGGCAACAACGTCAATGGTGTTGTCATTCGGGGAGTCCTGCCCAAGCAGGAGGTCACCGTCTCCAAAGTCGGCAAACACATGGATGCGGGCAAACTGTCGGATCTGGCAGGCGGCAAGTTCAATATTGTCCTTGGCTATGACCTGGCGAATATTCTGGGTGTCAACGTCGGTGACAAGCTGACCATGGTGACACCCAGTGTCAACGTCACGCCGGCTGGAGTGTTGCCACGCCTGAAACGCTTTACTGTCTCCGGCATTTTTCATATCGGTATGTACCAATACGATAGTGCCATGGCACTGATCAATCTGCACGACGCCCAAAAACTGTTTCGCATGCCGGATATGATCTCCGGGGTGCAACTCAAGGTCGATGACCTGTTTGCCGCCCCACAGATTGCGCAGCAGTTGCGTCTCGGACCTTTGAAAGAATATTGGATACGCGACTGGAGCAGTTATCATGCCAACTGGTTTCATGCGGTCAAGATTGAAAAGCGTATGATCTTTTTATTACTGCTGCTGATTGTGGCCGTAGCCGCCTTTAATATTGTCTCGACCCTGATCATGATGGTGACGGATAAGGAAAGTGACATCGCCATACTGCGGACCCTGGGTGCCAGTCCCGCGACCATTATGCGGATTTTTATGGTGCAGGGCAGTGTGATTGGTGTGATTGGGACACTGCTCGGTGGCATTGTCGGTGTGGTCGTGGCCCTGAATCTGGCCCATGTGGTCCACGTCTTTGAGATGACGTTTGGCTTTAAGGTCATCGACCCCTCGGTGTATTACATTAGTGACCTGCCATCGGACCTGCACTGGCGGGACGTATGGGGCATTTGCCTGGTAACGCTGGCAATCAGCCTGCTGGCGACCATTTATCCCGCGCGCCGAGCCTCCAAGACCCAGCCGGCGGAGGCACTACGTTATGAGTAAGACACTTGTGCTGTCCTGCCATCACCTGAGTAAGGTCTACAAAGAAGGGCCACAGGCCGTACCCGTGCTGCAGGATATCAGTCTGGAAGTGTGCGCCGGTGATCAGATCGCCATTGTCGGCGCCTCCGGCAGTGGTAAGAGTACCCTGTTGCACCTGTTGGGGGGACTGGATGAGCCGAGCACTGGCGAGGTTATCCTGCAGGGCCATAATTTTTCGACACTGGATGAGGTACGCCGCGGCGAGCTACGCAATGCTGCGCTCGGTTTTGTCTACCAGTTTCATCACCTGTTGCCGGAATTCACCGCGCTGGAAAATGTCTGTATGCCTTTATTGATCCGTGGACTTGCCGCGGCGGAGGCAAGCGCCCGAGCCGAGAGCATCCTCGGCAAGGTAGGTCTGGAGCACCGCCTCGACCACAAACCCAATGAACTCTCAGGGGGCGAGCGTCAGCGCGCAGCGGTAGCACGGGCCCTGGTGAATGATCCAGCCTGTGTGCTGGCGGATGAACCTACGGGAAATCTGGACCGGAAGACGGCGGATCAGGTCTATGGCCTGATGCTGGAGCTTAATCGCGAGCTTCAGACCAGTTTTGTGGTGGTGACCCATGATACGGAGTTTGCGGCCCGGCTGGATCGCGCCTATCATCTGGAAGATGGTAAAATTGTAATATAAAACAATACGATATAGCTAACTCTTAATGCCGGTTTAATGTGATTTCTTAAGAGTGTTTTTCACTGCTACGGCGTCTTTTCCGCTCTGCCCACTGATTCACAACATGCCAGCGCCATATCAGGCGTATGCTAAATCCTCCAATAATCGACGCGACGATGGCCACGATCAGGCAGCCCAGCAGGAAGGGTTGCCAGATGATGGCCAGCTCGGTGCCAAACCAATGCCAGTCCATAACGAAATCGACGGGCTTCAGTGGTGTCGAGAGTACCCAGGTACCGACTTTGTAACAAAAATAAAACATCGGCGGGATAGTAATGGGATTTGTGATCCAGACCAGACCGATGGAAATAGGCAGGTTGGTCCGAAAATAGATTGCCAGGGCCGCGGCCGGGATCATCTGAAAGGGGATGGGCATGAAGGCCCAGAAGATGCCAATGAAAAAGGCACCGGAAATCGAGCGTCGATTCAGGTGTAACAGATTCGGATCATGCAGCAGGGTGCCAAACAATTTGTTGAGTTGGGGGTGCTGGCGAATCTTGTCATGGTCCGGCATAAAGCGCTGGATAAATTTTTTGGGCATAGCGAGTCTGGGATTGGCCTGTTAGCGAAAACAGCATATTATCCTAAAAAACCATCGTTGCCATCAGTCAGGGAAGACCGGCATGATATCGATTGCACTTGCATTTCTCATTGGCGTATTAACGCTGCTGCAGTTCAGGTCCTTGCCTGACATTCATCTTGCCGGGCTGCTGTTGCCGATCATCGGCGTACTTTTCCTTAACCGTTGCCACTGGCTACGGGTGTGTGCGGCTGGACTGGCCGGCTTTCTATGGTGTTTACTGGTGTCGCAGCAGCTACTGCTGCGTGGCGTGCCTGTCGAGCTGCAGGGCCGGGATGTGCAGGTTATCGGTACAGTGGAAAATTTTCCCACACACAAAGGTCTGGTAACTTCGTTTGTCGTTGACGTTGAGCAAATGCAGTCTCAGGCTAGATCTTATCCATCACCCGGGCTGATTCGTCTTAGTTGGTATCGTAGCAATGTGATGCCGGAGATCGGTGAGCGCTGGCAGTTTCAGGTGCGACTGAAGCAGCCACACGGTTTCATGAATCCTGGTGGCTTCGACTATGAAGCGGCCCTGTTTTCCCGTCACATTCGCGCCACCGGCTACGTGCGAACACAGCATGTCCCCAGGCGTCTTACCGCCGCGACGGGCATCGGTGTCTGGCAACACCTGCGGTATCGCCTGCAGCAAAAGATTCATCAATTCTTACCCGACTCGAAAATGGCAGGTTTACTCGCCGCGCTGGTCATGGGGGCCAGGAACGGTATTGATGCCTCCCAATGGGAGGTATTACGGCGTACCGGCACGGCCCACCTGATGGCGATATCCGGTTTACATATTGGTTTGTTGGCCAGTCTCGGTTATTGGCTGGGGTGGTGGTGGT
This sequence comes from uncultured Gammaproteobacteria bacterium, assembly GCA_913064945.1. GTDB lineage: Bacteria > Pseudomonadota > Gammaproteobacteria > UBA6429 > Thiohalophilaceae > CAJYAN01. The sequence goes on along the minus strand of CAJYAN010000008.1, from coordinate 125,572 downwards.
GGCGTCGAAGTCGTGTCTGTTTGCTGCGCCTGCCGGCACAAAAATTTGCCGCCTGTACCGCCATTGTCTTTGCCCTGACCTATGCCGCACTGGCGGGATTCTCCATTCCGACCCAGCGCGCCCTGATCATGGTCGTTGTGGCGATGCTGGCGATTTTGCGACAACGCTTTATTCCACCTGCCCAGGTATTGGCGCAGTCGCTCTTGCTGGTATTAATCCTGGATCCGCTGTCCTCCCTCGCCGCCGGGTTCTGGTTGTCCTTTGCAGCGGTGGCGATCATTTTATACAGTCTGAGCGGTCGTCTGGGCCGGACAGCGCCATGGCAATCCTTTTTGAGTCTGCAGTGGTACATTGTTCTGGGATTATTGCCACTGACGATCGGTCTGTTTCAGCAGGTCTCTCTGGTCGCGCCGCTGGTTAACCTGCTGGCAATCCCCGTTGTGAGTTTTCTGATAGTGCCAGTGACGCTACTCGCCTGCGTTATGATCTTTATTTACGCGCCGCTGGCGGATAGCTTGCTACACCTGGCCGCCAATTTGATGCAGTTGTTGTGGCGGGGGCTGGAACTGGCCTCGTCGTGGTCGTTTAGTCAGTTACCGATGGCGGCTTCACCGCTTGCGATCGTCATGGCGGTCCTGGGTGTGGTGCTGTTACTAAGTCCGAAAGGTATACCGGCCAGGTTTCTGGGGATGATATTTTGCCTGCCGCTGTTTTTTCCTGTTGTTCCAGGACCGCCCTCAGGTCATGTCTGGTTAAGTCTGCTGGATGTGGGGCAGGGGCTGGCCGTGGTGGTACAAACGCAGCGGCATACGCTGGTCTATGATACCGGGCCGAAATTCAGCGACAGTTTTGATACGGGCGCGGCGGTGGTCGCGCCGTATTTACGCCATGCGGGGGTAACCAAACTCGATATGTTAATCGTGAGTCACGGCGATAATGACCACATCGGTGGTGCCAGGTCGTTATTGCAGCGGTTTCCAGCCGATAGAATCCTGTCCTCGGTACCGGCAAAGGTCTCCGCCAGGGCGACCTTCTGCGAACAGGGTCAGGGCTGGCAGTGGGATGGCGTGCAGTTTACCGTCCTGCACCCGCAGGCGGAGTATGTCCCGCAACGGCGACGCGGCAATAATCGCTGTTGCGTGCTGCGTATCAAGACCGTTAACGGTAGCGTGCTGTTAACCGGTGATATTGAAAAAGAGGCGGAGCGGCAGTTACTGGCATCCGGTCAAGCCTTGCACAGTGACGTGCTGGTGGTGCCTCACCATGGCAGCAAGACCTCATCCAGCCGGGAATTCCTTAAGGCCGTTGCCCCCAGACTGGCACTGTTTCCGGTGGGGTATCGCAATCGTTACCACTTCCCGAGTCAAAAAGTGGTACAACGCTATGCGCAACTGGGTATACCAACGTATAGAACCGCTGACAGTGGCTGTCTTTTAGTCAGATTTTTGCAGCTACACAGCCCCGGCGTGATACGCTATCGACAACAAGAGGCACGTTTCTGGCAACATCCACTTCCGTGAACCAACAGGCTTTCGAGCAGGGCTGGTCTCTGCTAAAGTTAGCCGCTTCTTAACGAAAAAATATAAAGGAAATCAACAGTGTTTGAGATGATCCAGGCGGGCGGTGTGTTGATGATTCCGATCCTGCTTTGTTCTGTTATTGCGACGGTGATTGTGCTGGAGCGGCTCTGGACCCTGCAGGAAAAAAAGATCGCCCCCAAGCACCTGGTCGCCCAGGTCTGGCAGTGGCACAAGAGCAATAGTGTTGATGAGGAACATCTGCGGGCACTATCAAGCAACTCCCCGCTTGGACGGGTACTGGCCTCGGGCTTGGCCAACCGCGCCCATCCACGCGAGTTTATGAAGGAGGCGATTGAAGAAACCGGTCGCCAGGTGGTACAGGAACTGGAACGTTACCTCAATACCCTGGGAACCATCGCCTCCGTGAGTCCACTGCTGGGTCTGCTTGGTACCGTCATTGGCATGATCAAAGTCTTTGCCGACATTACCTCAATGGGGGTAGGCAATCCCGGTGCGCTGGCAGGTGGTATTTCCATGGCCCTGATCACCACCGCGGCTGGTCTGACCGTGGCGATTCCCACGCTGATTTTTTATCGCTACTTCCGCGGCAAGGTGGATTCCCTCGTGCTGGTCATGGAAGAAGAGGCACTGAAAATTGTTGATGTCATGCATGGCGTGCGCGAGCAGGCCGGAGCGGAGGGTAATGGCTAGATGCGTTTTCGACATCAGCGCAAGGAAGACCCGGAGATCAATCTGACCTCATTGATTGATGTGGTCTTTCTGTTACTAATATTTTTTATGGTCTCCACAACCTTTGACAAGACCTCACAGATCAATATCCAGTTGCCCGAGGCCTCCGGCAAGCCGCTGGAAAAGAAAAAGTTTTCTCTGGAAATCGATATTGATGTCCAGGGACGCTACTTCGTCAATCAACAACGTGTAAAAGATGATCGCCTTATGACGTTAATGCGGGCCTTGCGCCTGACCATCGGTGAACACAAAAACCCACAGGTCATTATCAGCTCGGATAAGAATACGCCATATCAGGCCGTGATTCGCGCCATGGATGCCTCACGACAATTAGGTCTGGTCAACCTGACATTTGCGACCACTCAGATAAAAGACAAACCGTGAGACGCCAGCAGGGTATGAGTGGTTCGACAGGCAATCAGGATGGCATTCAGGTCTATCGCCGTCTCTTAACCTATGTCATGCCGTACTGGAAGCTGTTCCTGCTCGCCGTAGTAGGTATGGCCGTCTATGCCTCCACCGATGCCGGATTTGCGGCGGTCATGCGACCACTCATGGATGAAGGCTTTGTCAATAAAGATGCGACTTCTATCAAGTGGTTACCTTTGATAATCCTGGGTATTTTTATTGGTCGTGGCATTAGCGGTTTTTTTGCAACCTTTTTTATGTCGTGGGTGGCGAGGAGTGTCATACACGATTTACGCAAAATTATGTTTACCCAGTTATTGCAGCTGCCGATCCGGTTTTATGATATGGCATCATCCGGTTCGCTGTTATCAAAACTACTATACGATGTTGAGCAGCTGGCACAGGCCTCTTCGAGTGTTATTACCATTTTAATCCGCGACTCCCTAACCGTCATCTTTTTGCTTGGCTGGATGATGTACATCAGCTTTACGCTGACCATAGTGTTTATTGTCATTGCGCCGGTGATCACGCTGTTGGTGGTTTTGATCAGTCGACGCTTTCGCAAATTAAGCCGTCGTATACAAAACAGTGTGGGCGATGTTTCGCATATTGCACAGGAGACGATCGAAGCCAATCGTGAAATCAAGATCTTCGGTGGACAGAGGCACGAGTCCGCGCTGTTTGATGAGATTAATGGCTACAATCGTCGTCAACACCTGAAGCTGGCGGCGACCAATGCCTTTACGACGCCTTTCCTACAGTTGCTGGTGGCGGGTGCATTATCAATTATTGTCTATATGGCAACCTTGCCGGAAATGCGGAATATTATTTCGCCAGGCACCTTTGTGTCTTTTATCACCGCTATGGTGATGTTAATGCAGCCGGTCAAACGCCTGACGACCATCAATGCCAGTTTGCAACAGGGTATCGCCGCGGCGCAGAGTGTCTTTGAGTTTGTCGATCACGAACAGGAAAAAGACAGCGGCACGCAACTACTGGAGCGCGTGCATGGCGAAGTAAAATTTGATGATGTCAGCTTTACCTATGATGAGGATAAAGCACCGGTTCTGAAAAATATCTGTCTGACCATTAGTCAGGGACAGACGGTCGCCTTTGTGGGTCGTTCCGGCGCAGGTAAAACCACCCTGGTGAGTCTGCTGCCACGTTTTTATGATGCGAGTAGCGGCATGATCACGCTGGATGGACAGAATATTCATGATGTCTCGTTGCGAAGTCTGCGTTCGCAAATTGCCCTGGTCAGTCAACACGTTACTTTATTTAATGAGACCATCGCCCATAACATTGCCTATGGTGCCCTCGAAACGGCTACCGAGGCGGATATTGAGCGGGCGGCAAAGGCGGCAAATGCCTGGGACTTTATTTGCAGAATGCCCGAAGGTTTGAATACCATGGTCGGTGAAAATGGTGTCATGTTATCCGGCGGGCAACGCCAACGACTCGCCATCGCCAGAGCGTTATTAAAAGATGCACCGGTACTTATTCTGGATGAAGCAACATCGGCACTGGATTCAGAATCGGAACGCAATATTCAGGCGGCACTGGAAGTGCTGATGCAAGGTCGCACCACCCTCGTCATCGCCCATCGTCTCTCTACAATTGAGCACGCCGATAGTATTGTTGTGCTGGATGATGGCTGCATCGTCGAGACTGGCAGGCATCAGGAGTTGCTGGCGAAGAATGGATACTATGCCCAGCTTTACAAGTTGCAGTTCAAGGAATAAGTGTCGTGTCGAAACCAGTTAGCCTTAAACAAAAAATTGAACTGGCGTGGATGGAACGCTCCGGCCTGTCGGCACTGTTACGACCGCTCTCCTGGCTGGTCTGTTTTGTCGTATTTATACGCCGCTGGTGTTATCGACTAAAAATCTTTAAGACCACGTCTTTGCCGGTGCCGGTGATAGTGGTAGGTAATATCAGTGTCGGTGGGACGGGCAAGACACCACTGACGATCTGGATGGCGAATTACCTGGCGAAAAATGGTTACCGGCCGGGCATCGTGAGTCGTGGCTATGGTGGTCGTGCCAGTAAGTGGCCGCAGCAGGTGCGACCTGATGGCGACCCGGTAATGGTAGGCGATGAGGCCATTGTGATTTCTCGCCAGACGCACTGCCCGATGGCCGTTGGTCCGAAGCGTGTTGCCGCTGCAGAGGCGTTGATTAAACATCATAATATAGACATTATTATTTCCGATGATGGTATGCAGCACTATGCCATGGGACGCACGCTTGAGATTGCCGTCATTGATGGTGTACGCCGTTTTGGTAATGGTCTGTGTCTGCCCGCAGGCCCCTTGCGTGAGCCGGTCAAACGACTTAAGGAAGTCGACTTCGTCGTGACCAATGGTATTGCCGCGCAGGGGGAAGAGAGTATGCGTTATGCTGGCAAAATGCTCAGTCATCTTGATGATAGCAGTGAGAAGCCGTTGGGCAGTTTAAAAAATGAGTCTGTCCATGCGGTGGCGGGGATTGGTAATCCAGAAAGGTTTTTTGAACAATTACGTCGTGCCGGCCTGCACCTGATTGAGCATGTGTTTGGCGATCATCATGACTTTAGTCCCAACGACCTCGACTTTGGTGATGATCTCCCCATCATCATGACAGAAAAAGATGCTGTTAAGTGTCGACGCTTTTTGTTGACTAACTGCTGGTATTTTCCCGTGACGGCAACACTGAACGATGAATTTGGATTGCAGGTTTTAAACTTGTTGGAGAAACGACATGGATAATAAATTACTCGACATTTTGGTTTGTCCGGTATGCAAGGGCGAACTGATCTATAAAAAGGCTGAACAGGAATTGATCTGTAAAGCCGATCGTCTTGCCTATCCGATTAGAGATGATATCCCGGTCATGCTCGAAGAAGAGGCCCGTCAGTTGGCGTCTGATGAAAATATCTAATGTCCTATAGCATTATTATACCGGCGCGTTATGAGTCAACCCGTTTGCCGGGTAAGGCCTTACGCCTGATAGCCGGTAAACCACTCTTGCAGCACGTCTATGAACAGGCACTCAAGAGTCAGGCAGATCGCGTCATTATCGCCACTGATGATGTCCGCATTGAGGCCTTTGCCAAGCGTCTCAACGCCGATGTTTGTATGACAGGTCAACATCACCGCTCCGGCACCGAACGCAGTGCCGAAGTGATTAGCATGACGGGTCTGGATGATGATGAGGTTATCGTCAATCTACAGGGGGATGAACCCATGATGCCAGCCGCCTGTCTGGACCAGGTCGCAGGTCTGTTAACAGCAAAAGATGAAGTCGCTCCGATGGCGACGCTTTGCGAACAACTGCATTCGGCAGCGGATATTTTCGATCCGAATACAGTCAAAGTTATTATGGACCAGCATGGTTATGCCATGTATTTCAGTCGGGCCCCAATCCCCTGGCATCGTGACAGCTTCAACGACGCCAGTTCTGAAATGCCGGATGGACAGGCCTATTTTCGGCATATCGGACTCTATGCCTATCGGGCGGGATTTATTCGTCACTATCTGGAGGCAGAGGTCTGTCCTCTGGAAAGAACCGAGTCACTGGAACAATTACGTGTTTTATATATGGGACACAAAATTCGTATTGCGCCTGCTATAAAAGCGACCGGTCCGGGGGTGGATACTGAAGCAGATCTAAATCGGGTAGAGGCGTTATTAGCCACGTCTGGTTATTAGACAATGATTCAACGCAAAGGCGCTGCGACGCAAAGGTTTAATATTAACGGGTTATAGAGTCACTACCTGTTTTATATAGAACTGATGCCTTTATTCAATCGATCTTCCCTTCAGACATTGAACGTATATTAGTCATGTCAGTTAGCATGACTGCAAACAATAAAACGTTTACAGGTTTATGTGCAATTCTTCGCGCTTTTGCGTCTTCGCGTTGAAAAATTACATTTCAGTGTTTGACAATTTCCTGCACCAGAATCCACGGTGCGACCACCACGGTCCAGAAGCTACTATTTCGCTCGTTCCAGCCTCTGGCATCATCATCCAGGGCGCGTTTGACCATTTCTGAATTTATCCAGCGAGCGACGGCTTCTTTATCATCTTCCGCGAATCTGGCGGCGGTATCAATGAGGTCCAGTTCGGGACTGACGACAATCACATTCCCCTGAGCAAAATATTTTTGTAACTCAGGCCAGCTTAGCTGCCCGGTCTCCAGGTTGATTTTCTGGCGTAGCGCTTCGGCATTGAGTTCAATACGGTTATTGTCAGACATGATGGCAGCAAGCGTTGGTTCAATATGAGTAGATAGTATACGTGATTTTACCCGGTTGGGCTCGGCTTAAGTACGATGTTCAAGCTGTTCTTTACGTACAATAATCATACGACAAATGTCGTGATCCCCGTTTTAGAACCTTGTCTTCGGCCTCACTAGTACAGCAATTGTCAGGGCTCAGCGCATTGAAGCCCGGTAGAGAAATACTACTGGTGGCAGCGAATGATGCCCGCTATTATTTATCGCATGAATGCCGAACAAGCCGAAAAGATCCCCATTGGTATCAGCAGCTGCCTGTTAGGGCAGGAGGTCCGTTTCGACGGGGGACATAAGCATAACGCCTATATTACCCAGAATCTAGGTGAGTTCTTTGAGTTTATCCCTTTTTGTCCGGAGTTGGCGGTTGGTATGTCGGTGCCACGTCCGCCGATACAACTTAGAGAAATGAATAATAAACTTCATGCCATGGGTGTAAAAGACCCGTTACTGGATAAGACCGATGCCTTATCCGCTTATGGTAAAGAAATTGGTTATCAGCAAAGGCAACTCTGTGGGTATATTCTTAAAAAAGATTCACCCAGTTGCGGCATGGAACGGGTCAAGGTCTATGGTAAAACGCCCATTCCGGAACGCCGTGGGCGCGGTATATATGCGGCGGCCTTGATGGCGGCACAACCCTCATTGCCAGTCGAGGAGGAGGGCAGACTCATGGACCCGCACCTGCGCGAGAATTTTGTCGAGCGTGTCTACATCTATTCCCGCTGGCAGACATATCAAACCAGCGGTATGACAGCGGCGGCTTTGGTGGATTTTCACACGCGTCATAAATTTATTATTCAGGCACATGATGAGGTGGCCTATCGGGAACTAGGTCGCCTGGTGAGCGCCGCTGGCAAAGGTAATATTCAGGACACTGCGGAGAATTATCTGCAGGGGTTGATGACGGCACTGAAGCGAATGGCGACCACCAGGACGCATACCAACGTCCTGATGCATATTATGGGTTTTCTAAAACAGCATCTGGATAGTCACGATAAGCAGGAGTTGCTGGATCTGATTGATGCCTATCGTCTGGGTAAACTGCCGTTAATCGTGCCTGTAACACTATTGAAACACTTTTTGCGTCTTTACCCGGATGACTATATCAATGAGCAGTTCTATCTAAACCCACATCCGCGGGAATTGATGTTACGCAATCACATATAACCGCCTTGATCCTGCTTCAATGAAAGGGCGTTTTACTGGGTAGAATTGTCTACCGTTGACCAGTACAGACTGAGCAGGGAGAAATATGAATCCCCGCTCAATGTTCGATACGGGATATCACCACGGTGTCCGGGCTGGCCATACGTAGTCAACGCGGTGGCTGGAAAGCTTTGAAGTGCCTCGCTCTTAATCGAAATACCTCATCAACAAATTCTGTTTATGGCAAAGCAGATTTTATAAATTGCCTTGTGCAGTCGGTACAGGCACAATGCCCGCACATTTCACATCAAGATTTCAAGAGGATATATTAATGCGTTTGATTCTATTGGGTGCCCCAGGCGCCGGTAAGGGCACCGTTGCCAAATTGCTTACACAACTGGATGGTTCCGTACAGATTTCCACCGGCGATATCCTGCGCGGTGCCGTTGCCGCCGGTACCGAACTGGGCCTGAAAGCCAAAGAAGCCATGAATTCCGGTGGCCTCGTTTCCGATGACCTGATCATGGGCATTATGGAAGAGCGTCTACAGGAGCCTGATTGCGCCAAAGGCTTTTTGCTGGATGGTTTTCCTCGCACCATACCACAGGCAGAAGCCCTCAAGGGTCTGCTGACCAAGCTGGGTATTGAGCTGGACTTCACGGTCGAAATCGATGTCCCACGCGACGTTATCCTGGACCGCCTGACCACCCGCCGTACCTGTTCCAATTCTGCCTGTCAGGCCATTTACAACGTCAAGAGCAACCCGCCCAAGCAGGAAGGTGTCTGTGACAAGTGTGGTAGCCCGGTTATTCAGCGTGATGATGAAACTGAAGAGGCCATCAGCAAGCGTCTAGATACTTATGATGAAATGACTGCGCCACTGGTTGGTTTTTACAAGAACGAAGGCAACCTGCTGACCGTCAGCGCGACCGACAGTCAGGAAGTACTGAAGGCCATCCAGGATAAACTGGCTGGCTAAACAGCATTTCCATGCAGATAGACAGGGGCTGGGGGGATGACACTCTCAGCCCCTTTTCTATGAGGTGGACAAAATGAGCGACTGGTTTGTCTACATCGTGCGTTGTGCAGACTATACACTGTATACCGGTATTGCGATGGATGTGGCTCGTCGCATCGATGAGCACAATCTGGATGATCGGCTGGCAGCCAAATATACGCGTGCACGGCGTCCCGTGGCGCTGGTATATGAGGAGAAATGCGCCTCACGTTCAACAGCAGCCAAACGTGAGTCGCAAATCAAGAAATTGTCAAAGCCCCAGAAAGAAGCATTGATCCTCACAGCTTCTATTTAGAAACCATCAGAAAATATCACCGCAGAGACGGAAAGTGTGCAATGAAGACTAAAATTATCATGCCTGGTGCTATCAGGAAGGGATGAGCAGGATTCCGGCGACGCCGGAATCCCACATACCCCTCGTTCCCAGTACCTAGATACTAGAACCTGTTTTTATTAATGCTGATGCCCACCTTCACCGTGTACGTGACCATGTTCCAGTTCTTCCGCACTGGCATCACGAATATCCTTGACCGCGACATCAAAGTTCAGATGCACACCTGCCAGAGGATGGTTGCCGTCGACCGTGACATGCGTCTCGTTGGCGTCGATAACCGTCACCACGATCATGTCGTCATCAGGACCCTGGGCGTGGTATTGCATACCGACTTCCACGTCTTCGTCGCCAAACATTTCACGGGGGACTTCCTGTTTCATGCTGTCATCACGTTCGCCATAGGCATCTTCCGGGGTAATGCGGACGGTCAGGCTATCGCCCACGACCTTGCCCGTCAGGGCATTTTCCAGCCCGGGAATGATGCCCTGTGAACCATGTAGATATACCAGTGGTTCGCGGCCCTCAGAGGTATCCAATACCTCTCCCTGGTCATTTTTGAGCGTATATTCAATAGTGACCACTTTGTTTTCAGCGATAGTCATAATCTAAATCCTGTATTCGGGGGTTTGTAGTGAGCCTACTAATGCGAGATGCGGAGAGATGATGGAACCTCAACAGGACGGATATCGTAGACGGGTATGTTGTACACTATAACAAATTTTGCCAAGAGTTGACCAGATGAGCGACGAGTCTCTACCGACAGCCGGCATGGCCATGATTGACGTCATACAGCAGACAGTGGCGGAAATTCTTCATATCCATAAGGAGGGAATCAGTGAATATGCGCTAATTTCCCAGCTGGAGACGTGTCCCCAACTGGCAAAGTTGCTGTCACGAAAAAAAGGCGATAACCTGGCCTTATTTCGCATCCACTTTCTGGTCTGCCATGTCTTGTACCGGCTGATGGACGAGTGGCATCAGTCACAGTCTGCCCATCTTGAAATATCTGCATTGCTGATTCGCAAACATCCCTATGAAGCATCGGTCGCCGCACTTGCCGCCGTCGACAAGGTGCGTGACTATTATCTGGATCTCAACCACCTTATCGAGACCGATGCACAGGGGGTGGATGAACTGCTGGCCGCCTTCTGGATCGGCATGAACCGATACGAACATCGTGATACGGCACTCGATGTGCTGGGTTTGAGTGACCCGGTCGATGATGAAACGATTCGTAAGACCTATCGCAGTCTGGTCATGCAGCATCACCCGGATCGAGGCGGTGATAAGGAACTCATCCAGCAATTGAATGACGCCGCACATTTATTATTAAAGACAAAGTGAACCACAATGGCAGCGAAAAAGAAGACCACCAAAAAGAAGACCACCAAAAAGAAGACCGCCAAAAAAGCCGCGACTAAAAAGAAAGTCACCAGGAAGAAGGCTGCCAAAAAAGGCAAGCTTGCCCCCAGCAAGAAAGCCATTGGCCTCAAGGCCAGCGATATGGTGCTGGCCACTGACGATAAAGACGTGGCCACGCTGGTCGCGGAAATCCAGCAGGCGGGCGGGGCGGTCATCGGTGCCTATCGAGAACCGTTATCCGGACGCCCCATGTTGATGGCCTCGCTGCCATTGAAATCGGTACAGCCCACACCATTTCAGCGCGACCTGTCACCGACCCACACCAAGCGTCTGGCAGAGAAAATTAAAGAGAGCGGTTCGTTTCTCGACCCATTGGTGGTGGTGCGTGGTGAAGAGGGTAAGCTCTGGACGCCCAACGGTCGTCATCGACTGGCCGCGGCCAAAGTGCTGGGCCTGCAACAGATCACCGCCATTATTTCCCCGGATGATGCGCTGGCGTTTCGTATCCTGGCCCTGAATACCGAAAAGGCCCATAACCTCAAAGATCGCAGTCTGGAAGTCATTCGTATGGCGCGTTCACTGGCGCAGAGTAAGCCACGCAATAAAGAGAGTGATTATCGTGCCGAGTTCGAGGCCGCTGAGCTGTTGACCCTCGGCATTATCTACAGCGAAAACAAACGTTTTGCCGGTGGCGCCTATAGTCCGATGCTAAAAAAAGTCGACCGTTTTAGTGAGCGAGGGCTAAAGGTCAGCCTGCGCGAGCGAGAGGGCTATGCCGCACGCCTGGAAGAGATCGATGGCTACGTGAAAAAGATAATCGAAAAGTTACAGAAACGCGGTTTTAAATCGCCCTATCTTCGCACCTACGTGGTGGCCCGCATCAACCCGGTACGTTTCCACCGCGCCAAAAAAGGTGACAATACACCGGCCATGAGTATCAAGGCCGCGCTAACGCGTATGGCAGCGGCAGCCAAGACCTTTGATGTGGACTCCGTCCGACAGGGGGATTTGGCGATTGTGGCGGCGATGGTGGGATGATGTGAAGGGCAAGTGACGACCCTAAGCAGACATCGGCCGTGGAGATAAAAATGGGGTGATAAACTCACCCCATAGCAGACATTCAAAGGACATCGAAAGGGCTCTGCGTATTCTGCACAGCCTTGATGATATGCGTATAAATCATGGTCGTGTTGATGTTTTTATGTCCGAGCAGCACCTGGATACGACGAAGGTCAGTTCCATTTTGAAGTAAATGAGTTGCAAAGCAGTGTCGCAAGGTATGTATGCTGGCATGCTTGTGAATTTTGCTTTCTTTAAATGCCTTTTTAAAAGCCCGCTGAGGCGTTGATGCAGAACAGTGCCAACGCACCTGTTGCCCCGTTGGTGGCCATGTACGCACTGAGGCAGAAGGAAAAACATACTGCCAGCCAAGACGCTGACCAATGCCTGGATATTTTTTGTATAGCGCACCGGGAAGGGGTGTAAACCCCGCACCCTTAAGACTGTCATCTTTGTGTAAGGTCTCTACTTTCACCAGGTGACGACGAAGGGGTTCAATAAGCTTCTCAGGCAAGATAGTCATGCGATCCTTGCCGCCTTTGCCCTGTCTCACCATGATAGTCTTCATTGAAAAATCGATGTCTTTGATGCGTAATTGTGTACACTCATTAACACGCATACCCGTCCCATAAATTAGCTCCGCCATCAGTTTAGTTGTTCCCGTCATGAGATTGAGAACTAAGCGTACCTCGTCAACTGTAAGAACAGTGGGTAAGAAATGTTTACGTTTAGCTCGCACAAGGCCATCCAGCCATCCAAAATCCTGCTCTAAGACCTGCTTATACATGAAGAGAATGGCATTCAGAGCCTGGGCCTGAGAACTGGCCGATAAGCGGCGCTTTGTTACCAGATAATTGAGAAATGCCTCCACATGATGTTTACCCAAGGATTGGGGATGCTGTTTATTATGGAAAAGGATGTATTGCCGACACCAATAGGTATAGCTAGAAGCGGTTTTGGGACTGTAATGTCGCCTTTGACAAGCAAGACGAATTTGATCAAGAAGCTTTGGTTTTTGGTGCGAATTGTGTGGAATTAAACCCCATAATGTTCCTCCAAAGAAAAATCAAAGCCTAAGAAAATATACTGCAATATGCAATACCGTGTCACGATTTGCTTTTTTTTGATAATGAGACAGATTTCTTGTAACCTCTTGATAGTTAAATAAGTAAAAGAAGAATATTAGAGATTTATTAATTTAACTATATGGACCCGGAGGGGTCCGTATAGTAACTGTTATGCACAAAATACTGAGAGGCAGTACGGATGAATAAAGGGAGCTGCATGTGTGGAAAGGTAACATATGCAATAAAAGGGAAGATTGGTGATATTACTCATTGCCACTGTACAACCTGCAGAAAAGCTCACGGTGCAGCTTTTTCATCAGTGGCAGCGGTTCAGATAGACGATTTCGAGTTCACTACAGGCGAGGAGTTCATCAAATGTTATCCATCCTCCCCCGATAAGGTGAGGTGTTTTTGCTCAAATTGCGGTTCACATATATACGCTCATAGAGAAGGGCAAAAACACTATATTCTCCGCTTAGGCACGCTGGATGATGATCCAGGGGTCAGGCCTGTCAATCATATATGGGTGAGCTTGAAAGCACCTTGGTATGATCTCGGCGCCGATTGCGATCTGCCAAAATTCCAAGAATGGGCGGATGATCGATAGTGATCCTGCGCATAACAATGCGCTCGTTCGGACGCAAACTACGCTGCGCTTCGTTTGCGCCGCACAGCTTAAACGTTAAGCGTATATAAAAGGGATTAAACAAATGAAAAACAAAATTACAGGCATCTGTCACTGTGGATTGATTGGTTTCGAAATAAAAAATAGTCCGAAGTTTATAGTGAATTGCCATTGTGATGATTGTAAAAGGCGTAATGGTAGTGCGTTCTCAACTTATGCAGCCGTAAATGAAAGCGATTTGCTATTTACTAAAGGTGAGAATCATTTAAAAAAATACAAAGTCGAGAATTCTGGTGAAAAATATTTTTGCAAAGAATGTGGCTCGCAAATTTATAACAAAAATTATCGTATCCCTGGCCTATATTTAGTTTTTTACGGTGCGCTTACTCAACCATCGCAATTCACACCAGCATTTAACGTGTATTGTTCGAGTAAATCCAGCTGGGTCGATGATATAAATAAAATAAAAAGCTATCAGGAATCAGTTCAGAAGTGAAAAATCTTAGCAAATTATCGCCTAACAACCGCATCAAAACCGCCCGCAAACTACGCGGGCTCGGACCTCGCTACCGCTCGGCCGTTTATGCGGAACGTTATACGGTAGAAACACTATGAGCTTTGATCCGCAGAAAGTATTTCGACAACTATTCGATCCGAAGCGTTTTACGATCGCGTTGCGAATGTTGTCGAATACAAAGGTGTTTCTCGCCGACCGTTTGCGGAAGGATAAGACCGTCGCGCCCGCTATTTCCGTTTACGCTTTTTGCCTAGCCATTTCTACCTTTCTTTTGATGGCAGTGCTAGATCGAGCGCAATTGCGTTTGGAGTCCGCATTTAAGTTTGCGGTCTCGAATGTGCTGTTGGTGTTATTTCTAGGACTGAGTGGCCACCTTGCCCTGAAAAGTGTCAAAGCGCCATCCGATTACGCCAAGGTCGTCCAATCAACATTCTATCTGTATGGCCCTGCACAAGTGCTTACTGCGCTGGGCGCGGCCATTTGGTTTGAAGCGGCAGTAACCCAGAGCAGTTTCTACTTGGTGGGCCTGCTATTCATGGTATGCCTAACCATCTATTGGTTCTGCCGGGCATGGGGATCTTTGGCGTGCGCCCTCGGCTGTACGAGAAGACAGTCTGTTTTCTCTTTCGTACTTGCCAATGTATATTTCGTGCCAATTGTAGCGGCTTTCGCAGCGCTAAGTGGTGTATTGGGTAGAACCGTATAACAACCGCATGGAGTTCGCGCCTGCAAGAGCAGGCGCCGGACCTCGCTGTCGCTCGGCCGCTCATGCGGAACGTTAGGCTTCAAAAGAATATGATTCTATTCAATGAGAAAATTGTCGAACTATTGAATGAGTACTTTTCAAAAAATGACGAGTATGTTGAGTCCGTGTTGCTGGCCACTTATGGTTTCAATATTCAATTTGTCAATTTTAATATCCAGTGTAACGAGCGTGTATTTGCTTCGATCGAAGGAAACACCTACACATGGGAAGATGCGCCAAATTCTGGACCTTGGGGCGCTCTTGGTCGTCAATTAGCTAAAAAAGCAGAAATGAAAAGTTCTAGCATATTAAGAATTTCCTTTGAAAACGGAGACTCTATAGAAATTGAAACGGTTGAAGGCCAATACGAATCAGTCATTTTCAATTTTCCACCACAAGGTGAAGCATTTGTTATGGAGATATTCTGATGAGAAAAAGCCTAACAAAAACATCAAGTCGCTCACTATCGTTCGCTGGGACGCTCCTGACGTCGCGACCCTTATGTAAGCGTTATGCACACAAAGATGAATCGAAACAATGAATGATTTTGCAACAATAACTGGTTATAGACCTGGGATTATTGGTCGAATCGCTGAACTACATGCCCTGTATTATTCACGAGAGTGGAATTTTGGTCACTTCTTTGAAGCTAAAGTCGCGACTGAATTGTCTAGTTTTATTGACAGATACGATGAATCTCAGGATTGCATCTGGTCATCAATAATTGACGGTACTTTAGAAGGTTCAATTACCATTGACGGTTCCTCCGAAGAATCAAATGTAGCTCATCTTAGATGGTTTATTGTTTCAGACAAAACCAAAGGAACAGGTGCCGGTAATCATTTGATGAGCAAGGCAATAGATTTCTGTAATCAATTGTCCTTTAACAAAGTATATCTTTGGACATTTCAAGGTTTAGAACCTGCGAAACACCTTTATCAGAAATTTGGATTCAAATTGGTTGAAGAAATCAATGGTTCACAATGGGGAACAGTTGTTACAGAACAGCGGTATGAATTAAAAATCTCATAAAATATCATTGCATAACAAATGCATACACCCGACAGCGAACGCCCACGATGACGCTTTTCCCTAGGCTTCGTGGCAAAGATCGTCGTTAAACAGCCATCAGTGCAGCTGCGGGTGATGCAAGCGTCGAATGTCCGCTTTTCTACGGGCTTACGGCGAGATGGTATGACCGCAATTGGCCGAATGCGGCGATCTGGTTATTGCGACTGTATATAGAGTGCTTCGACTTTCTCTCGTGCCCACGGTGTTTTGCGTAAAAACGTTAAACTTGATGAAATGCTGGGGTCGGAGGTGAAGCATTTAATCTTGATACGCCGTCCCAGTTCCTGCCAACCATTTTTTTCTACTAGACGATTTACCACCATTTCCAGCGTGACGCCGTGTAGCGGGTCCTGATTGTGGGGCCTAGTCATCGGTTGCAGGTTCAGGACTGGAGGTTGCATCTGTTTTTGCTTCGGCTTTTTTGACGCGGATCTTATTTCCCGAGATATCTTTGCCGTTGAGACTTTTTGCGGCGGCCTTGGCGTCACCGGGTTTGGGCATTTCGATAAAACCAAAGCCTTTGGATACGCCAGTCTTGCTATCCACGACGATATCGCAGGACTGCACTACACCGTAGCCCTCAAACAGTTCTTTGAGGTCGGCTTCGGTGAGACTGCGGGGGAGGTTGCGGACGAGTAATTTCATGGCTATGGACCGAATTGTTGTGGTGTGTGGCTAGTATATCGTTTGTTGTGACCGGCGTGTTGTTATTTTTACCGTTGAGTTTGGAAATCTGGGTCTATATTGTTGCGTAGCGTCAGGTGATTG
This sequence comes from uncultured Gammaproteobacteria bacterium, assembly GCA_913064945.1. Lineage (GTDB taxonomy): Bacteria > Pseudomonadota > Gammaproteobacteria > UBA6429 > Thiohalophilaceae > CAJYAN01. The sequence goes on along the minus strand of CAJYAN010000008.1, from coordinate 108,905 downwards.
ATGCCATTATCGTTTATTTATATATCAATAACTTCTTGGCGTCTTGCGGTGATATGTCTGTGTAAACAATGATACCGGAGGCTATTTTATTTTGCCTGCACCACATGTTTTAGTGGCGACAGGTTGATCTCGTCAATCACGGTCCCCTGACGGCTTTCGATAATGAATTGAACCGCCCTGGCGACATCGGTGACTTCTATATGATGAGTCTCTTCCTCGCCGTGACAGAAGGACAGATCATGAAAGAAATCACTCTTCACCATGCCGGGATTGATCAGGCTGACCTGGATACCACTCTTGCTGCACTCGTCGCGCAGGGCCTGGGTCAGTCCACGTATGGCGAATTTACTGGCGCAATAGATTGAACCCATGCGACTACCCTGCAGGGCCGCTTCCGAACCCATAAAGATGAGCCGCCCCGCCTTCTGTCGCTTCATGCCCGGCAGGATAGCGCGCGCCATGTAGGCATGACTGGTGAAGTTAATAGCCATGAGGTCCTTGATCTGGTCATAGGAAAACTCCTCCAGGGAACCAAACTGTCCGCGTCCGGCGTTACAGACGAGGGCGTCAATCTGTGGATGGTCTTTAACGAGTGTATCGAGGAAGGCAGGTAGTCTTTTAAGGTCCGCCAGGTCGCAGGTCAGTGCCTGAAAGTTATCATGTGAAATCTCGGGCTGACGGCGGGCGATACCAATGACGTGATAACCATTGTCTAGAAGTAATTTAGATGTCGCTTTGCCGATACCACTGCTGGCGCCGGTGACGATGACTTTTTTAGCCTGACTCATAAAGCCTCTTTCCCTGGTGGGGTGCAGGAGAAAAATATACTCTCGGGGATGTACGCAAGCAATTGCTCATGACAATAATCCAGCATTTCGCGTTCCAGGGTGAGTGGATAACTCATCATGCCGGCGGTGTTCTCCATGTTATGGGCAAACAGGGTATTGTCTGGATAGAGGTTAGCGACATTTTGATAAAAGCCTTTCGGAATACGAAAGGCCCCCAGGCTGACCGAATGCACACTGCCCGGATCAATTCTGGCAAATATGTTCGTAAAAAGATCGCTGTATTGTTGTTGATAGTCCGGGTGATAGATCATCGGGTCAAAGCGCAGCCCCAGTTTCCAGCCCTTGTTCTGTAACTTGACCATGGCCTCGATGCGTTTATCGACGGAGGGGACACCTTCTTCAAGACGTTGCGATATCTCCTCTGGCGTAAAGCTATAGGCCACGACCACATTCGGAAGTACCTTGTGTTGCAGTAAATTGCGGATCTGCGTGCTCTTGGTACGTAGTTCCAGCCAGGCATTGGGATGGCCATCAAACACTGGCAGAAAAGTCTGTGCAAAACCGGTCATCGGTTCATAGGCGAGACTATCGCAATCATAACCGGAATAAAACCAGGTCTCTTCGCCAACGTGGCTGTTCGCCGTATCGAGAATGGCCTGTTTAAAATCGGTGAAGTTCACGAAAATGACATAGTTGGCGGAGCGGTACATCCCCTGTAGAAAGCAGTAGCGACAGTCATAGACGCAATTGAGCATGTGTGAGAAATAATAATTGTGTTTACCACCGATGCCATAACCCTCCGGGGCAGGTAGCACCAGTTCATTATGCTTTTTCGCCAGGATCAAGCCTGGCTGCTGCTTTTGCAGACGGAAGTTCTGTCCCTTACGGTTAAAGACCTCGCCATAGTGTTTGATCGGAATCAGGGTTGATTTCTCAAAACGCTTTACAAGTGCCCGCGTATGTGGGTCGTCGAGAATGGCCTCTTCAGCATATATAAACTGCATGCTAGGCCTCGACTACAATATCGAGTGATTTTTGCAGGTAGTGTAATACGTCACGACTGTTTCGGAGGGAAGGAAGTTTGGCGATTACAAGTTCCTGCCCCGGATGAAGCGTGGACCAGCGTTTGACGAGTTGCTTTAGCTGGTGTTGCTGGTAAGTCGAAAAGTGCCAACGTTGCAGCAGTTCGGCATAGATGCCCGGTGTGGCGGTGATTTCATTCCAGCGAGCTAATTGTGCGGCGAGTGCATTGGTAAATTCCACGATAGTTTCCAGCTTTGTAGTAATAAGCTCAGTGACCATGTGTTTGTTAATGTTGTGTGTGCCGCGCTCGGCATTGTCGGAGACAATCTTGAGGCAGTGGATAAACTCGGCGCTGTTAAAACGGCTGGCGGCCTGGTAAAAACCTGCGGCCTCCATGTCGTGTAACAGGTCATCGTGATAATCCGTAACCGGTTCAGCAAAGCTCGTCAGCCCGGCGGTAGGTATTTTGCATTTAAAGGTAAAGCCGGGATACCAGCTTTGTTCAGTTTGCTGATTCGAAATTTTGTGTGCCAGGTAAAGTTCACCAAGGGTATGTGTCTGATGTCCGGCGATACCAATATTCAGCCAGGCAGCAGAGTCGTTACTTAATCCAGCAAGATAACCCGTCGCTGTCGCGGCATTGAGCATGCCGACACCGCTGACAATGAGTTGCATATTGGCCGAATGATACAAGGGATAGGCGTGTCGCTGCTGGCGCTGTAAGTCAAAATGCGTAATCAAAGGTTTAGCCTCACAGTCGAGCGCGACGATAATATTAATCATGCCGAGCCCCATACTTATTTAAAAGTGCCTGGTAAGGTTCGAGATCATCCTGTCGTTGCCGCTTGATAGCACCGTTAATAAAAATTCGCGTTTTGTCGATTAATGTCCTGATGGCAGCCTGGCGATCTTCATCTTTTAAGGGAATCGTTTCAATGGCATTGTCCAGCGCCTGGATACGGAACCGGTCCATGCCCCAGTACTGTTGTGATAACTGGTCGTCATGGCCGCCATACTTATTTAATAATGGTTCATCGAGATACAACACCGGTTGTCGGGCACAGACCTTTAACCACAGGTCATAGTCCTCGCAGGCCGGCAGACTCTCATCAAACAAGCCGAGTTGTTCCACCAGGTCCTTGCGAATCATGACCGCCGAGGGTGAGATGGCACACAGCGGCAGGCAGTGGCTAAAGATCCAGCCGCCAGCCTTGGCGTGTTTTTTCATCGGGTTGACGCGCCGACCATTGCGAATCCAGATCTCATCACAATGACAGAGCTGATAGTCCGGCTGTGCGTCGATAGCGGCACACTGTCGGGCCAGTTTTTCTGGTAACCATTCATCGTCAGAGTCCAGCAGGGCAAGCCAGTCGCCGTTAGCGTGTTGAATCCCCCGATTGCGCGCCGCGCTGACCCCGGCATTATCCTGGTAGAGATAACGCACTTGTGGGTAGTTTTGGTCGAGCAATTCGCGGCTATTATCCGTCGAGCCATCATCAATGACCAAAATCTCATCCGCCGGGCGTGTCTGTGCCAGCACACTATCCAGGGCGCGGGGCAGGGTATGAGCCCGGTTATAGGTGGGGATAATGACGCTGATGTACATGTTTGCTGATAAAATAGGGCTATTCGATTTTTGAATAGGCTATTATATAGTAAGCAGCCGTTCAATACAGGGTGTATGACCATGGCAGCGAAATTCAAATGTTGGCGTTGTGGACATGACCTGGGGGAATTACCCAAACCCCTGCCGCGCCTGGAGCAATGTGCGGCCTGTGAAGCCGACCTGCACGTTTGCCGATTTTGTCGGTTTTACAAGCCCACCATCCTTGGCAAGTGTGACCATGACCTGGCCGAACCGGCCCGTGAAGTGGATATCGCCAATTTCTGCCAGTACTTCATTCCCAGCACGCAGGCCTTTGTCGCCAAAGAGGCCGACAAGGAACGCCAGGCCAGGGAAAAACTGGCAGCGCTGTTTGGTGAGGATAGTGTGTCTGACAAAACAGCGAAAAGTGACGACCCATTAGAAAAGTTAAGATCGTTGTTTGAGGATCTGCCGGGGGGTAAAAATTAAGTTGTTGGTTGTTGCTAGTCCTGGCACACCCACCTTGTTCTATTCGCGCTGTATTTATTTTAATCGATCCCCCTCAACCGGCTCGTAAACTCGCTGCCTTCTCCCACCAAGGGGAGAAGGTGATTACTCTCAAATAAGCGTGGTTTAACTCCCTCTCCCCTTGAGGGAGAGGGCTGGGGTGAGGGGAGATAATATCAATTAAATAACTAAAAAACGTAATATTTCACTTAGTACACCTTCCATATTAATCATTACATCATTATTCCAGAACCGAATAACACGATAACCACGTTGCTGCAAATGTTGAGTACGTTGTTGATCATAGTTTATTTGTGTACTGTGTTGACCGCCATCAAGTTCAATAATGAGATTCTTTTCCAGACATATAAAATCGACAATATAGGGTTTTATGATATGTTGACGGCGAAATTTATTACCGTTGAGCTGACGGTTTTTGAGGCGTGGCCATAATAGAAATTCTACATCAGTTTGCCGTTGACGCAGTTCCTTTGCGCGGGATTTCATTTTAAATTCCTTTAGATAATCTTGTAGCGATACAGATATTATATACCCCTCATCCTGCTCGTAAACTCGCTGCCTTCTCCCTCAAGGGGAGAAGGTCATTATTTTGAAGGAGATTGCTTTAACTCTCTCTCCCAAGGGTAGAAAAGTGATTACTCTGGATGAGATCGGTTTAACGCCCTCCTCTTGAAGGCGGGGCTGAGGGGAATAAATTATTTATCCTGTTCCTGCGGACGCTTTGAAAATTTCTTCTTCGCCGTCTTTTTGGGTGGCAACGTAAACCAGTCTTCTCTGGTAATAGCGTGAAAATAATCGGCCTCTTCGATCAATAGGTGCGAGGTCGTGCTTTGCACGGCGGCAATTTCAACGCGTACACCTTCGGCCTTGAGATGACTGACGAGCTCTACATAGTCCGAGTCGCCGGACATAATAATTATAGTATCGACCTTACTGGCAAGCTGTGTCGCCTTGATGGAAAGCGGGATGTCAGCACTTTTATGGCAGGGGATGACGGAGCCATGATAATTACTGTGCAGACGTTCCGTTAATTTTGAAGAAATCTGTTTGCCTTCACGAAAATAGATCAGACGATTCAGACCACGATTGACCAGTAGTTTCGGTATTAACGTATCAAAATTCAGCATGGTGTGGGTATCGTCTGCTTCGGAATGAATGCTGCGTTCGATATTATTGCCATCAATCAAAATAGCGACGGACTGACTGATGGTAACGGTCGATATGACCGGAGGTTGCGTTGGTGGTTGTGTCATAAAGGTTGTTTGTTATTCCTGTGATTAAAAAATTATTATCCCGGCTATGAATAGAGAGCCTGGGATCCAGAGCTTAATATTTTTTCTAAGATGCCATACCTAAAGGTCATGATAGTTGCGGTTATGACCATAATGTATTGTTACGATTTAGTATAGCGTATGTCGTTGATGGTGTACTCTACCTTGCCGTCCGGGGTCTGTACTACAATATCATCGTCAAGCCGCTTTTTCATCAGGGCCCTGGCCATGGGTGAATCCATACTAATATATTCCCTTTCCATGTCAAACTCATCCGGGCCGACAATACGATAGGTATGCTCGTTACCCTGTGCATCCTCGAGGGTTACCCAGGCGCCGAAAAAGACCTGCACAGTATTGGTCGGTAGCTGATCCACCACAGTCAGGTTTGGCAGTCGCTTTTGTAGATAACGAATACGAAAATCAATCGAGCGAAGCTCTTTCTTGCGATAGATGTATTCGGCATTTTCGGAACGGTCACCCTCGGCGGCAGCGGCGGACAGGGCCTCGGTGACGTGCTGACGTCGTTTCCATAGTGCCTTCATCTCCGCTTGCATGGTCTCATAGCCATGGCGGGTAATATACGGTGATTTGGCGGCGGCAGGTGGTCGGTAACGGCCCATGATGGTATCTAAGTCAGGTTAAGATCGTGATAGTATATCGAAATTCGTCAATAGCAACATACTATATCCAGGGCAGCGGAAAATCAGATGCAGGCAGGTCGTCAAATACGGGCGTCGATTCAGTCGCTTCGACAACAGGCGAGACAGCGTAATCAACGCGCGGTTATCGTGTTGTCTGGTGACCATGACTGGTGTGACGACGCTTCCCGCCTTATCATCGACCTTGGGGTAGAGGGTGATATTGAATGGGTCGGCAAGGACCGGGATGCGCGGCAAACGCAGCAGCAGCACTTTTCGGCCAAGCTGGGTCGCGAAGTGGATATGCTGATTTTTCCACTCACACCACGTTTTGATGCCAATCGCCTTACCGCCATGAGCGGCATGATCCGTGGTGGTGGTCTGCTCGTATTTCAGCTCACCCGCGACCTGTGGAACTCGGCCAGTCACTTTGATCAGCGCTTTATCCATAGCCTGCATAAGCCGGGGATCCACTGGTTGATGCAGAATAAGGTTTCTAAACTTGATAGTAGAGAATCGCTTTTGCCGGGGTATGAAGGGCAAAACAATTCTGGCGAACTTTATTTAAATGAACAAAATGCACTGGTCGATTCATTAGTGCAATTTTGTCTTGCAGAAGATAAGGCAACGGTTGTTATTCAGTCAGACCGCGGTCGGGGTAAATCCGCCGCTCTGGGACAGGCAGCAGCAAAATGGTTAGCCGCAGGGGAGAGTGTTCACCTGACTGGCCCCAGCCTCAAATCGGTGAACCAGGTCTTCTTTCATGCGCAACAGATTTTACCAGAGTCAGAATTTAGTCGTGGCCTGTTATGTTATCAAGAACAGCAATTAAATTTTTTGCCGCCGGATGCGGTGCAGTCGGAATATCAGAATATTAAGCGCCTGCTGGTGGACGAGGCCGCTACAATTCCGATACCAAAACTAAACGACTGGTTACAGCAGATCCCGCAGCTTGTTTTCTCTACCACTATTCATGGTTATGAAGGTACGGGTAAGGGGTTCCTGCACAAGTTTAGTAAAATACTGGATCTCCAACGACCTGAATGGAAAAAATTACAACTACAACAACCGATACGCTGGGCCAGTGATGATTTGCTGGAAGCATGGTTGAACACCACCTTTTTGTTGAACGCTGATATAGATACACTTGCCTCAACTTACGTCAAGATGCCCGGTAGTCACCACTTAATGGAGTCTGGTATAGACAAATCACTGACAGCAGAATTTATTGATGCAGGCTTTTGTCTTGAGCCGAAGACTAAGACGCAGCAATTGAAACCCGAAGGAGGGCTTTATGGTGATATCTCGATCCAGCACTACAGCAGTTATGAGCTGTTCAACGATGAACGCCTGCTCCATCAGGTCTATGGCCTGTTGATCAATGCCCACTACCGAACCACTCCCAAAGACCTGCGCTATTTACTCGATACTGAAGCCGCTTCGCTATACTGTCTGAGCCATGGCTTACAGCTTCTCGCCGCCGCCTGGGTCATGTATGAAGGTGACTTTGACCAGAAGCTCTCTGATGAAGTTTATCTTGGCAGACGCCGTCCCAGCGGACATTTGCTGGCCCAGTCCTTGACCTATCACTGTGCTATCCAGGATGCGGCCACGTATCGCTATGCCCGCATCGTACGTATCGCCGTGCACCCACAGTGTCAGCGGCAGGGCCTTGGCAGTCAGTTACTGCAACACATTATCAGGAGTGAGACCGAGGTCGATGCCATTGGCACCAGCTTCTCCGCCACCGCAGAGGGACTGGACTTCTGGCAGCAAAATGAATTTATCCCGGTCCGTATTGGCATGACCCGACACCCGGCCAGTGGCGATCACTCGGTGATGTTATTGCATCCGCTCAGTGAAAATGGGCAAAGAATGACAAAGACCGCGCGCCGTCGTATGCTGAATGCCTTGCCGTATCATCTACAGGAACCATTGGCAGCACTGGACTGCAAGCTGGTTAGTCGTCTGTCAGATACTAAAAACGTAATTAGCATGGAATTGACAGACGATGACTGGCAGGAACTGGTGCTATTTGCCTATGCCAGTCGCACATATGTCGAGGCACTCGGGCCATTGGTTAAGCTTGTGACATTGATGCAAGGTGATGCACACGAAGGCCAGCTGTCTACCGTACAGAAAAAGCTCTTGGTGGAGAAGGTGCTAGAACACAGAGACTGGAATCGAGTGGTAGATACATTTGGTCTGGAAGGCCAGAAGCAGGTGTTGCAGCTGTTACGCCAGGCGGTCCGCTTGTTGCTGAATGATTATGCGACTGACGATCAGGTAAGGCATCTTGCCTGGGTTAAATTCAGGTTGACCGACAGTATCGAAATGTGAGCGTTTCTGACAGGCTGTATTGTTTTTTTAGTCAGCTATTTCAGTGTATTGATTTGTCTTTCCTCATTTTTACAATGAAACCTGCTTGTGCTAAAGCATGATGGTCTATCACGCAGTTTTAGCGCACAATTCTGAACGCTATAACGATGGACGTTATTGTGTAGATATTTAAAGAGTATAATGATTATACAAAATGAAAATGATCGAAGTTAGGCAGCAAAACGAGTTAGAGGCAAAAATTGCGGAGTCCATATTCACTGCCGCAACTAATGAACTGCGGGCGATATATCGTCCTGTGGCGATGGCAGACGATAATCTGCCTGTAAATTCAATTAAAGTTGTCGCCACTATTAATGATAAAGTTGTCGGCTTAGCTCAATACCTTATTGGTACGGATAGCATTAAGCTGAGTGGTCTCGCTGTCTCTCCTGATTATCGAAGGCGGGGCGTGGCTGGCGCCATAGTGCAATATCTTGTTCAAGAAGCGAATAATAATCGTAAAGCCGACATAGTGCTTGGTACAATCAAAGAAACGGGAAATGTTGATATCTTTGTGCGTCTGGGCTTTACGGTTATTGAGGAAGTAATAGCAGAAAAATTTGTGGGTGCTTGTGGCGATAAAGTGACGCTTGTCACTATGAGAAAAATAGCACAGCGCATCATTGAATAAAAGGAATGAAAACACGTTAGTCGTTTAACATCAGAAATGGACTTAATATGAATAAAATTACTGTCAATGAACTGATGGAATTTGAGGAAAAACTCAGAGTAGCAATGCTGCAATCAGACGTCAGAAGTCTCGATATGCTGCTTTCTGAAGATTTAATTTTTACGAATCACTTAGGTCAGGTGATCTCCAGGGCAGACGACCTTGAAGGCCATAATAATGGTGATTTCAAGATAAGCAACATCAGTTTATCCGATTTCAAAAATGAACTCTTAGACCATGTTGCGATTATTTCTGTTAAAGCGGAAATTTCAGGTTTGTATAAAGGCACTCCCTCTAACGGCACTTTTCGATTTACCCGTGTCTGGCTTAAGAGGAATAATGTCTTGCAAGTTGTGGCAGGCCACGCATGCATGGTGGCCTGATTATTCAGGCGAACCGTGATCACACGAGGTCACGGCAAAAACGCATCGCTTTAGATTTATTGTCAATCAAAATCACGTCAAGATGAATATGCCGGAGTATATAACAGAGAAGCGAAGGTAGTTCTCATGACCCATTTCACAGGCCCGGCTGTGATGCATGTGAACGGTTTTCCTGCGTCGACGATAACATAATGACACACATTGTTTGTTGCAATAATGGAGCGGTGTTACTACCGGGAAACTTGCTGCCGATATGCTTGATTGACGAAGCACAAAGAATAATTTAAGTGTTAAACTGATGTTTGGTACCAAAAATTTCAGGAGACGTCTGTATGCCGATCGGTTGGCTCGTAATACTTAAAAATGTTCCCTGGACTGATGTGATTCGTAATGCCCCCGCCGTTGCAGAGGGGGCGAAAAAACTATGGAAGACTGTTAGTAAACAGTCTCCTTCAGCAGAAGATTTGACGTCAAGTGATCAGGTTGCTGTATCCCCGGAGTCTCAAACTAGCATTGCACTGGATGCGCGCATCCAGGCCCTGGAGGCAGAGGTCGGCGATCTGCACGAGCAAATGCTGGCTGCCACGGAACTCATTAAGACACTTGCAGATCAAAACACTCAGCTTATTCAGCGTATTGAAGCCAACCGAAAACGTGTCCTGTGGTTTAGTGCGGCGACCATCGTCATCGCCGTTATCGTCCTATTGGGCGTGTTTTTTATGGTTGTACCTCCCGTGACATAATCTTTGACTCAAGGTGCGTCGGCTGGGCGATAAGTCTCCTGCAGGTATCTGGTTTTGAGCTATGACTCAATCCTTTAAGGGCCGACAGAAGTATGCCTTTAAATAGGACGTCTCCGGTATCGAGGCATGCACCGGGTGGTCTGGTCCCTGGTGCCCCTGTTCCAGTATTTGTACTGGACGTTTTGTTGACTGGCGTACGACCTGCCACAACTGGTCTGCGGTGAGGTGATGCGAACAGGAGGCAGAGATCAAGATACCGTCATCTGCAAGCAAATTCATGGCCTGTTGATTGGCGCGTTGGTAGGCAGTCATCCCTGCCTTGATATCTTTACGTCGTTTGATAAAGGCGGGTGGGTCGAGAACAATGACATCAAACTGGCGCGTGTCGTCATGCAGGCCTTTCATCACTTCAAAGGCATCACCAGTGATGGCCTCGACCTGTTCGGCAGTACCGTAGCGCGAGGCATTCTGTTCGGCCACAGCAGTAAAGCGCGCCGAGGCATCAATGAAGGTCACGGCCTTGGCACCGGCATGCAACGCCTGTACGCCCCAGGCACCAACGTAACTAAACACATCCAGCACGCGTTTGCTTTTCACATATTCACACATACGGTTGCGATTCAGGCGATGGTCGTAATACCAGCCGGTCTTCTGTGCACCCTGTAACGGGACAGTAAAGCTTACGTCATTTTCGATAACCTCGGTCTCATCCGGAACTTCGCCGAAGACGGTTTCCACATAGGCAGGCAGGCCTTCCATGTCACGAGCACTGCTGTCATTGCGTAACAGGATCCCCTGTGGCTGTATCAGTTCCTGTAGGCCACTGATGATGGCATCTTTCATAACTTCCATTCCGGCCGTGGTGATCTGTACCACCAGATAGGCACCAAAGCGATCCACTACCAGCCCCGGCAGACCATCGGACTCACCATAGACCAGACGATAGTAAGGATCGGTAAATAACCGACTACGCAGTCGCAGGGCCTGTTGTAGGCGTCGCTGTAACCAGGCTGAGTCCGGCAACTCGCGTCGACGGGTCAGCAGGCGGGCACAGATCAGTGAGTGTGGATTGGCATAGGCAACACCCAGCGACTGGCCGCGCTGATCCTCGACCTGCACAAGCTGTCCTGGCTCGATCTGGTTTAGCGGGGTGAGTTTGGTATCCACCTCATTGCTATAGACCCATAAGTGACCGGCACGCAGGCGACGATCTTCCTGTTTCTTGAGACGTAGCGGGGGGAGAGAGTTGCTCATGATCGTATTGGCCCGTGGATGGTTAAAATATCTGTCAGTATATCAGCAGGACAGGCTTGATGTATCTGTGTTATGTAATGTTGTGTCGTTTTTCAGCGTTTATTAATTATAAAAGTTGAGAAGCTTCGAATTCATTCTGAGATTGACATACTCAATATGGTATATATGCTATTTATACTATGCGGAAGATATATGAGCACAGGAGTGTGACTAAGCAGTTGGCTACCATGTTGGCGGATGTATTGAAACGATATGAGAATTGGAAAGATATTATTTCAATTTCTTGGCCACAAGGCCTTCGCCAGATTAATGGGCGATATGGCGAATCTTTAAGTAGCGCCTGGAAAGATCATAGATATTCACGATTAAGCCTGCAATATCGAATTTATTATCAGGTAGTGAAAAATAGAGTATTGGTACACGTAGTCAATCGTATGCCTCACGATTCGCGGAGAAAGTAACATGAAAGATTATCGTATCGTTAAAAAGCGAATTGATGTGTCTGTCGGTGAGTCTGTCAGGATGCTGTGTGAGTTGCAGGAGTTTAGTCATAATGATTTGGCTGAGTTAACCGGTATACCCCAATCGACACTTTCTACGATTGGAACTGACAGGATTCAATTAGGTGTAGAGCGGGCTAAAGTACTTGCTCGTGCGCTACATGCCACACCAGCGGTGTTGGTGTTTCCCGGTTGGGACGTTGAAGAAGAAGCAGCCGCATAGGCAGTCTCCTTGTACTGTGGTCAGCGCTGCCCCCAATTTATAGTAAGTTATGCATCATTACTCGGTATCTTGATGCCCGTCTTTAGCTACCGTATAGTGCGAACATAAATATAATTTTCCAGGTCTTTGGGGACCCTTGTATGTCCAAACGCAAACCAGCTTCAGTCCCGCCCCAGCAGGGGCGTCGTGGCTTTATCCGTAACAGCCTGCTGGGCGGGTTGGCGGCGCTTACGGCGGGTCGATTCGGCACGGCGGAGGCGGCTGGCAAAGCGCTTGTCGTGCCAGCGTGGAGCCATCAACTTGGGCCGGGGGTTGTTACCAACCCTTATGGCAAACCCTCAATATTTGAAAAACATGTCGTGCGACGCTTCCTGCCATGGATTCGACCGACTCGTGAGGCCTCGATTAGCTTTGCGCCTTTGCAGGACCTGCATGGGATTATTACACCCAATGGTCTGTTCTATGAACGTCACCATGCCGGTGTGCCACCGATCGATCCTGCCGAACACCTGTTAGTCATTCATGGCCTGGTCAAACAGCCGATGAAGTTTACACTGCAAGACCTGCTGCGCTATCCCTCGGTGAGTCGTATTCATTTCATTGAGTGCGCCGGTAATGGTGCGATGGAACAGCACGGTGCCTTGAATAACGGCTTGCAATTTACTCACGGCATGCTCAGTAGTGCGGAGTGGACCGGTGTGCCACTAAAACGATTACTCAATGAAGTCGGTATTCGGAGCGGTGCCAAATGGTTGCTGGCCGAAGGGGCCGATGCCGCTGCCCTGGCGCGTAGTTTTCCGATCGACAAGGCGCTGGATGACGCCTTGATCGCCTACGCACAAAATGGCGAGATGCTTCGCCCGGAACAGGGTTATCCGCTGCGACTGGTGTTACCGGGCTGGGAAGGGGTGGCCAATGTAAAATGGTTGCGGCGACTGGAACTGGGCACGCGACCGTGGGATATGCGCGAGGAGACCTCGACCTATACACAACTGTTGCCGACCGGTAAGGCGCGGCAGTTTACCTTTATCCAGGAGGCCAAGTCGGTCATTACTTCACCGTGTCCCGAACGGCCCATGCCCGGCAAGGGTGTTTTTATGGTAGAGGGGCTGGCCTGGTCCGGTGAAGGTAAAGTCAAACGCGTCGATGTCTCGTTTGATGGTGGACGCAACTGGCAACAGGCGCGCCTCAAGGGACCGGCACTGGATAAGTCGCTGACGCGTTTTGAGATTGAGTGGACGTGGAACGGGAAGCAGGCGCTGCTGCAGAGTCGGGTCATCGATGAAACCGGTTATGTGCAACCGACCTATGAACAACTGCGTAAGGTACGCGGTACTAATTCGATGTACCACAACAATGCCATCCACACCTGGATGGTGCATCCCGGCGGCGAGGTGGAAAATGTTCAGCTCGGTTAAAGTTGTGTTATTACTGATGAGCGGATTACTGATCGCCTGTTGTAGCAAGACACCATCTTCTTCATCGTCTAGCCAGTGGTATGGCTTTGGAACACCGCTCACGGAAAAAAATATTGCCGCCTGGGATATCGATGTGGGGCCTGATGGCGTCGGCTTGCCTGTCGGTAGCGGTACGGCGAAGCGCGGTGAACCAGTCTACCTGGCGAAGTGTGCTGCCTGTCATGGTGATTTCGGTGAGGGTATGGGACGTTTCCCCGCTCTGGTCGGCGACCATGCCTCACTGACGTCGGATCGACCTAACAAGACCGTCGGCAGTTATTGGCCCTATGCGACCACGCTGTTTGATTATATCAACCGTGCCATGCCGTTCGGTAATGCCCAGTCACTCACACCGGACGAGGTTTATGGTGTTACCGCATATATACTGGCAATGAACGATATCATCAAAGAGGATACGGTACTAAACGCCGAGACCTTACCCAAGGTAAAAATGCCGAATCGCGATGGTTTTGTGATGGCGCAGGGTACAGACATTAAAGCCGACGCCTGTATGCATGATTGTGAAGTTAAGGTAAAGGTAGTGAGTCGTGCGTCTAAAAATCGCGTGACGAGCACGACGAAAGAGTAAACAACAAATTTCAGCGTCAAGTGCGCTACGGTATTGTTGGCTTGTAGGTACTAGTAATCTGTTCTGACAGTGAGTTGAATTTCGTGACGGCCTGGTGGTTGAGCACGTATTTTAGGTTGTAGGCGTCTGCGACAGCAATTCAGTTCAAGCCAATCGCGCCGGGGGCGGCGCTCCTACAATTGTACCGTCAATTTTATATCGTTAAATTTAAACTTTGCGTACTTTGTGTCTCGGCGATAAAAAATTTTACTTAAACATGTTGATACTTGTCATGCACGCCCATCATCTTCGGCATCGTTGGCTTGTAGGTACTAGTAAGCTGTTCTGACAGTAAGTTGAATTTCGTGACGGCCTGGTGGTTGAGCACGTATTTTAGGCTGTAGGCGTCTGCGACAGCAATCCAGTTCAAGCCAATCGCGCCGGGGGCGGCGCTCCTACAATTGTACCGTCAATTTTATATCGTTAAATTTAAACTTTGCGTACTTTGTGTCTCGGCGATAAAAAATTTTACTTAAACATGTTTATGCTTGTCATACACGCCCATCACCTTTGGCATGGCCTGTTTAAAGGCCGCAACCACCTGCGGGTCAAAGTGCTTGCCGGATTCTTCATCTAACAGATTAAGCGCTTTTTCAACCGGCCAGGCATCTTTATAGGGTCGTTTGGAAGTGAGTGCGTCAAAGACATCGGCGACAGCGACAATGCGCGCGGCGAGGGGGATGCTCTCTCCCTGTAACTTGTTGGGATAGCCCAGGCCGTTAAATTTTTCATGGTGCGCCTCGGCGATCTCGATACCGATCTGAAAAACCGATCTACCGACGGCATTCATTTGTAGCTCGCAACGACGCAACACATCACCACCGATGGTCGGGTGTTGTTGCATGATGCTAAATTCCTCATCGGTCAGCTTGCCCGGCTTTAATAAAATACTGTCACTGATGCCGACTTTGCCAATGTCATGCATGGGGGCGAACTTTAATATGTCGCGCACGTAATTGGCGTCGATAAGCTTTTTATATTTATCCGTCTTTGCCAGTTCCTCGGCCACCATGGCAGAATAGTGACTCATGCGAAACAGATGATCGCCGGTCTCCGGGTCGCGGCTCTCGGCCAGCTTGGCCAGTCCCTTAATGGTGGAAATGACCAGACTTTCCATGCCGATGGTTTTTTCAAAGCTATGACCGACCTGGCCTGCGATATTGCTTAAGAACAACAGGTGCTCGGCGTTATAGGCCTCGGCTTCGGTGGAGCCAATCACCAGAATGGCGGTCTCCAGGGGGGTGGCGAGTAGTGGTAAATAAAAAATCGATTGCATACCATTTTCGTTTAAACGTTGTATAAAGGGGTCCTTCTGCCAGTGCTGTTGTCCGGCCAGGTCACAACTGGAGCAGAAGGGTTCGCCCTGCTGGATAGTCTGTTCAAATAATGAACCCGGATAGTCAAATAATTCCCTTTCTTCCAGATTGTAAACGGTTTCACTGAAGCTACGGTCAAGATGGTAATCATGGTTATGGCGGGTGGTACGTAACACGCCAAGCCATTGCACGGGGAGAAAAACAGGAAACTCCTCAAACACAAAGCGCAGGGTTTCATCCAGGGTATTGGCCTGATTGATGCGATCCGTCAAACGGAACAGGGTCGACAGACGATGAGTCAAATTATTAAAGGCTCTGGCCATGACGCCAATTTCGTTGTGCGCGTAAACCGGAATTTGATAATTGAGCTCGCCATGTGCAACACGATTAAAACCGGCCACGGTATGATCGATAGGACGAAAGATTCGCCGGTAGATGATACCGATAATGGTCAGGCTAATGAGTATTATTATTGCAATGGCGGCCTGATTGAGTTGCTTAATATGCTGCAGTTTGATCTCCATCATGTGACGAAAATTCGTGACGAGTTCAGCGGTACTGAGACTGAGAGTCTGTTTATTGAGTAGAATGTATTGCGCGGCGGCTTCCAGGCGCGGTCCATCGGCATCATGGCCGATCGCCTTCATAAGGCCAGCGTGGAATTTATCCCAGACGGCAGCCGTTTCATCCATTTGTCGACGTGACGGGGCGTCCCAGGTACATTTAATGGTTTCATCTGCACTGATCAGAGACGGGACTCTGGCTTTGTGTGAGCTACCAGGAAACAGGACCTCGGGATTGACCAGTTCGGCCTTAATGCTGCGGTCCTTGAGTGACTGGATAATGGTGTTGAAGGCATCGACCTGGGTCTGCAGGTCCTTGTTAAACAATCCCAGGTCACGTCGGTAAGTCGCATAGTCTCGTGGTGCCTGTTCCACATAGTGGTTGCTTTGCGTGACCAGGTTTTGTGTAAGGACACGTAACTGGCCGGTCAGGTTCAGAATCAGGTAGTCGTGCTGCCGTAAATTGATAAGATACAGGCTGCTCATGACCAGACCTAACAGGATCGCCAGCTGGAGGACCAGGACGGCGAGGACCTGAAATTTAATTGTTTTATACCACATGACGTTTCCCGGAAATTTTGTACCTTTGTTATCGACTCGTGGGGGTAATTGTTTAGGCGCACATCAGCCGTAAAAATGAGCGTTCCTCCCGTCAGGACTATGTTTTTGAATCGTTCTTGAATTAGTACTCCCTTGGGCGGCATAAATGGGCTGCGTATAAGCGGCTGTTTATGTTAAGATTGCTCGCTTTATCGGCACAGTCCGGCGTTCAGCCCTGTACCTGACAATAACCCGGTGTAGCTCACCATTTTTATCGAAATCCGTGGCGAACGGTCTGGTTGGCCGCCTAACAATATTGTGTGTGTGACGAATGAATATAAGAGCATTATTCCCTTTTCTGGCCTGGTTTAAGCTCGTCAATAAGGACACCCTCAAGGCCGACATGGTCGCCGGCTTCACCGGAGCGGTGATAGTCTTACCTCAGGGTGTCGCGTTTGCGACGATCGCGGGTTTACCGCCTGAGTACGGCCTGTATACGGCTATGATTACCCCCATTGTGGCGGCGTTGTTTGGCTCATCGCTGCATCTGATCTCCGGCCCTACGACGGCAATCTCCATTGTGATATTTTCCGCGGCAAAGAATCATGCCATGCCAGGCACACCGGAATTTATTTCCATCGTCCTGACCATGACGATGCTGGCCGGGGCCTACCAGTTCGCTTTTGGCCTGGCGCGACTGGGCAAGTTGGTGAATTTTGTTTCCCATACAGTTGTTATCGGTTTTACCGCAGGCGCCGCGATTCTGATCGCCACCAGTCAGATGAAGAGTGTCCTCGGTGTCCATGTCCCCCGTGGTGAGTCGTTTCTGCATACCTGGACCGCGCTGTGGGATAAGCTGGGGCTGACTAACGGCTATGTGCTGTTTGTGGCCATGCTGACGCTGGCGACCGTGATCCTGGTGAAACGTTTTCTCCCCAAAATCCCTAATCTCCTCATGGGTTTGGTGGTAGGGAGTCTGGCGGCGTACTGGTTAGGGGGCAGCGCGAGAGATATCGCCCTGGTCGGTGAAATCCCCGGGCATCTACCGCCGCTATCTGCGCCGGATTTTTCCTTTGACACCCTGACCAAGCTGGCACCGGAGGCCTTCGCGGTGGCCCTGTTAGGCCTAATCGAGGCCGTCTCCATTAGTCGTGCGGTGGCCACCAAATCGAATCAGCGTATCGACGCCAATCAGGAATTCATTGGCCAGGGCTTGTCGAACATTGTCGGCAGCTTTTTCTCCAGTTACGCAGGCTCTGGTTCGTTTACCCGCTCGGGGATTAATTATACCGCCGGTGCCAGGACACCGATGTCGGCCATTTTTGCCGCGTTTTTTCTGATGCTGATTATTCTGCTGATCGCACCCTTGACGGCCTATCTACCGGTAGCGGCCATGGGCGGTGTCATTCTGGTGGTCGCCTATAACCTGATCGATTTTCATCATATTGCCGAAATCATTAAATACAGCAAATCAGAGACCTCGGTGCTGCTGACCACCTTCCTGGCGACGTTATTCCTGGAGCTGGAGTTTGCGATTTACCTCGGTGTGTTGTTGTCACTGGTCCTGTTTCTGGGACGGACTTCAACCCCCGAGATCGTGACCCTGGCGATGGACGAGGAGGAGGGTGGCAAACGCAAGCTGATCAATATTCACAAAAAGCCGGTCAAACAATGCCCGCAGTTGAAAATCATTCGTATTGATATGCCGATTTACTTTGGTTCTCTCAATCACGTGCAGAATCGCCTGCACCAGATTGCGGAAAATGAAAAAATTTATCATATTCTAATCGTCAGTACCGGTATCAACTTTATCGACCTGAGTGGTGTGGATATGCTGGTGAGTGAGGCGCGGCGTCTGGAAAAACTGGGTGGCGGTCTGTACTTTGCCGATATCAAGTCCAGTGTCTACGAATTTATCAGTGAAAGTAATATGGTGTCCAAGGTGGGTAATTCACATTTCTTTGATAAGAAGAGTCAGGCCATAAAACGAATCTTCCAGCGACTGGATAAAGAAGTCTGCAAGAAGTGTAATGCCCTGGTGTTTGATGAATGTAATCAGTAGCTAGATGTTCCTGGTCGATACGCATTGTCATCTGGATGTTGCTGACTTTGATGTCGACCGGGAGCTAATCCTGCAACGCTGTACTGCTGCCGGTATACAACAGATTGTAGTGCCGGCCATCGACCAGCCAGGCTGGGCGAAGCTATTACGGCTATGCCAGCAGCACAGCAACCTGTATCCCGCACTTGGACTGCACCCGGTCTATATCGATCAGCATCGACCTGAAGACCTCCGCCTGTTAGAAACGCAAATCGCGCAGACGCCACCGCTTGCCATCGGCGAAATTGGTCTCGACTTTTATATCAAGACCCTGGACCGTGAGCGTCAGCTGGAATTGTTCGAGGCGCAATTACAGATTGCCAAAACGGCAGACCTGCCGGTACTACTGCATGTACGCAAGGCTCACGACCAGGTCTTAGTGCTACTGAAGAAATACCGCGTGCGTGGCGGCATTGCCCATGCCTTTAATGGCAGCGAGCAACAGGCACAACAGTATATCGATCTCGGTTTTAAACTGGGCTTTGGTGGCACCATGACCTATGACGGGTCGAAAAAGATCCATCAACTGGCGAAGACATTGCCGCTGGAGTCTATCGTGCTGGAGACCGATGCGCCGGATATGGTGGTGGAACAACATCGCGGCGAGCGCAACAGCCCGGAGTATTTGCTGGATTGCCTGACGGCATTCGCTGAGTTGCGTAATATGTCACAAGAAGACGTGGCACAACAGACCACGCAGAATGCCCGTGACGTCTTACAACTCAAGTAACTATTTTATTGGCTGATGACAACAGTTGATCCACGCTTTGAAGGCATTCGCCGTCTGTATGGCGACCAGGGCCTGGTATTGATCCAGTCGTTGCACATTTGTGTTGTCGGTATTGGCGGTGTGGGTTCCTGGGTGGTCGAAGCGCTGACTCGTAGCGGAGTGGGGGAACTGACCCTGGTAGACTACGACACCATTGCGATCAGTAATACCAACAGACAGATCCATGCCATGACCTCGACGGTCGAGCAAAAAAAGATCACCGTCATCGCCGAGCGTTGCCGTGATATTAATCCCGCCATTAAACTCAATTTGATTGATGACTTCATCACTCTGGATAACATGGCCGATATTCTTGAGCGTGGTTATCACTACGTGGTCGATGCCATTGATAGTATCAAGTTCAAAGCGGGCATTATTAATCACTGCAAGCGCAACAAGATTCCGATGATTACGACTGGTGGTGCCGGTGGACTGACGGATACGACCATGATTGAAATTGTTGACCTGAGTAAAACCTACAACGATGCGTTGGCGGCCAAGGTACGTTCACGGCTGCGTGATGAGTATGGTTTTACTCGCAATACCAAGAAGAGTTTTGGAATCGACTGCGTCTTCTCGCGCCAGCAACCGGTCTACCCCAAAACAGATGGCACGGTCAGTCACGCCAAGCCCGGTATCCACGGCGTGTCGCTGGATTGCCGTTTCGGTTACGGCACCGCCACCCATGTAACGGCGAGTTTTGGTTTTATGGCGGCGTCACGCGTGATTGAAAAGTCGATGAAAAAGTATAAGGTCGTCGATGCCCAGCAGTGATCAGTATTGAACGGAGTGATGTTCTGCAGTGAGAAAATAGCGTGCTAATGTCGCGCGAAATTATTAAACCGCAGGCTCAGGAAAAACGCCATCAACAAGATAGTTGTCGACAACATATTCGTAAACACGGCCATCGGTCTTTGTATAAAAACTCACGGCAGCACCGCTGGTCTGACAAAGCCACGGCGCCTGGTACGTGGGTGTGCTGGCACCAAGCGCGTCCGGCGTAAAAAGTGCCACGTTAATACCACGATCTAAATCTCGTGCCGAGATATATTCAAACGCCTCGATACCCGCATCTCGCATCGCCGTACCTAACTTCTGCGTCACTGTGTATTCACTGGGACTGGTTAACGATTTCTCGTATAGCTTTAAAGGACCATCCTGGAGTTTCAGGCCGTTCGACGTGTCGTAAGGAACGCCAAAAACGCTGTGTTGTGTAACGTACTTGCCTGAAGGCGGAGGCACACGCATGCCACGCCAGAACAACAGGCGGTAATAACCGGTCTCGGCAAACGCCGTGGTTAAGGTTTGAGAAGCATAAAATAAACTCGGTTCAAATCTGCCACCGAAGCGTGAACCATGCGCTAACGGTGGATAGCGAAAGGGGGTGGCCAGTAAGTAATGCAAGCCAGCAGGGAATGGTGGTTTGGTCGCCTCCAGCATCGTCTCCAGAGCATCCTGTTCCGCAAAGGTATTCACGAGACTGTTGGTCGCGATTTGTTCCTGACTCTCAACGACCCGAATAAGCTCACCCTGAATCGGGAAGGGGACGATCTGGTCTCCTACTTCGGACCAGATATCGATCATACCTTGCCACGCATGGCATCCAGATACTCGAGGACACGGTTTAGGCCCTGTACGCTCTGGACCTGCTCGGCCGGCACACCACGAATATGCCGGTTTTCGGTTTTCATCCAGTGAGTGAGATCGGCCTGCTCCCCACCGACCAGGACAAACAGGCTTCGATAGCAACGGATGAGCATCAAGGCCAGTTCTCCCGCCTTACTGGCTGGGTCCAGACCACGGGCAATGGAGGTCCGGTCTTTACCAATAATACGGCCAACCTCGGTCTGCGTCAGGCCAAGGGCCTTACCGGCATTCAAAACGGCCTTTGAAAGGACTTCAGCATTATCAACGGCAGGAGCCTGTAAAGTCGTCATAACTCTCTCTATAGTGAAAAGTGTATATGCACATTATAGTTACAAATGATGTGTATGCAACAATATCTGAGGGCTGTGAATGACTAGGCATGGTGATCACATATTCAATAAATAAATCAGTGGCTTAGAACACAAATGTAAAATGAGTCTGATATGAGTTGGGATTATAAAGACAGGTAGGGTACGCACAATGACGCCAGGCATGAGTAAGAGGGGGATCCAATCAAACACCGAAGAAAAACGGGGTCACGAAGAAAAACGGGGTCAGAGAAAAACGGGGTCAGGCCTTACATTTGACATCCCCCTGGACGGCCTAGTCATTTATAGAAGCAATTTTCATGGAGGAAGTCGATGGCTAGACCACTCAGACCGGTCAGGGTCTGCCCCGCGCTACACCTTGAAAAACAAAAATGTTGTAAAGAGACTCTGATGTCACTGAGCCACGCGACTAATTCAACAATCAAGTGGACAGGGATTAAGCGGGGAAAGGTTTTAGAACAGATGCGATTTTTGTCATTTTCAAAAATACTACTCTGTTACTTAGGTTTATGTTCAACCTGAAGCGTCCTGAGCATCTTGATATAAGGCTGCATCTGGCGCATATCCGCATCATGTATTTCGGCTGAATCACCATAAGGGCTACGGCGAAAAAATTCCTTGCCTGGGCCGTTGGCCTTAAACGCCAGCATGGCCCGTTTCAGTTTTTCATATTCCGCTTCAGGGAGTTTGGGGCTGGCCATAAACATTAAATGTGATGCAGTTTTGGTAGTATCAAGGATCTTCAATTTGTTGTGACTGGTGCGGCGTATAATGTCATATATCGGGCCAGAGACTATGGCGGCAGAAGATTTGCCGGTCATAAGTTCGAGTACGGCATTGTTGTGTGTAGAGGTGTAGGTAATTTTGACATCCTTACCGGGCTCCAGATGGTGTGACTCTAATAAAGCTTCTCCCATCATTGTTATTATGGCAACTTGTTGCGGTGCCGAAACCGTGCGACCTTTGAGATCGGAGACCTTTTTGATTGGGCCATCTCGGAGTACCACCAGGTGACCACGAAGGTCTCGCGTCATTAGCGAGACACGTCGATAGCCGGAATCCTTTTCGGCTAATGCGGCCATGTGGGGAGCAGCAAAATAGAGGTCATACTGATATTCACTGGCTCTTTGCATATAGGTCATATAATTTGTTGCCGTTAATAGTATGACGGGGTGTTGAAGTTCTACTTCTAAATACTTCTGAAGCGGTTTGTAGCGTTCGAATAATTTCTGCAGACTCAGGGAAGGCATCATGCCTACCCGTAGTGGTTTGATAAGCGTATTTCCATCTGCTAATACTGTGCCCGAACAACAGAGTATGATCCAGGTCAAGAGCACGTTAATGGGTTTCATTTTGACACCTCGGATTTGTTGTGCTGCAACTACACGGTTGGTGGCTTCGCATTAGGTTTATGTAAATGGTAACCCTGTACCATATCAATACCGAAATTTCGTAACATTTCCAGTGTTGATTCGTCTTCTACAAATTCGGCGATGGTGTGTTTGTTCATTCCTTGCGCCACATCGGCAATAGCTTTGACAAATATCTGGTTATCAATATCAATCGGCAAGTCGCGGATAAATTGGCCATCGATCTTCAGGATATCGGCTTTGAGATGTTTTAAATAGGTAAAGGAGGCAAACCCTGCGCCAAAATCGTCCAGGCAGACACGACAACCCGAGCGCTGTAATGATTCGATAAAACGTTGGGCGTCGTGCAAATCCGAGATTGCGGACGTTTCAGTGAGTTCAAATAATAATCTTTCAGGGTTAATCTTGTTACGTTTCAATTCACCATCTATATATTGTGGCAGGGCAGGGTCATCCAGACTGCGACCTGAGATATTAATTGAAATGGGTACATCCGGAAACGCGGCGTCATTTGCAAGACGCTCAATTCCCTGACGAATAACCCAGCGGTCGATAGCAAGAATCTGTCCACTCTTTTCTGCAAAAGGGATAAATCGACCTGGCATAATTAATTCATCTTTGTTTTCATCATCTCTCATGCGTACCAGAATTTCGATATGCGCCAGCTCGCCACTATCAGTGTGATAGATCCCCTGAAAATTGAGTTCAAATAAATCCTTCTCCAGTGCATCTGCAATCCGGTTATTCCATGACAGGCGATCAATCATCTGATGAGAGGTATCCAGTTCTGGGCTATATAAGCGCCAGACATTTTTACCTGCTTCTTTAGCTTGATACATGGCGGCATCGGCATGTGCAATCAATTCCTCCTGCTCTGTTGCGTGCATGGGGTACATGGCAATACCAATGCTGGTGGTAAGCCGCAGATTGCGACCCTCAAAGCTAAAGGGGATTTGATAAATAGATCGAATAATTCGCTCGGCGAGTTTTTCTGCCTCTTGCTGGGAAGCATCCGGGATTAGAATTGCAAACTCATCACCCCCCAATCGGCTGAGAAATTCTGAATTACGAATCAGGGTGCTGGCTTCGTGCCCAACTTTGATTAACATCGCATCGCCTGCTCGATGCCCGTAGGTATCATTGATATACTTAAATTCGTCCAGGTCAAAAAATAAGAGCGCACCACTTGTTTTGCGTCGTGCGGCACTGGACATGGCGCGTTCAAGTTCTTCTCCAAAGCGGCGACGATTATACAGGCCAGTTAGCGGGTCACGCTCGGCCAAATAGATTAACTGCTCTGCTGTTTGTCGTTCACGAGTGACATCTTCGTAAATCCATAACTGGCCTAATGCGCGTCCTTCACCGTCACGAACTGGAAAGCACAATTGCGTTATCACCCGACCATCGGCCAGATCGACTTCCAGCGTTTCACTGACTTCATGTGTCCCTGGGACACTCATGATGTGCTTGGAAAAATGATCCGGTTTCGCCAATACATTGCTTGAGTGTTTAAGAACTTCCTTCGCTTTTGTGCCGGTGAGATCCATATTTTTGGGTATCATCCAGATATGGGAAAATGCTGGATTGTAATAGGCGATTTCACCATCTCTGGTCTCAAATAAAATTCCGAGCTTCATCGCACCGAGCAGCGCGACCATACGTGCCTGTTCCTGCTGGGAATGTCTTAGCAGTTGATGCTGTTTTTCCTCGGCATCATTTAGCTGCCGGACTTTCTCCTGCAGGCCTTTTTTGGCCAGGGTCTGCTCAGTCACGTCACGAATACTACTGCGAATACCCATATACTTGTCTTGCTCATCGTATATCGGGTGCCATACCGCTTCTGCCCAGAAAACGGACTCGTCTTTTCGAATTACGCGAAAATGTGTGGTGCCTGTGCTACCTCGCTTATCTAAGGCATACTCAGTATGTGCACGGGCAACATCATCCGGATGAATAATCGAAAACGGGAAGTCTGGCATCGCCTCACATTCTTCAATTTTGTAACCGGTCATGCGTTCAACGGAAGGATTCAACCAGATGAGTTCCTGACTAGGTCCGTACCAGGATTCCCAGTTATAGGTATAATCAGATATGGCGTGAAATTTGGCTTCGCTGTTGCTTAGCGCCTTTATCTGCTGATGAATAGCTAAAATCATGCCGTTAAAGGTGGTGGCCAACTGGCCGATTTCATCTTCACCACGCACTGGAACCCTGACATCATAGTTGCCCTTGCTGACTTCCTGACTGATCTGGATTAACTCGCCGAGATTACGGGTCAACCATATGCCTATGGCAGAGAGTATGATGATGGACAGCAGGACTTCACCACCTGCTATGTACAGGCTCTGGCGAAATAATTTTTGTCTGGCCTGATATAAAAATTCTGTAGTTACGCCGAAACGCAAATGGCCATACTGATAACCGGCAAAGCGAATCGGGATGTCACCATTAAATTGATGTACCGGTTTATCCAGGGTCGCTAAAATATTATCATCAATTGGCGGCAGTAACGTATGTAACTCAATACCACTGGCGATCACCGGCTTTCCGGTTTCTTCAGACAAGACCATATAGACCAGGCCTTGTTTGCTGAGACTTTTATCCATAATCTCCTGCAAGCTGGCATAGTCGCGTTCTACCAGATGTGGTGCCAGTGAGGTATTAATGAGGTGTTTCACTTCATCGAGGCGCTGGTACGAGAGCGTCGCCAGATTGTTCTGCATTTGGCGCATGCTATTGAAGACCAGAATAGACAACATCATCACTTCCACCACGACACTGGCAATAACGAGTTTGAGGCGTAGTGATCGACTAAGCGGTAAATGAAACAAACGCAATCCCCTGTATCGGAAAATGTTAAATAAATAACTGTTTTATAGTATTTTGTTTGTTAAGTCTATTTGCGCTACCGGTTCGATACTGAATAAGTATTTACTGCTTTACTAATGTTACGTATGGCGTATTTTAAATGGCGCGAGTTGACCCTTGCCTGATTGACTGAACATCACTCACGTGAACGACAACGATGCTACAAATAATAGCATGTAAAATCAGTGCGTTATGATTCGTGTATGCCATGATCTATTCTTTTGCCGAGTATGGCGAGACAAACATCTTTCATCTTTGCCGAAGATAAAACCGGACGAGGGTGGGCAGGGATTGGTAGAAGGACTAACATTTGAACGTCGTTATGGAATGCCAATGCGCTCCAAGGTCTCAAGCCCAGACGAATCTGGTTACCAAAGACAGGCTATAATAATCATTTGTCACTGCCTGGTCTTTGGTAACGCAGCCTAGTCGTATGGATCAAAGTCTAGGGGAAAATCCTCAGACGCTGAACATGCGGAAATTGCCGCAGCACCGCTTTTCGCTACTGGTGTTATTTATAGCTATCGTTTAGAAATAGTGTTGTCATTGTCCGGGAGTACAATTTCTACGCGACGATTCATTTGCCGACCAGCGGCAGTGGTATTGGTCGCAACCGGTGACGCAAGACCATATCCATGGGTGTTGATACGATCTTTGCTAATCCCCATATTCATCAACGCCGATTGCACGGAATAGGAGCGACGTGACGAGAGGGCTAGGTTGTATTCAGCACTACCGGTACTATCAGTATAACCTTCAATCAGCACCATGCGCTTAGGGTGCTTATTAAGAAAGGTGACAAGCTTTTGTAAGCTACGTGTACTGCTGGACCTGAGTTTAGCCTTATTGGTATCGAATAACACATCGCCTAACGTGATTACCATACCACGATCAGTTTGTTTGGCATTCAAGTCCTTTAGTTCTTTTTCCAGTTTGCTGGCGCGCATTTGTGCTTCGCGTGTTTGCTGCTGCGATAATTCGGCCTGTTGTAAAGAAATGGCGGCTTCACGTTGAGATTTAGCCGCGCTTTGTTGTGCCCTTGAGGCTTCCGCTGTCCTGGCCTCAAGGCGTGTTGCACTCCGCTGCATACCCGCACTAGCGACCGTTGCCTCTGCCGCTCGCCTGGAGCGGCAGGAATGCTGGAAGCAACCAAAATCGCGGGAATGTTAGTATGTCCGACCATCCCTTTAATGAACATATTCCCGCTCTGCGCCGTTATGCGATAGCGCTGTTACGGGATCGCAGCCTTGCAGACGACCTTGTCCAGGATACGCTTGAACGCGGCCTTAACAAACTGTCATTTTTTAAAACGGGCAGCAACCTGCGTGCCTGGTTGTTTACGATCATGCATAATCTATTTGTGAATCAATTACCGCAGTCAAAACGCTGGCAGCACCAATCGATAGAAGAGAGTGACACTGGCAGTAACGATTTTGCTGATGAAATGCTCACGACACGCGATTTTATGCAGGCGCTACAAGCCTTAAGTGATGATCATCGGGCAACGATTCTGTTAATTGGTCTGGAACAACTGACTTATGAGCAGGCTGCTAAGGTTCTAAACCTACCCGTGGGCACGGTGATGTCCAGGCTGGCACGCGCCCGTGAACGTCTGAGCCTGCTGATGAATGGCGATGCTGGCCCGCAACTACGGAGAGTGAAATGAACACATCAACATTGAGCGAATCCGAAATTCAGGCCTATGTCGATGGCCACTTGAGTCCTGAACACAGTGCACAAGTTGAAGCCTATCTGGCCGAGCACCCGGATATTGACAAACGGGTAAAATCATATCAGGAACAAAATCGAATGCTACATGGTTTGTTCGATCACGTGCTGGCTGAACCCTTGCCGGATAAACTTGCCGCCGTTACCGCCAGAAAATCCTGGCATAAACGTTATTGGGTCGCAGCAATGATGGGTTGGTTTATTATTGGTGGCCTGACTGGCTATTTATGGCGTGGGGAAGTGACCCACACGGTCATGGTCAGTGTCCCCTTTGCCGAACGTGCTGCAATCGCGCATGTCGTATATACAGCGGAAATGCTGCATCCGGTAGAAGTCGGTGCCGATCAGGATAGCCATCTGGTGCAATGGCTGGCCAGGCGTCTCGGTCATCCGCTGCATACGCCAGACCTGAGTAAATTTGGCTATCAATTAATGGGTGGCCGTCTGTTACCAGGTAATAGTAAAGGGGTAGCGGCACAGTTTATGTACCAAACTACAGTCGGTAGACGTTTAACCCTGTATATCTCTGTGAAGGACAAGGGCACCGGTCAAACGGCCTTTCGGATCGCTGACCAGGATGGGCAACAAGTCATGTACTGGGCAGAGGATAATCTGAGTTTTGCCCTGATCGGAGAGACTGATCATCAGCGTCTATTGGAAATGGCGCAAGTCACCTACCAGGCGATGAGCTTTTAAGCTTGTAACGGCTGGGCCAGGCAATCGACTGGACACCAAACAGCGCTGAGGTTCGACAAATCCGTCTTCAGGATTATGTTCTGTTTACCATTAGCCAGTGTCCGATATTATCGAATAAGTTTTTAGTTTCAGAGAGTTAGCAAGATATTCTGGTGGTAACAGTCGTCCTGGCAATCGAGTTAAAGGGATGTACATTTATGAATCCCGGGCCGAGACAGGATATCAGGTTATTATCAACCTCACACTCGGAGGGCATCACATCATTATTGATGTTGTTGTGTTTTTTCGTTACTCTCAAGGCATCCCCCGATGAATAAAGCAATAATAATATCGTCTGTCAGCAATAGGGAGTTAACGAATGATCGTCAGCAATCTTGAAGTGGTGCCCGGTAAAAGAACGACCAGGCATTTTGGTCTGGTGCAGGGCAGTTCAGTTCGGGCAAAACATGTCGGCCGCGATATCATGGCAAGTCTAAAGAATATATTTGGCGGTGAGCTGAAAGGTTATACAGAACTATTACAAGAGTCGCGGGAAGAGGCGTTTAACCGCATGCTTGAGCAGGCCAAAGCGACAGGGGCGAACGCGGTACTCAACGTGCGTTTCTCGACCTCCAGCATCGCTGCTGGCGCCGCGGAACTGTTTGCCTACGGCACGGCGGTAACCCTGGAATAACTCAGGAGTCGCTTAAATGTATGACCTCATCATATTTATTGTGCTTCTGGCGATGGGATATGGCTTTGGCCGCTATGCAGAGGCCAGTCACTATAAATCCATCATAAAGCGTGAAAAGCAGCTTAATAAAATCCCGGCTGTTGCAACACGTATCCCACCATTGGACAGGCAGGACCTCAATAGTCAATTGGTGTCGGGTAGTGTCGTCATATCGGTTGATTACTTTAAGCGCTTTGTCGCCGGTTTGCGTAATATTTTTGGTGGCCGAATGATCGCATATGAAACATTGCTGGATCGTGCGCGCCGCGAAGCAATACTGCGAATGAAGGAGGAAGCAAGAGGCCTGAATGCGGAATTTGTATTTAATATCAAGTTAGAGACATCAAGTATCTACAAAGGTCGCAGAAACTCAGTTGGTTCCGTTGAAGTCTTCGCTTATGGCACAGCACTCTATCCCTCATAAACGTGGAATATTCAAATCCCGAATTACCGGAGGGGATCAATACAAGTAAATCTCATCCGTTAAAAGAATTTGCGATTTTAACGTTCGGTTTACTTGGCCTGATTATCCTTGTCCTGACAGCCACAATTGTCGTGGTTGATAATTTTGCAGATAAAATTCCCTTCGAAGTGGAGCAAAAATTACCGGTAACGAGCCTGCTCAATATCAATAACACTGAGAGATTACCCCCTTATCTAAATACGCTTACCCGAAAAGTCGTCAATAGCGTTAACTTGCCAGTCGGAATGCATATCACATTTCATTATGTTAATGATGATACGGTCAATGCATTTGCCACACTCGGTGGTAATATTGTTTTATACCGCGGCTTAATTGAAAAATTGCAAAATGAAAATGAGCTCTCAATGGTGATCGCACATGAAATTGCACATATAAAATATCGCCATCCGATTTTGAGTACAACGCATGGAATTGTTGTGGGCATAGCATTAACGGCGCTCAGTAGCACTGTCGGAAATTCAGTTGTCAACAGTCTAATCGGCTCAACTGGAGATGCGACTTTGATGCGATTTTCTCGTGACTTTGAATACCAGGCCGATCGCGATGCGATAAAGAGTCTGGTAGCGCTATACGGTGATGCTGGTGGGGCATTAGGTCTGTTTAGAATCCTTGCTCAGGAAGACACAAAAGCGAGTCCTTTTGAATTTCTTGCAACACATCCACTAACTGAAAATCGCCTGCAACAGGCTGAAAAAATGAATGCGCGGTTATCGACAGGACACAAAAATACCGTCATTGAATACCCTCAAGACTTCAGATCCTGGCTGACCCGCCAGCATAGCAAATCACATGATCAATAATTCTCTGTAAACACTGCATTGAATTATCCGTATTTTTTCTGGTTTTTATCATGTCCCGGGAGGCCGTCTCGATTATCACTCGATTTATCATCTATACTGGTAGAAGGAATGATAACAAGACAGTGAGGTCTAAAATGGCAACAGTAAAAACAGCAACTCGTAAAAAGAAAAGCACCACTAACACAGGCAGTAGTTCAAAGCGTGTTACTGCCGCACATAAAGGCACCGCGACACGTACGCGACACGCCCTTGGCAACCAACTGAAAGATGACCTTAAGGCGACAAAGGCCGCGCTACGTGCGGTAAATGCGGCTGCGCGCGAGGAACTGAAACTGGTGAATGCGTCCGCTAGAGCCGAGATAGCGGTCCTCAAAGACCATCTGAAGGCGGCACATCAACGGGAGCAGGCATTAGTGAAGCTTGCTGAGCAAAAAACGATGCAAATGGTAAAAGCCGGTATGCTTTGGGAAAAGCGACAAATGGCCAAGATTAGAGCCATGAGGCCAAAAACAAGTAATAAGCCTTAAGCAGGCTAATCAATCAGCATAGACAGACGCATATAAGGTCTGTCCCTGACTTATCCCCACAAAATTGCGATCAATAACAATGAGTTACTTAAATATCATTGAATACACAATGAAAAGAGCCCGTTTTTGCGAAGCAGTGAAGCGCCCTAAAGAACACCCTCCGGTAACTGACGCCATCGCGTGATGCACAGATAAAATCACCCACTTGGGTCGGTTGTACTTTTGTCTGCCACAGATTCCAGTAGGTCGTATCAAAGCGGTGCTTTACCACTCCTGAGTCTGCTTCGCCATGAATCACTGATGATCTTCGTGTTAAACGCACTGTGAATCGACTGAACCTTTTCGTTTGCCAAGCAGACGGTGGGAGCATAAAAGAATGGCTGGAGTATGACTATAGCGCCGTGCATGGTGTAATAATGAAACGAGATAACTGGTATTGAGATCACATGGGGATTGACTTTTCAAGATGAACTTTAAGCGAATATTTCATTCTGCCCTTTGGGCGTTCGTGTTTATTTTGCATATTACTACATCTTATGCAGAACAAGCGCAGAGACCCGGTGCTATCAATTTCAAACAGCTTCTGCAAGCAGCTGATTTTTCTAATGCGGCTTACCAGACGAAGGCAGAAATCCAGCAGCTCAGCAAACTACATCACTATGACCTGACGGGTTATGGCAATATTCCGGAACTGGAGGTGTCTTATTTTCTATTGACAGATAATCTCAACAAGTCACAGGTCATTGTAGTTCGCGGCACTTCTAATATTGAAAATGCCCTGGTCAATGCGAATATTCAGTTAACACAGGATCCTTATACAAAGGTGCGTTTACATGCAGGATTTTTGCAGACAGCAAGAAAAGTCTATTTTGTACTAAAGCCACTGCTCAAGTCTGACTATGCCATCACGACAACCGGGCATAGTCTGGGGGGTGCCGTGGCTCTGATAATTGGCATTTATCTGGATGTGGATCATTTCCGTGTGCAACAGGTGGTGACTTTTGGTCAACCCAAGGTTACCAATATCGCTGGGGCTGTTAAGATTAATCACCTGAATATCACGCGGGTTGTTATGCCCAAAGATTTGGTTCCACTGGTGCCTTTACTTGATCCGATGGATATACATAATATGGACGTTTACTGGCATGCAGGCAAAGAAGTGGTCCTATTACAGGGAAAAGACTATGCCGTATTAGAAGGTATGGATAGTATGTTACGCGCGACGCGATTTACCCAGGAGGAACTCTCTGAACAAAATATGGAAGAACACCGTATGTCATCGTATCTGGCGAAGTTGCAGGAGAAAATCCCACTTGCCCGACAAGTCCCATTTAAAAATAACCTCAACCTGTTTAATCTCTTTAATAGTGAGTAAGCGAGTCAAACGAATCAATGACAAGATGTGTCAAATTAGTCGCCGCTGGGGATAAACGCATGGAGGGATGTCGTTTAATAGTATTCGTAGTGATAGATACTCAATAGAGTAAATTATGCTTGAAAGGTGTCAGGCGACCATTATAACGTCTGTCAGGACAAGATTTTGATGCTATATTGTGTCGATGAATCGACGATATACACAATTTTTGACAAGCATTATACTGATATTGGCATGGACAACACACAGCCAGGCGCAGAACCATACTGTAGCAGTTAAAACTGAAAAACGGCAGATTGTCGCCGTTTTTCCTGAGCGATTTCCACCAATCTTTAGTCTTACGGTCAACAATATGCCGACCGGGTTTGGAATTGATGTTATTGATGCGGTAGCCAGCATTGCAGGTCTGAAAATAAAGTACGTGCCGGTTGCCACCTGGGAAGAAGCCGGTAAATGGCTCAGAGAGGGGCGTGCCGATATCATTCCCAATTATGGCATCACTGAAAACAGGAAAAACTTTGCGGCCTTTACCCGCCCCATAAATAAAGTTCCGGTATCACTGCTGGTCTTTAATGATGACATTCCATTCGCTAACTTAAGTGAATTGCGTAATACGTCGTATATTGTGGGGGCAATCGAAACTAATGTTGGTGCATCATTACTAGTATCAGATAAATCCATAAAATCTAAGCTGTTTCCACACCTCGCAGATGCCTTGATCGCTATGGAGAATAAACAGGTTGATGCCATCATCTATCCAGCGCCAAATGCAATACGATTGTCGGTACAGCTTCGCTTAAAGGATGACCTAAAGGTGCTTGGTGACCCGGTCGTTGAAATACCGCGCGCAATCGCCGTGAATAAACAGGACCCGATATTATTGCAAGACCTCGATACCGCCCTGGCGACTTATCTTACGACGAAGTCGTATGCCAAAGTGTATCATCGCTGGTATCCTCGTCCCGTCTTCTGGGAAGACAAACGGCTGATTTATCTTGTTGGAGGCTTTCTGGCTAGTGGCTTTCTTGGCTTCATATACTTCAGATTTAATGTGATGCGCCAATTAAATAGAGAACTACTAAAGTCTAATACCTTTATCAGGACGGTACTTAATATTACGGCAGAGGGCATTCTAACGTTAGACAAAAATGGGGTGATCTATTCAATCAATAAGTCCGCAGAAAAGATTTTTGGTCGCTCCAAGGAAAGCCTCATAAACCACTCGATACAGGAGTTTATGCCCGAATTTGAGGCCCAGACATTTATTAAATCGCTGGCAAAAAATGCCCTTACTCACGCCGCACTAGGAGATGCTCATTCTGAAGATTATTTTAGAGAATATCGCTTCAAGTCCAAAGATGGCAAGCTTTTCCCAATTCGAATTGCCCTGGAGTCCACTAAAATTGAGGGCGCTCAGTATTTTGTTTGTACGCTGGAAGACGTCCGTCAACTCCGGGAAGCGCAAAGTCTGGCCGACTTCTACACATCGCACGACCCACAGACAGGATTGATCAATCAGAATGGGTTTAATATCCTGTTAACCAATTTGCTTTCTCAGGCAAAACGCCGAAATGAGTCACTATCTTGCCTGCATATTGATATAGAGCGCATGCATGTTATAAACAACACCTATGGCTATGACATTGGTGATAATCTGTTGATTGCATTTACTCGGCGCCTCGAAAATATTATTAATAGAAGTAATTTGTTTGTTGCGTACTCTAACACCCTGGCTCGAATTGATGGAAATCGTTTCATCATTGTATTACCAAACATGGATGCTGCAAGGGCTTCTGCGGAGGCTAAAAATCTACTCAGAGATATTGAAAAACAGTCTTTTAAGATAAGTAATTATACAATTAATATTTCCTGCAAAATTGGTATTGCGACGTTTCCTGAGCACGGTAGTGGACCTATGGAATTGTTATCCCATTCTGAGGCAGCGCTTCGCGTTGCCAAGACAGATCCCATGACGCCATATCATCTTTATGTTGAGGCGGAAGATAAAGTTGAAAAACTGACAAATGCCTGGGCAGAAAAAATTATTACTGGGCTTCGAGATAACAGGTTTTTTCTGTTATTCCAACCAATTTTGGAAATCAAAACTGGCAAAATTAACCATTTCGAAGCCCTGGTTCGCTATCAGGACGATGATGGTGGAATTGTCCTACCCAATGAATTTATTCCTGTTGCTGAACGCTATGGCTCGATTAAGCGACTAGATCGACGCATAATGCAGCTTGCTATAAGTCACCTCGCTGGACTTGAAACTGCTACAGACGACCTGGCGATCGCGGTCAATTTGAGCGGGGCCAATATCGGTGATAGTGAGCTTTTTGAGTGGCTTGAGGCGCTACTCGAAGAAAATGCGCTTGATCCAAATCATCTTATTTTTGAGATCACGGAAACAGCTTCACTGCAGAGTATTACGGCAGCGCGTTCATTTATCGACTCTATCAAGGCGCTGGGTTGTCGCATTGCGCTAGACGATTTTGGTACGGGGCTTTCATCGTTCACCTACTTAAGAAATTTCCCCGTCGATATTCTGAAAATCGATGGATCATTTATACGTAATCTGGAGCATAATTACGAGGACAGGGTGATGGTTCGGTCAATGGTGGATGTTGCACACAGTCTTGGTAAACAGGTCGTCGCTGAGTTTGTCGCGACAAAGGAAATATATGATATTGTTGTAGATTTTGGAATCGATTATGCACAGGGCTATTATATTAGCAAGCCGGTATCACTCCACGATTATATGGCGGGAAACAATATTTTCGAGGGGAGGCCATCGGTCAAAATCTAGCCTGTATTAATTCTGTTGCATGCACAGGCGTCACTCAAGCTAAAATCGTACCATGTAATATTCAATATTAAGTACTGACGTAGTATCTTGTTTAAACTTTTTATTTATTTATAATTACTAATATTCAGGTATTTATACTTATAGGGTTGCCACGGCCGCTCGGCCATAATTTACACATGAAGTTTTATTGCTTTAGCGAGAAGTATCTGGCAGAACGTCTGTGAATAGTTGGACAGAAAACGCTCTACACCCTATTGCCTGGCTACCTTCTGCTGTTGCAGGATATCTGGTCAGTCTTGGAATTATTGTCCTCGTCGGCTGGCAGGTGGGTAGTACTTTTTTATACAGTATCATTCCCGGTTTACCCCCCATGGTGCCAAACACCGCACTTGGCCTTATTCTTTGCGGTGCATCACTTTGGTTGCTTTCCAATGCGCATGTCACGCGTGGGAAACGCTATCTCGGTCAGTTACTTGCATTGAGCAGTTTCTGTATTGGTATCTTTACCCTTGGTGAGTACCTGAATATCGCACCCTTTGGTTCCATTGATCAACTTCTGGTGACGTTATTTTCAATCGAGCCGCTTGTACTCAGACCATCTCCGCATACCTCTGTTGCATTTTTACTTGGCAGCACTGCCTTATTCCTGCTTGGGTTTCAAAAGTCAAAGCCAATACTCATTATTCAATCATTATCTCTGGCAATGCTGTTGATTGCGGTATTGGTCTTTTTTGGTTATATCTATGGTGAAATTCCTTTCTATGCCTATTCTGAACTTATCGGCATGGCCTTGCATACGGCGAGTGCCTTTATTTTATTGGCGCTGGGTATTTTGCTGTGTAACCCCACCACGGGTTTGATGCGTATAATTAGCAGTAACACAACCGGAGGATTGGTCATCCGTCGCCTGTTTCCGGCAATCGTCTTAGTCCCGCTTGTCCTGGGAGGTCTAATCACCGTGGGCCGAAATCAGGGGTTGTACTCGGAACAATTTGGTACTGCCTTACTTCAAACCCTTAGTGTCATTGTGATGGCCATTATCATCGCCCATGTGGTCACAATTTTAAACCGAGAGGAAAGGCTGAAGAAGCGTGCCGAGGAAAGGGCAAGACAGAATCAGGCCGACCTGGCACATCTTCACCGACTCAACACCATGAACGAAATGGCGTCCGATATCGCTCATGAGATAAATCAGCCACTGACGGTGATCTCGACTTATGCCTTTAGCTGCAAGCGTATGCTGAGCAAGCTGGAAAACATACCTGATGATCTAACGCATATATTAGACACAATTGATTCAGCCAGTAAACTTGCGGCAGGCATCATTCGGCGTATTCGAGAATTCGTCCAGAAAGAAAGTGCAGATAAGACTATGGTCGTAGTCAGTGACCTAATTGAAGATGTGGCAAGACTTATTGACGATAATCTACATTCACATAGTATACGTTTACGCCTTTTAGTGGATGAAAATCTGCCTTTGATTAAGGTCGATGCGATTCAAATTGAACAAGTGCTCCTTAACCTTATGCGAAATGCAATTGAGGTTTTGCAAAATGAAGATTCGGACAATAAGCGAATAACGGTTAGTATCTATATCAATAAAGAGCCAAAACTCCAAATCGACATCTGTGATAGCGGACCAGGGATGGCACCATCTGTTATGAATAATATTTTTGAATCTTTTTTCACTACGAAAGGGTCCAAAGGCATGGGTATGGGGCTCTCCATCAGCCGCTCGATTATTGAGTTACACGGCGGCAGAATTTGGGCGGAATCTGCCCTTGGTGAGGGAACCTGTGTTTCGTTTACCTTGCCCCTCGTAGAGAACACTGTTATTGAGACGACCGACAATCTGTTGCCTGAAACGCACGGTTTTCTGCCTTAATGCCTAAGCCGGAATGACTCAACCGTGGATTATTATGCTCTGATGTTCTATCGAGACATGGTGACATGTTCTATACTCCCTGAAGGCATATTCTTAATTTCTAGGTATCAGGACGACCATTATGCTTGAGTTTATATTTTTCCATCCTGTGCCCAGTCAGCTTTTTCTTGACTGGCTGGAGCAACAGGGCGTGCCGGCCCAGTTACGGCAGGAAGAGGAGAATTATCTTATCGAAGTGCCAGAGGAGATAGACAGCAACCTCTATAATGATATTGAGAAAAAATATGAGACATTGCTGGAAATGAACGAAGAAATTATGAAGGCTGAAAATACCGATGATGCGGATTATCATATGGCAGGCATAGCCGTGCAGTTATCAAACGGCGGGGTCTCCTATGCCGATATTGAGCCTAAACTATTGGGCCGTGTTATGGCGTGTGTATCTCAGGAAGAATTTGCCAGTATCGTCGATTCAATTGTCACGGCAGTAGAGAATCCACAGGGACGAACTTATTGTCAGCGGCAGAGAGATCAGCAAGACTAACTTTGTCACCTTCCGCTTAACGGCGTTGTTTGACAGACAGTGGGTATAGTGCATTTTTCGTGGCTGCTCGTGGCTTCCATATTCAATGACGCTGCTCTATGATTGATGTACAAGTTATCGTTGCCGCGTCTATCATACTGACTTTGTGTCTATGTACTTTTACTTATCACTGTTTTTGACATCCCATAGTACTATGTTCCTATCGATTAGAAATACGCATTTAATTGGTTATTGTTCATTTTGAGGTTAACATGGAGCACCGCCGGTTTAAGCGGAATGAATTTCACAGCACGGTAAAACTGATTACTACTGACGATCGGATTTATCCGGCGAGCATAATCGATGTTTGCCCGATGGGTTTGCGGGTCATTAATAAAATTCCCTTACCAGCACGAATTAAGGTTGTCAATGTCGAGCCGCTGATTACCACTGGCTCACGCACATTCATCGGTCGTATGCGTATGTTTGTTGTACATAGAGATGGCAAGGATGGCCTAATCATGGGGCTATGCTTGGTACATGAGACAGATAGAATCGATTTCGAGCGGCTGTTACTAGCCTGGGCCGCCAATTAAGTGCTCGCTGACAACGGGGCGGTTAGTGACTCCGCTCAATACCATTATGAAGTTTACTCATTGCATACACTTAAAGCTAAATAATGTTTGCACTTAACGCAGGCAAACTATTTGCATTGGTGGCTTAACGCTATAAAATTACTAAAAGTGATGGAAGAAAAATTCTGATGGTGATGTATGTTTAGACGTCCTATGGGGCTAATGCCCGTTGTACAGACTCTGCTGATTCTCAATATCGGCATGTTTATACTGCAGATGTTTGCCGGGAGTAATCAATTAATCGAGACATTGGCGTTATGGCCGCTAGGGCTGTCGGGTAGCGAGGTCTTTGTTGGAATCGCTCCGCAATTTCAAATATGGCAGTTGGTCAGCTATTCGTTCCTGCATGGCGGTGTCATGCACCTGCTGCTGAATATGTATGCACTGTGGCTATTTGGCACCCGTATGGAGAGTGTCTGGGGTTCCAGGGCCTTTGCCATTTACTATTTTGTGTGTGTTATTGGTGCTGGTCTTGTGCAATTGTTTATTGCGAGTGCCGGTGCCAGTGATGGGGGCATCTACCCTACCATTGGTGCCTCGGGCGGCGTATTTGGTCTACTACTGGCCTTTGCGATGACATACCCGAATGAGCGACTGATGTTGATCTTTCCCCCCGTGGTAATATCGGCCAAATGGTTTGTTATCATTTATGGTGGCATCGAGTTATGGGCCGGCGTCACCGGTACCATGGCCGGGGTGGCACACTTTGCCCATCTTGGCGGAATGCTCTTTGGCTTTATATTATTGCGTTATTGGCGGCGTCACCCACCGCGTTAACGTTACAAGTTTAACCAGACTCGTCGCTAATCTATATCACAAAGGCATACGTCTTGTCAGCGATTCTAAGTGATTGATTAATACTTACATTCTTAATTCCATACCGTCTTCAATGCATATGTCTGGCTGAATAGGACAGGCCCGAGTAAATTGGTTGGGTAATATAGTGCTATCTATTTACGGTGGCTGGCTTTAACCTTATTGCAGTTGGCGTGATATAACTCGATATTGATAATGAAGCGCCGATACCGTGCTTGAGACACTGACCGCAATCCCCAACAGCTTGAAATTATGAATACGACTTACATTGAAAACGAGACCTCGGCCACCACAACGGGGCACAAACTCACGGCTCAGGATGCAGAGCTGGTCATCGAAACCATGCGCGATACCCTCTATCGTGTGGATACGGCAGGCCACTTGATCTACGCCAGTCCTTCCGCCGAGTTGCTCACCGGGCGAAGTATGTCAGAACTGATTGGCATGGATATCAGTGAACTCTACATGCACCCGGAAAAACGCGAAGAATTTCTACGGCGACTTTCTGAAGATAATGGCTTTCTTGATAACTATGAAGTCGAACTACGTCACAAGCTTGGGCATGGAATCTGGGTTCTGATCAATGTTCGTTACTTTCAGCATAAGGATGGCAGTATTGGCGGGATTGAAGGCATTATTCGTGACATTACCCCCCGTAAACAGATCGAACAGGCGCTCGATTATGAGCGTGAAAAAGCCCAGGTTACCCTCAAATCGATTGCCGATGGTGTGATCACGACGGATCTACATGGCCGCATCGAATATATGAATCCAATGGCAAGCGCGATTACGGGCTGGAACCATGCGACCGCCAAGGGTTTAAACATTCAGGACGTCTATCAGCCGCGGGCAGAGGCCGATTCGGTACAGATTTTTAATCCAGTTAAAGAGTGTCTGCGTAACGGTACGAGTATCGTGGATGCCAGTATTCGTTTAATCGTACAGGCGGATGGCCATGTCTTTGCCGTACGTGATAGCGCCTCGCCAATCCGTAATCGAAATGGGGACACTATTGGCGTTGTCCTGGTGATTCATGACGTCACCCATATTCGGGAAATGGCGCGAAAACTTGCCTATCAGGCCTCTCATGATGCACAAACGGCCTTGCTCAATCGCGCGGCATTTGAAAACCGTATTGCCACTGCACTGAATAAGAGTCAACTACAGGGTGTGACGCATGTTCTATGTTATATGGACCTGGATCAATTCAAGGTTATTAATGATACCTGTGGGCATATCGCCGGTGATGCGATGTTGCTTCAAATTGCCAATATTATGCAGTCTTTCGTACGAGAGGGCGATACCATTGCGCGTCTTGGCGGCGATGAGTTTGGCTTGTTACTGGAAAGTTGTAGCCTGGAACGCGGCATTGCGATAGCAGAAACCGTGCGCGAGGCGGTTGCCAACTATCGCTTTGTCTGGAAAGAAAAAATGTTTGAGATTGGCGTTAGCATTGGTATTGTCACGCTGAATAACAATTCAGGAGATGTCGCCGATGTCTTGAGTAAGGCAGATTCAGCCTGTTTTGTCGCCAAGGACAAAGGCAGAAACCGACTGCACATTTACCGCGAAGAAGAGCGGGGCCTATCACACCAACATCGCGAGATGCATTGGGTTCATGAAATTCAGCAGGCCTTTCAGGAAAATTATTTTTGTCTTTATATTCAGGAAATACGCGCGCTTAACTCTGACGATCTGGTCGGCGACTGTCATAGTGAAATACTCATACGCCTGGATAATGGCGAAGACCTTGTGCCACCGATGGCATTTATTCCGGCAGCCGAACGCTATAATTTAATGCAAAAAATCGATCGTTGGGTTATTCAAAAGTCGCTGGAGAAACTTGCTGATCTGCATGCTCGACATGAGCTTGCGGGAATTTACTCAATCAATATCTCAGGGGCCTCAATAGCCGACAGGAGCTTTAGTGATTTTCTACTGGGTGCCTTAGATGAGTACACTGTACTATCGAAACATCTCTGTTTTGAAGTTACCGAAACGGCCGCTATATTGAATATGAGCAATGCAATAAAACTTATTAATGGCGTTACAGAACGCAACTGTCAATTTGCACTGGATGATTTCGGTTGTGGGCTTAGTTCTTTTTATTACTTAAAAAACCTGCCGGTCCAATATCTAAAAATCGACGGTAATTTTGTCCAGGATATCCATAATGACCCTGTTGGGTATTCAATGGTGGAAGCGATTAATAATGTCGGGCACGTCATGGGACTGAAAACCATTGCCGAGTTTGCCGAGAATGAACAGGTGCTGGAAAAATTAAAAGAAATCGGTGTCGATTATGCTCAGGGCTATGTTATCGATCGACCGAAGCCATGGCTGTATCCCTAGCTTGCCCTGGCATTATCCATAAGTATTAATTTTATTTTTCCCGCTTATATCCCATAACATATTTTACGCTGCAATTAATTTTACACGTCAGCACCACTCGATTTGACTGCATAGGATATTAGCCTGCTAATGAGTGGCGTCATTAAATTGCTAAAAATTCGTCATGTGTTTGACACGGTCTTGTCATAGATATCGATAAAACTCCTAACTCACCGATTCATCATGTGTCGGTCTGATTCCACTTATTGATATCAAACAGAACAGGAGCGTTCTATGAAAACACTACAGCTACGAAAAACCGTGTCCGCCGTTGTAAGTCTGGCTCTACTGAGCCAGACGTTATTATCACCACTCGCGTTTGCGATGGACAATGAGAAGAACGAAAACCGGACAAAGACACCAATCGAACATCTTATTGTGGTCATTGGCGAAAATCATACCTTTGATAATATCTTCGGCGGCTATCAACCAGTCCACGGTCAGTCTATTGATAACTTACTCTCCAGGGGTATTATCAATCCCGATGGCACACCCGGCATTAACTTTTCATTAGCCGCACAACAACAGGCCAGCGATACAGATGTTTATCGAATTGATCCGCCGCAGACCGGGGCCTATGCGATTCTTCCACAGCCAAATACCACCTATGCAACTGGTTTGCCTGCCAATGTTCCTGACACACGTTTTC
Organism: uncultured Gammaproteobacteria bacterium; assembly: GCA_913064945.1. Lineage (GTDB taxonomy): Bacteria > Pseudomonadota > Gammaproteobacteria > UBA6429 > Thiohalophilaceae > CAJYAN01. The sequence goes on along the minus strand of CAJYAN010000008.1, from coordinate 67,302 downwards.
CCGCAGACCTGCCGAATGGGCCTTTTCAGATTACCCATTATGTCCCTTATGCCTCGCACACAGGTGATCCTATGCATCGTTTTTTCCAGATGTGGCAGCAGTATGACAAGGGACGTCATGACCTGTTTCCATGGGTCGCAACCACTGCCAGTATTGGACCAAGTAATGCCTATTTTTCACCCACACCGACGCAACCGGACCAAGGCGGTGAGTCTATGGGTTTTTATAACATGAGCACGGGGGATGCCGCCGCGTTCAAGTCCTTGGCGGACAACTTTGCCATTAGTGATAATTATCATCAGGCCATTATGGGTGGTACCGGTGCCAATTTTATCGCCCTGGTAACTGGTGACGTGGGCTTCCATACTGCTAATGGCCGGCCCGATATTCCACCAGCCAATCAAATTGAAAACCCTGACCCGCAACCTGGCCTCAATAACTGGTATACAGAAGATGGTTATCGCGGTGGTTCCTATGTTAATTGTGCGGATGATGCCAACCCTGGTGTTGGTGTCATTAAGACCTACTTGCATTCTCTACCTTACAAACCTTTTAATAGGGGTAATTGTGCGGCGGATACATACTATTTAGTTAACAACTACAATTTGGGATATTCGTATGATGGTACCCCGGCTGCACTCGGTGCTGACAAGTTTACTCTGCCGCCTCAGACGATACCGACTATTGCCGATGCCCTTGCCGCCAGTAATATTGGCTGGAAGTACTACAGCGGCGGTCGCATCGCCAATGCCGCACCAACCAATGAATACTGTGGTATATGCGACCCATTGACGGGCTTTAGCAGCATCATGACGACCTCGCTCAAGGAGAACCTACAGGGAGTTGAGCAGTTCTATCGTGATGTTGCCAAAAACAGCTTACCGGCCGTGGCCTTTGTTCGTCCTTATGAGAGTATGGCCGGGCATCCGGCAAATGCGACAACAGCGAAATACGAAGAATTTGTCACCGATCTCATCAAGCGTGTGCAAAAAAATCAGGCGCTTTGGGCGAAAACGGCAATTCTAATTACGACTGACGAGGGCGGTGGCTATTACGACTCAGGTTATATTCAACCCATCGACTTTTTTGGTGATGGTACCCGCATTCCAATGATCGCGGTTTCACCCTATGCCAAAAAAGGCTATGTCGATCATACTTATTATGATCATGCCTCGGTATTAAAGTTCATAGAACGCAACTGGGGACTGGCACCATTGTCTGCACGTAGTCGTGACAACCTGCCCAATCCGGTTGCGAGTCATCACCATCCTTATAAACCGGTCAATGCCCCGGCTATCGGCGATCTGATGAATATGTTTGATTTTTCACACCGGCAGCATGAACACGGCGCTGAGACAGCAGACAGACAACATTCTCAGTCTGTTCGGATGGACAGATAACAGATTTTGCCTGATCGATGACAGCCGGCCCATCCTGGGTCGGTTGTTTTTTTATGGATGTCTAAAAATGATAGTTCGCTATTCAGCACTATTTTAACGACTCGCACCAGTATCGAATTACGCACGCTGTGCATGCGGACCGCCTGCAATTTTATACCACAGGCGCGCTTCAAGTAGACCGTGTGATCGTCCGGTTTGCCTCCCATGGCCGATAGCAGAATTAATGTCATAATTATGTTCGGAGAGACTCCCCGGATGAACATGAATCGTTCATACTTGGCGCTGACTGATAGACAATGCTTTCCACATGCTGGTGAGTGACATGCTTAAGGACAACAACAAAATGAATAATAGCGTTGAAGCCGCAGAATCCCCGACAGCGAATCGGTTTGCCTTACTGGCCGCCCTCGGAGTGGTGTTTGGTGATATTGGTACCAGTCCACTCTATGCCTTACGTGAAAGTTTCGCCAGTAGTAGCGGACCATCACTTGACCGCCCTGAGCTATTAGGCGTGTTATCGCTGATTATGTGGTCGTTAATCCTGGTTATTTCCATCAAGTACCTGGTCTTTGTGCTTCGTGCCAATAATCAGGGCGAGGGCGGTATCATCGCCCTGGTCGCGTTACTCAATCCCTGGCGTAGTCAGCCAGGGCAAGGCCGTTACTGGTTAATGCTAATGGGCCTGTTTGGTGCCTGTCTGCTGTATGGTGATGGTACGATCACCCCCGCAATTTCAGTGTTGAGTGCCGTCGAAGGACTACATGTCGCTGCGCCGGCGCTGGGAGAATATATTATCCCGCTAACGATTATTATTCTCATTGGCCTGTTTGCAGTACAAAAGCACGGTAGTAGTCAGATTGGCCGCTTTTTCGGACCCGTCATGCTGGTCTGGTTCGCCGTATTGGCGCTTCTGGGAATACGCGGTATTGTTATGGAGCCGGGGGTACTCGTGGCCTTCAATCCCTGGTACGCGGTCATGTTTTTTGTTCAAAATGGCGTTACCGGCTTTTTGACACTGGGAGCTGTTTTTCTTGTCGTAACGGGGGGAGAGGCATTATATGCTGACCTGGGACATTTTGGTGTTACACCCATTCGGCGTGCCTGGTTTTTGATCGTTTTTCCAGCACTGCTTTTAAATTATCTTGGTCAGACAGCGCTTCTGATACACACACCGGCGGCCATTCAGGCGCCTTTTTTTCAACTGGCGCCTGAATGGGCTGCCATACCGCTGGTAGTGCTGGCAACCGTGGCGACGATCATTGCCTCTCAGGCGGTTATCAGTGGTACCTTTTCGCTTACCCGTCAGGCGATCCAGCTCGGCCAGTTGCCTCGCATGCGTGTGGTCTATCCCCAGGCAGAAGAATCCGGCCAGGTCTATCTGCCTTTGATTAACTGGTTATTGATGGTGGCCTGCCTGGCACTGGTGATTGGTTTTGGCAGCTCCAGCGCCATGGCGTCTGCCTACGGTGTCGCCGTCTCGCTGGATATGGTGGTAACGACGTTGCTGGCCGTGGCCGTCGCATGGCGCTTTGGCTGGCGGCCAGTCCTCGCGCTTGGTGCAGGTGTCGTATTCATTATTATCGATAGCGCATTTTTGGGCGCAAACTTGACGAAGATTCCGGAAGGCGGCTGGTATGCATTATTGATTGCCGGCGTGATTTTCACTCTCATGATGAGCTGGCGTGCGGGACGGTCATTACTGGCGTCACGATTAACGGCGCGGGCCATTAGTCAGGAGGCATTCCTGCAGCAAATTGAAAAGGACCCGCCTTATCGTGTACCAGGCACCGCCGTGGTGCTGACAGGTTCAGATGAGTCTTCCGTTCCAGCGGCTTTGCTTCATCATATGGCCTGTACGCAGGTCTTGCACGAACGCGTCATATTTCTCACGGTGATCATTGCCGACCAACCACATGTCCCGGCGGCAGAACGACTGGTGCTTAAGGAGCTGGGACTGGGCGTGTTACGCCTGCAAGTGCACTATGGCTTCTCACAGGTCATGAATATCCCGGTCGCCTTAAAATTTTGCGAGCATGTCGGTCTACAGATCGATACTGAGACGGTGATCTATATCCTGGCGCGTGAAACGCTCATTGCCCGGCGCGACTTGCCCGGTCTGCCTTATTGGCAGGAAAAGATTTTTGTCTGGCTGTCTCGTAATGCTGCCCGAGCCACGGCCTATTATCGCCTGCCGGAAGAACGCGTCCTGGAACTCGGTCTACAGGTAGGTTTGTAATCATCAACAGCGATGCGGCGAGTGTCAGACAGATAGCGCGTACTAAACCGCTACGGCTGACACCAGGGCTGATGGCTTAGCGGAGGCTCAGTCGGTGACAATTGCAGGTGTCACCATCAAAGCTCCGTGTGGCAAACTCGCAGAACAGGTGTTAAGTGAACGCGTTCTGCGCTGTCATCGTTTTAGTTCGAATGTCTGACTACCAGAGGGGACACAACATGGCCTTTTTTACAAAACGTTATCACCCGCCTGGCACACCACCAGGAACATTAACCGAGTCACGCACTATTGAAATGATGCCACTGAAAATTCATGTGGTGGATTATAGCGCAGAGGAGGTTACCGTCAGGCAGGACGTCAATACCGCAGACTGCCGACCCTACTTGCAGCGTGACAGTAATACCTGGGTCCATGTCCAGGGGCGACCCGGTGAGGCCGCACTGCGTGAACTCGGTACGGCTTTCAATCTACATCCGCTGGCACTGGAAGATGTCCTGAATACAGGGCAGCGGCCTAAGGTGGAGGCCTTTGATGATCAGTTGTTTATCATTATGAGTATGCCGCTCATGGATAAAGGTTTAGTCGAAGTCCAACAAGTGAGTCTCTTTCTAAGCAAGCATTTCCTGATCAGTTTCTGTGAAGGGGACTTCGCGCCCTTTGAATCAATTGTCAAACGCCTGCAGGATAAGAGCAGCCGCTTACGTCCACGCGGCACTGATTTTCTATTATATAGTGTGCTTGATGTCGTGATAGACCGTGGTTTTCCGGTACTGGAGAGTTTTGGACTGCAAATGGAAAGTCTGGAGGATCAAATTCTGGATGTCGCCAGCCGTGACACTCTGGAAAAAATTCATATTGTCAAACGTGAACTGATTCTTTTACGCCGAATGTTATGGCCGCAACGCGAGGTGATTAACCAGTTACTCCGCGATGACCATTCCCAGGTACGCGAAGATACCCATGTTTATTTGCGTGACTGTTACGACCATACCATTCAGGTAATGGACTTACTGGAGACCTATCGTGATATGACGGGTAGTATGCTGGATATTTATCTGTCGAGTATTAGCAATCGCATGAATGACATTATGCGCGTCCTGACCGTGATTGCTACTATTTTTATACCGCTGACGTTCATCGTTGGCGTCTATGGTATGAACTTCGATCGCAACGTGAGCCGCTGGAATATGCCGGAACTCGGCTGGCATTTTGGCTATCCATTGGTAATGGGTCTGATGTTCGCTATCGCTGTAGTGATGCTGGTGTTTTTTCGCAGACGAGGCTGGTTATAAAATCTTGTCGGTCGCCGGACTAGATCACAATCATCACTCCACGCTATAACCACGTCCTTCCAGGCACGCCTTCATGGCATTCTGGTAGGCCATATGTTTTTGTGCCAGGATATCCTGCGCCAGGTTGTCGGGAGGTTGACTTGGGTCATAGCCGGTTTGCTTAACACCCCAGCGATGACATTCATATTTATCATTTGCCTGTTGTTGTACACTTTGTGACTTTTTCGGGTAGATGAACAGCTTGTCTGTCTGTGGAACCAGTTTCTCCTGAGATAGATTTGTCGGCGGGTTTGTTACCACGTAGCCGTTGCGCTCCGGTTGCCAGGTATAGTAAACATCATTGGCATAATAATAAGCGACCCCACCCAGCCAGAGTGTTGTGTAAAATGGCGGTAGCAGGGGTGCCACGACACCAAATGGTGGTCGGGTGACGACAAAAAGCCCGCCACTGCGTCCATACCAGATACCACTACTATAGTAATACGGCCGGTCGTGATAACGGATGATATAATGCCGTGACGGTAACACGTTTACCCGATAGCCAGGGCGGGGATAGTAACGGTCCGACCGGTAGCGTTTATCCAGCCGATAACCTTCCGGGATATGCTCAACACGGTCAATTCGGTCACGACGTTCAAATTGTCTGTCGCTGTGAAAGCTGCGACGATTGTCATGCCGCTCATCACGTTCATAGCGCCGGTCGGCAACCGCCGTCGATGTCATTATGCCGATCAGGCTGAGCAATAAAAGTAACTGTTTCATTGACCGCGGGCTGTCCATTGTCTATTTCCTTGCGGAGCTGTATCGATTAGCGAGCGTTTATCGAACCGTATAATTACGGCCTTCAAGGCAGGCGGTCATGGCACGACGATAGTTGCGCGCCTGCTGTTCTAAATTGGCATACTGTTCGGCATTCATATTGTCGTTATATTGCTGCTCCATTCTGGCCGCCTGCTCCTGTTTGGCCTGCTCCGAGGCGCTGCCCATTATGGCACCGGTGATAGCGCCAAACACCAGTCCCTGTCCCCGGTCATGGCGTGGTGACAGCATGGAACCGATGACAGCACCCGCAACGGCACCAGCGGCGGTATCGGAACCCGGCGGGGTTGCCGAGCGTACTTCGATACGCTGGTGCGGTGCGAGTTGTGCCCGACCGGGGTCATATCCCGTTTGCTTGACCGCCCACTGATAACACTCATAGCGGTCGCGTTCCTGCTGTTCAGGTGACTGACCTTTATTAGGATAGAAATAGAGCGTCACCGATGGTAAGGCGGGTGGGGGTGTAGAAGTACGTTGTACATTATAGACCGGCGGTGCGCAGCCAATCACGAGTAGGCCAAGGCCTGCCATGAAAAATAATCTAATAAGTGAGCTGAACTTCCACATGGGCATAACCTGCAATCAAAAGAGAATCGTTGAATACACTGTAATTTTAAATAATATATCACTAATATCGCATAAGTATATGACTACAAAACTGCTACCGGGTTCATGTCCTGGTGAACTTTGGCGCCGACGGCGCATGCCGGCAGATACAATTAACTAAATGGCGAAAAGGATAGCAGTAAACGTTGTGCGCTTGCCTTCGTAGAACTACTTATAGCGAACAGCCACAGCGTTGAGCGAGTCAACATCCACAGATGTTGCAGGATTAAAATGGTATTTAACAAAGACAAACCAACTAAGCCATAAATCATCATGGTTTACTTTTGTTTTTGCCTGCACTGGTTTAGAACAATGACATTTTCAAACCAATAAGACATAGAAAAATAGCAAAGGTGCGTTTTAGGTGCGGCACATTGAGACGGTAGGCCAGTTTTACGCCGAACGGGGCAAACCACATGGTCATCGGTACCAGCAGCACAAATGCAACCCAGTTCACATAGCCGGTGGACAGTGGTGGTAAGCCGGAAATATGCCAGCCATTGCCCACATAGATCACGGTAGCCGGTATGCTGATAATCAGGCCAAATACCGAGGCGGTGGAGATGGCGCGATGTATCGGAAATGCAAACAGCGTCAGTAACGGCACCATCAACGTGCCACCTCCGATACCAAGCAGTGCCGAGAGACTACCCAGCATCGCGGCGAGCAGGAACTGGACAGAACGTGGCGGTAGTTTGTGAAATAACTCTACCTTCCAGAAACTGCTGGCTAACATATGAACAGAAACAACAATCAACATAATACCAAAAGTCGTTTTTACATGCGTACCGTTAATGACCACTGGCGCGAATGAACCCAGCATGACACCTAGCAATACCGGTACAATCCAGGTCTTGACCAGATCCATGTCCACACCGCCGCGGGCATAATGTTTGCGCGCAGAGACCATGGAGGTAAGGACAATGGTTGATAACGATGTACCGACGGAAAGCGGCATGGCGAGTGTCGTATCAACACCAAAGGCTGTAAACAGATGAAAAAGGATCGGCACAATCACAATGCCACCACCAACGCCCAGCAGCCCGGCCAGGATCCCTGCAAAAATACCCGTGGCTAATAGCAATGGTATTAGCAACCACAGTTCGTGCGCCTCGATCATGAAGGGCTCGACGCATCGCTAGAGACAGCGGCACCATCACTGCGAGGATCAGAGGCACCTTCGATCCGGCCATTCGCATGACGAACGATGGCGCCGGCGTGACCAACGGTTTCATCATAGTCATCGAGCAACATCAGGTCGTGACCACGCTGGCGAAGTTCCGCGATCAAATCCGCAGCAAAGCGTGCCTCCATTTTCAGATTATCTGAATGATCGCCCCAGGTACGACCTAATACCCAACGCGGTGCGGCGATAACCTCGGCCAGGGGCTGTGCGTAATCAGCATAACGGGTAAACAGGATGGCCTGTGTCTGTGGCTGGCCATCACCGCCCATGGTGCCAAAGACCATGCGCCGACCATCATCAAAGTGGGCCATGGAAGGGCATAATGTATGAAATGGCAGCGTGCGTGGTTTGAGTTCCAGCGGATGACCGGCCTGTAGTGAAAAACTGGCGCCACGATTTTGCCAGCATATGCCACTGGCAGGTAAGACAACACCACTACCAAACTCATGATAAATGCTCTGAATGCAACTGACGGAACGCCCTTCGGCATCAATCGCGCCAAACCAGGTCGTGTCAGCAGGGCTGCTGGGCACCCCCCAGGGAGCTGCCCGGAGTGGATCGATCATCGCGGCCATACTGCTTAACTGCGTATCGGTAAGTAAGTCCTGGGCGTTAATCGCCATCAGTTGCGGATCACGAATTTCACGATTACGTACCATGAAGGCCTGCTTGGTTGCTTCGACCAGCCAGTGTACGGTATCGACGTCTTCGTGTGTCGCAATACCTTCGGGTCGACGGGCAAACTGGCCGAGCATCATCAGGGTTGCCGCCCCCTGTGTCGGTGCCGGGGTGGTATAGAGGTTCGCCGTGGCGGTGCGCAGTTGTAATGGTGTTGCAAGCTGCGCCGTGTGTGTGATCAGGTCATCGAAAGTCAGCGGGCTGCCGACGTTGGCTAAGTCCGTGGCGATGCTCTCCGCCAGCTCGCCTTGATAGAAATCATCCAGGCCGACTCGCGCCAGGTGTTCCAGCGTGTTCGCCAGTGCAGTTTGTTTAAGCAGGTCACCACTGGCGGGTAGCTTTCCATTGACAAGAAAGACATCAGCGAAGCCGACCTGGCTTTCTAGTTGTTCCAGCTTGCTGCTGGTGGCAAGGGCCTGACTGTTTGTCACGCTATAGCCATTTCGACAGTAACTAATGGCACCACTGAGCAGGCGTGACAGGGGTAGTCTGCCATGCCACTGGTCCTGACTGATATGAAGCGCCTGTTGCCAGCCAGAGACCGTGCCTGCAACAGTGATCGCCGCCTGACTACCGCGGTAGGGAATAATGCTGTCACCGTTTGCCAGGTACTGCAGGCGATTGATATTGGCGGCACTGCGGCCACAGGCCAGTATCGATTGTACTTCACCATGGGGTTCATGCACTAACCAGAAACTGTCGCCGCCAAGCCCAGTCATGTGCGGATAAACGGCCGCCAGGCTAGCGGCCATGGCGATGCAGGCTTCAATGGCATTGCCACCTTCGGCCAGTACCGCGGCGGCCGATTCTGCTGCCTTCGCATGGGGTGCTACGGCCATACCGCCATGGGTTTCACTGTAGATATGTTTTGTTGACATTGTATTCCTCACCAGCCAATTGCTTTAGGCAGCCAGGTCGCAATTGCCGGAAACAGGATGACTAACAATAGCCCAAAGGCCTGGATACCAATGTATGGTATTACACCACGGTAAATATCGCCTGTCGTGATCTCAGGTGGAGCCACGCCCTTCAGATAAAACAATGACCAACCAAAGGGTGGTGTCAGGAAAGAGGTTTGCAGGTTCATCGCGACCAACATACAGAGCCAGATGATATCAACACCCTGATTCACGAAGAAAGGCAGCATCAAGGGTAACACGATATAGCTGATTTCGATCCAGTCGAGAAAAAAGCCCAGCACGAACAGCAGCACCATCATAAAGATCAAACCACCCCACATACCGCCGGGCAGAAATTCGAACAGCTGATCGATCAGGTCATCGCCACCGAGGCCACGAAAACTCAGACTGAAGACCTGCGCACACATCAGGACGAATAAGGTCATGCCGGTGATCTTGAAGGTGCTTTCAACGGTTTGCTTTAAAACCTTGAAGTTCATACGACGGCTCAGGGTGACTAAGAGTAACGCCCCCAAGGCGCCCATCGAGGCAGCCTCGGTTGGTGCCGCCACGCCGCCAATGATCGAACCGAGTACGGCCACAACCAGCGTCAACGGCGGTACCACAACTTTGCACAGTTGAAAAAATAATTGCAGCTTACTCACCCGGTCGCGTTCTTTGAATGGTATCGGTGGCATGCTGTGCGGGCTTTGCCAGGCCTTAAAGAGAACGTAGCCAATATACAGACCGCCCAACATCAAGCCGGGGAGTAACGCTGCGGCGAACAGGGTGCCGACGGATTCACCGGTAATATCCGCCAGCAGAATGAGTACCAGGCTTGGCGGAATGATTTGACCAAGCGTGCCTGACGCACAGATGGTGCCGCAAGCCAGGCGAGGGTCGTAGTTGCGACGTAGCAATGTGGGTAACGAAATCAAACCAACGGTGACAACGGTGGCGGCCACAATACCGGTAGCTGCACCCATCAGGACACCGACAAAGATAATGGCCATGGCCATGCCGCCGGCACGTTTGCCTGCCATATGGCCAATCACATCGAGCATGCGTTCTGCCATGCGTGATTTTTCCAGCAGCACACCCATAAAGACAAACAGCGGGATCGCCAACAGTGAGTAATTGGTAACAACACCAAACAGGCGCAGTGGTAACAGGTGAAACAGATCCAGGCCAAAACCAGCCAGCCCAAAAATGATACCACTGGCGGCGAGTGCAAAGGGGACCGGAATGCCACCCAGGATCAGGCCAAATAATGACACCACCATAATGATGGCAAGTATTTCATTCTCCATGATCTAACTTTTATCCAGCGATATTAATTGTCTGAGACCATCCAGTGTCATGGCGATGCCCTGCAGAGAGAGGAGGAAAAAACCGATCGGTATAAAAGCCTTTATTACATATCGTCCAGGCAGACCACCGGGATCTGGTGACCCTTCGGCAACCTCCCACGACATACCGACAAACTTTATCGACAACCAGGTGATAAACAGCATGGTGGGTACAATAATGAGTGCCGGCATCAGGACATTCATCCAGCATTTTACGCGCTGACTAAAATGCTGGTAGAAAATGTCCACACGCACATGTTCACCCTGTTGCAGGGTATAACTGGAGCCAATCAAGGCGATGACCGCCAGGATATGCCATTCAAATTCCTGTTCGGCGACTGAGCTGACATGCCAGACATAACGAAACAACACATCGCCGGCAACCAGGACGACCAGCAACAATGTCAACCAGGCAGTGACCTTGCCAATATAGGCCACTGCCCGATCGATATTGCGGGCGACACGATTGCTCCCGGGTCCATGCGACACGCGTACGTCAGAAAGACATACTTCGGCAGGCTCGTTTACTATGTCATTCATCGTTATGCGTTACAAATTTTTATTGAGAACGACGGCTTCACTAATGTTAAGCCACTCATCACACCTGGCTTTGAAGGAAAAGTAATGTTCATGAATTTTTTTCGCCAGTGGGTCTTTTGCCGTCAGTTCATCCAGGGTCTCAAAGGTAACTTTGCGCAGTGTCTCGATGATTTCGTCTGACAGACTATCTACCTTAACACCATGGTTCTTCACCAGGTCCTGCAGAGCTTCAGCATTGTTGGCGTTGGACCAGGCGAAACTGGTTTCATTACAGGCGGTGGCAGCATTTTCAATTACTGCCTTTAAGTCTGCCGGCATGCTCTCCCAGGTTTTCTTGTTCATCAGCAATTCACTGACGTTAGAGGGTTCGTGCCAACCAGTCATGTAATAGTATTTGGCGGCATTCATCAGCCCCAGTTTGCGGTCCTGGTAGGGACCAACGAACTCAGCAGCATCAATAACCCCACGTTCCAGAGCAGGGAAAATCTCGCCACCGGGTAATAATTTGACGCTGACGCCAAGTTTTTCATACACTTTGCCGGCAAGACCCGGAATACGCATACGTAAGCCCTTAAAATCAGCAACGCTCTTGATGGGTTTACGAAACCAGCCCGTCATTTGCATGCCAGTGTTACCGACGGCCAGACCTTTGAGACCAAACGGGGCATAGACTTCATCCCACAATGCCTGCCCACCACCCTGGCTCAACCAGGCATTCATACTCAAGGCATCCATCCCAAACGGTACGGCAGTAAAGTACTGCGCTGCGAAGGATTTACCTGCCCAGAAATAGGCATTGCCCCAGTTCATATCGACAATACCCTGGCGTACTGCATCAAATCCGCCCAGGGCTGGAATCAATTCACCCGCCGCGTAGAATTTAATCTTGATGCGACCGCCGGACATAGTCTCGACACGCTTGATGAAATCTTTTGCACTGCCCGGTCCGGTTGAGTAAAAAGGCGCGCCACCTGGATAGGCACAGGTCATTTTAAATTTGTAGGTCTTCTTGCTTTCAGCCTTGACAATTGACGGCACTGACATGGTGCCGACCGTGGCGGCAGCACCAAGACCGGTAGTAAGAAACTTGCGACGATTTATACTCATGATGTCTCCTGGTTAGTTCTCTATAGTGACTAAACACTTGTTCAACCGAATGTTTGGCATCTACTGACAAGCGTACTACTCATGCACAGAGCAACTAGCGTGCCAGCAACAAAATGATTGAATAACCAATTGAATTAAAATAAGTAATTTGTTTTGTGACGTATTGTCACCATTTGAATCACAAAATATTTGCACTCAACTAGCTCAAACCGAAAAAAGTAAACATCTGTTAGAAAGTGACAACAAAAATAGTTATTCAGGTATATTTGTTTGGCGAAATATCGATAATTCCATACCAATCGGTAGACGCCACGGACTGAGAGTTGACATTCGGTAGTTTAGCCAGAATTTATATAGCACCAATTCCGTGCAAAAAAATATCTTCATGCCCGTTGAACTGGCAGCAGGATTATCCAAATGTATGTAATGTGCTTACGATTGTTGGCTTTCACCCACTGGTATGATTGTTGCTCAATGAAGGTTACTGCAATACAAGGATTGCCTTACATATATTAGGAGTTGGCTGTGACCCCGTTGGATACCAAAATACTGGGACTATTGATAAAAGATGGGCGTTATTCCTTTGCGGAAATTGCCCGTAGTTTGAACGTCTCACGCGCCCATGTGCGTGAGCGCGTGCAAAAACTCATGGATGACGGTGTGATTGAACAATTTACTGCCGTCGTCAATCCGGAAAAAATGGGTAAGGCAGTGTCGGCGTTTTTTGATGTCAAGGTGGCACCGCAGAGTATAAAACAAATTGCCCAGGAGCTGGCGGCACAGCCGGAAGTTGTTAGCCTTTATGTGATGAATGATATGCAAAGCCTGCATATGCATACCCTGACGGAGGATATTGCTATGCTGGAACAGTTCAGCGCTAATCACCTGTTTGGCAAAGAGGACGTGCGAAGTGTAGATTGCAAGACCCTGATGAGTCGCTTGAAGAACCGCCGCGGTGGTCCACGGCTTTAATGATGCGGAATAGTAATCAAGCCATGGTCTGGCAAGCTGGTGAATCCAGGCCAGGAGGTAGTTTATATTTTATAACGAAAACTGATGCGCCCCTTGGTCAGGTCGTAGGGTGACATTTCCAGTTTGACCTTGTCACCGGCGACAACGCGAATGCGAAACTTCTGCATCTTGCCCGCGGCATAGGCGAAAACCTTGTGACCATTTTCTAACTCTACTCGATAGCGTGAATCGGGGAGTGCCTCGGTAACAACACCATCAAATTCAATTAATTCTTCTTTTGCCATATCGTGTTCCTTTATCTGCATGTAGTGAGCAGGTCATCGCCTGGTTCATTAATGGGAATGATGTTTCGTTCTGAAAGAGATGGTTATGCACCTCCTGAGAATTGCTAAAAAAAAGCCCCGCATGGGTGCGGGGCTCTTCCTGGTAATAATTACCAGTTAGTTCTACTGGGGAACAACATTGACAGCGCTGGGGCCTTTTTGACCGGCTTCAGTATCGAAAGACACCTGCTGACCTTCCGCCAGTGATTTAAAACCACTGATCTGGATGGCGGAGTGATGAACGAAAACGTCCGCACTACCGTCTGCCGGTGTAATGAAACCAAAACCTTTACTATCGTTGAACCATTTAACTGAACCTGTAGCCATTTTGAGAAACCTCTATAATTAATAAACAATGGATTAGCTGACAGCTTGTTGCTGAGAAATTTCGGGAGTGTCTGCTGAATTCACTGCGAGAGGTGCTGCCGGAACTACTAGAAAAAACTGCTACTGAGATGTACCATACAGGATTAATAAGGAATAAGCCAGCTTTATTTTAATAAATTTAAGACACGGCCAGGCACAAGGCTCATTGGCCCTCTTATCCGGCCGAGGTCGCATTTACCGTCGATGCCTGCCAGTCCGAGGTGTAACCCGGCTGAGCCTGAAAGTATCAGGCGGTGTGATGGCCTGGACCGAGGCAGCCTCGCTTCACTTAGCTTTAACAGACGAGCAGGACAGCAAAACGACCTCACAGATCGTGTTCAAGGGGACTGAAATAACGCACATGTCGGGTGCTTTATTCGTCACATCTGAGCTGATCGTCATCGTATGGCTGAAAGCCAGGAATAGAAAATTCCAGGGAGGGGAATAGCCGACGTCTGACTGCGAGGGGTGACCCCCACGTTGGGCGTTGTCCACCTGAGGTAATGGACACTCCCACCAACGACGAGCCTGACCTCTCTAACGGGTTGCTATTGAGTATAAAGATTGACGGGCATGATCGCATTAGCCAGCCAGCGGCGTGACAGACATTCCATCGATTGCCATCATTGGCAGCAGCAGCAATCCTGTTCGGCTAACATTTACAGAAACTGCGTCCGTGAGAATGGCGCTCACTATTGTTTTTAACGCGGACTCAAGCGTGGTTTATATGACTGACAGGCGGCACAGCGTGTATTCATCCCGGTATTAGTTCGTACGTGGTGAAAAGAGGTTCCGCTGATTTCGTGATTTTCTCAATGGTGACCGTCACTCAACTCCTCCTGCTGGCAGCGGATAGGGTAGGCGTCATGTGATGTTGACTGCACTTGTTCACAACAGTGCAGCATACACGCAAGGTCTGGCGATGTGATTACCGTATTTTAGTCGACAGAATAAAGCGAAAAATCGATCAAGTTACTTCCAATCAAATACCTCGACATATGATTGTGAGATAAGATTTTTTAATATAAACGCTGCCTGAAAATCATTTTTGAAAAACATTTTTCATAACAAATTCACGACCGAATTGTCATGGATCTAGCGCTGATGTCGGTCAAAATTACGGTACTGATTTTTCCAGAATAGCGTCCGCAGCGTCTTCCTGTACTTCCCGTAAAACTGTGCTAAACTCGGCTTTTATAATAAATTAAGGTTGGCCCAATTATGGCAAAAGTAAAAAAAATTGTAAAAGCTGCTTCACTCGCAAATCTCGTTCAAGGTGCGACAGCGAATCTAGCCGCCGTCGTTGCTGATGGAACAAGTGCCGATAGCTCACTTTCAAAAGATAGAAAAAAGCTGGTTGCCGAAAGCAAGCGTCTTTCTAAAAAGCGCTCAGTCTTAACCAAAAAGAAAACAGCCGCCTCCAAACGTTTAAAGAAGACGCCGAACGCCGAGAATCGTAAGGCCGTTGCTTCTGTGACCAAAGAACTGGCAATGGTGAAAAAGGCTGGTGAGAAGGCCCGCGCTGCTGCCGCAAGCAATGCCGAAGAACTGAAAGCGGTAAAAGCCGCTCTCAAACAGGCGGCGACTTATATTTCCGTAATCGAAAAAGCTGATAAAAAACTCAATAAACCAAAAAAGAAGCGTCGTGCCAAAAAACGCCGCACGGCTAAAGTCAGCAGTTGATTAATGGAAGTCGAATACCACACGGAGGTGGTATTCCGCATCCCAACAACCTTGTCCCGTAACCTTCAGCCAGGCGTCTACGTTGCTGGTTTACATACGATTCTGCCAAAACGGGGACGGAGTAACAGGGCCGCATGACGGCATTATAGCCGGTGATTATTCAAGTCGAGATGCGGGGGCATTAACCGTAGAAAACCATAACGCACATATGCGTACAATAAATGCATATATGACCGGCTTGCATATTGTTCTGTTGCCTATCGCAATTCGATATCGCATAACGCATTTGGATTACGATATTGTGCTGACATGGCATCTACTTTCGTTACAATCTATACAGCCCCTGAGGATGTAAAGGCAAAGCGTTTTCTGTGGTTACAGTCGAGGTCTACACCTTGTCAAGGATGTGGAACTTCAAATTCGCATATTGCTTCGCCCGTGATAGTTAATGAAGCGGGGGGAGCACTAAAGTCGCGCGAAAAGAATTAGTCAAAAACATAGCCTTGTGGTACGACGACAATCCCATTATCGGTCACGGTAAATCGTTTGCGGTCTTTTTCCAGGTCATAGCCGATGGTTTCTCCATCAGGCACAGTAACATCTTTATCGATAATACAGCGATTGAGCCTGGTTTTTTTACCGACACTGACATTATTAAACAAGACAGAATTCTCCACAAAGGTTTCATCATCAATAAAGACATTCTGGAATAAAACTGAGTGTGAGACATTGCCACCCGAAATAATCGTACCACCGGACAGCATGGAATTAATGAAAATACCTTCATTGCCCGAGTTGCCAGGGACGGCACGTGCAGGAGGGGTTTGAGACTGATAGGAACGTATTGGCCAGTCTGCTTGATAGAGATCTAATGCCGGGATTGATTTTAACAGATCCATATTGGCCTGATAATAAGACTCGATGGTGCCGACATCACGCCAGTAATTATCCGGTGAGACGCGACCCTTCTCCTCACCAAAATAGTGTGCGCAAACACGGTGACTGTGAATGAGTTCCGGTAAAATATCATGACCAAAATCATGATTGGAATATTCGTTTTGACTATCCTTTTCTAATATATCAACGAGCATCCTGGTTGAAAACACATAGACCCCCATCGATGCCAGGGCTCGCTCAGGGTCATCCGGACTGGGGCTGGCGTCAGCCGGTTTTTCCTGAAACTGGGTGACACGTTGTTTTTCGTCGGTCGACATAATACCAAACATGCCGGCCTCTTCAAGTGGCACTCTCATACAAGCGATGGTGGCATCAGCGCCAAGGGTTTTATGTGTCTCCAGCATGGCGGCATAGTCCATACGATAAATATGATCGCCGGAGAGGATTATCGTCCACTCGGCGTCACTACGCTCTAGCAGATAACTGTTCTGGTGGATGGCATCTGCCGTGCCCTGATACCACTTATTTCCGTGACGCATTTGCGCGGGTACCGGGGTTATGTATTCACCTAATTCAGGATTGAAAATTGACCAACCATCGCGCAAGTGCTTTTGCAGAGAGTGCGACTTGTACTGGGTCAATACCAGAATGCGACGTAATCCTGAGTGTAGACAGTTGCTTAAGCTAAAGTCGATAATCCGGTACTTTCCACCAAAGGGGACTGACGGCTTGGCACGCAACCGGGTTAAGGGCATAAGACGGGAGCCCATCCCGCCGGCGAGTATGATAGTGATGGTGTTATTAATCATGGTCTTCATTGTGTATCCGGATATCAGCCTGCTGAGGTAAATGCACAATCCTGGTTCGAGTTTTTATCTTTTTCACCTGTTCAGGAACTATCTGCGCAAAAATAGTGCCGTATAAAGTCTATTTGCCTATATTTAATACATATCGGGGTAGTTGCATATCCCGTACCAGAAGAAGACAGGCGATAGTAGCGCGATACGATACGGACTAAGCCGCGGTAGCAAATGGTTTCCATTTGATTTCAACAGGACAACCTCATAAATGGTATAAAGCTTGCTATCTGATTATTAATTCGCAGACACTAGGATTTAATTCTAGCGCTGACGAAAACAACCACTAAAGGTGATTTATGGAACTAGCAATGATCGGTCTGGGCAAAATGGGGGCAAACATGGTGCGGCGCCTGGTAGCGGACGGGCATCAGCTTACAGTCTTTAATCGATCACCGGAGACGGCTGAGGCGCTGGCTGCCGAGTTGGACAATGTGACCGCGGTCGATAGCCTTGAGGGTATTATCACCGCACTGGCAGCTCCGCGTGTCATCTGGTTAATGGTGCCACACCAGGCCGTGGACGATAGCATCGATGCCCTGCTCAAGGCCGGTATGTCGGCAGGTGATTTACTGGTCGATGGCGGTAATTCAAATTTCAATATGAGCAAGCAGCGTGCAGCAAAACTCCAAACGAGTGGCATCCATTTTGTCGACGCGGGTACTTCGGGTGGCGTCTGGGGACTTGAGAATGGCTATAGCATTATGGCCGGAGGCACGGAGGAGGCCATTGCCATGGTTCGCCCGGCGCTGGAATCATTGGCACCCGCAAAAGATAAAGGCTGGGGGCATGTTGGCCCGGCGGGTGCGGGTCACTATGTTAAGATGGTGCATAATGGTATTGAGTACGGCATGATGCAGGCGTTTGCTGAAGGCTTTGAACTTTTGGACGCCAAGCAGGAAATGAAACTGGATTTACAACAGATATCGGCGATCTGGCAGCATGGTAGTGTGGTTCGGTCCTGGTTGCTGGACCTGATTGCCGATGCCTTTGCGGTTGATCAGGGGCTTTCTTCGATAAGTGATTATGTCGATGATTCGGGTGAAGGTCGCTGGACGGTACAGGATGCCATTGACATGGCGGTGCCAACCCCTGTCCTGACTCTAGCCCTGCAAATGCGTTTTCGCAGTCGACAGGATCCGTCCTTTGCCGGTAAAGTTCTAAATGCCATGCGCGCGGGTTTTGGTGGTCACAGCATTCGTCCTGCGGAATAACAGGCGAGAGTTAATTCAATACGGCTTACGTTCGGAGTGTAATTAATGCAAGAGGGCAAAGTAACTCAGTGTATTGGGGAACCGACTGAGCCAACGAATATCGTGATTTTTGGCGCCGGTGGTGACCTGACCAAGCGCAAATTAATCCCCGCACTGGTCAAAATGTTGCGCTGTGGACTTTTACACACTGATTGTAAAATTATTGGCGTATTAAAGGGCCGGACTCGAGAGGTCTGGCTGGAAGCGCTGCACCAGGGCATCAACCAGTATGCACCTGAACTTCCGATGGATGCACAGCAGTGGCAGGAATTCACGACGCGTTTCAAAATGGTCAGTGGTGATTTAGAGAGCGATCAGACCTATCTTGATTTATCCGAGGCTCTGGAATCGCTTGAAGGTCGCACCAATGCCATGTTTTATTGTGCGATACCGCCCAACTGGTATACGACTGTTGCAGCCGGCTTACATAAACAGGGGCTGGCCCTTGAAACAGAAGGTTTCCGCCGTGTCGTCATTGAAAAACCCTTTGGTATGGACCTGGAGACAGCGAGGCAGTTAAATCATGACTTGCAGGAACTATTAAATGAATCACAGATATATCGCATAGACCACTATCTTGGTAAGGAAAGCGTTCAGAACCTATTAGTGTATCGTTTCGCCAATAGCATCCTCGAACCACTCTGGAACCGGAACTTTATTGACCATATCCAGATTTCAGCGGCGGAATCCATTGGCATTGAATACCGCGCCAACTATTATGAAAAATCCGGCGCGCTGCGTGACATGATCCAGAGTCACTTGATGCAGGTCATGACGCTGGTCGCCATGGAGCCACCAGTCGAATTTACTGCCGATGCCGTCCGGGATGAAAAAATTAAAGTCCTGCGCGCAGTACGCCAAATTGAAACGAGCAGTGTCCCACATCAGACCGTTGCCGCACAGTACGGTTCGGGCACAGTTAATGACGAAAAGACCAAAGCCTATGTCGCCGAAGATGGCGTTTCGCCCGACTCTGTAAGTGAAACCTTCGCCGCGGTACGCTTACATATTGATAACTGGCGTTGGCAGGGTGTCCCCTTTATTCTCTGGACGGGTAAGCGTCTGCCAAAGCGTGTCTCAGAAATTGTGATTCGGTTTCGCAAACCGCCCTTTAACCTGTTCGATACTCATGCCAATCCACCGATTGCCAATTCACTTGTGTTTCGTCTCCATCCTGATGAAGGTATTTTTTTACGGATGAATGCCAAGATGCCGGGCCTGACCACTGATACCAAACGGATGGTTATGCGTGCGCCTTATTCAGAAGATGGTGCGGATGTCTCTGATGCCTATGAGGTATTGCTCCATGATGTGCTCACTGGCGACGCCACCTTGTTTTCACGTGCAGATGAGGTGGAAAAATCCTGGTCAATCATTGAACCTATTTTAAATGCCTGGAAGGATCGTATTTCCGTTGTTCGATATCGCGCCGGTACCTGGGACATTCCAGAGATGGATGCGCTATTCGAAAATTGTGTTGGCGGCTGGCATAAACCGAGTTGATTTAGCTATGCATGAATGGGTTGTCTTTGATACTTTTGAAAAGGCCGCCAGAGCCGCGGCGGATTTTCTTGCCCAACAGATACGTGACTGCCTTCAAACACGGGATGTCTGTCATGTTATTTTGTCAGGAGGGAATACACCACCGCCGTGTCTGACACATCTGGTGACTTATGACCTCGCCTGGGACAGGGTACACTGGTATCCCGGTGATGAGCGTTGTTACCCGCGAGGCCATGCGGAACGTAACGATGTCATGCTGCAAACCTATCTATGGTCAAAGCTCAAGACCACCAACGTCCATACCATCCCGGCGGAACTTGGTCCGGAGGAGGCGGCGGCGGCTTACAGTAAAGAGATTGATGCCGTAGACTGTTTTGATATTGCCTTTCTTGGTATGGGAGAAGATGGTCATACCGCCAGCCTCTTTCCCGGCAACCCGGCCTTGCAGGATAATCGGCGTGTTGTACCGGTCTATAATGCTCCCAAGCCGCCTGGTGAGCGTGTCTCGTTTGGACTGCAAACGCTGAAAAGTACGCGACACAAAATGGTCCTGGCCAGCGGTGCCGCCAAGGCCCCGGTTATCGCCCGTATCAAAAAAGGTGCGCTACTGCCTATTAATTGCCTTAGTGATATCCACTGGTATCTGGACAGCGCGGCCACAGTCAGCTAAATCATCTTACGATACTGTTATTCCGGTCACCGCAGTAATACGGCATCCGCCAGGCATGGGGCGTGTGTTTACTGCACAAGGATATCAATACCCGGTTACAACAGACCATGTCTCTCCCGATAATCGCATGGCGCAATCAAACACCGTCGTTTTAAGGATGTATATTGAACTTTTCTGCTGCGGACCTTTCTTACTTGATGGGCAACTCTGGCCGAGCCTGATCGAGCATGGTGCATGGATTTTTGCCTTTAAAACGAACATGACTGGTAAGCCTTTGTTTTACACAACATACGTTGCTTATTTAATTGGCGTAAATTTTGCTCTTTCTATTCTGGGTTGCACTATTTTCGACAAAGGAGACAGACATGGATATGCAGGCGATACGCGATCTGGCCAAAGAGTTTGGCATTAAGACCTCGCGCATGAGTAAGGTAAAATTGATTCAGAGTATACAGCTTACGGAAGGTAATTTTGCCTGCTTTGCGACCGCCACCAGTGGTGAGTGCGATCAACTGAGCTGCCTGTGGCGCGAGGATTGCTTCGCGGCGGCGAAGAAACTTCATAGCTAGTGATCGACTTTCTGTTCGCTTAAGGCTTCTGTATATAGAGCGATATAGTGTTCGGCACTGGCTTGCCATGAGTAATTACCACTCATGGCCGTGATTTGCAGTTGTCGCCATATATCTGGCTGCTGATACAAACGTAGTGCACGTTGTACCGTGTTAATGAGCGCTTTGGACGTTTTGTCCGTTAGGATAAAACCATTCGCGCTCCCTTGCTGAATATTCTCATCGCTGGCATCGACAACGGTATCCGCCAGTCCGCCAACAGAGGTCACGATGGGCAGTGTCCCATAACACAGGCTATAGAGTTGATTGAGACCACAGGGTTCAAATATCGAGGGCATAAGATAAATATCACTGGCGGCTTCAATGCGATGTGCCAGTGCCTCATCATAGCCAATAATGAGTTTTAGTTGCTGCTCATGCCGGGCGGCGACTTGCCTTAGCTGTTGCTCATAAGCTTTTACACCCGTTCCCAAAATAACGAGCTGCAATGGTAACCCCATGAGCGTGTCAAGACTCGGCAGGATTAGCTCCAGGCCTTTTTGTTCCACCAGTCGGCTCACCATGCCGATCATAGGGATTGATGTATCGATAGGTAATGATAATTCCTCCTGCAGGGCTAACTTGTTCGGGCCTTTTTTCTGCAGAGAGCGTCGATTATAGGGTTGCCTGAGATGTTTGTCGGTCCCTGGATTCCAGTGTTTTTCATCAATACCATTGAGGATGCCGGAGAGGTGTGTGCGACGGTGTGTTAACAAACCATCCAGTCCGTAACCAAATGCCGGTTGCAGTATCTCCAGTGCATAGGTGGGGCTCACCGTGGTGATCTTGTCGGCAAACGCCAGCCCACCTTTGATGAAGGATAGCTGACCATAAAACTCCAGGCCATCCAGATGCCAGAGTTCAGTAGGAAGCTGTAGATCATGAAAGGTTTGGGCATCAAATAATCCCTGATAGGCGAGATTATGAATAGTAAAAACCGTTACCGGTCTTTCTGGCTCCAGACTTAACAACGCCGGTACCAGACCAGTTTGCCAATCATTACAATGAACGATATCAGGCTGCCAACCCAGGCCCAGCTTATTCAACGCCATATCGACTGCCGCCCGACAAAATAATGCAAAGCGGTGGGCATTATCCGGCCAGGGATCCCCCTGGGCGTCCGTATATGGTCCACCGGGATGATCAAATAACACCGGGCAGTCAACCAGCCAGATAATGACATGGCTACCTGGAAGGCGAGACTCAATAATTTTTACGGTAAGATTATAATAAGTGATCTCAGCACGAACTTTTGATCTACCGATTTTATCCAGTACGGCCTTGTAGGCGGGTATCACCAGGCGCACATCCTGTGAATTCTTCAGCAAGGCCACGGGCAGGCTTCCGGCCACGTCACCGAGCCCCCCCGTTTTGACAAGCGGAAATGCCTCACTGCTAATGTAGAGGATTTTGCTCATGGGGGCTTAGATTTTTCTTAGGAGTAGTCCCGCCAATGGCGGCAATGACAGGTTAAGAGAAAAGGGACGATTCATCCATGGTGTGTTTTCTGTGGTAATACCGGCAGCACTACCGGCGTTACTCCCGGCATAATAATCAGAATCCGAATTGAAAATGATCTCATAGTCACCGGCCGTTGGCACACCAATACGGTAGTTATCACGGATAACGGGCGTAAAGTTGAGTATCACTACTATCAGTGTCTCATCTGACTTTCGCAGATAAGACAGGACCGACTGATCCGTATCATGGCAATCAACCCACTCAAAACCAAAAGCATCAAAATCATATTGGTGTAGCGCAGGCTCAGCGACATACAGGTAGTTAAGGTCTGTGACCAGTTTTTTTATTCCGCGATGCAAAGGATATTGCAAAACGTACCAGTCCAGTATCTTATCATGGTTCCATTCATCACCCTGGCCAAACTCACACCCCATAAAAAGCAGCTTTTTGCCAGGATAGCTGAACATATAGGTGTAGAGCAGGCGCAGATTGGCAAAACGCTGCCATTCATCACCGGGCATTTTATTGAGCATCGAGCTTTTACCGTGCACGACTTCATCATGAGAAAAGGGCAGAATAAAGTTTTCAGTAAACAGGTATAATAAGCCAAAGGTCAGTTGATCGTGATGAAAGTGGCGATGTACCGGGTCTTTGGAAAAATATGTCAGGCTGTCATGCATCCAGCCCATATTCCATTTCATACTGAAGCCCAGACCACCGATGTTGGCCGGACGGGTTACCTGCGGCCAGGCTGTAGACTCCTCGGCCATGATCATGGTGCCGGGGAATTCCGCGTGTGTAACGGTGTTCAGTTCGCGGAAAAAATTAATTGCCTCAATATTCTCGTTACCGCCATGCTGATTGGGTAACCAGTCACCCTGTTCACGAGAGTAATCGAGATACAACATTGAAGCGACCGCATCGACACGCAGGCCATCAATATGATATTCCTGCATCCAGAATACGGCGCTGGCGAGCAGGAAGTTTTTCACTTCATTGCGGCCATAGTTGTAAATTAGTGTACCCCAGTCACGATGTTCACCTCGACGAGGGTCTTCATGTTCGTAAAGGGCGCTACCATCATAGCGTGCCAGGCCGTGGTCATCCTTGGGAAAGTGGGCCGGGACCCAGTCGAGCAGTACGCCGATACCATGCCTGTGGCAGTAATCTACAAAATAGCGAAAGTCCGCCGCAGTGCCAAAGCGACTGGTGGCGGCAAAATAACCCGTGGTCTGATAGCCCCAGGAGGCGTCCAGCGGATGCTCGGTAATGGGCAGGAGTTCAATATGAGTAAAACCGGTCTCTTTGATGTACCCGACCAGCTGATGCGCCAATTCGCGGTAATTCAGAAAATTACCATGTTCATCCCGTTGCCATGAACCCAGATGACATTCATAAATTGAGATCGGTTTGTGGAGCCAATCCAGCGTTTCCCTGGCGGACATCCACTCCCGGTCCTGCCATGGATATGCAGCGGTAGGACGTATGATTGAGGCGGTGCGGGGACGTAACTCCAGTTGTTGAGCATAGGGGTCAGCTTTAGAGACGATGGCACCGGAATCACGATTACGAATCTCAAATTTATAGAGTGCGCCACTCGTTAACCCGGGAATGAATAATTCCCAGATACCACTACTGCCACGCGAACGCATGGGATGGCAACGACCATCCCAGATATTAAAATCACCCACGACGCTCACTCTGGCGGCATTAGGTGCCCAGGTCGAAAATAAGACCCCGTCGACGCCATCGATGCTCATAGGTTGAGCACCTAGCACTCGATAAATGTGTAAATGTTTGCCTTCGGCGAACAAATGCAAGTCAAAATTGTCTATTTGTGGTTTGAAGCTATAGGGATCACAGTAGGTATAACTACTACCATCCGTATCGATTCTGGTCAGCGTATAATGTTCTGGTAACTGACCGGGCTTGTCCCAATAGGCAAAAAAATCACTGCTGCCAAGTCGAACGGCAGGTTTATCCATTTCGGTGACGGTTAAATGCTGACTATTGGGCGCGTAAAACAGGATAAACTCATGACAATGCGTCGCCTGATTGCCAAGAATGCTGAAAGGATCATAGTGCGTGGCATGGGTAATCATGCCCATGTCTCGCTGCATGGCTTTCATGATCGCCTCTGTCCTGTCAGGAATAGTGGTCTTGGATGGTGACATTAACAGGTAACTTCCAGTTTGATAGTATTAATCACGATGATGGCGTCCATTATGAGAGTATTGTGACATGCTTGATAGCAATATTTAAGCAATGGCATGATTTACTCCCTTACCGCTACAGCTATATAGGTTAGGTTTATGCTATAACTATTGCAAGTTTGAAACCTGTCAGGTGGTTGTGCCGAACGTTTTTGCACACAAATAAGGCGAGGTGTACATGCGACCAGCGAAAAATGCACTATATAATGTCGAGCAGTGTTTCAATTCTAGACATATTGACACTAAATACTACGCTCTGCCAAATGGCTTACTTTTTGCAGCAATCAGAATGTCATAGTAAGGACAAATATTCTGTAGCATGAGCTGGGTTGGTGCGTCATCAAATACCCGTAAATCAATGCGAGAATAGGCAAGGATGAAAGTGAATAAATCACCACGTTTTGTTAGTAATCTGACACGCAATACACTGGCCTTAATTATGGCCGGTGGACGAGGCGAGCGGTTAAAACATCTTACAACCTGGCGCACAAAACCGGCGGTACCGTTTGGTGGGAAATTTCGTATTATCGACTTTCCACTATCAAATTGTATTAATTCGGGAATTCGAAAAATCGGCGTTTTGACACAATACAAGGCGCATTCACTCATTTTGCATATACAACGAGGCTGGGGCCATCTGCGCGGCGAGTTTGGAGAGTTTGTGGAGCTACTACCTGCACAACAGCGCATTGAGGCGTCCTGGTACTCAGGTACAGCCGACTCCATTTACCAGAACCTGGACATTATCCGTGCCCATGCACCCGAATATGTCCTAATCCTCGCCGGTGATCATATCTATAAAATGGATTACGGGACAATGCTGGCAAGACACGTTGAGAGTGAGGCCGATATCACCGTCGGTTGCATTGACGTGCCTGTGGAAAAGGCCTCTGCCTTTGGTGTCATGGGCGTCGACAATAAATATCGTATTCGTAGCTTTATTGAAAAGCCGGAAAAGCCAGAGCATAGCCCGGGCAATCCAGAAGTCGCCCTGTGCTCAATGGGTATCTATATCTTCAATACTGATTTGTTGTTTGAATTACTTATTCGTGATGCCGACACACCAAACTCCAGTCACGACTTTGGCAAAAATATTATCCCTTATGCTATCGAGAAATATCGTGTAATTGCCCATCCCTTTATCGACAGCAATAGTGCCATACAGGCATATTGGCGAGACGTGGGTACGGTGGATGCCTTTTGGGAGGCCAATCTCGAGCTGATTGGTGTCACCCCGGAACTAAACTTGTACGATGCAGAATGGCCAATCTGGACACATCAGGAGCAATTACCACCGGCCAAATTTATTTTTGATGATGATGACAGGAGGGGGATGGCCGTAGACTCTATGGTCTCTGGAGGTTGTATAATTTCAGGTGCACGAGTTCGGCATTCCTTGTTGTTTTCGAATGTTTGTGTAGAGGATTACTCGAAAGTCGATTCGTCCGTCATTATGCCTGACGTTGTTATTGGAAAAAACTGTCAAATTTTTCATGCCGTAATTGACAAAGGCTGTGAAATTCCTGATGGAATGGTTATTGGGCGGGATAACGAAGAGGACAAAAAGCGTTTTTATGTTTCCCCTAACGGGGTTGTGCTTGTGACGCCTGATATGCTGGGGCAAAAAGTGCATCAAGTCAGATAACGAGATGATAAACAATCGCTTAAATGTCGTCATTTACTGGCATATGCATCAGCCGGAATACCGCGACCTGCGAAACGGAGAATACCATCTACCGTGGACCTATCTGCATACCATAAAAGACTATGTAGATATGGTTGCCCACCTGGAGAATAATCCGGCAGCGCGTGTTGTCGTTAATTTTGCACCGGTATTACTCGAGCAAATAGATGATTATGCACATCAACTTGAAGATTTTTTACATCACGGCAAGGCGCTACGCGACCCTCTGCTTGCCGCCTTAGCAGAACCCGTCATAACTTTTGACAAGGAAAGTCAACTGCATATTATTAAAGCCTGTCTGCGAGCCAACAAATTACGGCTGGTGGACCGTTTTGAGGCGTTTAGAGACCTCGTTGAAATCGCCGAAACCGCGTTGGAAAACGATAAGATTCTCGCCTATTTTTCAGAACAGTTTTTTGCAGATTTGCTCGTCTGGTATCACCTGGCATGGATGGCAGAAAACGTCCGCTATTCAGATGCACGTATTCAAGCATTGTCTGACAAGGCACAGCACTTTAGCTCTCATGATCGACATCTCCTGGTTGAAATTATATATGAACTGGTTAGTGGTGTTATCGGGCGCTATAGGGCGTTAGCAGAAGCAGGGCAAATCGAACTCTCGATGACACCCTATGCCCACCCAATTGTTCCTTTATTGCTGGATTTCAAAAGTGCTGAACAGGCGATGCCCGAGGTGGTCTTACCCATAGCAACCGAATACCCAGGTGGTGCCGAAAGAGCGCGCTGGCATATGCAGAAAGGAATTGATGTATTTAAAAAATATTTTGGCTTTTCACCTCAGGGTTGCTGGCCATCAGAAGGTAGTGTTAGCGCAGAAACAATTGAGCTATTTTCGCAGATGGGAATAAAATGGTTCGCCAGCGGCGATACAGTGTTAAAAAATTCCCTAAAAAAATCATCAATCAAAGCAGACACCTGCCTGCATGAAGCTTATCAATATCGTGATACGACAGCAGCCTGCTTTTTCAGGGATGATGGACTCTCTGACCTGATCGGCTTTAAATATTCTGACTGGCATGCTGATGATGCGGTTGCAAATTTACTTCATCACCTTGAAGAGATAGCACAAAGCTGTAGCGAAAAACCCGGCGCGATTGTCTCGATCATCCTTGATGGTGAAAATGCCTGGGAACACTATCCGCAAAATGGTTATCACTTCATCAAGGCCTTATATAAACAATTAACAGTGCACAAAGGTTTTAAACTTACGACCTATAGTGAATATCTCCAATCCAGTCCTGAAAAAAAGCCTTTGAATGAAATTATCTCTGGTAGCTGGGTTTACGGTACATTCTCAACATGGATAGGTGAGGCAGATAAAAATCGAGCCTGGGATATGCTAGTCGAGGCAAAGAAAGTTTATGACAAAGTTCAGCAGCAGGGCAACTTGACGACCGAGGAACAACTGAAAGCTGAAATGCAACTTGCCACCTGCGAAAGCTCTGACTGGTTTTGGTGGTTTGGTGAATACAACTCGGCAGATTCTGTTGCCGCCTTTGACGAACAGTACCGACTGCATTTATGCAATCTATACCAGTTGCTCAAGATAGAGCCACCGGATTATTTATCGAAGGCGTTCTCATTCGGCTCTGGCAGTCCTGCGATGGGCGGCGCAATGTTACCCGGCCAACTTCAATAAGTCATGACAGAAGTCCCTCATACTACGTCAGTTGACAGGCAACGTCGTGCCGGGGTCTTGCTACATCCCACGTCATTACCAGGGCCACACTTCAATGGCGATATCGGCCATGAGGCATACCGCTTTATTGAATTTCTGCATGCCCGAGGTTTTAAAGTCTGGCAAATGTTACCCATTGGACCTACCCATGAGGATAAATCACCATATCAGTGTCTATCTTCTCATGCGGGTAACCCTTTACTTATCAGTCTGGACTGGCTTGAAGATAAAGGCTGGTTGGATCGTAGCAACCTCGGTGTTGATGAAGAAGATGAAGCTTACCGCTCACTCTGCCTGCAGAAATCCGCAAATAAATTTTACACATCAGGTGACAGTCAATGGCTCGTGGATTTGGAAAATTTCGCCGCCGAAAATCGACACTGGCTACATGACTACGCCCTGTTTATGGCGCTAAAACAAAAACATAATAAACAATCCTGGAATGACTGGCCGGTAGCGATTCGGCACCGGGAGAGTTCGGCCCTCGAACAAGCCCGCACTGAATTGCAGTCAGACATCAGGCAAGTGTTTTTTGAGCAGTATATTTTTTTTTCCCAGTGGCATGAAATGCATCAATACGCCACGCAACACGGGATTGAACTCTTTGGTGATATGCCGATTTTCGTAGCCTTTGATAGTGCTGATGTATGGGCTCAGCGAAAAAACTTTTTGATCAATATTGATGGAGAAATGGAATATATAGCTGGTGTACCACCGGACGCCTTTTCAGACACAGGGCAACGCTGGGGAAATCCTCTGTATGACTGGAACCATATGCGTTCAACTGACTATCTGTGGTGGAAAGATCGTTTCAGAACCCAATTAAAGTTATTTGACATGGTTCGTATTGATCATTTTCGTGGCTTACAGGCGTGCTGGCAAATTCCACAAAAAGATAGTACGGCAATCAATGGCAAGTGGGTGGAAGTGCCAGGGCGCGAAATGTTGGCTACCCTATACAGGGAATCCCATCATCTACCACTGATTGCCGAGGATCTTGGCGTCATTACCGATGCTGTAATTGAACTTAAAAATGCCTTTGACCTGCCCGGAATGAAGGTTCTTCAGTTTGCTTTTGATGGCAACAATAATAATCCGCACTTACCGCATCATCAGCAACCTGGTGATCTGGTTTACACGGGCACACATGACAATGACACGACTCTTGGCTGGTGTCTTAATGAGAAAAATTACAATAAACCCTATCTGCAGGATTATCTTGGGTTGACACTCAACAATGCCGATCAGACATTTCAGGCCATGATTCGTCTTGCACTATCATCAGTTTCTTTTCTGTGTATGCTACCCATGCAGGATTTACTCATGCTTGATTCAAATTCCCGTATGAACACACCAGGGACAATCGGCGGTAACTGGCTATGGCGCTTCGAGTGGCAACAACTTAATTCCGCACGTCTGAAAGAAATTTCAAGTTTAATGATCTTGTATCAGAGGTAAAGTCATGTCCAGCAAAGAATCTATCAGCACATCGAAATTACCTGTACTCAAAAAATTGCCTACAGATAGTGAGTCGTTGGCAAATGATTTTGAACGTTATCTAATACGGCACCTTGGCAGGTTTTTTGGTTGTGTGCCAATCTATAAATACCAGGCACTATCATTGACAATGCGTGATCGCATTATGACGGACTGGCGAAACACATGGAAAGTATATGAAGCCAAAGGTGTAAAGAAGGCCTACTACATGTCGTTGGAATTTTTAATTGGCCGTTCTTTAGGTAATCATATCCTCAATCTGGGATTAACAAAAGAAACTGAAGATGCAATGAATAAGTTTGCTTTACAGATTGAAGATATTTGCAGCGAAGAGCATGACGCCGGTTTAGGCAATGGCGGTTTGGGACGCCTTGCCGCATGCTTTATGGACAGTTGTGCGACTTTAATGTTAGCGGTCATTGGCTACGGCATTCGGTATGAATACGGGATGTTTCGTCAGGAAATTAGTAACGGCTATCAGCTAGAAGAACCTGACCACTGGTTAAGAGATGGCAACCCCTGGGAACTGGAACGTCCGGAATTTACTCAAACCATTAAATTTGGTGGCCGCGTTGATAAAATTACTGAAAACGGTGGTGGCAGTCGTTATGTCTGGGTCGATACGGCTGACGTTCTGGCAATACCCTACGATGTACCTATCTCAGGTTATAAAAACAACACAGTGAATACACTCAGATTATGGAGCGCCAGCGCAACGAATGTGTTTAGTCTTGAGGATTTCAATGCAGGAAGTTATGCCGATGCCGTTGAAGCAAAAAATGATGCGGAACATATCACGATGGTCCTTTATCCCAATGATGCCAGTGAAAATGGCAAGGAATTAAGGCTCAAACAACAATATTTTCTGGCATCGGCAAGTCTCCAGGATGTTTTTAGAATGTGGATGATCAATGAAGATAATGATTTCAGACACTTTGCTGAACAAAATATTTTTCAGATGAATGATACACATCCAACAATAGCGGTTGCAGAACTAATGCGTCTGTTAATGGATGTTAAGGGCTTGTCATGGGACCAGGCATGGGCCATCACATCTAAAACAATGGCATACACAAATCATACCCTATTGCCAGAGGCATTAGAGAAATGGCCGGTTCCACTTTTTGAAAAATTACTGCCGCGTCTTTTACAGATTATCTATGAAATCAATGCGCGCTTTCTTAAATTAGTCGCCATGAGATGGCCTGACGATGCTGACCGGCAAAGACGGATGTCAATCATAGAAGAGGGCAAGACGAAATACGTGCGAATGGCCTATTTGGCAATTGTCGGTAGCTTTTCGGTCAATGGGGTTGCTGCACTGCACTCAAAGTTACTGAGTGAAGGCCTATTCAGGGATTTTTATGATTTGTGGCCTGACAAGTTCAACAACAAGACGAATGGTGTCACGCCACGCAGATGGATTGCACATGCCAACCCTCTAATGACCGAGTTAATTACCGATAAAATTGGTGACCGCTGGATATATGATTTATCAGAAATCAAAAAAATAAAACAGCTCTCTACTGATAAAGATTTTTGTTTGAATTGGCATAACATCAAACGTGAAAACAAAATGCGCCTCGCAAAACTGGTCAAAGAGAAATGTGATGTAGATTTTAATGTGGATTCACTATTTGATGTTCAGGTAAAGCGAATACACGAATACAAGCGGCAGTTACTTAATATTCTACATGTAATACACCTTTATGATCGCATAAAACGTGGAGATACCCAGGACTGGACTAATCGATGCGTTTTGATTGGTGGTAAGGCTGCACCAGGATATCGCCTGGCAAAATCGATGATTAAGCTGGTAAATAATATCGCCGAGGTCATTAATAATGATCCGCAAGTAAAAGACATGCTTAAACTTGCCTTTATTCCAAATTATGGCGTATCAAAAATGGAGATCATTTGTCCTGGCACCGACCTATCAGAGCAGGTGTCGACCGCTGGCAAAGAGGCTTCTGGTACTGGCAATATGAAGTTTATGATGAATGGGGCTATCACCATTGGTACGTATGATGGCGCTAACATTGAAATACTTGAGGCGGTTGGTGACGATAATTTCTTTCTTTTTGGTTTAAAAGCGGATGAGGTCGAAGCTCAAAAGGCCAATTATCATCCACATCAGATTGTTGAAGAAGACAATGACCTGAAACGTGTGATGCGACTGTTGACGTGTGGACACTTTAATGCCTATGAGCAACATATATTTGATGAAATTATTGCCTCACTGTTAAATCCACATGACCCCTGGCTGACGTTAGCTGATTTTAGAAGTTATATTGATACACAAGCTGCGGTATCAGAGACGTATCGGGATCGAGACTCCTGGGTAAAAATGAGTATAAACAATACGGCGTGTAGCGGCTATTTTTCGACGGATAGAACCATGCAGGAGTATAATGCTGATATATGGAAACTTAGCAATTAAAACTCTAGCCTTTTTTTAGGTGATCACATCCGGTGTGGTACGTTTGGTGCGTTGTGGAATCTGGGCAATATCAGCAGCAACTTGTATAAGCTCTGCTAACATCGTTTGTGTAGGCTCATTGTGTTGCGAAGTGTCAGTAATATAACGTTCGATATAGACACGTAATGTCGCACCCTGAGTCCCCGTGCCTGACAAACGATAGACAATACGCGATTCATTTGCGAAGAGGATTCGAATCCCCTGATTTGTGGTAATACTGGAGTCAACGGGATCGGTATACGAAAAGTCATCACATAATACTACTTTGTTACCAAAATAAGTCTTTCCATGCAGCGTTTGTATTTTGCCTCTGAGATTGTCAAAGAGGGCATTCGCAACATCGATATCTATCGCCTCGTAATCATGACGCGTATAATAATGTCGACCGTAGCGACTCCAGTGGCTGCGGGTAATTTCTTCAACGGATTGTTGCTTAATCGCGATCAAATTGAGCCAAAATAAAACAGCCCATATGCCATCTTTCTCTCGTATGTGGTCCGAACCAGATCCAAAGCTTTCCTCTCCGCATAAAGTGATACGCTTGTCATCCAGCAGGTTACCAAAATATTTCCACCCAGTAGGGGTCTCATAGCAGTCAATGCCCATGGCTTGAGCAACTTTATCCACAGCCTGACTCGTAGGCAAAGACCGGGCAACGCCCCGGACACCCAGTCTATATCCCGGAAGGTGGTGAGCATTCGCGGTCATAATCGCCAGACTGTCACTGGGATTAACAAAAAAGCGCTGGCCGATTATCATGTTTCGGTCACCATCCCCATCTGAAGCAGCCCCAAAGTCTGGGGCACTACCACCAGAGTTCAGGACGGCAACCAGTTCTTTTGCATGTGCCAGATTTGGATCGGGATGTCCGCCAGCAAAATCCTCTAGCGGCATTCCATTGATCACGGCGTCGACATTAGCACCGAGTTGTTGTTCAAAAATTCGATGGGCGTAAGGACCGGTAACCGCATGCATCGCATCGAAGCACATGGTGAATAATCCTGAGCTAAAAAGAGACTGAATTCTGGGAAAATCAAATACGCTTTCCATTAGTTTGGCATAGTCATTGACCGGATCGATAACGGCGATATTCATGTTACCGATACCGCATGTTTGTAGCTTATCGAGTGGAATATCATCTGCTTCTACGATTTGATATGTATCAAGTGTTTTGCTGAGATTAAATACAGCATCTGTGAATGCTGTTGGTGCGGGACCTCCATTGGCAATGTTAAACTTTATACCGAAGTCACCATCAGGCCCACCAGGATTATGGCTGGCTGAGAGGATAATGCCTCCAGCGGCTTTGTATTTTCGGATCAGGCATGAAACAGCCGGTGTAGAGAGAATTCCATTCTGACCGACCATAATCTCCCTGACCCCATGTGCAGCCGCCATTTTAAGTATAATCTGGATTGCTTCCGTATTATAATAGCGACCATCCCCACCTAGAATCATCAGGCTACCCTTCAATTCCGTGGCCACATTAAAAATGGATTGAACGAAATTCTCCAGATAATGTCTTTTTTGAAAGTCCTTGACTGTCTTTCGTAAACCGGAGGTGCCAGGTTTTTGATCTAAGTAGGGTGTAGTTACAATATTATTTATTTTCATTGGTGTAATCCAGAGCAAAACGTCCAGTGATAATCATATCATGACTATAATAATGAATATTATAATATTGCAAGGAAAGTTAGCAGACAATACTTCGTTGGCATGCTTTAATGCCCTATGATGAAGCGTATAAATTAAATAACGGTGCAATTCCATCGTCTTACTTTGCTCTATCACATTAGGGCTATCACTCGGTGACTGCCGTTATTGAGTCTATAGCCAAGTTAATGATATTGGAACGATTATTGCTGTCATGCCGTGTAAGCTGGAATTTTTCTGTGTATAGAAACGATGTGAAACAAGGGAATGATAATGTCTAAACTAACTCAATCAAGTGTATGGTTAGCCCTGAAAAAACATTATGTCGATATTGAGCATGTTCACATGCGTGATATGTTTGATGCTGATTCGTCAAGATACAGCAAGTTTTCTCTACAGCTTGGCAATATACTCTATGATTATTCAAAAAATCGTATCAATGACGAGACAGTTAAGCTCCTTTTGCAACTGGCTCAGGCAGAAAATGTTCCTGACTGGACCGCGAAAATGTTTGATGGTGAGCTGATCAACCATACTGAATGTCGTGCTGTATTGCATGTGGCTCTAAGAGATAGGGGTGATAAGCCAATTATGGTTAATGGTGTTGACATACTACCCGAGATTAAGCTTGAGCGGCAGCGCGTATATCAGCTGGCAGAAAAAATTCGTTCACGGCAGTGGCGTGGGGCGACCAACCAGGCGATAACAGATGTTGTCAACATCGGTATCGGTGGCTCTCACCTCGGCCCAATGATGGCAACCGAAGCTTTGCGACCATATACACTGCATGATTTGAACGTACATTTTGTCTCGAATATCGATGAAAATCATATTAACGACACTCTGGAATTCCTTAATCCTGAAACTACATTCTTTATCATTGCTTCGAAAACATTTACAACACAGGATACAATGGTTAACGCCGAGACGGCGCGACAATGGTATATAAACAAAGTAGGTGATGACGCCTTAATCAATCGACATTTTGCCGCGGTAACTTCAAATATCCCCCTGGCGATGAAATTCGGCATTTCTGCTGATAATATATTCAAGATGTGGGATTGGGTTGGTGGTCGATATTCTCTTTGGTCTGCGATTGGACTGCCAGTCGTGATAGCCATTGGAGCGGATATGTTCGAAGAGTTATTAAATGGCGCGTATGAGGCTGATCAACACTTTCGAACTACACCTTTGCAAGAAAATATCCCCGTCATGATGGCCGTGCTTGGGATCTGGTATAATAATTTTTTTCAGTCGCAAACTATGGCCATCCTGCCTTATGATCAACATTTGCATCGTTTTCCATCCTATTTACAGCAGGCTGATATGGAAAGTAATGGTAAATATGTCGATCGTGAAGGCCATCGAGTTGACTACACTACTGGACCGGTAGTATTTGGTGAAATAGGTATTGCAGGACAGCATGCTTTCTTCCAGCTACTTCACCAGGGTACAAAGCTAGTACCTGCAGATATACTTGCACCGGTTTACAGTCTACGTTGTGTTGCGCGCCATCATCGTGCACTGATGTCAAATGTTTTCGCGCAAACAGAAGCGCTCATGCGTGGCAAGACAGCAATCGAAGCCAGGCATGAACTCACGGCTGAAGGATATCATTATGATCAGATAGAGCAACTTCTACCATATAAAATATTCCCTGGGAATCGTCCTACCAGTACGTTGCTATTTGACACTCTGGATCCGAAGACATTGGGTTCTATCATCGCCCTCTACGAACATAAAATATTTGTCCAGGGTATAATATGGAATATTAATTCTTTTGACCAGTGGGGTGTTGAACTTGGCAAACAGCTGGCCAAGAATATTTTGAGCGAATTAAATGATAGTGACAATATTGACTCTCATGACAGCTCAACAAATGGATTAATCAACCATTACAAACACCGCCGACCTGGTGGTGCTAAAAAATTACACGAGGCGTGATTTTGAGAATTCTGGCAGGCGATATTGGTGGTACACATACTCGACTGATAGTCGCTGATATTCTTTCTGGACAAAGAAAAATACTGGCTGAAGTATTTTATCCAAGTCAGAAATATACAAGCTTAATAGTCATTATTCATAAGTTTCTAGCAAGTTTTGATTTGAGTGATTCAATTAACGTTGCTTGCATTGCGGTAGCCGGCCCTGTCATAGAAGGAAGTGCCGCCGTGACCAATTTGCCCTGGGTGGTAAATGAAAAAGAGTTAAGCGAAAAGTTTAATATTCCAAAGGTAAAAGTTATCAATGACTTCAGTGCGATAACATATGGTATCTCGGAATTGAAAAGTTCAGACACTCTGACACTGCAGCGTGGAAGTCTCAATGATTGCCTAACTACTCACCCAGATGCTGCTGTCATCGGCGCCGGTACTGGTCTTGGCGTATCGCACCGTGTTTGGACTGGAAATCAATACCTGGCATACTCAAGCGAAGCAGGGCACACGGGATTTGCACCTGAAAATGAACAGCAGCGTCAATTACTCGAATGGCTGCAAAGCAACTCTACGCATGTCAGTCTGGAAATGCTTCTTTCGGGTAGGGGGATATACACAATCTACCAGTTTTTACACGAGTCATCTGGTTTGGCAGAATCTGCAACGGTAAGAACAGCAATGTCACAGTCTGACCCGGCAAAA
The DNA here is from genome assembly GCA_913064945.1 of uncultured Gammaproteobacteria bacterium. GTDB lineage: Bacteria > Pseudomonadota > Gammaproteobacteria > UBA6429 > Thiohalophilaceae > CAJYAN01. The sequence continues at coordinate 30,733 of CAJYAN010000008.1, read as the reverse complement.
ATCATTACTGAAGCGGCGCTTTCAAACAATGATGAATTAAGTAGCAAAACCATTGAGTGTTTTATTGATATTTATGGTGCGGCCGCTGGCAACATTGCGTTAAACTACTTTCCAGTTGGTGAAGTATATATTGCCGGTGGCATCGCAGCAAAAATTAGCGAAAGATTAGCAACATCACGTTTTATTAATGCCTTTATTAGTAAAGGTATCATGACAAAAAGCTTGAAAAAACTACCCGTAAAGCTTATTACACAAGAAAAGGTCGGTTTGTACGGCGCCTTAATTAAAGCGCAATCATTATAAAAAGCCTATAATCGTAACAGGCTGTTATCTACTATCGGTGAGTGCCAATTTACATCAAGGCCAGTCTCCGATATAAGAATTTAACGAACATTGCTTTACAACATTGAGCAGGAATATTGTTTACATGACTGCAAATACGGACCAGTTATACATTTCTCTGATTAGTATACATGGACTAATTCGCGGCCAGAATCTCGAATTGGGACGTGATGCTGATACTGGAGGGCAGACACTTTATGTGCTTGAACTTGCACAGGCATTGTCACGACATCCTTCAGTAAAATATGTGGATCTAATTACAAGGCGGGTGATCGGCCCTGATGTTTCGAGCGATTATGCAGAATACTTCGAGACACTCTCTGATAAATTGCGAATTGTACGCATAGATGCTGGCCCAGAGGGCTATATTTACAAGGAACATTTATGGGATTACCTGGATGTTTTTGCTGACAATGTCTTCAACTTTTACAGGACCAGCAATCTCTTGCCAGATATAATTCATAGTCATTATGCTGACGCTGGCTATGTTGGTGCAACATTGGCGAATCAACTTGGCGTACCACTGATCCATACAGGACATTCACTTGGGCGAGTCAAAAGACGCCGGCTTCTCGCCAGCGGTCTGACTCCACAACAGGTTGAAGAGCGCTACAATATGACGCGTCGCATTGAAGCAGAGGAAATCACCCTCGCCACTGCAGAACGTGTTATCACAAGTACATCCCAGGAGATCGAAGAACAATATGAACTCTATGATCATTATCAACCGGAACAAATGCGAGTTATTGCTCCTGGGACTGACCTAAAACAATTTAAGCCTCCGACCGGAGATGAATTAAACACTAGCCTTGCGAATAAACTTACTGAAAAGTTACAATATCCAGACAAGCCAATCATATTAGCACTGTCACGTCCAGACAAACGCAAGAATATTGTCGCGTTAATTGATGCCTACGGACAATCGCCACAATTGCAGAAACTTGCCAATCTTGTAATCATTGCTGGAAATCGGGATGATATTGATGATCTCGAAGAGGGTGCTCGTGAAGTATTTCACGAATTGCTAGTTGCGATAGATCGATACAATATTTATGGACGTGTCACTATTCCAAAACATCATCAACGTGATCAGGTACCCTTTTTTTATCGAATCGCAGCAGCATCTGGCGGGGTATTTGTTAATCCAGCATTGACCGAACCTTTTGGTTTAACGCTAATTGAAGCTGCCGCCTCCGGCCTTCCTATTGTCGCAACAGAAGATGGTGGGCCGCGTGATATTATTGGAAGTTGTAAAAATGGCTTTTTGATTGATCCTCTGCAGCCAGAAACCATTATTAAATCACTCTTACAGTTACTTGAAAATAAAGAGAGCTGGAGGCAGTGTGCCGCAAATGGTATAAAAGGTGTTCGTGAATTTTATTCGTGGGATGCTCATGCTAAACATTATATTTCAATTGTAAAACCTATAGCCGAACGCTCAGAAATACTGGTACGAAAATCCATTCGGCCACGCACTGGACCGTACCGTGATCGCGCAATTGTAAGTGATCTTGATCAGAACCTTATTGGTGATGAAAAATCACTAAAACGGTTAATTGGAATCTTGCGTGATCAGCGAAAAACGACAGAGTTTGTCATCGCTACCGGGCGTCGATTTGATTCCGCATTAAGAAAAATGAAAATGCACAAGATCCCTGAGCCTGATATCCTAATATCCAGCGGTGGTACAGAGATCTATTATGCCCCCAGTTATTCAGCGGACATCTCCTGGGCTAAACATATCGATTATCACTGGTCTCCGCATAAAGTACGAGAGTTGCTGGCTGAGCTTCCAGGCTTAAAACTTCAGCCAAAGTCAGAGCAGAGCCGCTATAAGATTAGTTACTATATCAACCCGGATATCGCCCCTGATATTGATTCAATCAGTAGCCTGCTACATCAAAACGAACAATCAGTACATCTAAATTTTGCCTTCGGCCAGTTTCTGGATATTTTGCCTCAGCGAGCATCCAAAGGACTTGCTCTGCGCTACGTTGCCGATCGTTGGCAAATTCCTCTGGAACGAATTTTTGTCGCTGGCGGTTCTGGCGCTGATGAAGATATGATGCGTGGTAACACACTCGCCGCCGTAGTGGCCAATCGGCATAATGAAGAACTCACTCGTCTCGTTGATGTGGATCGAATTTATTTTTCGAGCAAGCCATTTTCAGAGGGGATCATTGAGGCATTAGAGCACTACAAATTCTTTGATGTAAATAAATGAATAGTAAGTCAAAACTATTTGAAGCCAGGCTTCTACTTTGCACTGATATGGATAGGACGATTATACCTAATGGTTCACAAGCAGAGGATTTTCTGGCCAGGAAGCAATTTTCGGACTTCTGCAGTTTACCGCAGGTTACATTGGTTTATGTAACAGGACGTCATCAAGCGATGGTAAAAGACGCTATTAGAGATTACAACCTGCCTATGCCAAACTATGCCATCACTGATGTCGGCACGATGGTCTACCGTATCGATGAGCAAGAGTGGCATGAGTCTAAAGAATGGAAAAATGAAATTGCCATGGATTGGAACGGCAATGATCATTCTCGGATAAAAGATTTACTTGCTGATATCACAGACCTTAATTTGCAGGAAGAGGATAAGCAAAATATTCATAAATTAAGCTACTATGTGGCATTACATTCGGACCATCAAAATCTTCTTTCCATAATAGAGAAGCGACTTCAGGCACGCAACATCAGCGCCAGCTTAATATGGAGTATTGATGAACCGAAAGCGATTGGACTTTTAGATGTTCTGCCGAAAAACGCGACTAAACTGCATGCGATTGAATTTTTACGCAGACAACTGAATTATTCGCTGAATGAAGTTGTATTTGCGGGAGATAGTGGTAATGATTTACCTGTGTTGACAAGCACAATACCCTCGGTGCTAGTAGGCAATGCTACATCTGAAGTACGAGAAATGGCGCAAAATATGGCAAAATCGCATCTAACCAGTCTCTTTCTTGCGACGGGTAAAAACACTACCATGAATGGCAACTATGCCGCGGGAGTTCTGGAGGGAGTATGCCACTTTTCTCCCGTTTTTCGTCAACCGCTTATTGATAGTGGGTTCTACTGTGGAAAATAATCATCAGCCCATTATTTTTGGTGAAGTATTATTTGACTGTTTCCCCAATGGTCGAAAGGTACTCGGTGGGGCTCCTTTCAATGTCGCCTGGCATTTGCAGGCATTTGGCGATAATCCCTGCCTGATTTCTAGAGTGGGGCGGGATGAGATGGGGGCGGAAATATTACAGGCGATGCGTGACTGGGGCATGGATATTACGTACATCCAATTCGACTCTCAGCATTCAACTGGGCGCGTCGAAATCACAATGATAGATAATGAACCACATTATAGTATCACGCCAGATTGTGCCTATGATTATATATCTTCTGACACCATTGACCTGCCTGTTAACAACACAATTCTGTATCATGGCACGCTGGCGCTACGCAATCATACAACACGACAGGCATATGAGGTACTGGCGTCTTCCCCCGGGATATCAATTTTTCTTGATGTCAACCTGCGCGCACCCTGGTGGCACCTGGTTGAAATCCAGGATTATCTAAAAAGTGCACGCTGGGTAAAACTTAACGATATTGAGCTGGAAAAGTTATCTCAGGTTAGCGGTAGTGTCGAGCATCAAATGCAAGCATTACAGGATGAGTATACAATTGAATTACTTATTCTTACACGTGGCGCATCGGGTACAATCGTTCGCAGTATGCAAGGCCAGATTTATACGTCGCCTTTGCCAGTAGTTTCACAGTTTGTTGATACTGTAGGTGCCGGAGATGCGTTTACAGCGGTCTTTTTGCATGGTCTTAGAATGGCGATGCCGATTGCCGATATTGTTAGTGCCGCACAGGACTTTGCCAGCAAGGTTGTTGGTCTGCGTGGTGCGACTACGCTAGACCGGAATTTTTATCGGGCATATCGTGCCTAGACTTTTATTACAAATAAGTTTCTTTATATTCGGAACGTAAGGCCAATTCATGTACGAGCAGGTATCTCATTCACTATTAAATGACATTCTTAACAACCTCAAAACTGAAATCAGTAAGCAGGACCTACGTCATTTTTATACCCGACTTGGCGCCAACTTCTACGCCATACACTCTCTCTTTGAACGTCTCTACGGTCATCGGGATGACTTTAAAACGCAGGCGCTACGTCTCGTTGAAACCATGGCCCGTCAGTATATACAACGGCCTGATGTTTATAAAGAGATAGACATCGAGCGTGAAAATAATCATAACTGGTTTCTAAGTCAGAAATGGGTAGGCATGGCGTTGTATAGTAATGGTTTTGCCGGTGACCTTAATGGTGTGCGTGAGCATCTGGGCTATTTTCAGGAGTTAGGTGTCAATCTCGCACATATTATGCCCATCATGCGCTGTCCCGAAGGTCACAGTGATGGCGGCTATGCGGTGAGTAATTTTCGTGAAGTTGATTCACGTATCGGTTCCATGGAAGATTTGTCAAAATTAGCAGATGAAATGCGTTTGCGAGATATCTTGCTGGTATTGGATGTCGTGGTAAACCATACCTCCAATGAGCATGAATGGGCGCAAAAAGCCCGTGCAGGCGACCCCGTCTATCAAAATTATTATTATACGTTTGAAAATCGCAATGTACCTGATATGTTTGAACAGAGCATGCCAGAAATTTTTCCGGAAAATTCACCTGGTAATTTTACCTGGGATGAAGAAATGGAACGCTGGGTAATGACGGTCTTTAACAATTTCCAATGGGATCTTAATTACAGCAATCCTGCAGTATTTATCGAGATGCTGGATATTATATTATACTGGGCCAATAAAGGTGCGGACATTCTCCGCCTGGATGCCGTTGCTTTCTTATGGAAAAAAATTGGCAGCACTTGTCAAAATGAGCGTGAAGCACATTTAATCCTGCAGCTACTAAAAGATTGCTGTCAGGTTACGGCACCCGGTGTTTTGTTTATCGCCGAGGCGATTGTGGCACCGTTTGAAGTAGCCAAGTATTTTGGCGAAGACGCCGTCATTGCCAAGGAATGTGAGATTGCCTATAACGCTACCTTTATGGCTTTGTTATGGGATGCTATGGCAACGAAAAATGCCAAACTTCTAAACCAGGGAATCAAAAGTCTACCAGTTAAACTGGAACGCGCTACGTGGTTAAATTATGCGCGCTGTCATGATGATATTGGTCTAGGATTTGATGACAGTGATATTCAGTTAGCAGGCTATGAACCAGCACAACACCGAAAATTTCTCCTCGATTATTATACTGGAAAATTTTCAGATTCCTATGCCCGTGGGCTACCATTTGGTCACAATGAAAAAAATGGTGACGCGCGTATCTCTGGATCGTTGGCATCGCTGGTCGGGCTGCAACATGCATTGGATGAAGGTAATCCCCAGTCAACGGAAGCTGCCGTTGGAAGCATATTATTATTGCACAGCATGATCTTATCGTTTGGCGGCATACCTTTGCTGTATTATGGTGATGAACTAGGCCAATTGAATGACTATTCCTATCAGGAAGACCCGAATAAGGCTGGTGATTCCCGCTGGGTGCATCGGCCGACAATTAACTGGGACAAGGCAGAAAACCGTAATATGCCTGGTACAGTAGAGTACAAAATCTTCAGCGCTTTAAAAAGAATGATTTCTGTACGCAAGGAGATCGACGTCTTTGCAGATTTCAACAATAGAACACTCATTGAAGTTGAAAATCCCCACTTATTTGTTTTTGAACGTTACAGTCTGATTAAGCCATCCGAACAAGTTTTAGTAATTGCGAACTTTGATGGCAAGCCACAGCATCTTGACTTATCGACAGTCGGGCGCTGGGCCACCAATAAGCATGCGCGTCTGGTCGACCTATATTCAGGGTTTACACCTGATATTTTCAAAAAGACGCTGGTAGTCGCCGGATTTGGTTTTTATTGGTTAAGTGAAGTGGCATAAAAGAACGCTGACTTACCGCTAACATAAACATTGGCTTGTCAGTTTTAGCTATAGGATATTCAAATTTACTATGGCGCGTTTGATAGCATGCAGCTACGGCAAGGGGGAATAATATTGGCCAACTTATCGCCATACCAAATCGGCCAGACGACTTCATTGGCGGCAATAAAGACCCTGAGATAAGATCCACTCCTGTTCACGACTAGCAATCTGTAAGTTATCGAAAAGGCCATCCAGAAAGGCAGCATTACCTAAATGACACCGAGCCAAAAGTATGAAGCCGAGATATCACATGGCCACCTTGTCCGCGATGAGGCCCAGATGACGGCTATTTCGCAACTTGATAGTCTCTACCACTGGTTAAAAGGCCACGGAAAAAAGCGACACCGCTTTTCAGGATTTTTCCGAAACAGCGTTAACAACCATGGTCTATATTTATGCGGCGGTACCGGACGTGGCAAGACACAATTGATGGACAATTTTTATTCCTGTCTGGATTTTACTGAAAAAAATCGCCTGCATTTCCATCGGTTTATGCGCGATATACATGCACAGATACGTGAGCTCTCACATGTATCAGAGCCACTAAAAATTATTGGTAAGCAATGGGCGCAACAATATCGTTTACTTTGTCTGGATGAATTCCATGTCACGGATATCACCGATGCGATGATTTTAGCAAGATTGCTGGAAAGTTTATTTGCCAATGGTGTAACACTGGTAACAACCTCGAATATTGCTATCGAACAGTTATATATGGATGGTTTACAGAGAGAAAGTTTTTTACCTGCCATCGAACTCCTGCATCAGTATACCTCAGAAGTAAGCCTGGGGCAGGGGATCGACTTTCGTTTTAGCTACCTGGAACGTATCAAGACTTATTATATTGCTTCAAATAGCGAAAGCTGTCCTGAGCTCGAGGCGCACTTCGAACGTCTGGCGGATGTTGAAGCAAAACATGACCGTGATTTACGTATTAATGATCGTCATATTAAGTATGTTGCCTGGGCCAACGATATAATCTGGTTTGATTTTTCTGAGCTCTGTCGAAGCGCACGTTCAGCGATCGATTATCTTGAAATCGCTCAGTGCTTTCAGACTGTGTTTATCAGCAATATCCAGCATATGAATGATGAGCAAAATGACGTCGCACGACGCTTTGTACATCTCATTGACGCCCTCTATGACCACCGTGTCAAAGTCTTTATTTCAGCGGATGCTTCACCAGAGGACCTCTACACCGGGAAAAATATGGCCTTCGCCTTTGCCCGTGCGGTTAGTCGTCTGTCCGAAATGGGGAGTCGTCATTATCTGGGGGAGGCACATCACTAACAGGCAATATGTTGTATATTATTTGTAAACGGACACTTATTCATTAATAATCACAATCATGACGACTCCAAAAATTGGCCTTGCACTTGGTGGTGGCGCCGCTCGCGGTTGGGCACATATCGGTGTTATTCGCGCGCTGGAAGAGATGGGCATCAAACCTGATGTCATCGCCGGCACCTCAATTGGTTCTCTCGTTGGGGCGGCCTATGTTGTCGGTAATCTGGACGAACTTGAGGCATGGGTTGTTAAACTCCGACGCCGTGACATTGCCGCACTGTTAGATATTAATCTGTTTGCTGGTGGATTAATTGAAGGTGAAAAATTAATGCACACATTTAAGCATTACTTCAGTGCTCATAGTATTGAGGATCTCCCTGTTCCCTTTGGTGCCATTGCAACGGATCTCTCGAACGGTAATGAAATCTGGTTGCAAAAAGGTCCCTTATGGAATGCGATTCGCGCCTCCATTGCCGTACCGGGACTGTTTTCTCCCTGGTACCATCGTGACATGTGGTTGGCTGATGGGGGGTTGGTTAATCCCGTGCCAATTTCTTTATGTCGTGCACTCGGCGCTGACAAAGTTATCGCGGTCAATCTCAATTCAAATCTTATCACCAAACACTTTGATACCTTTAACAATAAAAAATCTGACTCCAAAAATAATTTGCAGAAAGGCAGCACCGATATTGCTGAATGGTTAACTGTCTTAAAAAACCGTATTTTAGGTGAGAGGCAGGAATCACACCCAGGAATCACCGATGTCCTCAGTAGTTCAATATTCATTATGCAGGAACGCATTACGCGTAGCCGCATGGCAGGAGACCCACCGGATATATACCTCAATCCTCGGCTTGAAAATATTGGTATGATGGAGTTTGATCGAGCGCGTGAAGCCATTGATGAAGGATATAACGTCGTCAAGCGCCTGCGCGAAGAAATTGAACTAACCATACCGATACACTAAATTAGGCAATCATTTTGACGCGCTCAAGACTTTGTATAAGGGCATATTCAGTTTGCCCACATTATTTTGGTTATATTTCTCAGGCTAAGGCATCTCATGGGTTATAAAAACAGTTGCAGATTTCGGCTCAACATCGGCAATCGCTATCGCGGCTGTTAAGCCTGGCCAGGCCCTGATATTTTCTTGTTAGTCTTCAAAACGTGGGGCAGGCGTCGCGGCAAAATCATATGAAGCGGCCATAGACTACCGACTCACTTCAATGTTCACATGGCATTCTTTGCGCTTACTGGGGTAGTGTCGATGAGAAACCGTGCAGCGTAACAACCCCAATATTCCCACGGTTTCAGAGTAATCTGAGGCCTGCTGGTGCTATTTGACAAGTGGTGATGCAATTGCAAAATTGTACACCGAGTATTTGTGCAGGTACAACCTCAGCAGTACAGGACATGCTACCTCCAATGGCCCCTTACAGGGAGATAGTCTTGATACGGATGCCAATTTCGTGTAGATTCGGGGTATGCTTTCAAAGGTCATTTTGTTGTAATGCATAAGCGAAATTATCAAGCCACTATCCTGCACTGGATACCACGACAGCGGTTTTTTACCCTGCTGCTGGCGCTTGCTGTGCTATTCAATTTCACCACGGCTTATGCTGTAGTCTCCCATGATACCCCCATGATGCATTCAGCCACGGGTTATGACGTGGTCTACCAGATGACGACGTCCTGTGATCATAACCAGACCGGAAAACATAAACCCTGCTGTCCGGACGGAAGTCATACCTGCATGATGCATTGTGTGTCTTTCACCGCGCTCTTTTCCAATCCTCTGCCGGTGCTGCAACAGGGTTTCATAAATTCAAAGCTCAATATTCAAGTTGATACTATCCCACTGGCATATATACGCCCGCCCTTACTGCGTCCTCCGCGAAGCTAAAATCCCTCTTACTACCCGTATGCACATCGCATACATCCAGGTAAAAATTTAAATCATTCACAACGATCAAATCTGTTGATCGATTTATGTGTATTAAGGAGTATTATCATGAAGAATCGTCGTTCTTCGTACTACACCGATGAGATGGATACCTCACGGCGCCGTTTTGTTCAAGGCTTGGCTGCCGGCGGGGCAGTTCTGGGACTTGGTTTACTCAATCGTCCTGCCTGGGCCCTGAGCAATCCTGCTCAACGTCAGGTGCTACGCGGTACTGAATTTGATTTATCCATCAGTGAGCTCGCCGTTAACTTTACCGGTCAAAAGGCGATGGCCACAGCGGTCAATGGCCAGATACCGGCACCTGAACTACGCTGGCGTGAGGGTGACACCGTAACGCTACGCGTCACGAATCACCTGAAACATTCCACCTCGATTCACTGGCACGGAATTATCCTGCCAAACGCCATGGATGGTGTCCCAGGTTTAACCTATGCCGGTATAGCGCCCGGCGAGACCTTTACCTATCGCTTTAAAGTAGGCCAAAGCGGTACCTACTGGTATCACAGTCATTCAGGCTTTCAGGAACAAACCGGTCTTTATGGCCCCATCGTTATTGAACCACGCGACCATGAACCAGCTCCGTATGATCGCGACTATGTTGTGATGCTCTCCGACTGGACTGACGATAGTCCGGACTACGTCTACTCGCGTTTGAAAAAAATGGATGGTTACTATAACTATGCCAAGCTCACCCTGGGTGACTTTATTCGTCAGGCGAAGCAAAATGGTCTCGGTAGTGCCTGGGCAGAGCGTGCTATGTGGGACAAAATGCGCATGAGTCCACGTGATCTGGCCGATGTCTCTGGTGCGACGTATACCTACTTGATGAATGGCATGACCCCCGCGGGAAACTGGAGTGGTGTTTTTAAGCCAGGTGAAAAGGTTCGTCTGCGGGTGATTAATGGCTCGGCCATGAGTTTTTTCGATGTCCGTATTCCCGGATTGAAAATGACGGTCGTTGCCGCCGATGGTCAGAACGTTCATCCCGTCAGCGTCGATGAGTTCCGTATTGGTGTCGCTGAAACCTACGATGTCATCGTCGAACCTCAGGGCGATCAAGCCTACAGCATTTTCGCCCAGTCAATGGATCGCTCAGGCTTTACCTGTGGCAGTCTAACTTCACGAATGGGAATGAAGGCAGAGGCCCCAGCGCTTGACCCTGTACCCACATTGACGATGGCGGATATGGGCATGTCCATGAGTGATATGCCGGGTATGGATATGTCTGGTATGCAGAATGGCAAACAGGACATGAAGGGCATGGCCGGTATGCAGCACGGCAAGCAGGACATGAAGGGCATGGACATGTCCGGTATGCAGCATGGCAAACAGGACATGAATGGCATGGACATGGCCGGTATGCAGCACGGCAAGCAGGACATGAAGGGTATGGACATGTCCGGTATGCAGCATGGCAAGCAGGACATGAATGGCATGGACATGGCCGGTATGCAGCATGGCAAACAGGACATGAAGGGCATGGACATGGCCGGTATGCAGCACGGCAAGCAGGACATGAAGGGTATGGACATGTCCGGTATGCAACATGGCAAACAGGACATGTCCGCGATGCAGCATGGCATGCAAGGTGAGATGAAGGGCATGGATATGTCTGGTAGCAGCATGATGAAGGTCACTCATCATGCCGCAACCGAATACGGCCCCGGCACCGCGATGCATGCCGATGAGGTGTCAAGAAGTCTCAGCGACCCGGGTGCCGGTCTGCGTAATAACGGCAGACGCGTATTGACCTATGCAGATCTGAAAAGTCGGGATGGCTGGTTGGACCAGCGGCAACCGGGACGCACCATCGAAATTCATCTTACTGGCAACATGGAACGCTACATGTGGTCTTTCGATGGCGTAAAGTTCTCTGATGCCGAACCAATTAAACTCCACTATGGCGAAGTTGTTCGTATTGTGCTGGTCAACGATACCATGATGGACCATCCCATTCATTTGCACGGTCTGTGGAGCGAAATCGAAACACCGGAAGGGGGGTTTCAGGTACGTAAGCATACTGTCGTCGTCAAGCCGGGGCATACGGTTAGTTACCGAGTACTGGCAGATGCCAAAGGTCGCTGGGCCTATCACTGTCACCTGCTCTATCACATGAAGGCAGGAATGTTCCGCGAGGTACAGGTGATATGAAACAGAACAGTGACGAGGAGAATGCAATGAAAAAGAAATACACCATGATAACGCACCTTACCGGACTGGCATTGGCATTCATATTCGGTATGACATCACCAGCGCAGGCGCAGGACAGCGCAAAAAACTGGCCATCCGCAATGCATGATGAGACGATATTAACCAAAGTAATGCTTGATCGTCTGGAGCGACGCCATAGCAGCAGCGGTGATATCTCGTATTGGGAGGCTCAGGCCTGGGTTGGTGGCGACATCAACAAGCTCTGGCTTAAGACTGAAGGCAATTTTGCTCAGGGTAAGACAGATGATGCTGAGCTGGAGGCGTATTTCAGCCGTGCCGTTGCTGCCTTTTGGGATGCACAGTTTGGTGTCCGACATGACTTTTCCACCGCCGATGCGCCCTCGCGTGACTGGCTGGGTGTCGGCTTTCAGGGTCTGGCACCTTATTTGTTTGAGGTGGACACTACAGCCTATGTGGGTAATAACGGTCGGACGGCTTTACGTTTTAAGGCAGAGTACGACCTGTTACTGACCCAGCGCTGGGTGTTCATGCCGGAAGTGGAAATGAATGCCTATGGTAAAGACGACCCCGAACGAAATCTGGGATCTGGATTGTCTGACGCCAGTCTAACGTTGCGCGTGCGCTATGACATACGACGTGAACTTTCACCATACCTTGGTGTGATGTGGACACAAAAGTATGGCGGAACCGCCGACTATGCGCGTAGCGTGGGTAACAGGGCCAGTGAGACGCAATATATCGCCGGGATACGTGCCTGGTGGTAATCCAGCAAGATACTGCGGCGGGTAAGCCGCCGCAGTTTATCATGAAGCATCGAGAAGTAATGGACTAACGTTAACGCGCCAAGCGCCACTGCCAAGTAATTATTTACATCACACGAATGATGTCACTTCAGGCAGCAGTTGATCTGCCATCATCTTTGAGCATGAACTCGAGCCTTCACTCCGTTACTCACCCAGCAACAAAACCTGTCTATACGTAGTTTTCGCAGCTAGATTAATAAACCAGTTTTCCCTAGTCTGTTCATGGTCGCCGTGCTATCGCGTTGCACTCAGGATTGACTAATTGGCATATGCTTTTTAGGGCTACATCTCGTTACCGGTAAGCCAGTAACAAATTGTTCACATTGTCGATGTATAACAGTTTCTGGATTACAACTTCGTTTATTGGAGACAAGGAGAAACACCAATGGCACAACAAACCCCCGTATCAAAAACAACGACAAAGCCCAGGCAGAGCGCGACAGATAAAGCAATCGTCACTGGCTACCAGAAAGGTGCATCGGCCTCGAGTGCTGACCGCCAGCAGATGATCGCCGAAGAAGCCTATCTGATTGCTGAGCGACGCGGCTTTGACGGCGATTTTGCCATGGATGACTGGCTGCAGGCCGAAGCAACTATTGATACACGTTTCGCCGAGAGACACTAAGTTAACACACCTTACACATCATACCAGATAGGCGACACGATGCCGCCACAAACCAAGAATGATGCGCCCGTGGCGTGCGGGGCGCATCAACATGCTTCAGAAAGCCACCTCGCCATATTCCGACGGTTTGCTTCGGCAGTCAGTCTGTTACCGCTTCCAGCTCAGCAGGTCAGCAGCGACCTGCCTCGGCTTAAGCTGTCTACGAAATACCATCAAACCGACAGCCTCGGCGACTCGTGGATAACGCTTATTGGCGCTGGCCATCCGACGGTGAGACAGGTCGGCGACACTTATGTCTCTCAGCAAGATGAAGCATCGGCACATAATAAAAATGTTCTTGGCTCATATCACTCTGTCGTCACGGTCACGGACTACCAGTATGTAGTCAACGTCAGACATACCAAGGGCAGGTTGAGCGTCAATGTTGGCATCGAGACGCTGACGAATGTCTCCATCATTGGCCCGCATCGGATGTGGAGACAGCAGCGGACACCGCCGTTCGCATGTCGCGGACCACGACTATCTGACAAACATAAAATCCGATTTCTTTCGTACAAGAACAACAGCAGCTATTGGCAGAGCATCAGATTGTGACGGGCACATACAATCGTGTTAAAGACAGGCTTTTTAGACAGGAAGATGATCTGCCTTTGTCATCGCTGGACGGGCACAGAATTCGGGGCTGAGGCTGACTGTTCCCCTTACAGTTTTAGCAAGTGGTCATTGCGAAAAAACACTCAAAAATGACTCTATTTCAGTGTTGGCGCGGCAATCTTGAGAATATACCGTGCGTCACGAGATGGCGTCAGTTACGGAGGGCAACCATTAGGACGCTTCACTCCATCGCAATGACAGGTTTTTTGCATTATGTTTAAGTTGATATTAAGTAATCCACAGTGTTTGATCGCAAATTTGTGGGGAGACCTCAGGGGCCGAGGTCAATTTTGGCGCAGGAGTATATCCTGATGAACTTTGCTTGCAATTCAATGCCAAATAGAAGGTGCCTGACATTATTTTGTCATGCTCACGTGGGCTTTGCAGCGTTGTAACATTGAACCTGCCAACGCCTATCGTCACGGATGCAGCAGGTGTGCTTTATCCGCCAACAACGCATCGGCTGGTGTGACGTGTTATATCCAACGATAATAAAGGAAAGTCATGAAAAATAATCCCTTGATCGATGTCAAAGGCCTGGGACAAAGTATCTGGTTAGACTACATCCAGCGAGACTTATTGCAGAGTGGCGAGTTTCAAAAGCTGATTACCCAGGATGGTCTTTGTGGCGTAACGTCAAACCCGGCGATCTTTGAAAAAGCCATCACTGAACATCACGACTATGACGCCGCGATCAAAAGCATGTCCGGGGCCACTGTCGATAGGCTTTATGAACAACTGGCCATCGCCGACTTACAGCAGGCAGCCGATTTATTGCGGCCGGTTTTTGATGGGACACAGGGTCGTGATGGTTATGTCAGCTTTGAGGTAGCCCCGCAACTGGCCGATGATACAGCAGCCACCATCGACGAAGCCAGACGATTATGGGCGGCGTTAGACCGCCCCAATAGTATGATCAAAGTTCCGGCCACTCTTGCCGGCGTAGCGGCAATTCAGCAATTGATCAGTGAAGGTATTAATATCAATGCCACTTTATTGTTTAGTCTACAGCGATATCAACAGGTTGCTGAGAGCTATTTGTCTGGACTGGAGGCACGCTTGCAGCGAGGTGAGGCTATCGATTCCGTGGCGTCAGTTGCCAGTTTCTTTTTAAGCCGTATTGATACTCTGGTGGATAAAAAGCTCGACGTTCTGGCAACCGCTGTTAATCAATCGATCGTGACAAGCCTTCGGGGCAAGACCGCCGTTGCATCGGCCCGCCTGGCGTATCAGCACTATAAACGACTATTTTCTGGCGACCGCTGGCAACGTCTGGCTGCTGCCGGGGCAAGTTCTCAACGTCTGTTATGGGCTTCCACCTCGACCAAGGACCCAAACTATACTGACATCAAATACGTCGACGCGCTGATTGGTAAAGACACTATCAACACCTTGCCACCTGAGACGCTTGCGGCCTATCGAGACCATGGCCAACCGATGACTCGTCTCGAAGACGACCTCGATGTGGCGCACAACACACTGAACGGACTTGCCGATATCGGACTTGATCTCAAGAGCTTAACCTATCAACTGGAGAGAGAGGGCGTCGATAAATTCACAACGGCCTACACCACATTGTTTGAAAATTTGCGTCAGCGTTTACACTAAAAAATTGGTGCACGAGCGGCACGCGTCCGAGGCAATCGCATGAATGATGTTATTTTGATTATGAATGCGGGTTCCTCCAGCATCAAGTTTGCAATCTATGCCCATGATGAGATGCAAAATTCATTTCAGCGACTTTATAAGGGAAAGGTTACGGACATAGCAACGCAAGCACATTTTTACACCACAGGTACGTCAGAATCGTCGATCGGCGTAGACCAGTCGGTCAGCGCCGACAATCATTCAGAAGCCTTGCAAATCATTCTGAACTGGGTGGCCCAGAAGGCTACTGAATTGCGAATTATAGCCATTGGCCATCGTGTGGTACATGGTGGACATCATTTCATAAAGCCGGTGCGTATTGATCACAACGTCCTGACAGAGTTAAAAGCACTAATTCCATTAGCCCCTTTGCATCAACCGCATGCCTTACAGGCTATTGAAGTTTTATTACGCCAATATCCACATACACCGCATGTCGCCTGTTTTGATACCGCCTTTCATACCAGTATGCCAGCGCATGAAAAACGTTTGCCTCTACCACAATCATTATCTGATAAAGGCATACAGCGTTACGGCTTTCATGGCCTGTCGTATGAGTATATTACGCATATTTTGCCAGATTATATAACTGCTGCTGCAAGCGCCAATGTCGTTATTGCTCACCTCGGCCATGGTGTCAGCATGTGTGCCGTGAAAAATCGACAGAGCATCGCGACGACGATGAGTTTTACTCCACTGGATGGCTTACCCATGGGCACACGCTGTGGCAGCATCGACCCGGCCATTGTGTTGTATTTGCTGGCTCAGGGCATGACTACAGAGGAAGTTTCTGACCTGTTACATCATCAGTCCGGCCTGCTGGGACTCTCCGGTATTAGCCATGATATGCAAATACTTTTAAAGAGCACAGAGACCAACGCCGCCAGCGGGGTTGATATTTTTTGCTATCGCGTTAGTCGTGAGCTGGGTTCATTAGCTATGGCGCTGGGTGGTCTTGATGTTCTGGTCTTTACCGGTGGTATTGGTGAGCATGCTGCTGCAGTACGAGCAAACATTTGTCGAACTGCCGCCTGGCTGGGCATCGATATTGATGTCGATGTCAATCAGGCCAACGCCCTACAGATCAGCAGTGCCAGTAGCCGCGTATCGGTGTTGGTAATACCGACCAATGAAGAACAGATGATTGTTCAGCATACCGCAAACCTGATGGCAAGCCTGTCTCAAACAACTTAAACCACCAGGATGCACGACATGTTAGTAAAAGGAGTTTTATCATGAATCATATTGCCTCAACATCGACGCTTTCAAATCAGCCATTATCCGCCAGCGAACTATCAAAAATTGATGCCTATTGGCGTGCGGCAAATTTCCTGTCAATTGGCCAGATATATTTGCTGGATAATCCATTACTGAAAACACCACTGACACTGGAACATCTCAAGCCACGCCTTCTGGGTCACTGGGGGACGACACCAGGCTTGAACCTGATCTATGCACACCTGAACCGGGTAATAATCGCGCATGACCTGAATATATTATATGTCACAGGCCCAGGCCATGGCGCACCGGGGATCGTCGCCAATACATATCTTGAAGGGAGCTATACCGAGCTTTATCCAAATATTACGCAAGATCAAAGTGGTATGAAAAAACTTTTCCGTCAGTTCTCATTCCCCGGCGGGATACCCAGTCATACCGCACCGGAAACGCCCGGCTCGATCCATGAAGGTGGTGAACTGGGTTATTCCCTGAGTCATGCCTATGGTGCGGCGTTTGATAACCCCGACCTTATTGTCACCTGTGTGGTTGGTGATGGCGAAGCCGAAACCGGTCCCCTGGCTACCGCCTGGCACTCAAATAAATTCCTAGACCCTCAGCGAGACGGTGCCGTCTTACCCATCCTGCACCTGAATGGTTACAAGATCGCCAGCCCGACGGTACTCGCGCGAATTAGTCACGATGAATTACGTCAACTCTTTATAGGTTACGGCTATCAGCCGTATTTTATTGAAGGTGAGGATCCACTGCAGGTGCATCAGGCGATGGCCGCCACACTGGACAAGGTCCTCGAAGACATCCGCTCGATACAGACTCAGGCACGTGGTGGTGGTGATTTGTCTCGGCCACGCTGGCCGATGATTATTCTGCGTACACCAAAGGGCTGGACCTGCCCGAAAGAAGTCGACGGTGTGCCGCTGGAAGGAACCTGGCGTGCCCATCAGGTGCCGTTTGCCGAACTGGCCAGCAAACCGGAACACATCACTATCCTTGAAAACTGGCTCAAGAGTTACCAGCCAGAGGCATTATTTGATGAGCACGGGAGTCTTATCGCTGAACTGGCCGCACTGGCCCCTCAGGGTCAACGGCGCATGGGGCTCAACCCCCATAGCAACGGCGGTCTGTTGTTGCGTGATCTTAAATTGCCCGAGTTCACAGAATATGCCCTGACTGTGCCACAACCAGGGAGTGTTCAGGGCGAAGCCACACGACGCCTCGGTGATTATCTGCGTGATATTATGCAAATGAATCATACACAGCAAAATTTTCGTGTCATGGGCCCGGATGAAACTGTCTCCAATCGCCTCGGGGCGATATTAGACGTCACCAACCGAACCTGGATGGCCGAGACGGTCGCAGGCGACGATCACCTGGCTGCGGATGGCCGGGTCATGGAGATGCTTTCCGAACATACCTGCCAGGGTTGGCTGGAAGGCTATCTGCTGACGGGCCGGCACGGTTTCTTCTCCTGTTACGAGGCCTTTATTCATATTATTGACTCGATGTTTAACCAGCATGCCAAATGGCTCAAGGTCAGCCAGGAAATCCCCTGGCGACGACCTATTGCCTCATTAAACATTCTCCTGACTTCGCATGTCTGGCGACAGGACCATAACGGCTTTTCTCACCAGGACCCCGGTTTTATCGACCACGTCATTAACAAAAAAGCCAATATCGTGCGAGTTTACTTACCACCGGATGCCAACTCACTGCTCTATGTTGCCAATAAGTGCCTGCGTAGTCGAGACCGGGTCAATGTCATCGTTGCCGGTAAACAGCCCAGCCCTCAGTGGCTGGATATGAATGCCGCCATTGCCCACTGCAGGAACGGAATCGGCATCTGGGATTGGGCCAGCAATGATCAGCAGGATGAGCCGGATGTTGTGATGGCCTGTGCTGGCGACGTGCCAACCATCGAAACCCTGGCGGCCGTGCAGATTCTAAATAAACACATCCCTGAACTAAAAATTCGGGTGATTAATGTCGTGGACCTGATGACCCTGCAACCCCATGAGGAACACCCGGACGGACTACAGGATAAGGATTTTGACAGCCTGTTTACGACCGACAAGCCTATTCTGTTTGCCTTTCATGGTTACCCCTGGCTGATCCATCGTCTGGCCTATCGCCGCACGAACCATAAAAATCTACACGTGCGAGGTTATAAAGAAGAGGGCACAACCACCACACCTTTTGATATGACGGTACTCAATGACCTGGATCGTTTTCATCTGGTGATGGATGTTATCGACCGCGTACCGAAACTGGGGTATCGTGCAGCCTATCTAAAACAACAAATGCGCGATAAACTAACGGACCATAAACACTATATCACCCATGTGGGCCAGGACATGCCGGAGATTCTCCAGTGGCAATGGCAACATCAATAGCGCATATAGAATAGCGTAAACAACCGCTGATAATGTCATCAGTGGAAAGGTTTTAACCAAAGGAGTTTTAGCATGAAACCTCTTTCCAGGCAGCGCCTG
Source organism: uncultured Gammaproteobacteria bacterium (assembly GCA_913064945.1). Taxonomy (GTDB): domain Bacteria; phylum Pseudomonadota; class Gammaproteobacteria; order UBA6429; family Thiohalophilaceae; genus CAJYAN01. The sequence goes on along the minus strand of CAJYAN010000008.1, from coordinate 11,498 downwards.
ATGCTAGGAGTAGGTGTCTGTGCCGTTGTACTACTCAGCGCGTGTCAAAAGGCAAGTCCCCCGGCACAACGACCCGCCCCCGAAGTCAGCGTCGTCCCTGCACATGCCGAGTCTGTACCGCTAACCCGCGAGACCGTGGGCATGCTGGCGGCGAGTCGCATCGCCGAGGTGAGGGCGCGCGTCGCCGGGGTGGTTCTTAAACGCGAATATACTGAGGGCTCGGATGTTCATCAGGGCCAGGTGTTGTTTCAGATTGATCCTGCATCACTCCGGGCCGCTTTGCATATTCAGGAGGCCGCCCTTGCGAAGGCCCGTGCCGATGCCACGAATGCCGCCCTGATTGCCAAGCGATATAAAGGCTTGGCGGCCAAGGGCCTGTTGGCCTCACAGGACCTCGACACAGCCCTTTCCAATCAGCGTACGACGGCGGCGGCGGTAAATCAGGCCCAGGCTAATCTGGAAAAGGCCCAGCTTGATCTTGGCTATGCCACGGTGACAGCACCCATAGCGGGTCATGCAGGCAGAGCGCTTGTCACGGAGGGTGCCCTGGTTGGCCAGGGGGAAGCCACTCAGCTCACGACGGTTGAGCAGATCGATCCCCTGTATGTGAATTTCAGTCAGTCTGCCCGTCAGCTTCAACAGCTCCAGCAGACTGCCAGCGCGACCAACGCACCGCCAGGCGAAACCGCCGTCGAGGTGATACTCTCCGATGGATCGGTCTACACACAGCCGGGGAAGCTGGATTTTTCTGCCATGACCGTCGACCCCCGTACCGGGACGGTCTCAATGCGCGCTGTCATTCCCAACCCGGGGCGTAAACTCCTGCCGGGTATGTTCGTCCATCTACGCATTACGCTGGCACACCTTGATCATGCCTTTAAACTGCCCCAGGCAACCATACTTCGCGATCAGCAAGGTGCCTATGTCCTGGTGGTCGCTGCCGACGGCAAGGTTGAACAACGCCGTGTGCAGACACATGAAATGACCGCCAGTGACTGGATCGTTACCGGTGCGCTGGCAGAGGGTGATCGAGTCATTTTCGATGGCCTGCAAAAGGTTCGTCCTGGCGCAATGGCCAGGGTTGCACCAGCTAATGCCGGTGCAAACAAGCCCGCCACCGTCAAACCTGCGGCTCGTTCCTAGGAGTTCTGAATGCCGAGTTTCTTTATAGATCGTCCCATCTTCGCCTGGGTAGTGGCGATTCTGATTACCCTGGCGGGTAGTGTCGCTGTCTTTAAGTTACCCGTGTCAGCGTATCCTTCGATTGCGCCACCTCAAATCAGTATCAGTGCCAGTTATCCCGGCGCAAGTGCGCAGGTGCTTGACAAGACGGTTACCTCGGTCATTGAACAGCAATTAACAGGGATTGATAACCTGCTGTACTTTGACTCAACATCACGTTCTAACGGTACGATCCAGATTACGCTAACGTTCGACACGGGAACCGATGCCGATATCGCGGCGGTGCAGGTCCAAAATCGTCTGAATGTGGCGCAGTCACGTCTACCCCAGGAAGTGGTACAGAATGGTATTACGGTCGCCAAGGCCAATAATGATTTTCTGATGGTTGTGGCCTTGCAATCAACCGATCCCAGCCTGGATACCTACGCCCTCAATAACGTGATCGCCGCCCAGGTCATGGATTCGATCCAGCGTCTGCCAGGCGTCGGCAGCGCCAATCTATTTGGTTCTGCCTATGCCATGCGTATCTGGCTTAATCCAGACAAGCTGCATGGTTACGGCTTAAGTGCCAGCCAGGTTCTGGCCGCCGTCCGTGAACAAAATATTCAGATCGCGGCAGGGAATATCGGTGCCGAACCCGCACCTGAAGGCCTCGGCTTTACGGCCTCGGTGACGGCTGCCAATCGCTTCGACACGCCCGAACAGTTTGCTGACATCATCCTGCGTTCCAACCCTGATGGCAGTAAAATCCGTCTCAAGGATGTAGCGCGCATTGCGCTGGGTGCCGAATCCTATGGTCATGACGTCCATGTCAATGGTGAACCGATTGCCGGACTTGCCATTTTACTCGCGCCAGGGGCCAATGCCCTGGATGTCGCTGATGCCGTACGCACAAAAATGGATCAGCTTTCCCATTACTTTCCCGCTGGCGTCAGCTGGTTTACACCATACGACAGTACCAAGTTTGTCAGTATCTCTATTCATGAAGTGCTCTATACACTCATCGAGGCCGTTGTGCTGGTCTTTCTGGTCATGCTGTTATTTCTACAAAACCTGCGTGCAACTCTGATTCCTACCCTGGTCGTTCCCATCGCCCTGACCAGTGCCTTCGCCGGTATGTACCTAGCGGGCTTTTCCATTAATGTCCTGAGTTTGTTTGCGCTGGTGCTGGCGATTGGTCTGGTCGTTGACGATGCTATTGTGGTGGTGGAAAACGTCGAACGCATCATGACGGAGGAGGGACTGTCACCCAAAGAGGCCACACGCAAGGCCATGGGGCAGATTACGGGTGCCGTTATCGCCATGACTTCGGTACTGGCGGCGGTCTTTATTCCCATGGCCCTGGTCGGGGGCAGTGTCGGCGCTATCTACCGCCAATTTTCGTTGACCATTGCCATCTCAATGTCGATTTCGGCGCTGATGGCACTCAGTTTCACACCTGCCCTGTGTGCCACTCTGCTCAAGCCATCACATGGCGAACCCAATCGCTTCCTGCGTGGCTTTAACCGCTTCTACCTGGGCGTTAGTAGTGCTTATCTACGTCGTGTCGCACAGGCCATACGACACACACCTCGGTGGATGGTCGCTTTTCTGGTACTCGGTGGTCTTGCCTTACTGTTGTTTTCACGACTTCCAACCAGCTTTTTGCCCGAAGAAGACCAGGGTTATGCACTTGCCATTATCCAGCTACCTCCCGGTGCCAATATGGCGCGAACCGGTGCCGTATTACGCAAGATGGAGACGATTATACAGAAGCATCCCGCGGTGGATAAAGTACTGGATGTGGCCGGCTTCAGCTTTGTCGGTCAGGGTGAGAACGTCGGCCTGGGTTTTATTCGCCTAAAGGACTGGAGTGAACGAACCAAGTCGAGTGAACAGGTGACGAGCTTTATTCACTGGGCGAATGGTGCCTTGCAGAGTATCAAGGGTGCCCGTATTTTTGTCGTTAATCTACCGACCATTCGGGGGCTGGGACGTTTTGGCGGCTTTGACTTCCGCCTCGAGGATCGCGCCGGACTCGGTCGGGATAAACTCATCCAGGCACGCAATATTCTGCTTGGCGCGGCGGCCAAAAATCCCGTCCTCTATGGTGTGCGACCCAATCAACTGGAGGATTCACCTGAGCTGCATCTAAAGGTCGACCGGGCGTTGGCAAAATCCATGGGCCTGTCTCTTACCGATATATACAACACCATTCATTTGATGCTGGCACCGGTTTATGCCAATGACTTCAATTATCAGGGCCGTGTCCTCAAGGTACTTTTGCAGGCGGATGGACCTTACCGCAGCCGGCCAAGTGATCTGGATCGTTATTATCTCCCTGGAGAACAGGATGGTTTTGACAATATGGTGCCCTTGAGTAGTGTTGTCTCGTCAAGCTGGACACTCGCACCGCCGGCGGTCGATCACTATAACGGCTTTCAGAGCATCCAAATTAATGGGGGTGCCGCTCCCGGACATAGTTCCGGGGAAGCCATGGCGGCAATGGAAAATATTGTCAAACAGGCCTTGCCCGCTGGCATCGGTTTTGAATGGTCGGGGCAGTCATTTCAGGAAATCCTATCCGGCCAGCAAACACCGATCCTGTTTGTATTATCCCTGCTGGTTGTATTTCTGGTGCTTGCGGCTCTCTATGAGAGCTGGTCGGTACCTGTGGCGGTTATGCTCGTGGTGCCACTGGGTATACTGGGTGCCGTTACTTTTACCTGGCTGCGCGGACTGGAAAACGATGTCTATTTTAAAGTCGGCATGATCGCGGTTATTGGTCTGTCGGCAAAAAATGCTATTTTAATCATCAGTTTTGCTAACTCCATGCGGAAAGCCGGACATGGATTGCTGGAAGCGACTCTCGAGGCCTGTCGTTTACGCCTGCGACCTATCCTGATGACGTCGATTGCCTTTATGTTAGGTGTCCTGCCACTCGCAATTTCGACTGGTGCAGGCGCCAACAGTCGTCATGCTATCGGTACCGGTGTCATGGGCGGGATGTTTGGAGCAACCGTACTCGGCGTCCTCTTTGTACCGGTCTTCTTCGTCGTCATCCGGCGGCTACTGGGTGATAAAAGTGACACCGGCAAGGGTGAAATAAAAATCGGCACGCCGCCATCAGGACAATGAGCCTGTCATATTCGTTACGCTTGCACGTTAGAAAGTAATGTCTCTCATGGACTGCGTGCAAGCGGCAGGCTAATGTCTTTCCTTAGCAGGACAGGCTGAAATTACTTGCACGATACCGAGATCATTAACGGAATATTATCTTTCGCCCGCCAGGACATAGGCTGACAATCTAAATAGAGACTACCAAAGCTGGTATTACGGCGTTGCATTTAAAACATAGTATGATTTCTCACTCGACATAAGGATTAGCATCTGTGAAGAAAAAACTACGTATTGTTGTAGGACTCATAATTATTGGAAGCATTGCGGGAATGGTTTACTGGTGGCAAGCATCAAGACAGTATTCCATAAATGAGAATACACTGACCCTGTATGGCAATGTTGATATTCGAGAGGCGCACCTGGCCTTTAATGCAAGCGAACACGTTGCTGAAATTCTTGTCGATGAAGGCGATCAGGTAAAGACCGGGCAATTGCTGGCACGTCTCCATACCGAACGTCTACAAGCATCTCTAAAACAAGCTCAGGCTAATTTAACCGCTCTCCAGGCCGAGGCAAAAGCGGCCACGCTGAGTTATAAGCGTATTAAATCCCTGGCGCTAAAAAAACTGGCCTCCACCGAAAAGGCAGAGGAGGCAGAAGCCAAACATGACGCCGCCAATGCCCACGTTACCGCCGCGGTGGCAGGCGTCACCGTCGCTGAACAGATACTGAAAGATACTAATCTGTATGCCCCGATGGCAGGTATTATCCGCGACCGTATCGTCGAACCCGGTGACTTCGTCACACCGCAAACACCGATACTAACACTCGCGCTCGCCAATCCTGTCTGGGTCAGGGCGTATCTGCCTGAGTCCTATCTAGGGAAGGTTAAGCCCGGCATGCTCGCCTATATCAAGACAGACAGTTATCCCGACAAGCACTATCAAGCCTGGGTGGGTTCGATCTCACCCACGGCCGAATTTACCCCCAAGAATATACAGACTCCGGAATTACGCACACGGCTGGTATACCAGATGCGGGTCTTCGTCTGCAATCCACACTATGAATTACGTCTCGGCATGCCGGCGACGGTCAGTATTGACCTGAGTGCCAAACCTGGCAAGGTACCAACAGCGTCACGCTGTGCCGCGTCCAGTCTGCCGCTGGCAAAATAAAGATGGTCGTGCCTGCCGTGCTAACGATCACGGGGCTTTGTAAAACATTTGTCTCTGGCAAGCATACACTGCAGGCACTACAGGACATTAACCTGCAAATACAGGCTGGCAGGATCAGCGGCCTGATCGGTCCAGACGGTGCCGGTAAGACAAGCCTCATGCGTCTGGTCGCCGGACTACTTCAACCGGATAACGGTGAAATACAGGTACAGGGCATTGATGTTTTCAAATCGCCGCTGCAGAGTCAGTCCGTCCTCAGTTATATGCCACAACGTTTCGGCCTGTATGAAGACCTGACCGTACAGGAAAATCTCGATCTGTATGCCGACCTACAAGGTGTCGATCAACAGCAACGTCAACAACGTTATACCGAACTGATGCACATGACGGCACTGGCACCATTTACCCATCGTCTGGCCGGTCGCCTGTCAGGGGGGATGAAACAAAAACTCGGGCTCGCCTGTACCCTCGTCAGGACGCCACAACTTTTACTTCTCGACGAACCCACGGCCGGTGTCGACCCGGTCTCACGCCGCGAGCTGTGGAGTATTATTGAGCGACTGGTCAAAGAGGAGGGTCTCAGCGTGCTATTGAGCACAGCCTATCTCAATGAAGCGGAGAGTTGTGATGATGTCATCCTGTTGCATGAAGGTTGCGTCATGGGTCAGGGCACACCACTGAGTTTTAGCCAGCCCATGCAGGGCCGCAGCTTCCATATTAGTTCCGATACACTTGGCAAGCGTCAATTACAACACCGTATTAGTAAATTAAGTGGTGTCCTCGACGCCATCATTGAGGATGAACAGGTCAGGGTGGTGACACATACCCGCCAGGTGCCTGATCTTAATGAAGACCTGGCACACTTAGCCGATGCTCGCGTTGAGGCCTGTTCGCCGACCTTTGAAGATGCCTTTGTTGCCATGCTGAAAAAGCAGCATCAGGGGATGTCACTTAATATTGAACCGACGACCAGTCAATCGAACCTGTCGGACGATACACTCATTGAAGTCCGCCATATCAAAAAACGTTTTGGTGCGTTTTATGCCGTAAAAGATATCAGTTTCAGTGTAAAACGTGGAGAGGTCTTTGGCCTGCTGGGTGCCAATGGAGCAGGCAAGTCGACCACGTTTCGAATGCTATGTGGTTTGTTACCGGTCTCTTCCGGTGAACTGATGGTTGCAGGACATGATCTGCGACATGCCTCGGCATCGGCGCGAAGTCGACTGGGTTATATGGCGCAACGCTTCTCTCTGTACGTCAATCTCAGTGTAATGGAAAACCTGAATTTTTTTGCCAGCGCCTACGGCTTAAGACGTGCTCAGCGAACTCAACGTATCGCCTGGGCAATGGAGGTTTTTGAACTTGGTAACTATGCCAATACCAGCAGCGGTGATCTGCCTCTGGGGTTCAAGCAGCGTCTGGCCATGGCGGCGGCACTCCTGCATGAACCGGATATTTTATTTCTGGATGAACCAACATCGGGTGTCGACCCTCTGGCTCGACGTGAATTTTGGGAACGCATTAACGCCCTGGCAGAGTCAGGCGTAACTGTACTCGTCACGACCCATTTTATGGATGAGGCAAATTACTGCGATCGCCTGGTCATTATGGCCGACGGGGAGGTGCTGGCACAGGGTACCCCGGCAGAAATGAAGGCCAGGTTCCGCAGTGATGAATTGCCGACACCGACAATGGAAGATGCCTTTATCGGTTTAATTGAGCACCGCCAGACTTCGATGACAGAGGTTACGGTATGAGCCCCTTTGCCAAAAGGTTCATGCGCCTACGCGGTTTAATTCGTAAGGAAAGCCTGCAAATTCTTCGTGATCCCTCCAGTATCGCTATCGCCTTTGTCATGCCGGTCGTATTGTTGCTATTGTTTGGGTATGGCGTTTCATTAGATGCCAAAGACATACGATTGGCACTCGTCGTCGAACAACCCGATGCACAGACGAGCAGCTTAACCAGCGCCTTTCATCACTCAACATACTTTAAATCCATTACGTTTCATACTATCCAGCCAGCTGAACGTGCGTTGGTAACACATGTCGTCGATGGCATCGTTTGGTTACGCTCTGATTTCAGTGCCAGGCTCCTTAATCATGGTGACGCGCCAATTGGTGTGTTTGTCAACGGAGTTGATGCCAATCAGGCACGAATTACTCAGGGTTATATTCAGGGCGTCTGGCAGACATGGCTACAGGCCTATGCCCGGCAACAAGGGCATGACTTAGCGATCCCCGTCAGACTGGAACCTCGTATCTGGTTTAATGCCGCGGTACGCAGCACCGATTTTCTTGTGCCTGGATTGATCGCGCTTATCATGACCCTGACTGGCGCAATGTTGACCTCCATGGTGGTTGCGAGGGAATGGGAACGTGGCACTATGGAGGCGCTCATGGTGACCCCGATACGCATCTGGGAAATCACCGTCGGTAAACTACTGCCTTATTTTATTCTCGGCATGGGGGGAATGTTACTAAGCGTTGCGATGGCACTATGGTTATTCAACGTCCCTCTACGCGGTTCCTTCCTCGTACTCAGCCTGGCATCGGCACTCTACATGATGGTAGCCCTCGGGATGGGCTTGCTTATTTCCACGGTTGCCCGCAGTCAGTTTGTTGCGGGACAGATTGCGCTGGTGGCTACCTTTCTGCCTGCCTTTATTTTGTCAGGCTTCATATTCGAAATCAGTTCAATGCCAGCGCCGGTACAGGTGATGACGCACTTGATTCCTGCACGCTATTTTGTGGCAATTTTACAGACGGTATTTATGGCCGGTGACATCTGGCCCGTATTGTTAACAAATGCAGCGGCCTTGTTGGTCATGATGGTCATTTTCCTCGGCCTGGCACGCCACAAGACAAGGAAACGACTGGATTGAACGCATCACTACTTCGCATCATGGCGCTGGCCATCAAAGAACTGCTCGCTGTCCTCAAGGACAAGAAGGGCCGCATTGTCTTAATCATGCCACCAATACTACAATTGTTCCTGTTTGGTTATGCGGCCAGCTTCGATTTAAACGATATTCCTGTGGCGGTTTATAATCAGGATCAGGGTGCGGACTCACGGGAACTGGTAGCCCGGGTCATCGGCTCACCACATTTTCATCTCTATGCCGATATCGATCACGAACAACAGATCAGTTCTTTAATCAATAACAAGAACGTGTTAATTGTTCTACATCTCGGCCCGAATTTCAGCGCCAATCTGGCAAAGGGTCCTGGCACCTCCGCCCAGGTTATCATTGATGGGCGCAACTCGAATACAGCATTATTGGTGCAGGGATATCTGAGTACGATTGTCAGTGACTTTAATGTGGACTGGGCCAAACGTAACGGTAAACCGCCGCCGCTGGCATCGTTAAAACTACGCGCCTGGTTTAACAGCAATATGGTGTCCCGCTGGTTTATTGTGCCTGGCATCGTTGGGCTGCTCACCTTCATCATTACCACCATTGTCACCTCACTATCAGTAGCACGAGAGCGGGAGGCGGGCACCTTTGATCAGTTGTTAGTAACACCAATGCGTCCCGTTGAGATATTGATAGGAAAATCCTTTCCCGGTGTCTTGATTGGTTCGCTGGAAGGCTCGTTTATTTTATTAATGGCAATTTACTGGTTTGATATTCCCCTGCGCGGTAGCCTCGGGGCGCTCTATATCGGTATGTTTCTGTTTATTTTATCGGCCGTCGGTATCGGCTTGATGATCTCATCTCTGGCGGTTACACAACAGCAGGGCATGCTCGGTGCCTTTTTATTTATGGTGCCTGCCGTTATCCTCTCCGGGTTTGCTACGCCGATCGCTAATATGCCCCAGGTAGTACAGTGGCTAACCTATGCAGATCCTTTGCGCTATTTTCTGATTATATTACGAGGCGTTTTTCTCGAAGGTGATAATTCCTCTATTTTGATGCATTATTATTGGCCGATGGCCGTGATTGCCATAGTAACACTCAGTCTTGCCGCCTGGTTGTTTCGCCACCGGATGAATTAATGCAACACGATAAAATAAAACCGCCCAAACAGTGTCCGCCTGGCTAAACAATAAGATGACAAACCCAGTCCGTTGAACTGTATTAAAATTATCCTGATGATTCAATAGTATCAGGCGAGAGCAGGATGGAGATGAACCTCTGATTTTAGACTAAACCGGTCGGCGAGAAACATCTTGCTATACTATGAAAAAGAATCGTTGAAAATAAACCACATTAACTTGATGCAAGTCTACATTAAAGGGCGGAACGTAAGGAGCGTATATGTTGACATACCCTGATTATGTGAAAATATTTATCGGACTCATTGCTATTGTCAATCCGCTTGGCGCTATACCGATATTCATTAGCCTGACAAATGGCGTGGGAAAAATCGAGCGAAAACGTATTGTTAACATTGTCGCAACAACAGTTGCTTTAATTCTTCTCGTCTCACTTTTTATCGGTGAATACACGCTTGCAATTTTCGGAATCTCCATGCATTCATTTAGAGTAGGGGGCGGCATCTTAATTTTGTTAATGTCAATATCGATGCTGAATGCCAAAGTTAGCCCAATTGCACAAACCCGACAGGAAGCTGAAGAATCCAAAGATAAAGAAACAATCGCGGTTGTGCCTCTGTCAATACCTTTGCTCGCGGGTCCGGGGGCGATAAGTACCGTCATTATCGACGCACATAAATCTCACAATATTGGCCACTATGCCATTATCTCAGTAGCAATCCTTGCCTTAAGCCTGATGCTCTGGCTCGTGTTACGAATGTCACCGTTAATTTCAAAACATATCAGTGCAACCGGGATTAACATCTTTACGCGCATTATGGGATTAATTCTTTCTGCTATTGCAGTGGAGTTTATTGCAAATGGTTTGAAAGGGCTCTTTCCAGGACTGACGTAATTTCTCACTAGAGGAGCTACTAACATGGCAATTTATAACAATATTCTTAGTGCTGTTGATTTTAGCGACAGCACCACCAGCGTACTACAACACTCCGCGGCGCTGGCAGAGCAGTTGAACTGCAAGCTTATTATATTGCACGTCGTTGACTATGCGCCGTCACCGGATATTGACCGCGTTCTTCCTCCTGCGGATGAAACAGAGAATAGATTAATGAATGAAGCCAAAAGCCGTCTCAACAGCCTATTAGCGCTGGCGTCTATCCATGTTTCACCGCGGGCACTCATCGTCACGGGTCATCCAAAAATTGAGATTGTGCGTATCGCTGAAAAAGAATCTGCCGATTTGATTATCATTGGCGCACACGGGAAACATCGGCTGGCAGGATTACTCAAGGGGTCAACAGAAGGTCGTATTCTTGACCGGGCAACATGCGATGTACTGGTAGTACGCTAGGGTATTTCAACAAATGAGCGCATCCGTTGCCATTACTTACTCTATATTTCCGCTCATGCTATAGGCCAGCGCGCTTCGTACCGGGTCAAGGAGGAGGCTATAATCGTCATTTTTGAGCGTACCTTGTGCGAGTTTTGTCATCAATAAATGCTGCTCCTTTTTTGCCTCGTGCAAGGGCAAATCCAGCGCATCGCAGGCAAGCATATGTCTGGCCTCCTTAAGTGGTGTGATAGGGTCGACATCCTTTTGATACTGCATAATATCTTCCGCACCAAAAATAAGATTACGGGCTTTGGTCACAGCAGGATCTTCAGGAATCGTCTGCAGTGATGTTTGCAAAAGCGGAAACCAGTCAAGCATATCGGAAAAGTCCTCGCCGTGCTTGGCCTGAATGACTGCGTCAATCAAAAGATTACTGCGCGCTGCGGCACCACGACTGGCGGCAAGATATAATAGCGTGCCGGCACTATTGAGCTCATTAAAGGCTGTCGATTTGTCTTTCGCCACAAGCGCCGCCATCGAATGTAATGTCAGGTCCAGACTGGCTGAGAGTTCTTCCGCAACGACCAGGCGTACTTCGGGACCAGGACAGAAACTACCCGGTTTCGGTACCGCCTTTGGCGTGGCGCTGGCCACAGAGACACACAAGAAACATGAAACTACAATGGTGAATAGGTAGGGTTGTTTGCCAA
>CAJYAN010000007.1 GCA_913064945.1 uncultured Gammaproteobacteria bacterium | reverse complement strand
AATTGGATTGCCATCCGCTGTGGTGACATCATCATCCATAGCTACCGTAGTTGAATATTGAAATCCTGGTAGAAGATAGTTTAAGTGCGCAACCCTTGTTCCTAGATCATAGTCACGAGTTTCTGCCAAGCCATTTCCATACGTCTCGCTTGTAAGAAGTAATTCTGGATTGAAAGCAACACCAGTCAAGATACTTGTTTGCTGCCCACCAACAAGAGCAGATATACTCGTGACATTGTTAACAGCATCATAAGAAAATGTGGCGACACGTTGGCTAGGGTACGTCAATGAAACAATATGGCCATACTGATCTCGTTCATAAAACTGTGTATATAAAACACCGCCAATCGCTGACGTTCTCCCTGTAATTTCTCCATAACCATTATAATTAAATATCGTTGTTTCACTACCATTAATAACCTGGCACAAATGATTAATTCCGTTTGTGCAATTTGAAGAGTTGTCATAGGTGTAGGTTACATCTTCATAAACTCCGGGATAATCCACGTTAACCAACCTGTTCAATACATCATAGTGTAAAGCACTCGTGATACCCTGCGCATCCGTGCGACTTATTACATTGCCAGCTGTATCATATTGAAAAGATGACGTCCCAGTATCCGGACTTGATCTACTCAATAGATCACCAAAATCGTCATAGACATAGGTTGTCTGGCCATTATTAGGATCGGTAACAGACGTCAGCTGATCATGTATATCATATCCATATTTTGTTAAGGCATCAGCCGTACTGATATCTCCACCTCCAACATCCTGGGTCATTGTAGTCAGACGTTTAAGCGAACCGTAATTATAATTGGTCGTCGACAACTTGCCATCAACATGACTCGACAGCGTCCCATCGGCTGCAAAATTATCGACGCGGTTCTCGTTCGCTTGCGTAGTTTTATTAATGTGATTATAAATATCAAACGTTTGGCTTAGCGCACGATGTAATGCACCAGTACTATCGTAAACATTTTCTGCTGTATGATTACCTTCCACGTCGAGCGTATATTCAATGTAATTACCCAGACCGTCGGTAATTCGCGTTAAACGCCTGGCATCATCATAATTAAATGTGATTGTTTTTGCATTCGGGGTTCCGTCACCAAGTATAACGGTGTCAACTTCACTAGTGGGTAGATAGGATAAGCGGATCGTGCGACTCGTATTACCATCAGATATAGTTGTCGTCTGAAGTCGGTCATTTCCCGGATAATACATGTACGTTAAGCTTATTCCATTTGGTTGGGTTTCACTCTGGACCTTACCTGTCTGGGTATATTGGATATAATCTCTTACAACAGTACCATTTCCGAGCGTCACACGATGTAATCTTGCACGGTTATTTCCTTGCAAAGCATCATCAGGATAATACTCAAACGTTGTAATATCATTAACATCGGTTCTTGGTCCATCAATCTGACTTAGCTGATGAAAAGGACCATTATATTGCATCATAATGGTACGGGCAGCTAACCCTGAACATGATGGCGTAAAGCCATATATCGCAACCGAGGTTAGATTAGAAAAGTCATCGTAGGTGTATGCCGTATTTTTAGTGCTACCGACGCATACTGATGGTTCTGTTTTATATGTTACTTTACTGCCAAATCGAGAGTCATAATGGTAGCTTGTCTTTCTTTCTATGGTTGTACCGGCGCCTTCAGTCACATCACCCGGATTATTTTTTATGTCATAGTTTCCATAAGTCGTAATAATGCCATCAACTGTTTTGCTAAGAAGATTTCCTGTTGTCACATCATAGTTATACAGCAAATGGCTGCCAGCACACTCCGTGCATCCATTGTTATCAACCTCAATGACTCGCTTTTTACCTGTATCATAGCCATAATGATATGTCTGTGTAGCACCAGACGTTAAAGTCGTCGTTGTAATTAAATCGCTGGGATAATCAAATGAGACACGATCCACCCCATTAGCATGTTCATTTAAAGTTACTCGACCATCGGCATCGAATTGCCAAGTAGTAAATCGCTTATTATTTTGATCAATAACACCAGTAAGTGCATTTGGGTGGTTTGGATCTTCATACAAATATTGTTTTAATGTGTTATCTGGGTATAGAACACCAATTAGACGCTTGTTACTGTCGTAAGTATAGCTAATATTTCCTAAAGGTGTTGTCATTAGAGACAATAAATTATTGGTGTATTGAAAAGTAAGTGAATTACCAAAATTGTCAGAAACAGAGCTAAGGTTGCCTGAGGTGTCGTAATTAAGCGTTATCGTTTTACCATCCAGGTCACTTATTTTATTTAAAACAAAACCGTATTGCGTTTTCACATACGTCTCTGTTTTATTGTCCTTTGTGGTCAGCTCCCACTGATTCGCTTGACTATCAATCGCTTTAATTGACATTCCATATTCGCGAGATGAGACAAATTGATTAATACCCCAATCAGGATAGAACCGGATAATGCTGCCATCTGGCCGATAAAGCAAAATTTTATCTTGAATTGGCGGAGGTGTATAATTTGCTAAGTCATAAAATGCTGTATCATGCTCTACAGCAATATCGCCAATCTTTCGCACACCGTAATAAATCTTACAGCCATTATTCGAATACACTGCATGCGTTTGACTCCCTGCAACACCTGATAGAGAAGTCATCATATTCGAAGGCACAGAGTTACTAGCTTTGACCCCATTTTCAGTATCAACATTCGCGGCTGAGATAAATGCCCCTAAATCTGCGATACTACCTTTTAAGTCATTCCAGCCTTCCGAACAGGCATCTGACTTTGTTGAATATGACGCAGATTTTGGACGTGTTGGACTATAGTATTGAGAGGGTAAATAATGAAGCTGGATATAACTTGAATAAGAATGCCGCCAGTTTTCTCCCATCGAGGATGACACATAAACATTACTTTGATAATATCGTGTAAATTTCATTGGCAAAAGAGCGTTAGATTGGTAATCATTTTCTGATTGAACGCTAGCTCCATTTCCAAGCAACACCGGATCAGCCGCACAGTTGCAATCACTTAGCATATAAAGAAAATTGACTGTATCTAACGACATAGAATAAGTACGCTCACTGGCTAACTCATACCCAAAAATTGAATTATACTCTGGAAGCGTTCCACCTAGTGGATCAATACAAACCGCTGTTGCTCCCTGCATACTCCTCTGAGAATCCTGATCAAGTGGAGTTACTGTTGACAATGAATAATCTAATTGCAAACTGTGCCCATCACTAAAAACTTCCGCATTACAAAGTGCGCTAGCAGCTTCATTCCATGTCGAGACTCCAGGATAATTTTGATCTATCCACATCTGAACATTCACACTCCAGCGCATCTGTGCATTTGCTGTGGCGCTTATTACAAACCAAACAAGTACAAATATATAATTTGCAATTAATCTCATCAGAATCAACTCCATTGACTACTTCGTATTGATTTATTATTTTATAGATTCAATTAATAATTAAAGACGCAAGTTCACTCATCGCAAAACGTGCTGAATCATTTACTGCTTTTAATATAGGTAGTTTCTTGCAATGTAGTGCAACCAAGATTGCGTTGCGTGCTGCATCCCCCAGCATTTTTCATTTCTTCATCCTTGTTGCAGTGGATAATTTTTATTGTGCAAGCAAACAAATAGCTTCCTTAGCACTTTTTTATTACCAGTATTACCTCATATAGTTAACACGCGAGTCAATCCATCAAAACTAGGAATCTTTCACTCGCAACTGTCAAATATTCCGACAATTTTTCAACAGGGTTTGTATGGAAATATCACTAAGTGATTGATTTATGTTTTTTGCGGGTGCATTTTGCCACGTTACGTTAAACCACCTTTCTCGCAACCTGCCTTTCAGGCTATAAATATAGTGATTAACACACTGACAATAATGACCTCACGCGTTTTACATTTTATTTTTTGCGGATAACGTCACATAATTTTTGCATCAATACAATAATCGCATTACGTTTCTTTGTACGAACGATTCACGCATTGCAGCTAGAACGTTTCGTGCGATTGTGTTGGCATGCACACTACCAAACCACACTAGATAAACAGATACAATGTGCTCACAGCACATGGCACTTCGTCACCCGCCAAGCGCTAATCAATGTGATGAAAATTATTTCTGGCAATGGCACAAGCAATATCTTAAAAGTAGTGAAAAGAGGTGCCAGGATTTCATTAGCCCTAAAACCATTGAGTATCCGGTTGTCTATTGCGCCATATTATCATCCACTAATAGAAACTCTATTTACCCACTAGTCACTGAAATAAAAAAGGCGGTCATTTACATGCCCGCCTTTTTCATCACAACTTCTATGCTTTTATTACAGGTTGTAACCAACTTCCTCGTGTTGGTTAATATCCAGACCTTCTCTTTCCTGGTCTTCTGTCACCCGCACGCCAACCATCATATCCACTACTTTTAAAATGACCCACGACAAAACACCGGACCAGATAAAGGTGGCGGCGATGCCCATGGCCTGTACACCGAGTTGATGCGTAATGGCATCGGATACTGTTTGACCTGTGGCAACTACACCGTTACCACCCAGCGTATAGGCAAGAATACCGACAACGAAGGTACCGAGAATTCCGCCGACGCCGTGTACTGGAAACACATCTAACGAATCATCAATATGCGCCACGCGCTTAATAAACTGAGTTGAGTAGAAACACACCACACCGGCGCTGACACCAATGATCAATGCCCCCATGGGACCAACACTGCCGGATGCCGGGGTAATGGTACCGAGGCCCGCGACCATACCGGTGACAATCCCCAGTACGCTGGGCTTTTTAAATTTCATCCATTCAATGGTCATCCAGGTCAGTGCACCGGCGGCGGCGCTGATATGGGTGACCAGCATGGCCATGGCGGCCGACTGTCCGGCGGCGACTGCCGAACCGGCATTAAAACCAAACCAGCCGACCCACAACATACCAGCACCGGTGACCGTCATGGTCATGTTGTGCGGCGGCATAGCGACTCTGGGAAACCCTTTACGCTTGCCCAGGTACAGCGCGGCGACCAGTGCGGCGACACCGGCATTGATATGCACCACGCTACCACCGGCAAAATCGATGAAGCCGCGTTGCGCCAGCCAGCCACCACCCCAGACCCAGTAACAGGTTGGCAGGTAGACCAGGATCAACCAGGCGGTGGAAAACAACATCATGGCGGAGAACTTCATGCGCTCGGCAAAACCACCCACGATCAGGGCCGGGGTAATAATGGCGAAGGTCATCTGAAACATGATCCACAGGGTCTCGGGGATTGTGCCCGTCAGCGAGTGGCCGTTGACGCCCGCCAAAAAGGCCTTGTCAAAGGTACCGAGGAAATTGCCAGGATGTGCGCCACCATTCAAGGCGACGCTATAGCCAAATATCACCCAGACAATGGAGGCCATGCAGGTAATGGCAAAACACTGCATTAATATAGAGAGAACATTCTTGGAACGCACCAGGCCGCCATAAAATAACGACAGGCCGGGGATGGTCATAAACAGCACCAGGGCAGTGGCGGTTAGAATCCAGGCGGTATCACCGGTATTCATTTCTCCGGCCAGGGCGATACCGGGTAGCAGTAATACCGTCAATGCGGCGATTATTTTTGAGTGTAACTTTTGCATTACTCATTCCTCAACAATACGTCAATCTTAAAGAGCCTCATCACCGGCTTCACCGGTACGGATACGAATGGCCTGTTCCACCGAGACGACAAAAATTTTGCCGTCACCAATCTTGCCGGTGCGGGCCGCATTGGTAATCTCTTCCACCACCTTGTCCACCAGATCATCTTTGACGACGGTTTCAATCTTGACCTTGGGTAGAAAATCGACCACGTACTCAGCACCGCGATAAAGTTCGGTGTGACCTTTCTGGCGTCCAAAGCCCTTCACCTCGGTTACCGTGATCCCCTGTACGCCGATGTCGGATAGCGCCTCGCGGACATCATCCAGCTTGAATGGTTTGATAATGGCAATAATTTGTTTCATAACTCCCCTCGTTTTGCATAACATTTGTGCGCTAGTGACCAAACGCCGAGTTTGATTTGCATTGAAATCGTGCAAACTTCGCAAATAAAGTGACATTTAAGTGCAATAATCACACCAAAATAGACAATATGTTTAATTACAAGGGGTTATTAAATCGACCAGATGATTTTTCGAAATAAAAGCACAATATTAGTGCGCTACGGCATGAGTTTTCATTTTAATGAACTATAAAGGTGCATTTTAGCGGAGGGACTATAACTTTTGCTTGGCGTTGCACCAGGCTGACTCCATTGCGGCAATATCCGCCTTACCAAGGGGCGTCTCCGTCCCGGCGAGGCTGGATTCCACGTCTCTAAAACGCTGTTCAAACTTCTGGTTGGCCTGGCGTAGCGCGGTCTCGCTGTCGACCCCCGCATGGCGCGCCAGATTGACGCAGGTAAACAACAGGTCACCGATCTCCTCCTGCAGGGCGGCCTGGTCCCGGCCCCACTCCTGTTTAACCTCGGCGATTTCCTCGTCCAGCTTCGCCAGCACGCCCTGCTCATCCGGCCAGTCAAACCCTACCTGGGCGGCGCGCTTTTGCAATTTGTGGGCGACATTCAATGCGGGCAGGCGGCGGGTGATGCCATCCAGAACGCTGGGAGCCGTGGCGGTGGTGGCTGAGGCCTTACTGGCCCGTTCTTCGGCCTTGAGCAGTTCCCAGTGGCGGGTCTGCGCCTCAACATCGGTGATACCGGCATCGGCCAACGTCATCTCGGCAAACACATGGGGGTGACGACGTTCCAGTTTATCGGCAATGGCGGTGGTAATGGCATCAAAATCAAACAGGCCCTGCTCCTGCCCCAGCTGCGCGTAAAACACGACCTGAAACAGCAGGTCCCCTAGCTCATCCCTGACCTCGCCCATATCACCCTGTTCAATGGCATCGGCAACTTCATAGGCCTCTTCCAGCGTATGCGGCACAATACTTTGAAAGGTCTGTTCGCGGTCCCAGGGACAGCCGGTCTCGGGGTCGCGCAGACGTTGCATAATGTGTTGTAAACGGTGTATTGGTTCCATGCGATTCCCCTGCCCTTTAACGACAGGTCAAGGATAGCAAAATCGGGGTATTAATACGGGTGATAGGAGCGGGGAATAATGGCCTCCAGGGCATCGGAGAACATACCGGCGGCATCTTCAAAGACAGACTCCATAACGGACTCATCCAGACCACTGATTTTCCAGGCATACGCATCCACCGCGCTATTGATGTCACCTTCTTCCGGGTTGGACTCTGCCAGCAGGGTCATGGCATTGGCGATATGTACCAGACAGGCCTCCAGTTGCGCCGATTCGGCCTGCTCCGGATTATGGTGGTAACGGACAGTATTATAGAGCGACTCCGGCATTTGCCAGAAACGCATCAGTTCACCACCGACATCGGCATGGCTAAAACCCAGTATCTCGGTCTCGATTTCATGATCAGGCCGTGCGTCGTTCTCTTTGAGCGTAATAATCTGCTTCACGGTGTCCGGCATTTTGTGGCTCATGATGAGCTTGCCAATATCGTGTAGCAAACCAGCAACAAACAGGCGTTCACTGTGTAACACCCGACTGCGTTCTGCCAGCTGTTGCGCGACCACGCCACAATAGACACTATGACGCCAAAAATTAACCATGTTCAGCACATCATTGGGGATTTTCGAGAAGGCCTCGACCGCTGATGCCGCCAGCACCAGGCCGCGCAATTCGCGCAGACCAATCACGGTGACGGCGCGGGTGACGGTCTCGATACGCGAAGGGAAACCGTAGAAAGAACTATTCACTATTTTCAGCAGCCGCGCCGTCAGACCTGTGTCCTGGGAGATAACCTTACCTAAATCGGCCGCGGTAATATTCGGGTCTTCAAGCATTTCGTTGACCCGGATGCAGACTTCGGGGAGCGAAACGAGGCGAATGACACCAGAGACCAGTTCCTGAGGTGTGGTGACACGTTTTCCCTTTTCCAGAGGTGTCGCGGGTGTGGTCATAATAACCTCGTGGTTGATTGCGATATTCCAATTTATAGCGACAGCTCGGCGGAAAGCTTTAGTCCGCGAATACCTGCTTTTTTGTCTCAGTGGGCATCCTGTCGCTGTTGTAACGCCTGCTCAGCCGCCACCACCACGTCAGGATCAGGGTTGTGCTGCAGGACACGTAAGGTCTCGGGATCCGTATTGAGGTTACGCGTCACCGCGAGGCGAATATTCACATCACGATCCTGCGCCAGGATCCGCAGCGCACTTTGCGGTACATACTCAAATCGCGCGACCACACTGCGTACAGCCGTCACCTTATCTCGCGCTAATTTTTCAAAGGTTTTTTCCCCCGTCGTCAGATTCGTGGCAACGGCGATACGAACCTCCTCCCGGGTATCATCCGCCAGCTGGTCTAAAACGGTATGACTCAACCTTCGATTATGCGCCAGTATTTCACGCACCTTCCAGTCAGGATCTCTGGCCAGTTTGGCCAGCATTATCGCCGGGGTCGCAGGATGTGCGGCGAGACGACGATGGTTGGCGGTATCACCCTGTGCAAAGACATTGTGTGTTGCGCTAATCAGTAACATCAGGGCAATCATAAGCTGTCTCGACATCATAAAACTCCTCAGTCACATCGACGAATAAACATAGCACACTCTATTAAGCCATAGTTTTGCATTATTCAATATTTTTACAACACACAATGGGAAGAAAATCAGAAGTAAAGTGGCTATACTGGAGGAATAAAAAAATACAACCACAAATAACAGGTGGAAATAGTTTGTGACCGACACCCCTAACAAACCCCGCATCCTCGCGGTCGACGATTCACGTGTCATGCGACGCGCCATTACCAAGATTCTTAGCCAGGACTATGATGTTATCGAAGCCGAACACGGTGAAGATGCGTGGACGTTTTTAATGAATGATGACACCATCCAGGTGGTCTTTACCGATCTCAGCATGCCTTACCTGGATGGCTATGGCCTGCTGCAACGCATTCGACAAGCGGAAGATTATCGCTTACAGAATATGCCTGTCATTATTATCACTGGCAAAGAGGACGATGATGATGCCAAGGCCGAGGCCCTGGAAAAGGGTGCCACAGATTTTATCAGCAAGCCCTTCGAGTCGGTACAGCTAAAGGCACGTGCCCAGGCTCACGTCCGCTATGAAGAGGCCTCACGTCAGTTGACGCTGGTCACAGAAAAACTGGAAAAACAATCTGCGATTGATGAACTGACTGAACTCGGCGGGCAACGTTACTTTTGCAAGTCCGCGAGTGAAAAACTGGCTTATATAAAACGTCATTCTGGCCAATGTGTCATTCTACGACTCGACATTGATCACTTTAATAAAATCTTTATCAAAAACGGCAAAGAGATTGCCGATCAGATCATTAAGGCCATTGGCCAGACCCTGAAAAACTATGTCCGCAATGAAGACATGGCGGCACGTGTTGGCTTATCCAAGTTTGCCATGATGTTTCAGGCAACACCGCTCAAAGAAGTATATGAGATTGCTGAGCGTATCCGTCAGCATATTATGGGCGAGGCCCTGCAGATTGGTGGCAAGGCATTCTCCCTTTCCGTGAGTATTGGTCTGCTCGAACCACAGGTCGATCAGGCTACTGAAATTGAGGCGCTGGTCGAAGAGACTGAAAAAGTCATGCAACAAAGCATCGATGCCGGTGGTGGGAAAATCAATCAGCTCTCATCCCGCACACCCGATTTTGATCTGGAGGGTACCGAGGCGATTTCCATTGATGCCATTCTCGAACAGCTAAATCGAGGTGAAACCGATCGTATTGAACCTTATCGTGAAAGCATCTTAAAGAAACTACACCCCTTACTGGATTTACTAACGAAAAAGCCGTAATTTTACAGGCCCGCCAGCCATAGCCGCACACGCCAGCCCCAGCCACTGGTCAGGCCAATTTCTTTAAAGCGTACCTGTCCTGCCGTATCGATGACAAAGCCCGTGGGCACCCCACTGACACCAAACAATCTCGCCAGATCGCCATCCGGGTCGACAATCACCGGAAACGTCAGGTCGTTCTTGTGTAGATATTGCGCCACAGAAGCCGGGCCACCGGAATTCATGGCGACCGTGATGACACGATATTCCTTTGCCAGTGAATTGATTGTCCCCTGTTCGAGTTTGCAGATAGGACACCAGGTAGCCCAAAAATGAAGTAGTACCGGCTTATCCTGCCAGCTATTCTGATCAATAATCTGTCCATTGAGTGTGACGGCGCTAAAGACAGGTACAGTCCCGGTAACCAGGTGACGCTGTGTATAAAGTTGTGCCGCAAAATAGACAACCGCCAGAAGCAGTACAAAGAGCAGGCGACGCTGCCATGGGCCAAGTCGGTTTTTCCAGTCACGAATTTTCTGTAGTCTCATTTCAGGGCTGCCTGTAAACAATACGATAAATAACACCCGCCAGGTCGTCGGATACCAGCAAGGCACCGGCATGATCGACCTGTACATCTACGGGGCGACCCCAGGCCTGTTGACCCTGCAACCAGCCACTGACAAAGGTCGTATAGGCGGTGGCCTTTTGCTGCGCGATTGTGACCAGCGCCAGTCGATAACCTGTTTTACGCGAGCGATTCCATGAGCCATGCTCGGCGATAATAATATTCTGCCGATACTGTTTTGGAAACTGTTTGCCTGTATAAAAACGCAATCCCAGAGAGGCAACATGTGCACCGAGTTTTTGCACTGGTGCTACGTAATCACGACAGGTTTTACCGCGACCGTAGTCCGGATCGAGCAGGTCACCCGCGTGACAATAGGGAAAACCAAAATGCTGCCCCGCCTGTGTTACGACATTTAACTCATCCGCCGGTTGATCGTCACCGAGATTATCCCGCCCGTTATCGGTAAACCAAAGTTGCTGGGTTAGCGGCTGCCAGGTGAAGCCCACGCTATTGCGAATCCCTCGTGCGTATGTCTCCATATTCCTGCCATCAAGACGAAGGCGTTGAATTTCGCCATAGCCTGCCTCATCGCAGACATTACAGGGCGCGCCGACAGAAACATAAAGCTTTTCGTCCGGCCCAATGGCCAGATAGCGCCAACCATGATGGCCCTCCGTGGGTAATTTGTCATAGATCACCTGCGGCCTGGGTGGCTGCTGTAAGTGCGCCTCAATATTGGCATAGCGAATGATTCTCGACCGTTCGGCAACATAAAGATCACCATGATGAAAGGCAATGCCATTTGGCATGTCCAGATGGCTGTCAATGACATAGCGCCGTTCGGCAACGCCGTCATGATTGTTGTCCTGCAAGGCATAGATGTGCCCTGCCGAGCGGCTGGCGACAAACACGGTGCCTGCCGGACTTAGTGTTAATGAACGGGCATCGACTACATTCGAGGCAAACAGTGAGATGGAAAAACCGGCAGGGAGTTTAAGCAGGTGCAGGGGCAGCGCTGTTTTTGCCGCGACAGAATATAGCCAGAGACTGGTAACGACGACCAGGAACACCTGCGGCAAACAAGGCTTGCGGCGTAGAGAATTCACGACGGTCCCTCCATGGTGAGGCACGTTTGGCGAGGCAGAAAAATATTTATTGCCACGTCATCCCTGACGCCAGACTAAAATTAACGATAGCGTTTGAAAACCAGCGTCGAGTTGGTACCACCAAAACCAAAACTATTGGACATGACGCAGTTCAACTCAACGTTATCCATGCGCTCGCGCACAATGGGGTAACCTTCTGCGCCCGGGTCCAGGTCAAAAATATTGACCGACTCACCGAGGAAACCTTCCTGCATCATCAGTAGTGAATAGATGGCCTCGTTAACGCCGGCAGCACCCAGGGCATGGCCGGTGAGTGACTTGGTAGAAGAGATATACGGCAGCTCGTCACCGAAGACGGCCTTCATGGCTTCCAGTTCACGAATGTCACCGACGGGCGTACTGGTGCCATGGGCATTAATATAATCAATCTTCGCACCGTCAGTGGTTGCCAGTGCCTGCTGCATACAGCGCACGGCACCTTCACCGGAGGGCTGCACCATATCAAAGCCATCCGAGGTGGCACCATAGCCAACCAGTTCGGCATAAATCCTGGCACCGCGGGCCTTGGCGTGTTCCAGTTCTTCGAGGACCAGCAGACCACCGCCACCGGAGATAACAAAACCATCACGATTCACATCAAAGGCACGCGACGCGGTGGTCGGCGCTTCGTTGTACTTGGAAGACATGGCCCCCATTGCATCGAACAAGACCGATAAGGTCCAGTGCACCTCTTCACCACCACCGGCGAAGACAATGTCCTGTTTACCCATCTGGATCAGCTCGGCACCATGCCCAACACAGTGAGCACTGGTGGAACAGGCTGAGGTAATCGAATAATTGACACCCTTGATCTTGAACGGTGTTGCAAGGCAGGCTGAGGTAGTGCTCGACATGGTACGCGTGACCATATAGGGACCAACACGCTTCACACCCTTGGCTCGAAGAATATCAGCCGCCTGCACAATATTGGCCGTCGATGGTCCACCCGAGCCGACCACCAGACCACTACGCACATTGGAGACATCACTGTCCTCCAGACCAGCATCGGCAATGGCCTGTTGCATGGCAAGATAATTAAATGCCGCGCCATCGCCCATGAAGCGTTTGAGCTTGCGGTCGATCATCTCGTTCACGTCGAGACGAATCGGACCATGTACACGCGAGCGGAAACCCAGTTCCGCATACTCTTCTGAAAATTCAATACCCGAACGTGCCTCTCTTAAGGAGGCGACGACTTCATCACGGTTATTTCCAATACTGGAAACAATCCCCAAACCTGTTACAACAACTCGACGCACGTGAACACCCTTTTATTTAGAAAATTCGTCAGTAGAAGTAAACAGACCTACCCGCAGGTCATCAGCAAAATAGATATCACTACCGTCGACCGTGACCTTGGCATCGGCAATGCCCATAAATAATTTACGCATAATGACGCGTTTCAGATCGATGGTATAAGTGAGCTTTTTATTGGTTGGTACCACCTGACCGACAAATTTTACTTCCCCAGCGGCCAGGGCACGACCACGTCCCGGGCCACCCATCCAGCCAAGGTAAAAACCAATCAACTGCCATAAGGCATCCAGTCCCAGGCAACCGGGCATAACCGGGTCACCTTCAAAGTGACAGGCAAAAAACCACAGGTCGGGGGTGATATCCAGCTCGGCGATCACCTGCCCCTTGCCATATTTTCCACCTTCTTCACTGATATGTACGATGCGGTCAAACATCAGCATCGGGGGCAATGGCAGTTGTGCATTACCGGGCCCAAACAGGCGGCCATGACCGCACTCAAGGAGTTCTTCTCTGGAAAAGCTGGAACTCTTTTTGAGCTCTGCGTTATTTGACTGTGTCATGGCGGGACCTTAACGTTTTGATACTAAATTAGAATTTGCCGGTTTTGGCATATGAGGGGCCTATTCTACCTCGTCGATACATGGCAATAAAGCATCCGTCACCATGAAAATGACCTTAAACAAATATTGTGTATGCCTTTGACGGTAATGTGACGCTTCAATGCCGGTGAAATCCGCGCGTCGAGCTTTGAATACTGTGCAATAAATGCTGTACATGAGGATTCGCCCGGGTCGCCAGGGCCTCGATTTGTGATTCGAGCGAGCCAGCCGGATGAAATAGCTGCCGATAGGCCATTTTTAGTTCCCGCAGGTCCTCACGGCCAAAACCGGCGCGTTTCAACCCGACCAGATTCAGGCCACGAACCCTCGCCGGATTACCATCCACCAGCATGTAGGGCAGGACATCCTGAGTAATCTTGGCATTACCACCGATCATGGCATTACGGCCGATATGACAAAACTGATGCACCACCACACCACCCGCAAGAAAGGCCCGATCCCCCACATGTACATGACCGCCGACATTGGCCACATTGGCGAGAATGACGTGGTTACCCACAACACAGTCATGGGCAAAGTGGGTGTAGGCCATCATATAACAGTGGTCGCCAATCATCGTCGCCTGCCCGGCTTTGGTGGCGCGATGAATGGTCACCGCTTCACGGAAGACATTATGTGAACCAATGTGCACAAAGGTCGGGGCATTATCGAAACCCAGGTCCTGTGGCAGACCACCCAGCACCGCCTGTTCAAACACCTGATTATTGTCACCCAGTCGGGTATTGGTTTTGAGCACCGCATGGGCAGCGACCTGGTTATGATCGCCAAGGGTCACCCCTGCCTCGACCACGGCAAAAGGGCCAATGACGTTGCCTGAACCCAGTTCGGCTGCCGCGGAAACGCAGGCGAGTTTATGAATTTGATTGCCCACTCAGAGCCTCCCGGAAAATCAGGATACCATCATACGCTTTCTGGAAGTCTTACGGAATATGACGCTTTTTAATCGCCGCCTTATAGCCTAGCGGGCGAATCGCCACCGTGTTTTCAATTTGTGTACACATGACGCCATCCTGTCGATAAAGACCGTAGGTAAAAGTGTGAGTACTACGATCTTTGTCGCGCAAATCGCGGGCAATCGCTTCTTCCGCCTCCGGTGGCATATCAAATCGCAGCTCAAGGTCGCTACTACCAGGATAAAGAAAGTCGATCGACATGGCCCGGGTAAAAACCGAATAGCCGGGAAAAATCCGGTTGCAGGCTATCGCCGCAATCGGGTCAGCTATCGATGCCTGATAACCCCCAAACATATTGTTCCCCATATTGCGGGCCAGCATGGTCAGGGGTAATCGTAAATAAATACGCCGTCCATCCTCACTCAACTCCACCACCTTGACCCGCATGAGCCAGAAAGGCGGATACCATTCCAGCCGCCGCCGTGGCGACATCCAAGACTGCGTTCTGAAGAATCTGGAAAGATTGAATGCCATTAGGCGAGAATTTTATCCATGCAGGCAGGAGACGTTGGTTATCAGTATCGCACTAGACTTTATAGCGCATGCGTGTGCCATGTTGTAGTGACAGGTTGATTTCCTCAGCACTCAACTGTACCGGCAGGAAGCTACCGGCAATACGTGCACCGTTGATGCTCGCCCCCTCAAGATTGGTCTTGCGCAGATCCAGACCACGCAAATCTGCCTGATGAAAATACGAGCCACTCAGATTTAAACCTTCGACATTAAGCTCACGCAGGTCCAGACCACGGAGATCACTATTCCTCAGGTCACTCGTCTCCCCCGCCGCCGTGCGTTTATTAAATTCCTTAATTTTGCCGTTTTTTAAAAGCTGGTACATAGGGTCATCTTTAATTTGGGGTTTGTCCTGCATTGTTGTGGCCTCCGTTTCTTTAGGTAATAGTAGACCATCGGCACGGAAAACAACAAGCAGGCTCCTTTATCGACTCTCAGCTTCATATTTTTTCAGCAATATTCCCTCATCACCACAACACGAAGCGGCGCATTTCTTTACCTGATGAATATCGTCAACTTTACCATTGAGAAAATCGGCAACGGGTCGATTTTCCGTCGCACAGTCACAACCCTTGTCATCATAGACATAGACATGCTTGAGGCCAGCCTGCATCGCCATGTCATGCGCCTGCCAGAGTGACTCGCTCGGCGTCATCGGGATATCACTTAACTGATAGGCAGGAAAAAAACGCGTAATATGCCAGGGGCTATCTGCACCAAGATTCTGCCGAATCCAGTCTGCCATGGCACGTAACATTTGCGGGTCATCATTTTTGCCTGGAATAATATTCGTGCGCGTTTCGACGTGCATTCCCAGGCGTTGTGCCTCGGCAATGGACGCCAGCACCTGCTCAACATTACTGACCGGGCAGATGTCTTTATAAAAGGCATCGTCCAGACTCTTAATATCGGAACACAGCACATCCACCCACGGTGCCATTTCCGCCAGCCCTTCATCGGTCACAAAACTGTTGGAGACATATACCGTATAGAGATTATTTTCCCTGGCAAGCTTTGAGACATCGATGACATATTCCAGCCATACTGCCGGTTCAGAATAGGTGAAGGCAATTCCCTCGACACCCTGACGCAGGGCCACATCAATTAATGCCTGCGGAGTGACATAGGCAGCCTTTGACTCGCCACGCGCCAGTTCGTCCAGGGCATCGACGCCCCAGGAGATTTCCAGATTATGGCAACCGCGGCAACGAAAGTTACAGCCATAGCTACCAACCGACATAACCTGGGTACCGGGACGATAGTGTCTGACAGGCTTGTCTTCAATCCTGCCAACGTCAATGGCTGAGAGGATCCCGTAGGACAGGTTGTACAAGGTACCGTGTCGATTGACATGTGCCTGACAGAAACCTCGCTGACCATGTTTTAATTTGCAGCGCCAGAGGCATAAATGACAGCGTGTTGTGCCATCGTCCAGTTGCTCCTGCAGCCGCGTTGGCTGCAGTTGATACTCACTGGTCGTTGTTGGGATCGTTTTATTCATGGTGACAACTCTTTTAGGTTATTGCGCTTGTATACTAACGGGTAATAAGGGGTCGATAACGATATTCAAGCAGGCATGCGCTTCACGCAACGCCGCTTCAACCTCGGTCGGTGTCTCCGCCTGGGCAAATATAAAACCCAGGTAACTACTACCCTCGGGTAGTGTCTGGATGGGATGGCCTGATGGCATCTGAATATTCACCTCATCAATCCCTTTGATCCGTTGCGCTTTTAAAATTCCTTCCACGCGTTTGAAGACACCTGACCGTGGAATCGGAATCATCAATACTCCGACGGCGGGTTGTTGTGTTTTAATCTCCACAGGCAAGCCCAGCCCATGTTGAATCACCAGGGATTCCAGGCTCTGACCAATGCCGAGAGATAACAGACGGCCACACATTCCGCCAATGGTGCGGGCTGCGACTTCAAGTATCCAGATACCTTTCTCATTGATACGACACTCGGCATGTACCGGTCCTTCCATCAAACCGTAGGCCTGGCAGGCCGTCTGGATCGTCAGCCGCAACTCATCCTGAACGGCTAAGGCCAGCCGCGATGGCGAAATATAGTAAGTCTCTTCAAAGAAGGGACCTTCCAATGGCTCCGGCTTGTCAAAGATCGTCAGTAGCTGTAGCGCACCGTTCACCAGCAGGCCTTCAACCGCCACTTCGCTGCCCGGTATGTACTCCTCGAGCAGGACAAAGCGTCGGCTATCGGCACTTAACTGCTGCTCGCCCTGCAGGATCAAATCGATTCGCCGACAGGCTGTTACCAGCGCCTCGATATTGTCGACGCGTATCACCCCGCGGCTGCCGGACAGGGCCACAGGTTTGACCACCGCCGGAAAATTAAAATCGGCGATTTGTGGCTTAATCTCGCTTTGTAGATCCAGTCGCCGGTGTTCTGGTACAGGGACACGACCTGACGCTAAACAGACGCGCGCCAAGTCCTTACGCTGCGTGAGTTCAACTGACCGGGGATCATTATGGGCCAGCCCCAGTCGTTGTGATGCCGCTGCCGCCAGTAGCGTCGTACTATCGTCAGTACCGAGAATGGCGGCAAAAGGTCGTTGGCTCGCGGCGAGCAAAATATGCTGGAGGGCTTCTTCCGGTCGACGAAAGTTGATATGCAGTCCTTCGGCATAATCACTAATGACCGAATGTTTACCCTCAGAGGCCAGTAGCACATCGACGCCCATCGCACGTGCTGCCTGCATAAAGGCAGACGTACGATAACTACCGTGCGGCGCAATGACTAAAAGTCGGGGTGCTGACAATACTGAACTGACAGCACCCCGGGAGATCATATGAAAAGGTTCTTCTGCGTGAATGGAAATTACGCGCAACCACCGCCGCCACAGCCGCCACAGGCACCGGAACCACCAACACTACTGAAAACATTATTAAATACAAAGGAGGCGTTGACACCGTTGTCGACAAAATCAATATCGGCACCCTTGAGGTAACCCAGCGCCACAGCATCGACCATGACCTTAAAACCATCACCCTGCATGACCTTGTCATAGGGTTGAACGGTATCGGTATACGTCATGCCATAGGTCATGCCGCCACAACCACCACCGCTAACGAAAACACGAATACCCTCGATGCCTTCTTCGGCGTTATACATCAGCCCTTTCATTTGCGCGGCAGCGCTGGGGCTCATTTTGATATCTGAATCGACAATTTGTGTTGAGAATGCTGCTTCACTCATGGCCTTTTTTCTCCTGCGTCGCTATGCTTGTCCGCTCTCGATAAAAGCGGGATAATAACCAAGTAAACTAGTAAGATTTTAACACACTCGCCGCAAAATGGCGCGCGATGATTGCAGGAGTATACCAAAAATGGCTCGAACAGTTTTTTGCCAAGTCTTAAAAGCCGAGGCCGAAGGCCTGGAAACCCCACCCTATCCAGGGGAATTAGGTCAGCGTATCTTTGAAAACGTCTCCAGTGAAGGCTGGAACCAGTGGTTACAACGTCTAACCACTATTATAAATGAGAACCAGCTGAGCACTGCCGACCCAAAGAATATTGAACTCATTGAACAGCATATGCGGGGGTTTCTCTTTGCAGAGGGGGACCTCGGCCAGCTGCCACCTGGCTTTCAGCAGGCAGGAGGCAAGAAGTAGACGGCATGAAGTTTTGCAGTCAATGTGGCAAGCCTGTCAGCCAGCGCACTCCAGAGGGAGACAATCGTCTACGTCACATCTGTGATCACTGCGAGACCATCCACTACCACAATCCCAAGATCGTCGCCGGCTGCCTGCCGGTGTGGGAAGACAAGGTCCTGCTCTGCAAACGGGCCATCGAACCCCGCTATGGCCTCTGGACCTTGCCTGCCGGTTTTATGGAAAATGATGAGACCCTGGAACAGGCGGCTGAGCGCGAGTCCCGCGAAGAGGCCAATACCAATCTGAGTATTCACAATCTCTATACGGTGATTAGCCTGCCCCACATTAATCAGGTTTATATGGTATTTCGCGCCCAGCTTAATGACCTTAATTTTTTCCCAGGAATTGAAAGTCTGGAGGTGGCCCTGTTTGATGAATCAAACATTCCCTGGGACCAACTGGCCTTTGGCACAATTCAGATGACACTCAAGCTGTTTTTCGAGGATCGACAACGCGGCAGCTACCCACTCCACACCTGTAATATCGATCATCGTAAACCGACGGTTTAGTCCTCGGCCCCGGCCATATATCGTTCAACATTCGATAACGGTGTCTCATTGCCGGGCACCGAAGTGATATTTTCGAACCCCAAAGTAACGAACTGTGAAGATTGTCGCGGTCAAAACCGCCCCATTGGCTATGGTTAGCAACAAGGACATCGTCGCTACAGGAGTTTTTTCCATGCCCTACCGTTCGGCCAACCCCTTTTCCAGCGCCGCCCTGATGCGCGGACTGGCACCCATTACCGAGAGGTTTCCGCGCCTCTACCTCGGCATTCTCTCCATCATGGCCGGTGCCGCTTATGGCCTGCTGCTGGGCATTCCTCTGCTGTTGTTCGTAAGCCTTTTAAATTTTTACCGCCAGGCATCGAGCCTGATCCCTACCGTGCAGCTGGACCACATCATAGGTGCCGGTAGCTGGGGGTTAATCAGCCTGTACGCCGGGATCCTGAGCTGGAAGCTATTGCGTATGAAGTTGCCCTTGCCGCAGGGACTCATGATTAAACCGGAATCATTTCCTGCCCTGCAGGCCATATTGCAAAGGACTTATGAACACTTTCAGATCAAACCCTTTTCTCGCATTGTGATGACAGAGCGTTTTGAAGTAAGCGTTACTTATACCCCTCGCTTCGGTCTACCCGTGTGGTCGACGGCAACCTTATGTCTTGGTTTACCGGTATTGCAATGTCTGTCGACAACTCACTTTAGCTGTTTACTCACGGGTAAAATCGGACAGCATGCCGCACCTTATAGCCGCTGGCTGCATTATTTAAATAAAAGTCGCCAACTGTTTAAGTGCTATCAACAACATTTTGATCGCCATCACTCATGGACGACGCTGCCACTACGGCTATTTTTCCGGATGTTTCAACCGTTGTTTACCACGTTATCAGTCTTCATTTCTCACTGGGAGGAAATTGAAGCTGACCGCTATCGTCTGGAAATTTATAGTGACGCCGACTTGCTCGATACAATCCTGACGACGATGGCTTGCCAGCAATTTTTACAAAAACACTACTGGCCCAATGTCATCACTCGACTGCAAAAAGAATCACTCCGAAAAGCACTGCCGCATTCTAGAATGAGCGCAGCGATTCGGCGTGCCCTGGCTGGTAATAAGGTTAACAGCCTCCTGCATGAGGTATTTAAAAAGAAATTTGATGGCAAAAATCATTCACTGCCATTAAAGAAACGTCTAGAAAATATTGGTTATGACAAACTCCGTTCGCCCTCAATCCTGATTCAGAATGCCGCTCACGAACTCCTCGGCGAGGGCGAGAAGAAAATAATCGAATTTATGGATAAGTTCTGGATCAGCCGTAACCTTGCTGAATGGAAGAAGGTGCAGCAAAAGATCCGTCAGAAACAGTCAGCCCTGGCGCGGCTGGAAAAGCAATCGATTGACCGGCTACTGTCAGCCGATGAACTCTGGAAACAGGCCCGACTAACCGAAAAGCTGCGTGGTCCCGCTTCCGCCATACCGTTCTATCAGGCGTTATTAAAAAAAGATGCGCAACACGCCAGAGGTCTATTTGCCTATGGTCGTATTCTTTTACGCCGAGGTGACGAGAGAGGGGTTAAATTACTGGAACAGTCAATGTCGAACGAAGCAAATCTGACGCCACAGGCCTGTAGACTACTGTTTAAATTTCTACTTAAAAATAATCAGAAACAACATGCCCTGCTATATCGAAATCGAGGGCTCTCCTTTAAACAACAACAGGCGGCTTAACTAACGTGCGCTGGCCTGCATCACAAGCGGCGCCTGCTGACGATGTAAAAACCATCGATTCAGGACCACATGTTTGTCAAACCAGCGCGTATTAAGCAAACTATTGCCCAGGGAAATTTTTAGTGCGTGAATGAGTGGATTCGTCGCCACGACTTCTGTCTTCGCACGTTTACCAAAACGTGCCTCCATTTGCTCCACATAGGCTGACAGGGCTTGCTTTGTATACGGCGAGCTATTTGCCAGAATGACCTGTGCGGCGATAATGGCAGATTCTATCGCCGGGCGTATCCCTTCACCGCTTTCACCATAGGCCAGACCCGCCGCGTCTCCAATCAACATGACGCCATCGTCCAGCATGGGCCTTCTTGCCTGCGTATAACACAGATAGGCGTGACCATGAAACTTGTCGGGAATATCATCAGGGATCCGCCCCTGTTGCTTGAGGAAATTACAGAAATTACTGATATGTTCACTCAAGCGGGTGTTGTCTTCACGTCCCAGCCCGATGTTTAAATAATTTTGTTTGCGCACAACCCAACCATAGCCCTGCAGGTCATCGCAGAAATAGAGTTCCGGTCTTGCCGCCACCACCTTGCAGGCCTGTTGTTGGCTGGCAGTCATGGCAAATTCGATTTCCTTTGCAGTAACAGCGACTTCGACCTTACCCAGCTTCGCACCCATGTGACGAGCGATGGGACAGAAGTGCCCGCCAGCGCCTACCAGAAGTGGTGCCGTATAGGTATCGTTCAATGTCCAGATATTATTTTCAAAGCGCAGCGACTCCACCTTGGTATTGGTATACAGGGTGGCCCCGCTCCGCTTCAATAAATAAGTATCAAACTCACAACGCCGAATCGCATAACTCACCGGGCCGTCAGGGTAGTCAATATCATTGGCGTTGGCTGACATACGCCCGATACGAAAGCCATGGATGGGTTGCAAAATATTCTGTTGCAAATAGTCCTCTACATCGATCTGCAGTGAGGTCAAAACGGCTGGGGTAATCCAGCCAGCACAGACTTTGTCGCGTGGAAATGTCTGTTTGTCGACAATGGCGACATCCATTCCCTGTTGCACCAGGATCCGGGCCAGGCTTGAGCCAGAGGGCCCGCCTCCAACGATCAATACATCATGACGTGGCATACCGACCTCGCGTTATTGATAGAGATGTGAACGTGACCAGGGGATGTCATTTGACAGCGCTCGATTGAAAACCACCTGAAAGAGTTGCAATTCACCCGTGTTGAAGGCAGCAATTGAACCGGCGAGATACAAGCGCCAGGCCCGGACAAAGGCCTCGTCAAATTGAACGCGGATCTCGGCTGAGCAATCTTCAAAGCGTTGTAACCAGTGTTCCAGTGTCTTCGAATAATGCAGACGCAAGTTTTCAACATCCAGAACTGACAGATCATGGGGTTCAAAAATATCCATCATTTCACGTAGCGATGGCGGATAGGCGCCCGGAAAAATACGTTTTTCGATCCAGGAATTCATTAAACCGGGGGAATTACGCCCGATAGAGTGTATCAGTCCACGACCATCGTCTTTCAGTGTACGGGCAATCACATCGCCCAGGCTTCTAAAGTGTGGCGCACCCACGTGCTCCAGCATACCGACGGAGACGAATACATCATATTGCCCCTGAATATTTCGATAGTCGTCTTCAACATATTCCACCTGGTCTGCAAGTCCCTGCTCCAAGGCCTTGCTACGGGCAAACACCACCTGCTCGTGCGAAATATTGAAGGCCCTGACTTTGACACCATAGTGTTTCGCCATAAAACGCGCCAGACCGCCCCAACCGCAGCCGGCTTCAACCACCGTGTCTCCCGGTTTTAGTTGCAGTTTTCGACAGACATGATGAAGTTTGGCTATCTGAGCCTGCTCAAGCGTCATATCCCGCCGGGGGAAATAGGCGCAGGTATACTGCATCGCCTCGCTATCGAGCCAACGCTTATAAAAATCGTTGCTAAGGTCATAGTGGTGCGTCACATTGCCGCGGGAACCACGCAAACTATTGGTGCGTGGGTGGTGTCGCCAGGCCATTAATCTATGCCAGCTACTTTTGCTGGCACATTTCTGTATCGCCAGATAAACCGTTTCAAGAAATTCGGTGAAATTACCCTGGACGTCTACCCGACCCACACTATATAGATCACCAAAATTGTACTCGGGGTCCATTAGTAACGCGATTAAGGCCTGCCGATCATTAATCGTCAGTACCGATACGGGGGCTTGAGTGTTTGTCAACTCTGTCCCATCCCAGAGGACCACACTGATCGGCGGGGCACCAACGGCCATCAACATTTTGTTTACCAGCCAGCGGTCCAGCGAGGACGAAGAAGACGTGCGCATACTGGGCTTGTGGACAATCCCAAGTGCATTCGAGCGCGATTGTTTTACGACATTATCCATTTCCGACTCCCGTGACTGCGCCTTCGATGTCATGGCTAACCCCCTCCTAGGATTTATGATTCACTCACTATTATTATTAATTCAAAATATGATATCGGCAAGTCCGGAAATAGGGAAAACCCTTTGATTAGTACCAAATCGAAACGAAAAACTGTATGACATTTGCATTATAATGATACAGCGGCTCATTTCCGACTGTACCACCGTTACGTAAATCCCGAAAGTCCTGAAAATCGAACTGGATCAGGTCATAGGCCAAATTGATGCTTCCCCTGTCGATAAAGTGCCAGCCCCCCTGAAGCAGGGTATAACTCACCCCGAATCCCAGCGTCAGGTTTGAGAAGGTACTCAACTCCTTATCCCGGGCAAGAAAATTTTGTGCATCCTGTCCGGGAAATAAATCACTGTAAAAATCAGCCTTACTCTGGCGATAAGTACGGATGTGCCCGTCAAGAATCCAACGGTCATTCAGAGGATGCGTATATCCAATCTCCAGGTTCTGACCAACGACACCCCAGTCATCCTGATAGAAACGCACTTCTGCACGTAAGGCCGCTCGATAAGGGAGATAGTATTTTGCCCTGAATGACAGGGCATTACTGGTGTGGGTATTTGGATAGACTTCGGGCTGATAGCTATAGCCCCGCGATACACCCGTATCGACATATCGCACTGTGCGATAGGGATTGTTGAGAAAGCCCTCATCAGTAATCGTCTCAAAGGAAGCCCCCATGATGGTATTTTTACTAATAATCTGACTGAGACCAATTCGATAGTTTCTCCGATTGGTATCTTTTGCAAAGCTGGAATCATTGCGCTTGCCGACGACATCCCAGCCTCGAGAAAACCCGAGGGTTACCGTTGTCAGGTCACCAAACATATCCTGGCTAATATCGACATTGGCCGACCTGGCATAATAATCATTTTCTTTACTGACTTTATACGACAGGCTCATTTTATTTTTACCATGCAAGTAGTCGATGCCGAGTGATTTTTCCTTGCGCTGTTCTTCGTATTTACTCGCTGTGGTCACCACATCAATGGAGGCACTCGTGACCATGTCGACATAATAATTGGCGACAACCGAGGTATTGGCACTGGACTGTTTTCGCACCAAAATCGAAGGACCCTGAATCGTCACGCCACCTCCCTGATAGGAATGGTAGAGGACATCGGCCCGTTCTTCAGGCAAGACAGTAGCCTGTGCCACTCCGCAGAGTAGCAGTCCCACAAGGCTATAGCCGGTACGTTTAACTACAACCACAGCCACCACCAGATTCACCTCCGGCACCACGCGCACCCTCACGCGCATCATAGACATGGCTGGTATAGGCGGAGGAAACCGGGTCAGGACTAAAGCTCATAATAGGGTCCGCCAGGTGCGCCCGTTCATAGGGTTTAACCCATGGCTCCA
The DNA here is from genome assembly GCA_913064945.1 of uncultured Gammaproteobacteria bacterium. Lineage (GTDB taxonomy): Bacteria > Pseudomonadota > Gammaproteobacteria > UBA6429 > Thiohalophilaceae > CAJYAN01. The sequence continues at coordinate 165,756 of CAJYAN010000007.1, read as the reverse complement.
GTGAGGAGCAGGCGTTCAAACACAGCGCGATTACTAACAGACAAAGGTAACGCATCATGCTATTCACGAATCAGTTTCTTTATCTGACTTTCATATTCTTTCTCATAACCCGGCTTATAGCCCTGATGCAAAAAACGTAAATTACCGTCGCGGTCTACCAATACTGTGCTTGGCATGGCTGAAATGTTATAGGCCTTGCTAACGGTATTTTTTGTATCATACAGGATGGGAAAACTAACACTGATGTCACGCAAATAGGCGTTGGCCTTACTCAACTCCTGCTCGACATTGACACCCAGGAGTGTAAAGCCAAGTGCCTGGTATTTTTTATACAAGCCTTCCAGCAAAGGCATTTCCTGGCGACAGGGGCCACACCAGGAGGCCCAGAAATTGATCATCACCACCTGGCCACGTAGTTCACTCAGCTTGATATTTTTACCGCTACGGCTCTTTAATGTGAAATCTGTTGCCTTTCCCGAGAGTGTTTGCCCGGCATAGGCATTCATCCCGCATACAAGTAATAACATTAAAAGAAGCAATCGTGGCTGAATCCAAACCTGTTTCATAAAACACCTCTGTCTAGAAAAAAATAGTCGTTCCAATATGCAGTTCAAGGTTGTGAGTTGTCTTGGGCTGGCCGAGTAAATCAATATCGAAGATATGATCTCGCATATCCACATGCACGGCTAACCAGTCTGCGGCAATAAACCGATAACCCACGCCAAAGTTCATGGTAAAGCGATTATCACCGGCAAATTCTGTACTACCGCCACCGGCAATGATATATAACGCCGTATTAAAGGCTGTGCTGCGACCGAAGAACACTTCGCCGGTAAACAGGTTGTAACCAAAGGAGAGGTTGTAATAGGTCAATTTTCGCTGCGCCGCGGTCAGCAGGTTGACATTATTCAGGCGTTCAAAACTGGTCTTGCCGGTCGTTGTCGTGCCGTAGGCAGCCTCGAGAAAAACATTCTCGTTAATATGATAGGCAAGCCGCAGACCATAAACGGGATTGGTGCCGAAATCCTCGACACTCATGAGACCAGTATAAAAACCTAATTCAAAATTCTCAGTATCAATCCTGGCTTCGTCAAACTCACTGCGTTTGACCTCCGGCTGAATAACCGGCGGCGACTGTGACTTCAGGATATCAGCTGCGTAAGTAACGAGTGGTGACATTAGCCACAGCCCAAGCACAAATGTGATTAATCGTTTCAAAAGAACACTCCAAAACCGAGCTTCCATTCGGTCACTTCTTCGTTATTATTGTTACTGGTAAAAAGGACATAATCCTTTACCTCAAGCCGGATAAGAAATTGTTTCGTAAAATACATGCGGACACCAATACCAACATTAGAGGAACGATCCGTGCTATCCCTCGACTTCACCAGTGATGAGCGCGAACGCGTCGAAATAACCCCCGTCCCCAATGTAAAATAGGGTGAAATAGCCCATTCCGGGAAAGGCTCCAGTGCAAGATTTATATTAGCAAAGGTGCTACTGGAAAAGCCGCTCAATATCTGTGAAAGCGATAATTCAGCAGAAAAATTGTCCGTAAAATAATAACCTGTATAGACGGTCATTACCGTTGAGTGCTGAAAGCCTCCTCCCAGTACGCCGGCCTCCCAGGTTCTTCCGCTATAATCATCGGCGGCCAGCGTTTTCAGTTTGGTTCTTTCACCAGAGGCCGTCAGCGTTTGTCGCATTTCTGCACGAGAGATCCAGCCGATTTTATCTTTACCGGCGCGCACCTTAAACCAGTCAGTACGACGCTTGATGACCTGCAGGGTCTTGCCACGTTCAATAACGAAAAACACGGGATAACCAATCCCCGGCCCAGTATGCATTTCGATATAGGGGTCAGCGACCTCCAGGGATTGCCACGCCTCTGCCGCCCTTGCAGTTGACATCTGCAAGGCGCCCAATATGAAGATGCATGTAAATAAAATATGTACCGCGCCCTTAACCGGCATAGAAAGTCACCGCCAAACCTTATCGTTATTATCTGACTACACTGAATGTCAGTTTATGTATCATACCGTTTGACGACATAAAATCACCCTCCCGGCAGGCGTCCAGCCTGATGTAATCCCCTGATTTACGGCGCGTCAAAAGGATTATTGTAATATTGTGCACCGATATCGAGCCATTCGGATATCAAACGTAATTCAGCCGCGGATAAACGCCCTGCGTGACTCCCCCCCGAGGCAAACAGATTAAAGAACGTGGAATTGGAATTTGCCCCGGCAGTACTCATCACTGGACCAATACTGACATTGACGTAAATCGGGTTACCTAACGCATCAACGTTACCACTATCCACCAGTTCATCCTGTAACACGCCACCATTTAAGACCTGTTTCTTATCCGTAAAAAATAATTCTCGATAGGAAGTAAGATGATCGGCATTCTGATCAGAGACACTATCTGTTAAATCCAGTTGAGTATTGCCCGCCGGGATTTGCGTATTGCCATTGGTCGTATGACAGCTAATGCATGTATCAGGCAGACCATCACCATCAGTACCATTGCCTCTTGTCAGATTCCAGATTGGTTGAATCTGGGTCACGTAGTTAATCACCGTACGGCACTTTGCCGTCCAGGTCGTCTGACAGGCGCTACTCACGGGGGGCGTAAAGGTTGCTCCTGCTGTCGTAAAGCTCGTGACAATATCGCTATATTTGTCGGCAAAGCTGCTATCCTTGGCTCGTCCCGCCGCCGTCGCATCGGTCCAGACATCGTCATAGACAACATCGACACTCGGCGTCATGGAAGCACAATTATCCGTTATACAGCTGTGACGTGCATGCGTCTCCGCCATGGTCTCGCCACTTTCGGCCCACAGCGCCGTATCCGTCTTTGGAAAACTGTCACCGGTGACACCGGTAAATCCACTATTAATGGAATTGCTGACATCCGGACGTCCATGCGATTTATTGTTCCCACTATGTGTATGGCAACCATTACAGGTAACGATCTCGCCGGGCCTGAGCTGTAGCCAGTTTTGATGCCGGCCACCGATACGGCGAGCATTTTTGTCCAGGACTTCAATCGTAAAGGCAACGTTGGCCGGAGCCTTGAATTTTACTGAGCCATCCGGCTCAATGGGAACATAGCCAATGATCTCACGCATTAGCTGACCGGAGCTACGTCCAAACGCCGTACCACGAAATGTCTTGGTATTACGGTCTGGCATGGAGACAGCCTTGACGATTCTGAGAAAGCGAGCTGGACGCTGGTCTGCTGTCGCCTTGGAAGGGTCGGCAAAATCGGCGACTCCATTAATACCACTCGCGGACGTGCCCAGGTTCGAAAAGCGACCATCAAAATCATAGACACTCCTGATATCCATAATCCCGAGGTTGTCAGCTACCAGGGTCGAGTCAAATTTATTTGGTTCGGTGGTCGTTTTGTCAAACAATACCGGGGGTGTCGTACGTTTATTCACCGCCACGACCTCACTTATGTATTGACCGCTTTCCGGTAGTACTACCGGCTGACGGTTACCTCCATCCAGGTCCTGGACATAGACCCCATAAAAAGGCTCGGCCTCGGTCACCGTCGCCGCGGCCAGGCGTGTCGCCGTACAGGCAACCACCACATTATTTTCCAACAGGCGACAGGGCGACCAGGTCACCAGGGCGCGATTAGAACCATCGTCCAACGGATAAAAAGAGGATAGTCTGCCTGCCAGGGTCGGCGTGCTATCGGTACGGATCTGACCGCCACTCAATGAGGTCTGTGCCGGACCGGTGAGATTACTATAGGCGGCGACACCCGCCGTATTATCCACATAGGTATCGGTATCGATGGCAATGATATCGCCCCCGGAGAAAGTCCCGGTAAAACTGCGCGCCAGTGACAAGAGCTTGCCATCGGCCATCTGCCGTGGACTGAGAAATTGAATGATACTGTTATTCGTGCCAGTGGCGTGGCTATGTCCACCATATAATAGCGATAGCTCGGTACCATCGGGGCGCATTTTGTATAAATCGATGGCACTGTTACTGCCCATGTTATCCCAACGACTAAACACCACCTCGCCATTGGCGAGTACCGTTGGATCCATATCGTGACTTTGATTAAATGTTACCTGCTTAATCCTCCCGCCGTCCGCATCCATGATATGAAGGGCAAGAGCATGTTCCCGTCGATTTTCTTCCAGCGCGGCAAATTGTGCCTTACCTTCATCCAGCAGGATAGCCTTGGCACTACGCTGCCGGGTTGAGGCAAAAATAATACGATTAGCGGTAGTACCATCTGACTGTGTTGTCGTCTCAGGCAAGTAATGCGGAGAGACATCCTGTCCCTCCTCTGCGGTTGTATCACTGGTAATGACCCGATGTAACTGACTCGTCGTCAGATTGTACTCCCAGATATTCCAGGTCGGCTGATTCTCCGCCGCCGTATTCGGCAGCTCAGGCAGGCGCAGGGCAAAAATTAATTTTGTGCCGTCGTATGAAACTTCCACATCACGAACATCTCCCTTGCCACCGGTGATGGCCCCTGTCAGATTTTTTTCAGTAGCGCTGGGTGATGAATGCGCTCGATAATACAAATCACCACCGGCATTAAAAGTATACGCACGACGGGCATCCGCCTGGACCAGGTTACCATTCGAGTCGCGGGGTACCACTCGTTTGACATAGGCAATCCCATTATCATCAAGTGGCACCGGTTCTGCCGTATTACCCGAGTTATTCCCACCGCCACCACATGCAGAAAGCGCCACGACAAGCAGGCTTGCCTTAATAAGCAAAACTATTTTTGACACGATTCGCATTTAAATTATTGACGTATGACGCCTATCCCTCAGGAATAATTATTATCTCCTTAGATTGTAGCGTGGCAGGAAATACAGGGGCTATGAGTAAGTGTCGTTAAATAACGAAAGCGCGAACGATATCACGCCGCAAATGAGGCATAAGTCCGTTTTTGTCGGGATACTTTACAGATAAAACAAATTCATACCAGAAGCCAGTGCTTTTTACTTTGAAACTGTGAACATCCACACAAACACAGAATAAAAATATAATTACGAGAACCGCTTCACACTGATGGTGGCGAATTACCGTAAAATGCTCTTCACTTATACCTAGTGTGCGTTGTAAAAAAAAATAATAATTGCGGGATTTTTTTCAGTCTAGAGCACATCCCGTTAAATTAGCAGTTCGCAGGTAAGCAACCTTTAACATTATTAAATATCGTACAGGATCCAGTCAGATGACCTTTTTAAAGCGACAACCAAAAGTACTGACGGCGGCATTCACCCTCGCCATCATACTGTCGTCTCCGAATGCGGCCTGGGCAGGTCCTCGTGAAGAAGCGAAACGCATGTACGATCGGCTAACCGGCACGCTGCCTGATAATGCTACTCTCAATTGTATGGAAGCAATGATCGCCGGTAGCAATAACCCCGTAAACGCTGACTGTGATAGTAGCAAGCTCAATTACGATGGCAACACGGCCGACAGTGCCGCCAAATATGCGATGGAAAATAAAAACTTCTACAACGTCACCTTGAAAAATTTTATTACACCCTGGACTAACGAAGAACAGGACAAATATGCGCCATTGAATGACTATACCGCTACCGTGATAGGGATGATACGCGACGACAAGCCTTTTAATACGCTGTTATCGGCGAATATTCTCTACACCGCCAATGGGACCGTTTCGCCCATCGCGGCGGTCAATAGTAATCAGCACTATATCAATCTGGAAGACGGTGGTTATGACCTGGCGGATAAAAACATCTTGAAAGAAACAACCCAGACAGCGGCCTATGGCCTGGTCGATAGCGCCACAGCCGGTATTGTTACCACCCGCGCTGCCGCACGCGCCTATTTTATCGATGGCACCAACCGCGCGATGTTTCGTTTCACCATGATCAATCACCTGTGTAACGACCTTGAACAATTAAAAGATATTACTCGTGTCGCCGATCGCATTCGCCAGGATGTCTCTCGCAGCCCCGGTGGTGACAGCCGTATTTTTCTTAATAACTGCATTGGCTGTCACGCTGGTATGGATGGCCTTACTGGTGCTTATGCCAATTACCAATGGGCTTACCCTGATGGTGGCGACCCCGATACCGGCAGCCTCAGCTATACACCCGGCACTGTACAGGCAAAGTATCTAATCAATTCCAACAACTTTAAAGCTGGCCACATTACCACTGATGACAGCTGGGTAAATTACTGGCGCGCCGGCCCGAATTATTTGCTTGGCTGGGGCACGGGTGCAGGTAAGGGTAACGGTGCCAAATCCATGGGCGAAGAACTGGAAAATTCAGAAGCCTTTGCTCAATGTCAGGTCAAAAAAGTATTCAAAGCGGTTTGTCTCCGCCCACCTGTCGACCTGGCAGACAGAAATCAGGTAAGTGCAATGGTCAATACCTTCAAGTCTGACGGTTATAAAATGAAGCAGGTCTTCGCGGACGCTGCGGTCTATTGCAAAGGCATATAAACAGGATTGGTGGCGGAGATTTCAGGCATGATTAAGGCAAGGCAAAGACAACACGGGAAATGCAGATATAGCCGTTCTTTTTTCGGTGCGGTGATACTCGCCAGCAGCATCGTCCTGTCCGCCTGTGGTGGCGGGGCCGGCACAGAAAAGAACACTTCGCTCAGCTCCGGTTCCAGTAGCACCACCGATATCGCACCTGCCACTGAGGATGTGCAGCGTTTCAAGCTTAATTTCTGGGATAAGGCCAAACAAACCAACCGCTGTGGCCAGTGCCACAATGCAACAGGACAATCACCTCATTTTGCTCGAAGTGATGATGTCAATCTCGCCTACAGTGAAGCCATCAAAATTGTAAACTTAACTTCGCCGTCCGATTCCCTGGCGGTGACAAAAGTAGGCGGGGGACATAATTGCTGGGAAGCGGTTAACCAGGTCTGTGCCGACAATATTACCAAATGGATTCAGGGCTGGATTGGCAATACATCGACCGTTAGTAGCAAGAAGATCCAGCTCAAGGCACCGCCTATTAAAGACCCAGGCACAACCAAAAATTTCCCGGCAAGCCCCTCTCTGTTTTCCGGGGTGCATTCGTTATTAAAAGCACACTGCGCCAAGTGTCATACCGACACCTCGTTAACGCCGCAAGCACCGTTCTTTGCTCAGGATGATATAAATAAAGCCTACGAAGAAGTCAAAACCAAGATTGACCTCAACAATACAACCAAATCCAGACTTTATGTTCGCCTCAACTCCGAATTTCATAATTGCTGGAGTGATTCATGTACCAGCGACGCGGCTGAAATGCTTGCAGCAATAAATACCATGGCAAACGGAATCCCGGCTACAACGTTTGACACCTCACTCGTTGCCAGTAAGGTCATGAAACTGACCGATGGTATCATTGCCAGCGGCGGCACGCGGCACGAGGCCAATTTAGTTGCCTTGTATGAATTCAAAACCGGCACTGGCAGTATCGCCTACGACACCAGCGGCGTTGACCCCGCACTCAACCTGACGCTGGGCGGCGATACCGGCTGGGTCGGTGGTTATGGTATCGAATTTAAAGATAGCAAGGCCCGCGCTCTGGGCACCACCGCGACCAGTAAAAAATTATACGACTTCATACAGGCCTCAGGTGAATACACGATTGAAACCTGGATGATCGCAAATAATGTCGTCCAGGATAATGCCAACATAATCAGTTACTCCGCCAACACCACCACGCGGAATTTTTCTCTGTCACAAAACAAGTACCAGGCAGAGTTTCGTAACCGCACCAGTAGCACCGACGGTAACGGCGATACGGCGCTCATAACGCTGGCCACAGACAAAGACCTGCAGGCCAGTCTGCAACACGTGGTTTTAACCTATGACCCGGTACGTGGCCGCCGCATCTATGTGAATGGTGTCTTTACCGACGATGCCGACCCTGTCAGCGGCGGTACTTTAAATAGCTGGAATGATAGCTATGTCTTTCTGTTGGGCAACGAGGCAGGTAACACCCGGCCCTGGAAAGGACAGCTCAAAATGGTCGCCATCCATAACCGCGCCTTAACACAGGAGCAGATTACGCAGAACTTTAAAGCAGGCGTTGGCGAAAAATATTATTTGCTTTTTAGTATCAGTGAACTGACGGGCATTGCAGACAGCTATATCTACTTTGAAGTCAGCCAGTTCGACTCTTACAGTTATTTGTTTAACAAACCAACCTTTATCATCTTAAATGCCAACGCCACTCCCAATGACATCACCATCAAGGGCATGCGTATTGGTGTTAACGGTAAGGAAGTCGCTGTCGGTCAGGCCTATCTCAACCTCAACACCAGTCTAAGCGTCGCGAATGGGTATAACTCGGATACGGGACAGCTATTGTCACCGATTGGCACCGTCATACCGGTCGACCAGGGGCCTAAAAATGATGAGTTCTTCCTCAGCTTTGAAGTCCTTGGCAGTCACAGCAAAACGTATACTGAGGCCACCCCAACGGCACCGACCCCTGTTGACCTGACAAACGTTTCCGATATTGGCCTGCGTACCTTTGACGAGATTAATGCCAGCCTGGCTTCACTGACCGGCGTTTCAACGACGCAGACCGATGTTGCCACTACCTATGCCAAGGTTAGGCAGCAACTGCCACCAAGTGAAGATATCAATACCTTCCTGTCTGCCAATCAAATTGGCATTGCCCAGCTTGCCGGTGCCTATTGTGCTGCCCTGGTCGATAATAAAGGTAGTATTTCTGCGGCCAGCTATTTTCCCAGCGTCAACTTTAACGATGCCTACACGGCCTTTAGTGGTGACACCACCCGGCAGGACAATATTGTAAACCCGATTCTTGGCAAACTGGTGGGCAGCACGGATCTAGCGACGCAGCCCCTGCTAAGTGATATGCGCACCGAACTACGCAGCCTGATCAACACCCTGGCGCAGTGTGCCACTAACTGCGGTAGCAATCGGACACAGAATCTGGCCAAGGCGGCCTGTACGGCAGCCTATGGCAACGCCGCGATGCTGATTCAGTAAGCATGAATTGAATTGATCTCTGAGGTAATGAAACATGGCAAAACGACGTAAACCGCTGCATCCCGATGCGCCCCTGTTATACCCGGACCATGCGCGTCCAGTGACACGTCGTGACTTTATCCGTCAGGGCCTGATGTCTGGTGCCGGTCTGGTCATGGCACCAACGTTGTTCAGCCTGCTGGCGGCACCACGTAATGCCTATGCCCTGGCTGCCGATGTAAGCACTGCGGTGACAAATTGTGGTATTAACTTTTCCGGCGGCAATAAAGTCCCCTTTATCTGTTTTGACCTCGCCGGTGGTGCCAGTATCGCGGGCAATGTCCTGGTCGGTCAGGCAGGTGGACAGCTCGATAAACTCAGCACCGCAGGCTACAGTCGCGTCGGTATTCAGGGAGACATGCTACCGGGTATGATTGATCCTGCCGACACACTGGATTATGCCGATACCACCTGTGGTCTTGCCTTTCATAAAGACAGCGGTTTCCTGCGAGGCATAAAAGAACGCGCCTCGGCCGCGCTTGGTCAGACCAATGGCGCCGTCATCGCCGCACGTTCGGATAACGATACCGCCAATAATCCCCATAATCCGATGTATGGCATCTACAAGGCCGGTGCCTATGGCGAGTTACTCAAGCTGATTGGCTCGCGCAACACCGATTCCGGCGGTAACTCCATGGCACCAGCCTTCATGATTGACCCGGCGGCCCGTCCCACCAAAGTCGATCGTCGCTCCGATGCCACCGGTCTGGTCGATACCGGCGACCTGAGTACGATGTTTCCCAAGTCTGCCGATACCGTAAATGTCATGGAATCAATCTACCGCATCAGCAAGGCTAAGTTGGGCCGTGTCTCCACCGGCCTGACAGATGATACGACTGTAAAAAATCGCGTGGAATGCGAGTATGTGAAGAGTGCCGCGCTGGTTGAAAATTATGCTGACCCCACCGCCCTGGACCCTGAAGACGGTGTCATTGTGGCCAAGCCGGGGGATGCCGATGCCGGCACGGAAATATTTACCCGTGCTGAATACGACAGCGATTCAGAATTTCGCAAAACGGCGGCGGTCATGAAGCTGGCTATCAACGGCTATGCCGGTGCCGGCACGATCACCATGGGGGGCTATGACTATCACACTGGTAACCGTTCCACCGGTGAATTACGCGATTTTCGCGCCGGCCGCTGTATCGGGGCCTGCCTGGATTATGCCCGTCGTATCGGTAAGCCTCTGATGATCTACGTCTTCAGCGATGGTTCTGTGTTCAGTAACGGTGCCGCCGATAATTCGACCGATGGACGGGGCAAGGGTGTCTGGACCGGTGATAACTCAGGTACCGCCGCCTCCTTCTTCCTGGTTTATGATCCAAGACGTCGGCCACTACTGACCAGCGCCACACGTCAGCAAATTGGTTACTTCAGTGCTGATGGCAATGTCGTTACGACCTCTTCGCCCTGCGCCAATAACGTCAATCTATTGGTAGAAACCGTCGTCCTGAACTATATGGCGTTACATAGCGAACAAGGTCTGTTTGCCTCCGCCAATTACTTTCCTGGCCACGGTCTGGGCGGCAGCAGCAGTCTGGATAACCTCACCGCCTTCCAGCCACTTTATAGCGGCACCCTGGATAATGGTGTGTAAAATTTAGAATCAGGCGCCGCAAATGATGTAACATTCTGTTGCCCTTTTTATTTCATATCAAAGTAAATACATGCCCTTTTCACATCTAACACGCACTGTTGTCTTTGCCTGTCTGTTCGCCACACTGCCGGGCATCGCTAATGCCGACTGGTTTGAACAGGAACGCGCCATTATGGGTACCTCGATCACGGCCGAGGTATGGGATAACAATCAACAACACGCACAGTTGTGTATCCAGAAGGTCATGACCGAGATGCATCGCATCGATAGCCTCATGAGTCCTTTTCATGAAGACACACCGCTGGCCAAAATCAACCGGGAAGCCGGACAACACCCCGTCAAGACACCCGCCGAACTATTTGCCCTGATAAAAAGGTCTTTTATCTTTTCCCGTTTGTCACATGGTGCATTTGATATTAGTTTTGCCAGTGCCGGTTATCTCTATGATTATCGCAAAAAGATAAAGCCAACTGACGACCAGTTAAAACATGTCATCATCGATTATCGGCAAATCGCTCTCGATGATGCCAGACAGACCATTAAGTTTAATAAACCCGGCATGCGCCTCGACCTGGGTGGTATCGCCAAAGGCTATGCCGTTGATAACAGCATTAAGATACTCCAGCAATGCGGGATCAAGCACGCCCGCGTCAGCGCCGGGGGGGATAGTCGTCTGCTGGGTGACCGCCATGGTCGTCCCTGGATCATTGGCATTCGCAACCCCCGCAAGGCCGAGGGGACTGTACTGGCCTTACCATTAAGTGACATTGCGATTTCGACCTCCGGGGATTACGAGCGCTATTTTGTTAAGGACGGTGAGCGTTATAGCCACATTCTTAATCCCCGAACCGGAAAATCCGCTAAAGGCCTGTGGAGCGTCACCATCATTGGCCCCAATGCAACGACAACAGACGCCCTGTCGACCACGCTGTTCGTGCTCGGCGTTAAAAAAGGAATTCAGCTGGTCGATAAAATGAAGGATATTGATGCCGTCATGATCGATAACAAAGGCATCATACACTACAGCCAGGGACTAACCCCACCAGGCCAATAAGCGCTGAATTCATCAAAACGTTGATTTTGTGACTGAACTAACACTTATCATGCAAATATTACCCCAGTCATGATGTTCGTTGCTGCAATAGAGTATGATAGAGAACGTCCCGGCCACACGACGTTTATATAAATAACAATAATAAAGTGGCTTCACGGAACATCCGCCATTTCTGAATAACCGCATCTGGATGCAGACATGAAAACTAGCCTTTGTTTTATTTTTTTATTCTGGATTTTTATCACTAGCCCCAATGCCTATAGCGCTGAGATACCTGCACCGCAACAGGGACTGGACAACCGGATACAGGACCTGAAAAATGAGGTTCTGGAACTTAATCGTGACCTGTTTATCCTCGAAGAGGATTTGCTCTTTCCTGCCAACACCCAATTCACAATTTTTCTTTCGATGGACATGGGCAAGCTCTTCGCCCTCGATTCAGTTGAGGTCAAAATTAATGACAAGCTCGTTGCCAGCCATCTTTATACCGAACGTGAAGTCAAGGCATTGCAACGTGGCGGTGTACAGCGTTTACACATCGGTAATCTTCCTACCGGTCGGCATCAAATGGTTGCCTACTTCACCGGCAAGGGGCCACACAATCGTGACTATCGGCGAGGTGCCACAGTCATTATCAATAAAACCAGCGCACCAAAATACATAGAGCTACGCATTACCGATAATGCCTCAAAACTACAGCCTGACTTTAGCGTCAAGGTATGGGAATAGGCCAAGTCTTAAACCAGTATGCCGTTTTTCTTAAGGACAGTTACGTTGCTTTTCTGCTGCAGTCTTGCCAGCAGCAGTTTCGCTGAATTCGAGCCTGCACCACAGGCCATACATGACCTGCGCTACGGCGAAACGCTATATCATTTTTATCAGGAAAATTATTTCTCCGCTATTACCCGCCTGACTGTCGCGGAGAAACAACGGCCGATACGGGATCAGGGCGCAGAACCTGAATTACTACTCGGCAGCCTGTATTTATCCTATGGCATGTATCGTGAAGCAGGAAAGATATTTTCACGCCTGCTAAGATCAAATGCACCACAATACACTCAGGATAAAGCCTGGTTTTATCTTGCCCGCCTGCGCTACCTCGATGGTCACTTTGCCGATGCGCGTGCCGCCTTACAAAAAATAAAAAATGCTCTGCCTGCATATCATGAAGGCGCCAGATGGAATCTGCTGACCAATATTTTTTTACAACAACATGAATATCAACAGGCCATCGATACGCTACAGCATTTTACAGATGAACCTGTCTGGCGTGCCTACTCCGAATTCAATCTTGGCGTCACCCTGAGCAAGCTCGGACAGATCGAACAGGCGCAGAAATGGCTCGGTACGGTCGGCCAGCTGTCTGTACCATCGGATGACCAGGAGCTACGTGCCCTGCGAGACCGTGCCAATCTGGCGCTGGGCTACACCGATATTCAGGCACAAAAAGCTAACGCGGCCATTTCCGCCTTTGGCCGGGTGCGTCTCTCAGGCCCATTATCCGATAAGGCGCTGTTAGGTGTTGGCTGGGCCCATTACCAGAAAAAAGACTATAGCAACGCGCTGGTCCCCTGGATGGAATTGCGCAAACGCCCCACCATCAACCCGACCGTACAGGAGGCGCTGCTCGCCATACCTCATACTCTGGAGCTACTGCAAAAGCCCCAGGCCGCACTGGCCTACTATAACGAGGCGGTCAACACCTATAAGACTGAAATGACCCGGCTGGCCAATGTCCTGCACGCGGTTGAAACCGGTGAATTACTCGCGGCACTTAAACCTCGGTCGCTTAATGATGAATCTTTGCAATTACGTGAACAGGCTGAGTTACCCGACTCTATCAGCAGCCCCTATCTCAGTAACCTGCTGGCATCTCGACAATTTCAGAACACCTACCAAAGTTATCGTGAGCTTTTATTTTTACAACATCGCCTGCAATTCTGGCAGCGACAAATTCCGTCATACCGACTAATGTTAAAAGAGCGTGAGGCAAGCTATCAACAAAAACTCAAAATCATTCGCGATGACAAACGCCTCGCACAATTAACGGCGTTCATCAAACGCCGCGACGAACTTGCCGCCGAGTTGCAGCACATTGAATCAACCCAGGATGGCCTGGCCCTGGCGCAAGGTAAAGAACGGGGCATATTAAAACGTCTGAATCGTATCGAGATAATACTTCAGCATCTTCAGGGGCATGGTGACTATTCGGAACAGGCCGAAAAATTTCGCATCTTAAAAGGTTTGCTGTCCTGGAAACTGAATACTGAATTTGTGGCCCGCGACTGGCAACTCAAGCACAAAATGATAGGGCTTGATCGCAGCATCGAAAAAACCCGGGCAACCCGCAATGCTCTGCGACATAGCTGGCAACAACTCGCGCCGTCGACCTTTCACGACTATGAAATCCGCCTGAACGGCCTTGCCAGCAGGCTGCTTGACCTGCACCAGCAGATCAACATCGTCACTGCAGAACAAACCCGTTTTCTACAAAAGCTCGCCGTCGACAAACTGCGTCAACGTCGGCGTCATCTGGAAAATTACCTCATTCGCGCTAAATATGGCCTCACCCGCCTCTATGACAAATTGCATAAAGACCAGCGAGGCGCGCCATGAACTACCGGCACCTCCTTCTCTATCTGACCTTTATACTCGGTCTGGTCGCCTGCGCGAGCAACCGCGATAAGGAAAATACTATCGCCGAGCTTAAGGCGAAGGACTATGCCTTTGATAAAACACAGGTACCAAAAATTCAAGAGCCACGTGTTATCGAACAGTATCGCGACTTTCTCGAATTAACCCCGACTGAACCAATGTACAGCGAGGCAATGCGCCGCCTCGCTGATCTGGAACTTGAAAACAGCGAACTTGATAATATAAGTTCCCGCCACCTCGAACGGGCTTCGACGCAAATTGAAGCAGCCATTCGTCTCTATCAAACGTATCTCAAGACCTACCCTGACAGCAAAAAAAATGGCATGGTGCTGTATCAACTCGCCCGTGCCTATGAGCTCAACGGTGACTCGAACCATGCAATGATGGCGCTAAACAGTATCGCGCATCGCTTTCCTGATTTTTCACTGATTGATGAAGTCCAGTTTCGACGTGGCGAGATACTTTTTGTCCTGCGTGATTACCAAAAGGCTGGTGAGGCTTACCGCACCGTCGTCGATCACTATCCAAACTCGATCTATTATGAAAAGTCGCTTTATAAATATGGCTGGACCCAGTTTAAAAATCAGCGCTATACCGAAGCACTGAATGCGTTTTTTAAATTACTTGATCGTAAGTATGCCCAGGGACAGCTCCTGGCCGACGGACCTGTTCCCGGTCTGACACGTCCCGAAAAAGAAATTCTGCAAGACACTTTACACGCGGTCAGCCTCTCTTTCAGCTATCAACAGGGCCGCGAGAGTCTCGCCAGCTATTTTAAGAACCAGGGTGCTCGCGTCTATGAGCCCCTCATCTACCGTCAACTCGGCGAACTCTATCTTAGTAAGGATCGCATTCATGATGCAGCCAAGACCTACCTGGCCTTTGTAGACCGTTTTCCAAACAGTCCCCTGGCGCCACAGTTTCATCAGGCCGCGATTGCCGCCTATATCAAAGGCGGCTTCCCCAGTCTGGTACTACCTGCCAAGGCACAATTTGTAAGACTGTATGGCGTACAGAGTCAATTCTGGCAACAACAACCAGAAACGGTTCGCCAGCAGGTCAAACCACTCTTGAAATCACACCTGCGTGATCTGGCCACGTATTACCACGCCGCTGCGCGTAAGGATCGAAAGCCAGCCACTTTCCAAATCGCGGCACAATGGTACGCCACGTATATCAATTCATTTCCTAATGATGCCGATACTGCCAGTATGAATTTTTTACTGGCGGATTGTCTATTTGATGGCAGGCGTTATGTCGAGGCGGTGACACAATATGAAAAAACGGCTTATCAATATCCGCTACATCAGAAAAGCGCTGTCGCAGGTTATGCCGCCATTCTGGCATACATACAGGCCGCAAAGGCAGTCGCGCCTGAGCAACAGACGGTCTGGCAGGAAAAGAAAATCGCCAGCGCCTTAAAATTTGCCAATACCTTTCCCCAGCATAAACAGGTGCCTGCCGTGCTGGCCAAAACGGCGGAAGAATTATTTCAATCAAAACAGTACACGCGTGCTTCGGAAGTGGCGCTGCGCCTTATTCAGAAAGAGAATGTCAAGGACCCTGCCCTTGAGAAGACGGTGTGGTTGGTATATGCACACTCACAGTTTGAACTGACACATTATGCCCAGGCAGAAAAGGCCTATACCACCGTCCTGACTTATTTACCTAAAAGCGACAAACAAATTTCCGCCATTAATGATCGACTTGCAGCCAGTATTTACAAACAAGCCGACCAGGATCGCCAGAAGGGGATGCTGGCTCTCGCCGTTGGCCATTATCTGCGCGTCAAACAGGCCGTGCCGAGCTCTGGTCTTGTTGTGAATGCCGAGTATGATGCGGCAACCGTCCTGATACAGATGAAGGACTGGCGCCGAGCCGCCCAGGTGCTGGAGTGTTTTCGCAGGCAGTATCCCAAGAACAAACTGCAAGACGGTGTCACTGAAAAACTCGCCCTGGTCTATACGCAATCTGGACAGGGACTGAAGGCCGCAGCTGAAATTGAATCGTTGGCGCTCGGTTCAAAAGATACCCAGTATCGTCAGACCATGCTCTGGCAGGCGGCGACGCTCTATAAAGCAGGTAAACAGTCGGCCAGGACTGCCAGGCTCTACCAACGCTATGTCAGGGAATTTCCAACTCAACTACCACAAAGTATCGAGGCACGTCTGTATCTGGCGGAACATTACAAGTCACAACGTGATGCCAAACGTTGGGGATACTGGCTCAACGAGATCATCAATGCCGATCGCGCAGCGGGCACGCATCGTACTCCGCGTAGCCGCACACTGGCGGCCGAGGCCACACTTACCCTGGCCCAGCCGAGGCTCACAGCCTATCAGAAGACCACGCTTCGCATTCCGCTAAAGAAAAGTCTGAAAAAGAAAAAAGTCCTCATGCAAAAGGCCATTAAAGCCTATGAACGGGCAGCGGCGTATCAGATTAGCGATGTCGCAACGGCGGCGACATATCAGATCGCTGAGATCTATCATGACTTTGCCAGGGCCTTAACAAATTCACAACGCCCCAAAGGCCTGTCCGCCGAGGAACTCGAACAATATACTTTACTACTGGAAGAACAGGCCTATCCCTTTGAAGAGAAGGCAATCGATATCCACGCCGCCAATCTTAAACATACCACCGAGGGCATATACGATCAGTGGGTTCAAAAAAGCCAACAGCAACTAATCAAACTTGAGCCAGCACGCTATGCCAAGAGTGAACGAAGTGACCCCTATGCCGAAGCCATCCAGTAAACGCTACAGCCTTGTCTGGCTATTGCTGTTATTCAGCCTGAGTGGCTGTATGACGACACCAGCAACAGATGCCACGCTGCAGTCTGGCCAGGCCGACGTTCCCCCCGCCGCCGCGAGGGAGTTTGCCCAGGCCCTGGCCATGCTAAAATCCGGGCAACGTACCATCGCCCTGTCATTATTCCAGCATCTGGCTCAACGCTATCCACAACTGGCCGGTGCCCAGGTCAATATCGGGATTATCGACCTGCAAAATAACAAAAATGATGAAGCGATCACGGCTTTAAAACGCGCCACCCAACTTAATCCTGCCAATGCGGTGGCCTATCAGCACCTCGGCATTGCCTATCGACGCAAGGGACAGTTTACCGAGGCCAAAGACGCGTATTTACAGGCGCTCAAACTAAATCCGGATTATGCCAACGCTCACCTGAATCTGGCGATACTTTATGATATTTACTTACAACAACTGAATAAGGCGCTTGTTCACTACCAGCAATATCAACGACTGACGAACGTCAAAGACAAACTAGTGGTTAAATGGATGATTGATCTGGAACGTCGTATTCATGCCATGAAATCAAAAACACAAGGGTGATCTAAATGCGTCTTTTATTGCTCATGGGTCTGTCATTCATCAGCTTGTCCTTACTGGCCGCCGAAGACCATCTGGATATGCAGGGCACGGAGATTATCGGCAACCAGGAACTGCCTAAAGTCTTATATATCGTGCCCTGGAAAAAATCTTCTTTACCCGATCTCGGTACACCACCACTGCAATCGTTAATTTCGGACGCGCTGGCACCCGTGGAAAGGGACGAATTTCGCAGGCAAGTACGTTATTATTACCAATTAAGTGAGCAACCAAACCAGAATAATGAGAACCAGTAAACAGTTTTGAGATTGTCTGGCTAGACTTGATAAAAACAACTGGATTAACGCTCTGAATATAATAAAAATCACGCATTAAATAATAATAATTTGTCTGCATTAGCACAGAACGGAAACATCGCGCATAACCACGAATACGTCACGTCCCACATGCTGGAATAAATTAGTCTGGAGGCAAAAATGTACACGAGTATGGTAAGTTTTTTTCAGGAAGGCGGGGCATTTATGTACCCGATTTTGTTTGTCCTGGCGATCGGTCTCGCCATCTCGCTGGAGCGTTACATCTATCTTACCGCCTCCAGGAGCAGCAACAGTCGCCTGTTGAAAAAAATATTACCCCTGCTCCAGAAAGGTGACTACCAGCAGGCCTACAACGTCACGTCGAAATCTGACACCGCGATTTGTCGAATGTTGTCACAGGGACTAGGTCGGATGAAAACCGCCAGCAACCGCGATGAAATCGAGGCCGCCATGGAGGAAAGCATGATGGAAGTGATTCCTCGTCTGGAGAAACGCACTCACTACCTGGCGACTTTCGCCAATATCGCCACCCTGCTCGGTCTGCTCGGCACCATTATCGGTCTCATCAAGGCCTTTACCGCTGTGGCCCAGGTTGACCCCGCCTTGAAAGCGGAGATCCTCTCCACCAGTATCTCTGTCGCTATGAACACGACCGCCTTTGGTTTGATTGTCGCTATCCCGTTATTGCTGATCTACGCCGTGTTGCAGACCAAGACCACCGAGATTATCGATAGCCTGGAAATGGCCACTGTCAAATTCGTCAATCTGATGATGAGCCGTAAGTCGGCCAGCTAAGATGCGCCGTAATCGTCATCAGCGCCGTCGCCATAAAACCGCGACCGAACTTAACATTACAGCCTTCATGAATTTGATGGTGGTACTGGTGCCGTTTCTACTAATGACGGCCGTGTTCACACACATGTCCATACTCGAGCTGAATCTGCCCAAGCCAGACGGCAATAGCGCTGAGAAGAATAGTCCGAGCTTTGAATTAAAACTCATTATCAAAAAGGATGCCCTGGTGCTGGCCGATTCCAAGGGTGGCCTGATTAAACGTCTCGCTGTCAGTCGTGCAGCCTATCCCTTTCAGCAACTCACCGAGACACTAAAACAGGTCAAGGCCCGTTTCCCGGAAAAAACCAATATCACCATCCTGTCTCAGCAGGATACGACCTATGAAACACTAATCCATGCCATGGATGCTGTTCGTGCCTATAAGACCTTACAAGACGGCAAGGTTATCCTGGCGGAATTATTCCCTGCAATTTCCATTGGAGATGCCCCCCGTTAGGGTGGCTTGCTGTCTATGAAAGAATCCCGTCGCGCAAAACGCATGTCTCGACATCATAGTCGCCGTTCCGATCGAACGGCTTCGTTGAATATGGTCTCGCTGATGGATATCTTTACAATTCTGGTATTTTTCCTGCTAGTGAACGCCTCAAGCTCAGAAATTCTGCCCACGCCTAAAGCCATCAAACTGCCTGAATCCGTTGCCGAAAAAACGCCGAAGGAAAATATTGTCATTATGGTAAATAAAAATGACATTATGATTCAGGGAAAAGCCATTGCCCGGGTCAGTGACGTACTCACGGAAAACCACAATCTCATCCGGCCACTGACACAGGCACTGCAACGAATCAAACAGGAGAAACAGTCACATCTCACGGCCGGTCGCAAGCCTGTATCTCAGCACGGTGTGACCATTATGGGCGATCGACAAATCCCTTATGCCTTGCTGAAGAAAATCATGCTCAGTTGTGCAAGTGCTGACTTTGCCAATATCTCACTGGCGGTGGTCCACAAGAATACGGCCAAGGGTGGCTCATGAACCAGCCGGCGATCTACTGGCAGGAGCCGATTCTTCCCTGGAGTATTACCGAGCACGACCGGCGCTTCCGGCGAATCGTCCTGCTTTGCCTGTTTTTCTCTCTCATTATCGGGCTCATTATGCCTTTCCTGCCCAGGCCGGAACCGGTACAACAGGAACTGAAAGATGTCGCCCCACGCCTGGCACGGCTGATCCTGGAAAAGAAAAAACTACCCCCGCCCCCGCCGCCGAAACCCAAACCAAAGAAAGCGGAGACGAAAAAAATGCCCAAGGCTAAAAGGCCCACGCCAAAGCCTAAGCCAAAACCACAGAATACCGCTCGCAAAAAAGCAGAGAGTACCGGGCTGCTCGCCATGCGTGACGACCTGGCAGAGCTACGGGACAGCTTTAATGTCCAGCAACTGCAACAACCGCTGCGTCACAAAGCAGAACAGGCCGCACCACAGGCCAGCAACAGCGATGTTCTCACTGCCCGGGCGTCCAAGGGCAGTGGTGGTATTAATACCCGGCGACTCAGCCGTGCTACTGATGGAGGGCAGCTAGCCCGTCGAAACACGACCAGCGTACAAAGCAATATTGCCGCTGCCGGCACAACAGAGCGCCGAACCCGAACGGGGCAGGCCGCCCGGGGGGAAGAAGAAATAGAACTCGTATTCCAGCGCAATAAAGCCGCCATTTTCAGTCTCTATAATCGTGCCCTGCGCCGGGACCCCAGTCTGCAGGGCAAGGTCATTGTCGAGCTGACCATCCGCCCGGATGGGGTTGTGAGCAAGTGCCGGGTCATCTCCAGTGAGCTAAAAAATCCGGCCCTGGAACAACGGCTCGCCACCCGTATCAAGCTATTTCGTTTCGCCGCAAAGCCCGTTGCCACCATCACCGTCACCTATCCCATCGATTTTTTGCCCTCCTAAGCTAAAAACTCATTCATTGCATGGAATTAGTGCCAGCCACTTCACAGTTTGACCGTCTGGGCTTAAGATAATAAGCACTTCGCTCGCTAACTCACTATATGTAGATAGGGGCTCAATAAAAGTACATTTTCAACTGAATGTGAGTCCTATCACAGCAAGCACCGGGATCCTGGGCTAGTGTTTATGCTAAGAGGCGGGAGAGACAGTAATCTGCACCCCTTGCCCCGAAAAACGTATGTAGCCCGTTGATTTAAAACAAATTAGGCAAAATCAGATCTTATCCAGATGAGCGCACTGAAAAAAAACATTGATAAAAAATCCCTGCGGAACTTCCTGCCACTGGACAAACTCAGCCTCGACAAACTGGATGAGCTACTGGATAAATCCATCGTAGAGGACATCCCCGCCGGGCGTGTTTTATTTCGACAGGGGGAAAAAGACAAGCGCAATATTTACCTGCTCGAAGGCCAGGTCGAACTTCAGGTCACGGGTAATACCAAGGCAGAAGTCGTCAAGGCCAGGACCCTCGAGGCAAAATATCCCCTCGCCGACACACTGCCAAGACCCAGTACCTGTCGAGCCCGCTCCAGCGTTACTATTCTGGTCGTTGATACTGATCACCTGGAGATATTACTGGAACATGACCCTTCCGGAACCTACGAGGTAACCGAGCTGGGGATGGACAGCGAGGGCGAAGATAGTACCGACTGGATGCTACGCTTTTTACAGTCGCGCGCTTTTTTACAGTTACCCACAGCCAATATACAGGGCCTGTTGATGCGCCTTAAAGAGCGCCCCGTCAAACGCGGCGAGATTGTCTTACAACAAGGTAGCCAGGACGATTACTATTACATCGTTAAACAGGGTAAATGTGCCGTCTCTCGTCGACCAGCCCCCAAGGCCGAAGATATCCGGCTTGCCATTCTCTCCGTCGGTGATGGATTCGGCGAGGAAGCGCTGATTACGAATGGCAAACGCAATGCCACGGTCACCATGCAGGAAGACGGTGTCCTGATGCAACTCCATAAGAAAGACTTTATGACGCTTCTGGTTGAGCCCCTGCTTCGTTATATTGATCTGGGTGCGGCTACCGTCCAGACAAAACAACACGCTACGCTGATTGACGTCCGAACCAATAAGGCCTTTACTGAAAATGGCCTGGAGCATGCAAACAATATCCCGTTATCCATGCTGCGCGTAAAACTGGGTACACTGAACCCGACCAGTGATTATATAGTCTATTGTGATGATGGTAGTCAGAGTGCGGCAGCCGCTTTTCTGATGATCCAGCAGGGCCTCAACTGCAAGGTCGTACGTAACGGCCTAGGTAAGCAAAGCGACAAGGCCATACCTGAACACGCCCAGCAACAGGCACCTGCGGACAATGTCGTCGCCATAAAAAATGAAGCACCTGACCAAGCCCCCGCCAAACCGGCAAAGGCCGATCCGGATCAGGTCAAATTTGAACAACACCGCCGCCTTGCCCAGGAAGAGGCTCGCAAAGCCAAGGCTGCAGAGGATGCCCGTAAGGCCGCTGAGAGTAAGACTCAACAACTAAAAGAAGAGGCCGATAAGCTGCGCCTCCAGGCGGAACGCCTGGCAACAAAAACCGCCAGTGCCGAGTCCGCACGTAAACAGGCCGAGGCGGAAATTTCCCGCATCAAATCCGATGCCGACGGCATGCGGCAACAGGCGGCCAAAGATAGCCATAAAATGCGCCAGGAGGCAGAACAGCTAAGACTTCAGGCTGAACAGGAGCTGGCCAAAATCCAGCACGAGGCCTCATCCATTCAGTCACAGCAAGATGCTATTGAAAAAGCCGCACGCGAAGCGGCACAGCTAGCGGAACAGAAGACCAAAGAAGCTGAACAGGCCCAGCGCCAGGCCAAGGCAGAGGCAAACCGCGTAAGAGCCGAAGCTGAGAGCATCCGTCAGTCCGCCATGCAGGAGGCCGAACGCTTAAAACAGGAAATGTCTCAGGCACGCAAAAATGCCGCCAAACTGGAGGCCGAAGAGGCGACACGACGCGAGGCCGAACTTATCGCTGCCAGGCAACGTGCGGACCTTGCCATACAGCAAGCGACCCAGGCCGTTGAAGACGCCAGACAACAGGCCGCTTTGGAAGCAGAGACAATCCGCCAAAAGGCCTACGAAGAGGCCGAACGGACACGTCGCGAAGCCGAGGTCGCTGCGAAAAATGCTGCCAAACAGGCGGATGCCCAGCAGCGTGAACAACAACTACGCCTGGAAGCCGCCCGCCGACAGGCAGAGGCTAATCTCAGAGAGACCAGCCTCGCTGCCGAAAAAGCCCGCCGACAGGCGGAACAGGAGGCCGACCAGATTCGGCAAGAGGCCATACAGGAAGCCGAGCAACTGCGCCGCGATATGGAATCCACTCGCAAGCTGGTCGAGGAAGAGGCCGCGCGAGCCAAAGCTAGAATTCACCAGGATAGCCAGCGCCAATTAGATGCCGAAAAACACCGTCGTGAAATTGCCGCTCAACAACAGGCCGAGGCAGCTACCCGCCTTGAAGCGGAAGCCCAGCAGCAGGCCGAAGCCGCCCGCCTTGAAGCGGAAGCCCAGCAACAGGCCAAAAAAGCCGCCCACCTTGAACAGTTAGCCGTTCAGGAGAAAGCAGAAAAGGCCCGGCATCTGGCAGCCAGCCAACAGCAGGATGAAAACCATGCCCGCCACCTCGCTGAGGCCATTATGCAGAAACTGGCCGAGGCTGAGCACGCACGTAAGTCCGTAGACCCCGAGGCCAATGAAGGTCTGCACCTTGCCAAGGCAAGTATTCGCCGGGTGAAAGATCGAACCATTCTTGAAGGCGATGAAGATATCTTCATCTTCAAGGAACCCAAGGCACATGACCTGGGCGATGATGACAATCCGTTTGAAGACGAATCGCCAAAACAAAACCGCCACTCTACCGCCACAGGCAGAGCGGCGCACGATGATGACGATCTGCCCTCTTTTATTGTCGAACCGAAAGACAACGGCAGCGGCGACAGTCCTCTCATCCCCGAGCTACGTGTCAATATATCCAGTTATGAACACAATACTGTAGATAATGGCGCCAGCAAAAATTCTCGTAAACAGATCTATGCCCTGGCAGCCAGTATTACATTGATGATTGGGATTGGTGTTTTTAGCTTTAATTCACAATCCCCCGACCCACTTGAAAAACTTGCCACGGTCAGCCAGCCCGCAAAGGCCAATGCCACAGCGGCAGAGAATATCAATACTAACAACATGGCCAGCTTTGCAGCAGGGACCTCCGCTAATAAGAAAAAAACGGGACAAAAGGCCGAGTGGAAGGTGAAAAAACTGCTGTCACGCTGGAAGGATCAGCTATTGGATAAGCCCAGGGAATAGACTCGGCCAGTCGAGTTATTCTATATTAGCGACTCTGTTACGAGTCAGGATGTAATCTGAATGCCGAATGTATAACAGGTCTGCAATCTTTCTGACCAGATGTTCTTCATAGGCATCCTTTTGGCCATCGGCATAGACCACCCGCCACAACCAGCCTAATAATTCTATTTTCTTTTCCTCGTCGTAGTGTTCATTCAATAACGACGTGAATTGCTGCAGCGACAGCACATCCTGCATGAGGGTCTGTACTTCATGGTAGAGTCGTCTGGCATCAGCAGCTGACATCTCCAGAAAATTCTGCATCGCTTCAAGGATGGTCACCTTCTCAGCAGCATCAATTTCATGATCCGCATGCATAATTTCACATAATAATACTGCCGCTGCGCGCTGCAACAACACCTCGGCATCCTCCTCTTCTTCCGAAAGCAGGATATGCTCATGAAACCAGTCTTTGATCGAAATCATTCAATTAGCCCTATACCAGTCGCAGGAATAGCCAGACAATACTCGCACACGCGAACAACCAGACCATTCGATACCGAAAACTTGACAAGACAGCTGGTTTTTCCATTAATAATTTATCCTGTTTTTGAGCATGGCCTTCAGCGGCAGTCACTTTAAGCGCAGCCCAGGTCTTCGTCAGTTGAGCCGATAATTCACCTTGCATTTTTTCTTCCAGAAATGATTTGATTTCGGTTTCCAGCATTACCGCGGCAGGCCGTCCCTTGGGGAAATTGCTGTCGCTGGTAAAAACCACGCGGCCTTCAATATCCACTTTTTTGTCAAAGGCCCGGATGCTGGCTATTTCTGCCTCAAGTCCCGGTATGGGGTTATGAAACTTGTAACTACGCTTACCCAATACCTGGGTCCAGTAATCAATCGCATCAGCGGCAAAAATAATCCCTCGAAACTGCATGGTCTTGAAAAAGATGATTGCCTGCCGGGTCAAAATAATAAATGGAAAGTAGTGAACACTCTCTAGCCCGTCAGGCAGAAATACATCATACAGCACCTCCTGACTCGAACGATCAATGCATCGCGCCATTCGCCATTCTTTCCATTTCTGTGACAGTGCAGGAAACGAAAAATTCAGTATTATCACCAGAAAAAACAGGAAACCACCCCAGGTTATCCAGACATTGTTGTGCTGGTTAGCGGTTGTCAGATGAAGGAGAAAATCTTGCATATGTGTTGCTCTAAACTCGAAAGCCGCATGATACTGTATTTGGCAATTAGCGACCATACTCGGACGCTACGCCGTACAAAATCGCTTTTCATCTCTGTAGACAAACGTTATTATCGAGAACACCGCAAAGACAGATCACATGCCTGCTAAAACGCTTTCGATTATCGAGGCCCAGATCATTCTCAATGATTATGGCCGTATACTGTCAAGTACCCAGCCTTCGGTGTATGGACTCTCCGAGTCTCTCCTGCCGCATGACAAATCAATTATCAAGTCTGCCATAAAATGCTTACTCGAGAGTGACGCACTGGATGAAGAAAAAATCCGTAACAGTCTGATTGAGGCCTATGTCTTTCTGGCACATTTCATCTCTGATTATGATGCGCAACTTATCGTCGATATCCAGAAAAACTGGGAATCCAGTCGCCTGGAAAATATTGACCTGGAAAAGTCGCATGCGGCCAATAAGATTGTTAACTCCATTAAACTGGAAATGGAGCGTCTCTTAAATGAAGTGGAATTAATGCAGCGTACACGCCAATTTAAAGATTAATTAATCCTGGTAGTATTTTCCCTGTGTAATTTTTCGATCAGCTGTTCAGCAATGCTAAAGTCTAGCGCACAGATTCTCACCGGATCCCGTCGACCCTTTACCTTAATATGCTGCTCATGTCCTTTCCATAAGTCGGCCGGTAAATGTTTGTAGGCACTCTCGCTCATGACAATATCCTTGCCCAGCTTCTTGGTAGCGCTTTCAAGCCGAAAGGCAATATTGACCGCATCACCCAGCGCGCTATTATCCTGACCAATCCCGACCGAAGCGGCACCGGTATTGATGCCAACACCGATTCGGATTTGCTCTGGCAATTCAGAAAATGTCTGATTTAGCTCCCGCGTGACCGCATTAATCATGCACGCCGATCTCAGTGCCTGTCGCACGGTCATGGCTTTATCAGTCTCTGTCTCCCAGCGGGCAAAGACACAGTCGCCGATAAATTTATCGACCATGCCATTGTTTTTTAAGATGACGTCACTGACATCAGTAAACCAGCGATTCATCAGACGTGTCAGGGTTTTAATCGGTAACTGTTCTGACAATGCGGTAAAACCACGGATATCGGCGACCAGAATAGTAATTTGCTTGATGACCGGACTATCGTGCACAATCGTTTCCTGCATCGATAGAGTATCGATCCCCTGGTGTGTCTCCGTCTGCTGCTCAAAACGAAAATCATTATCGCCGATTGATATACAGTCGCCATTTTTTAATAAGGTCGGCATGGTGACACGATGTTTATTGATGAAACTGCCGTTGGCACTGCCGCCATCGACCAGATAATAGTCCCCGTGTCCAATACGTCTGACCATGGCATGATTTCGTGAGACGCGCAAATCTGTCAGGACAATATCGCTATTCTTGTCCCGTCCGACGGTCATTACGGTTTTACAGGGCACCCGCTGAAGCAGTTCACCCAATTTATACGTCAAAACTGCAGTCATAAAATTACACACCGCTCCCACATCGCGGTATACAACCATACCATGTCTATTATTAATATGGATTCAAAACACGGTCAATCCGTGCCTAACTGAAGTCTAGCCTATGGTGATGAATAAGAAAGGGAAAATCAGCGACTTAGCCTCGGTGACGGGTCTTTCTGATGCATTGGCTTATACAGACTAACCCCGTCTGCAGCACGCATGCCGGAGATAACATCGGTATTATTACCCGCATCTGTCAAGGCGGGGGAGCGGGAAAAGCTGCCTAACTCACCATATTGCTCACGGATATAGGCCTCAATCGCCTCCTTGCCCTCATGACTATCACTAAACGCCGAGACGGTTCGCGCCGCCCGATACAGCCAGGCCTGGGCAAAGACATTGCCCCGCCGAGTCTTCTCAGCCTTGACCTCGACCTGCAGCTGCTGAATATAGTCCTGCCGGGCGCGTTTGAGTTGTCGATGTAGTACCGCAAAAGTATAAGCGGCGACTTCCGGTCCATAGCCCATGCCAATAAAATGAAAACGCGAGGCCTGACCGGTGCGTCGAGCTACAAAAGCCTGGCAGGCAAACGCCTCGGCAACCATATTCGAAAGCGCCAACACCCAGAATGGCGGGTTAACCGTACCCGCGATACTTTTGACCGATTCACTGACTGACGCGGCCAGGACCTGATCTTCTCGAATATTGTATTTCTTCATCAGGCCCTGTGCCTGACGCATGGCCATGGCCGCTTCATGGGGATTACCTGACTCCGCCAGCCGCAGGCATTTACAGATCTTATCGAGGACCTTTTTATTCTCCACCAGCACACCCTGTGTATTTTTTATTATTGACATTATCATAACAAAAATCACTGTAACATGCGCAGTTTGACCCCTCTGTGGGTCCGTGGGGAGTCATAAAATGACATTGCTACTTGGCATTCAAGTAATAACCCCCTATATAATAGATAACTTAATTTTCGCTCATAAGGCCTGATTTGAATTTATGAACGTAGCCGCCGAAAAGTTTCCTGCCATTGATACTGATAATATTCGTCAGCAGGCAGAGCGTGTGCAGCCCGCCGCCGCATTGACCGAGGCCGAGCGCGAGCAGCGCATTACCGAGATCAAAGCCCTCCTAAAAAGCAAAGATGCCGTATTGGTTGCTCACTACTATACCGATGACGACCTGCAAATGCTGGCCGATGAAACCGGTGGCTTTGTCTCGGATTCGCTGGAGATGGCCCGTTTTGGTCATAAACACACGGCCTCTACCCTGGTGGTGGCTGGCGTGCGTTTTATGGGAGAGACCGCCAAAATCCTCAACCCCGAAAAACGTGTCCTGATGCCAACCCTGGAGGCGGAGTGTTCGCTGGATCTCGGTTGCCCAGCGGATGCCTTTAATGCCTTCTGCGACGCGCACCCCGACCGAACGGTTGTGGTCTATGCCAATACCAGTGCCGAAGTCAAAGCCCGTGCCGACTGGGTCGTTACCTCCAGCATCGCCGAAAAGGTCGTCCGGCATCTGGCGGAACAGGGTAAAAAAATTCTCTGGGCACCAGACAAATATCTGGGGAGTTATGTGCAGCAGGTTACCGGTGCGGACATGATCCTGTGGCAGGGTTCCTGCGTTGTGCATGAGCGCTTCAAGGCCATTGAGCTTGCCACCCTGAAACAGCAGCACCCCCAAGCCATGGTACTGGTTCACCCGGAATCGCCTCCCGAGGTCATTGCCCTGGCCGATGTGGTGGGTTCCACCACCGGGCTTATCAATGCGGTCAAACAGAGTGACTGCTCAACATTTATCGTGGCGACCGACAATGGCATATTCTATAAAATGAAGCAGGCGGCGCCTGATAAGACACTTATCGAAGCCCCGAATGCCGGTATGGGCGCGACCTGCCGTAGCTGTGCACACTGTCCCTGGATGGCCATGAATAGTCTCAACAATCTGGCTGAGACCCTGCGTAGTGGCACAAACGAAATTTTCATTAATGAGGCTGTCAGGCGCGAGGCGCTTTCCTCCGTAAGCCGCATGCTCGATTTCGCCCAAAAAAATAGGTAGCATCAACCGCCGCCACGGCTCCAGCACCCGCCCTTGCGCTGAATTCGAAATGCCCAGGCCGCCTAATAATAAACTCTGAACTCAGGCTAAAATCCGGTAGTGAATTTACTCACCAAACGTCTATTAATCGCACTCGGTCTGCCCAGCCTGTTGCTTATCCTGGTCTACCTGTTACAGAACGCTTCATTGGCACAGCAATATCGCCTGCTGACACCGGCACCACAATTGCCCTATGTGATAGTGGCGATCGGCTTATTACTGAGCTGGGGCTTTAAGAATGCACGAGACTTTTATATTTTCATCGTCATCGGCCTCGCCTACCTTGGTCTGCAATCACTCGCCTGGCAGCCGTCAGCCAATGTCAATGTTTCACTGCTCTTTGCCGGCCTGTATTTCCTATTACCACTTAACCTGATATTGCATAGCCTGCTAAGCGACCGCGGTATACTGAGCAGTCATGGCCTTTGGCGACTCGTCTTGACCTGTCTGGAGGCGAGCATTTTATTCTGGCTCGTTCATCAACCAGATTACCACCTGGAATCTTTTTTCAACTATTCACCCGTCACCTGGCCGTTACTACATCTTAGCAAAATCAATTTTTTGGGTCTGTTGCTTATATTTACCGGCCTTTTACTATTCGCCTTGCAGACTTTTTTTCAGCAATCCGTTTTGCATGCCGGCCGCTGGGCGATGTTGTTGAGTATTTTACTTGCCCTGAATTATGTACAGACACCCTGGCTGAGTAGTCTCTATTTCACCATTGCCAGCCTCGCCTGTTTATTCGCCATTGTCCTCAACTCCTATAATCTGGCCTATCTGGATGAGCTGACTCACCTTCCGACTCGCCGGGCGCTAAAACAACATATGAACAACCTGGGCCGTCGCTATTCGCTGGCCGTTGTCGATATCGATTTTTTCAAAAAAATTAATGATAACTATGGTCACGATGTTGGCGATCAGGTCTTGCGCATGGTGGCCGGTCAGTTGCGTAAGGTGCATGGTGGTGGCAAAGCCTATCGCTTTGGTGGTGAAGAATTTGTTATCGTCTTTCAGGGCAAGGACGCCGATGATGCCATATTGATGCTCGAATCACTCCGTGAACGGGTTGCCAATAAACCTTTTATTCAACGCAGTCGGTTGCGGCCTAAAAACAAACCTAACAAACCACGCCCGCGTACCAGGGTACAGCGCATCAACGTGACGATCAGTATTGGCATCGCAGAGAGGTCAACGCATCACGACTGCCCCCAGGATGTCCTCAAGTCTGCCGACAAGGCGCTCTACAAAGCAAAAAAAACCGGTCGCAATAAAGTCGTTGCCTGATCAGGCCTTGAGGATCTTGCTTACAACCTCGCTGGCATCCTTCGATAGGCTTTCCTGCTGTTGAATCCGCCGCAACTGTTCCGCCATTAGTTCCTGTCGTGCGGTATCGTAACGCCGCCAGCGACTCATGGCCTGTAAGATACGCGCGGTGACCTGCGGATTGAGTTTATCCAGGGCAATAATCTGCTCAGCAAAAAAACGATAGCCACTGCCATCTGCCGCATGGAAGTGCACGGGATTGGCAAAGCAGAAACGTGCGATGAGGGATCGTACCCGGTTTGGATTGCGTAGTGTAAACAGGGGATGTTGCATCAGTGCCTTTACCCTGCTCAGGGTATCCGGTAAAGAAGATAATGCCTGCGTCGCAAACCACTTGTCCATCACCAGGGCATCATGCTGCCACTGTGCAAAAAATGCCTGTAACAGGCCTTCGCGTACAGGCGTGTCATAGTCTGTCATGATGTTCAATACCGCCAGGCTATCGGTCATATTACTGGCCTCGGCAAAATGCTGCTGACACAGGTCAAACATGTCATCCGTTTGTAAGGCGGCGAGAAAGGCCAGACAATGGTTCCGCAGGGCACGCTTTGCCATATCATCGGCATGGAAGCGATAAGCACCTTGCACGTTGTTCGTCTTATAGAGTGTTAACAAGTCGTCCTGCAAGCTATGGGCGATGGCTACAAACAGGTGTTCACGCGCGGCATGAATGGCATCCACATCGATGACGGCCATTTGATCGGCAAGATAATTTTCCGAGGGCAGGCCTAGCAGACGATCCAGTAGCGCCGGGTCCTGCTGTGGTTCGCGCAGGGCATGGCCCAGGGCATTAAGCAGCATGGCGGGCACCTGGAGTTCCTCTCCGGACTGATACTGTCCCACCATCTCCAGCAGGGTCTTGATCATCAATTGCTGGGCGGCATCCCAGCGATTAAAGGCATCACTGTCATGTGCCATCAAAAAGGCCAGTTCGGCATCACCACGTTCCATATGTAATTTGACCGGAGCCGAAAAACCACGCAGCAATGACGGTACCGGAGCACTATCGATATTCGTAAATTCAAAGGATTGTTCGGTCTCACGTAGCTCCAGAACCCGGGTCTTCTGATCACTGGCCGACTCGCCTGTCAGTGTCAAAGATATGTCTGCACCTTGCTCATCCAGCAAGCCGACTGCCAGCGGGATATGCAATGGCTGTTTGTCTTTCTGATTGGGCGTGGCGGGTGTCTGCTGTTTGACCGTCAGGGTATACGTCTGCTTCGCGGCATCAAAGACGCCCTGCACATTAAGCTCCGGTGTGCCCGCCTGTTCGTACCAGCGTTTAAACAGTGTCAGGTCAATACCATTGGCCTCTTCCATCACCTTGACAAAGTCATCCGTCGTCACCGCCTGACCATCATAGCGACTAAAATACAGGTCTGTGCCGCGGCGAAAGCCCTGCTCACCCACCAGGTTACGAATCATACGCACGACTTCTGCACCTTTTTCATACACGGTGACCGTATAAAAATTGCTGATCTCAATATACTGATCCGGGCGTACCGGGTGCGCCATGGGGCCGGCATCTTCGGCAAACTGGTGCGTGCGCAGCATGTTGACGTCATCGATGCGTTTAACGCCGCGTGAGTTGAGGTCGGCAGAAAATTCCTGGTCGCGAAACACGGTAAAACCT
Organism: uncultured Gammaproteobacteria bacterium; assembly: GCA_913064945.1. Taxonomy (GTDB): domain Bacteria; phylum Pseudomonadota; class Gammaproteobacteria; order UBA6429; family Thiohalophilaceae; genus CAJYAN01. The sequence goes on along the minus strand of CAJYAN010000007.1, from coordinate 133,911 downwards.
TCTTTGAGGCTTAACTGAAACCAGTCACGACAGGTGACGCGGTTACCGGACCAATTATGAAAATATTCGTGGCCGATAATGCTCTGGATATTATAATAATCATTATCGGTGGCCGTTTCAGGACTGGCTAACACACAGGAGGCATTGAAAATATTCAGACCCTTGTTTTCCATGGCCCCCATGTTGAAGTCATTGACGGCCACAATCATAAAAATATCCAGGTCATATTCACGACCATAGACTTCCTCATCCCATTGCATGGCCTGTTTGAGTGACGCCAGGGCATGATCGCATTTGTGTTTATTTTCTTCCTCAACATAGATCTGCAATAACACCTGTCGACCCGACATGGTGGTGAAGTGATCCTCCTGATACACCAGCTGCCCGGCGACAATGGCAAACAGATAACTGGGTTTTAACGACGGGTCCTGCCAGACCACATAGTGGCGACCCTCTGCCAGGTCACCTTTTTCAATCGGGTTACCATTGGCCAACAGGATCGGATACATCTTTTTATCCGCGCGTAGCGTCACCTGATAACGCGACATCACATCAGGGCGATCGGGGAAATAGGTAATACGGCGAAAGCCCTGCGCCTCGCACTGAGTACAGAGCATCTGGCTCGACTGGTACAGGCCTTCCAGGGCGGTGTTTTGTGCCGGATTAATCTCAACCTCGGTCTGTAAAATAAACTCTGCCGGTACCTGATGAATGATCAACTGCTCGGCCGTAACCGTATAATCGTCAGGCTTCAGCATCTGAGCATCCACACTCACTGACTGTAAGTGTAATAACTGGCCGTCCAGCGCCAGTGGTGTTTTGTCATCGGCAACAGCCGAATTTCGGCGACAGTGCATGGCAGCGCTGACCAGGGTCTTATCGGCCGTCAGGTCAAACTCCAGTTCGACCCTGTCCACCCAATAGGCGGGGGGCTGATAATCCTTTAAGAAGATGGTACGAGGACTGCCAGCGGTTTCCACTTCGGGACGATCCATCATGGGTTACTCCTGTTACTTTGCTTTGGGCTTCAATTTTTCGGACAGCGTTCGCTGCGAGCGAAGACTGGTACCACGCTGCAAGGCGTGATGACCATAACGCGACTGGATATCATCGGTGATCGTGTCAATCACCTGCAAGTGTTGTTTCTGTGGCGCGGTAAATAAGTCCGCCTGCCGGCTCGTCGCTGGCGCAGCCTCGTCCAGGCCGCTCATCCCCATACCGATGAGTCGTATAGCCTGGCCTGCGCGCCAGTTGTCACGAAACAGCTGCCAGCAGGTTTGCCAGATCTCGTCGGTATGGTCGCTCGCCTGTGGCAGGCGGCGGGCGCGGCTCAGGGTCTGAAAGTCGGGGTAGCGTAATTTAAGCTGTACCGTTCGACCTTTCAGGCCCTGCTGTCGTAGACGGCCACTGACCTGCTCGCAAAGCCCCATGAGTTTTGCCCGCAGCACCTCGGCATCGACCACATCGATGGGGAAGGTGGTTTCATTGGAGATGGACTTGGCCTGGCGCTCGCTCACCACCGGTCGAGGGTCGATGCCATTGGCCAGCTCCAGCAGATGAGCGCCCATATTACCGAAATAGCGCTGCATCAACTGTGGTGACTGCTGGCGCACCTGGCCAATGGTGCGAATACCCAGGCGCTCAAACACCGCCCCGGTGACCTTGCCCACGCCCCACAGGCGCGCCACCGGCAGCGGGTCCAGAAAGTCCTGCACCTGTTCAGGGGCAACAAAGACAAAGCCGTCCGGCTTGTCCAGGTCGGAGGCAATCTTGGCGATAAACTTGGTCGGCGCCACACCGACCGAGGCAATCAGGCCCAGTTCCGTCTGGATATCCTGCTTGATACGTCGGCCTATCTGCACCGGGCTACCGAAGAGTTTTTCACTACCACTGATACCCAGAAAGGCTTCATCCAGTGATAAAGGCTCTATTTCCGGGGTATAGCGGGCAAAAATGGCGTGAATCTGGCTGGAGATCTCCTGGTAACGCGCCATACGTCCCCGACGCACGACCGCCTGTGGGCACAGACGAATCGCCTGCGCCATGGGCATGGCACTGTGAACACCAAACCTGCGGGCCGCATAATTGGCGGTAGAGACCACCCCACGCCCCTGCGGGTTGCCACCGACAATTACAGCCTTGCCGGCCAACTCCGGGTGATCGAGCGTCTCCACTGCGGCAAAGAACTCATCCATATCAATATGTATCAGCATCTGCTTAGTGTACCTGAGGCAGCCGCATTTTCTTACGACAGAGACTGTTCATGGTGATGAGTGCGAAACACCAACTTTACTCACAGAAGGAGACTCCCTCAGCGCCTTGAACAGGCTTGGCTGGCCTACGCGATCAACCTGACGAGTATTGCCCTGCAGAAACCCTTCTACTGACAAGGCTAGTCGACCATATTCAGTAGCTCGCGCGAAAACCGACAGGTCGTGACGATTTGATCATTGCCAGCGGCTATAATAACTCACGCGCTCCATCACTTTACTAACATAGCGCTGAGTCTCGGGATAGGGCGGAATACCATTATATTTCTGCACCGCCGTCTCACCCGCATTATAGGCCGCAATAGCAAAGCGCAGGCGATTGCCGTATTTCACCAATAAGTGTCGCAGGTAACGCACCCCCGCCTCCAGATTCTGTCGCGGGTCGTAGATATCCGTCACCCCATAACGCTCAGCGGTTGCCGGCATCAACTGCATCAGGCCGGAGGCACCCACCTTCGAGGTGGCATCGGGATTGAAATAGGACTCGGTATGGATAATGGCCTTCACCAGGGCAATGTCCACATCATAGCGATGAGCAAAGTGACGAATAAGCTTCTCGTAGTCCCTGGTCCTGGACGAGTGACGCCGATAGTGACGCGCGGCGTAACGCCCCATGTTGTTTGCCTCGCGGCTGGCGCGAATCAGTTTGTAATGCGGTCCATAGTGGACGCGATCCGTGATCAGGCGACTGCCGTCTGGCAATTGGTAGAGGAAATAGGCCGACGCCGACAGCGGCCACAGCAGTGTTAGCATTACCCCAATGGTTAGTGCTGATGAATAAATCCGCATGACAGACAATTTTTTCCAGACATGCCCTTATTATCGGCAGATATTGACCTGACTCAAATCCCCCGTTAGGGGATGTTTGTCACATTCGCCTGTCCTACAATAGTGCCGTTAAGTACTCACTATCCTCAAATGGCTGGAGTTACCTATGTCAATAGATCCCCCCTACACTATCGATGCCCTGGAACTGGGGCCGATGGAAAACTTTATTTATCTCATCTCGGACACAAACACCGGCCGCGCTGCCGTAGTCGACCCTGCCTGGGATGTGGGTGAGGTCATCCGTCTGGCGAAGCAAAAAGGCGTACAGGTCACCGACATTCTGCTGACTCATAGTCACCACGACCATATCAATGGTATCCAGCAGGTCCTGCACAAATACGACGCCCAGCTACACCTGCTCAAGGCCGAAGCCCAGTTCTGGGGCCGGCACCAGGACCTGCCCACCCTGCATCATGGCGGCGATATCATTCAGCTCGGTGACACCCCGATTGAAATCCTCCACACCCCCGGCCACACCCCCGGTTCCGCCTGTTACAAGGTCAATCACGACCTGATTACCGGCGACACGATGTTTGTCTTTGGCTGTGGCCGCTGCGACCTGAACGGTGGTGACCCGAATGTGATGTTCGATACACTGAACAAGCTGGGCCAGTTGCCAGGCGATACCATAATCCACCCCGGGCATAACTATGCCGTGAAAGAAACCTCGACCATGGAAGAACAGTGCGGCGGTAATCCGTTTATGCACTTTCATGATGTAGACAAGTTTGTTGATTATCGCATGCATATTCACGACCGAGTACGCGAAGAGCCTTATGCTGCTGTCAAAGAAGTATAAATAACCATATTGAGACACCGCTCCTAAACTTATCAAAGGACAGAATCTGGTAGTTGATAAACTTATCCAAAACTCTAAAATAAAACACAATGTTTTAAGAACACCGCAAGTATAAAAAACGGCGCTTAAAGCGCCGTTTTTTAGATTGCTTCAGCCTGACAGCTTCGCAATGACAATTGGTTAATCTATTTCTCCGCAACGATATACACCATCCACGATTCCTGGTTTTCGACATCATCGGTTTCATAGTACTCACCGGTGCCTTCCATGTTCTCATCGTCTTCGTCGCCTTCTTCGTACTCTTCCCAGTAGATACGCACCTTGCTGAAGCCGGCCTCTTCTAACAGTTCTTTGATTTCCGGCAGTGACCACAGACGCCAGTGATAGGTAAAGGCCTTTTCCATACGGGAGCCATCGGCGAATTCGAAATGTATATGGCAGTCGATATGATTATTGATCGGATTAAACTTGGCGTGTTCCCAGACATAGGTTGCATCGACATCATCCAGTTCGGTATCTTCCTCCAGTACATCCTGACACTCGGTGCCGCCAAACAAATCCATGAACAGCATGCCGTCATCATTCAGGCTTTCGCGTGCCTTTTCAAAATAGCCGCGCAATTCATCACGTGTCTTGAAAATACAGTAACTGAAATTCAACGCACAGTTCATGTCGACCCTGGGCGCGGTAACATTGCGTACGTCGTCGCAGAAGAGCTGCAGACGACTCGCCACTTCTTCACCGGCGGGTTTCAGGTTGTGTTCGTGGCCCCAGTCCAGGGTGGGCTGATCAAAATCGACGCCGACGGCGGTATATTTGGGGTTGCGCTTTAGCCAATCGACCGAGATATGAAAGGTGCCACAGAAGTCTTCGCGCAGGCTCATGGGTTCACGGCCCTTGAGTTCCTTGAAGGTCTTGACGAAGAAATCCAGCTCCACTTCCGGGTCCTGCACGGACATCTGATAGAGGGCATGCTTATCGGCCTGTTCCGCCAGGGTCGGCTTGAGCTTTTTATCTTTTTTATCTTTGTGCTTATTCTTGGCCTTTTCTGACTTGCCCATCCCCGCATATCCTCATCATCTGTAGTCGAAGATGGCATTATAGAGGTTTTATCCGCTTAGTTCAGTCCCAGTGTGTCTGAAATGTAGTGATAAAATGCTATGATCCGCCCACGCTAACCAGAACCAGACAGGATTTATGCGACACACGACCGTTCCCGTACAAATTGGCCCTATCACCGTCGGCGGCAATGCCCCGGTAGTGATCCAGTCCATGACCAATACCGATACTGCCAATGTGGCCGCGACCGTGCGCCAGGTGCAGGAACTGGCCCAGGCCGGTTCCGAGCTGGTGCGTATTACCGTCAATAGCGCTGAAGCGGCGGCGGCGGTACCCATCATTCGCGAGCAACTGGACCGCTTTGGCTGTCACACTCCGCTCATCGGCGACTTTCACTTCAACGGCCATAAGTTGCTCCGCGACTACCCCGACTGCGCTGCTGCCCTGGCCAAGTACCGCATCAATCCCGGTAATGTCGGTAAGGGCAAGAAGCGCGACGAGCAGTTTGCCCAAATGATCGAGATTGCCTGCCTCCATGAAAAACCGGTGCGGATCGGTGTCAACTGGGGCTCCATGGACCAGGGTTTGCTGGCGCGCCTCATGGATGAGAACAACCAGCGTCCCGATCCGCTTGACGCAAAGCAAATTATGTTCGATGCCATGATCGCCTCAGCCCTGGAGAGCGCCGCCGCTGCCGAGCAACTGGGACTGGCGCATGACAAGATCATCCTGTCCTGCAAAATGAGCGGCGTACAGGATCTGATCATGGTTTATCAGGAACTGGCCCGGCGCAGTGACTACTCCTTACATCTTGGTCTGACGGAGGCCGGTATGGGCAGCAAGGGCATTGTCGCCTCCACCGCCGCCCTGGCCGTACTATTACAACAGGGCATTGGCGATACCATTCGTATTTCGTTGACACCGGAACCGGGCCAGTCACGTACCGCCGAAGTCATCGTCGCGCAGGAGATTTTACAATCACTGGGTCTCCGCGCCTTTGTTCCACAGGTCGTGGCCTGCCCTGGTTGCGGTCGTACCACGAGTGACTACTTTCAGCACCTGGCCAAAGATATCCAGACCTATATCCGTGAGCAAATGCCACAGTGGTCAACAAAATATCCCGGTGTCGAACGCATGACCGTCGCGGTCATGGGCTGTGTCGTTAATGGACCCGGTGAAAGCAAACACGCCAACATCGGCATCAGCCTGCCTGGCAGTGGTGAAAGGCCCGTGGCACCGGTCTATGAAGATGGCGAAAAGACCGTGACCTTGAAAGGCGATAACATCGCCGCCGAGTTTCAACAACTGGTGGAAACTTATATTGAGCGGACGTTTGGATAGGAACAAACCATCGAACCACAGAGGTGAGTAGTGGAATGAGGCATAAAAATGCATCTCTAGCCGCGGCCAGTCTATTTGATCACCGACAAAAACATAGAACAATGATGACTTCTTTATCCCTGTGTCCTCTGCGATTCAGAAAATATAGTAAAGGCACTTAAGCATGGACGACTATCCCTTCTCTCTCGATATGGCCGTGCGTGATTACGAATGTGATATTCAGGGCATCGTCAATAACGCCGTCTACCAGAACTATCTGGAACATGCGCGGCATGAATTTTTAAAAAGTATTGGTATCGACTTTGCTGAATACACCCGAAATGGCATTCATCTGGTCGTCGTCCGTGCCGAAATTGACTACAGGCAGCCTTTAAAAAGCGGTGATGTCTTTCGTGTCGGCGTTCGAATGGAACGCGAGTCACGACTCAAGTTTGCCTTTGTGCAGGAGATACAACGGCTCGGCGATAATCAGCGCGCCCTGCAGGCCAAGATTATTGGTACCGCCATCGGTAGCAATGGCCGCCCGACGTTACCGCAAGCATTGACAAAATATTTCTAGCACTCATCTATCCACTGCTTTTAAACACAAACGACCCGGCCTGTGCAATGGGAGTGTCAGGCTCACCAATTCAGGACGTGTATGCATTGTCGACAAAGGATGATGAATGCACCGTCAGGCATAGTAGCCTCCGGCGCATCCACATTAGTCGATAGCGATTAATCCCCGCGGACGACATCCGGTTTTTCAATACTCAGTCCAGGCCCTGACTCATCCCCACAAAATTGCGATCAAAAACAATGCGTTACTTAAGTACCATTGTATACACAATGAAAAAAGCCCGTCATTGCGGTGGAGTGAAGCGCCTTAAAGGATACCCTCCGGTAACTGACGCCATCTCGTGATATACAGAATATTCTCGAGATGGCCACCTCAACACTGAAAAATAGTCATTATTCTGTGTTTCCTCACAATGACCAGTGACTAAAATTTTTGTGGGGGTCCCTCAAGTCCAGGACTCACTTTATTCAGTCGCCGACGCACTCGTAGTCGGTGGCCCCACTGGAAAAAGGTCATGCCCAGTAATATCAGCAGCGTGCCACCACCGATCCAGGGGGTGATCTGTTCATGATTAAAACGATAGCCGAAGAACAATGCCAATACCGGCGTTACCAGCGTCAGTAAGGCAACGTGGGTTGCCTGTACATGTTTTAAAATGTAGAAGTACAGAATAAAGCCCACCACAGACCCCATCACTCCAAGGTAAATAATCGCATACAGGCTGCGCGTCGGGATCCCTGTCGGAAGCTGGCCGTCCACCAGCCACCAGGTCAGCGCATACGCCGGCATTGCATGTAGCAAGGCCCCCGTCGTCAACGACAGGCTTGGTAAACCGGCATTCACCCGCTTGACACCGATGGCGCTCATAACGTGGACAAGTACGGCAGCGAGCACTAGCAAAATCCCCTGTAACTGGCCGGTCTGCGTCAGACTGTCATGAAAAATTATTCCCAGCCCGCCAATGCCCAGCACGATGCCACCAATCTTGCTGAAATTCAGGTGTCGCTCACCCAGTATAAAAAATGCCAGCACGGCAGTTAATAAAGGTGTTAGGCCAAACAACACCGAGATCAAACCGGACGGAATATACAGCGCGCCCCAGTAGACGAGGGTCATGGAAACATAAATACCAAACGCTGCGGCGAGATAACTGTGACGAGCGGCACGATGCCAGGGCAAAGGCTTACGCAGGATCAACAACAACATGAGGCACAGAAATGTACCAATCGCCATCCGCAGACTCACACCAAAAATAAAACCGGCACCTTCACCACTCCACTTAATCGCCAGTGGTGTCGTCGACCAGATCAGGATAACCCCTAAAAACGCGACCGGAACTGACATGGTACGTATTCCCTGTTTGTCATATGCAATAAAAAAGGCCACGGATGTTGTCATCGGTGGCCTTTGGATTTTGAAACTGTTTATACTGCTATCGTCGCATTTCCTCCAGCCAATAAGCTACCACTGCCCATGGCAGTAGACGGCGTTTCATCATAATGGCGGTTTGTTTATGCATGGTTTGAGTGTGCAATTCTCAGCATGGCCTTGTCAAGCCGGTTCATAGAAATACTTCCACTCGACACCGCTAATGCGGCTTAAGTGTGACAGAAAGGCCGGCGTGGGAATGCCCTCGTGTGGGTAGACTGAATAGACCTCGATAAAACATCGGCCCAGCGCCGCCTTTTCTCGCCAGTTCACCTGAGGGACGGTGAGGGACGCGGCGCAGTGCGGGCAGGAAAAAGTGGCCTGATGATCTGCTTGCCAATCGGCGAGTTCTGTCTGCCAGTCACTGAGGCCCAGACGACATTCCGGACAACGTGGTACAAAACGTGCCTCATGGCCACGAAACAACGGTTTTGGTAGCCCGGTATTAATATGAATAAAACAAAAATTTAAATCCCCTTCCCTGGGAGGTTCCAGTTGCATGGCCGGCGCACAGCCCAAAAACGTAATGTACTTGAAAAAATCCGTGCCGATAAGAAAGCTGTTTGCAGGTCCGTTAGGGAATGCCTCGCCGAGCCAGGCCAGGGTACGCAGACCTTCGATGAGAAGATTTGCCGGAAAGTCCTGTTCGTGGTCGGTTGGGGTAAAAAGTAATTTTGAGATATTGGACATGCGTATTTTTTGTCATTAAATTAAACGAGACTTACAGGACAATATGCTGTCGGCACATCAGGCAAGCCACAAAAAACCGGTGTTTAGCATAGCATGCCTGTTGCGCTGGAGAGAGTCGATTTATCAGGCTAATTTTCCCTGGCTGAAATCAAATGTTTGCCTGCGCGAATACGCCGGTCGTTGAGCATTTAATCATGGTCAGATCTGCCCATGGCCATTCGGCGAATGAGTTCCGCCCGACATACTTTCTGTCGGCTCGCGGATGACCTCGCACCCCGGGTGATGGTCTCAAGCCCATAGTGATTCGAACGGGATTACCCGCTACAGAACTGCCGCGCATCAACGTCCCGCCCGTCAGCCCCCTCCCCGGCATCTCGCTCACCAATTGAATTAGCCCTTTTGGACATTTTGTTTTATGCTTTAGGTCTTAGACTTTCCTCAACCAGCCGTATGTGAGATCCCGATATTATGAGTGACAAAATTTCAAGCAAGGAAGAACAGGTCCTGCGAATGGTGAAACGCGTTCTGACGGATGTCGCCAAAGACACCTATACCAAGCCCGGCCTCAAGCATCCCTTGTCAGAGCAGACGATTTTAAGCATTCGTGATTGTCTCGGCCTGATTAGCGCACGTGAGCAGGAGCTGGCACTGGAAGCGGGCCGTGCCATGTCAGACCGCCCCCGCTTTGTTGATGAGCCAAATAACACCGTCGTCGTGTCTATTGATTCACTGAGTAAACCCCAAAAACCGGAATAATCCCGAAAAAGCAACATTTTATAGCAATTTCAATTAGTTACAATAAGTCTACTGTTCTCGCCGCCTCTATATTCGCTATTGTCTTAAAGAAAATGATAGAAATGCCGTCATAGTGTGACTGCATTGTCTGACTCCGTCAGACCGAGAGGGTGGATTTTGGTAAATTTAAGCGAGAAACTGCGGCTGAGTAGCCTCCTGACACGCTATGTTGTGGCGGCCAGCGCACTGGTCCTGGTTCTGTTTGTGGCCACCAGCTATACCAGTCACCTCGTTAATCTCGCCCGTAAGGACACCTCACAGCACATCCTGCAACGTGAGGATTTTTTACAGCAAGTGCGGCAGTTACGTACCGCCATCAGGTCAATTGAAATCAGCCAGCAGCGTTTCTTGCTCAATCCACGGCGCAATCTCAGTCAGCTCAGAGCGAGCATCGATACCGCATTGATGCAAACTCAGAAACTGCAACGTCAACCCTGGGTCAGCAGCCTCCATCAGCAGGACAGCCTTGCAAAGTTTTCTGACACGCTGCAATTACTGGATATCACCATGGCAAACCTGATTGAGACACGACTCGATGCCCGTAAGCAGTATCCGGCTTTGATCTATGCCAATGACAGTATGTTGCCGTACAACAAAGAATTACTCACCGTCACAAATCTGGCGATCGATGAATTTCATGAACATGAAATTTTCGCAGATGCGAACTATTTAAAATTTCTTCGCATACGCCAGATGTGGACACAGATGATTTCAAACTTTCGCATGTACCTTGCAAACCGGCTCGGTTCGTTTGATGAAAAACAACTGTCAGTTCAACAACACAATATTGTCGTAACCCTTAACGATATACAGGGACTGGTAGCTGCATTGCGCCAGCAGGACCGCGCCGGGAAACTGAAATTGCAGGCCTCGATCAGCATTGAGGAAACTGATCGCCTGCTTAAAATGTGGCGTGTGGACTTTAACAAGGTCGTCAAGATCCAGAACTCCGATAAATGGCGCGCCGACGCCTATTTACTGCGAACGCGGATTCATCCATTATTTCAGCAACTCTGGCAGAGCCTGCAGACTTTTGATTCGGCGATTGACTCCACCACCATCACTGATATGGCAACCCTCGCCAAGACCAACAATATTCAGACCAAATTACTGTGGGGCATGTTTGCCGCGGGTATTGCTTTTATCCTACTCATCTATGTTGTCCTGGATAAGCTCCTCTTATTACCTATCAGGAAAGTCGTTTTCGCATTACGGGCAGAATCGCATGGTGATCAGGAAACCTTATTACCGACACCGAACTCTCAGGAAACGTTGCAACTGATTAATGCCTTTAAAGAGATGCGGCAGCAAATTCATAACCGGCAGGATGACCTGGAATATCAGGCTTTGCACGACTCCCTTACCGGTCTCGCCAATCGTCACCTTTTGTTCGATCGGCTAAAACAGGCAATTCAACATGCCCGCCGACAGCAGCAATCGCTCGCCTTTTATATTCTTGACCTGGATCGATTCAAGGAAATCAATGACACCATGGGCCATCAGGTCGGTGATCGCCTGCTGGAAGAAGTCGGTCTACGATTGACAGAGACGCTGCGTGACACCGATACAGTCGCACGACTGGGTGGCGATGAGTTTGCTATCCTTATCGAAGATTGCAAACAGGCTAAGGCGATCCATGTCGCCAATAAAATATTGAATGCTTTCGAACAAACTTACCACATCAATAATCTCCACCTGTATTTAGGTGTCAGTATTGGTATCGCCTTTTACCCCGAACACGATCACAGTGCACAGGGACTTATCAAACGTGCGGATATCGCAATGTATGTTGCCAAACGCAGCAAGAACGGCTATGCCATTTATGATATCGAACAGGATCAACACAGTATTAACCGGCTGGCACTTGATTCTGATCTGCGGGGTGCTCTGGAAGAGAGCGATCAACTCACGCTCTTTTATCAACCAAAACTGGATATGCAAAACCATCTCACCAGTGAAGTTGAAGCATTGTTGCGCTGGCAACATCCTGAGCATGGTGCCGTGCCACCCGCCGAGATCATCCCGCTGGCCGAACAGACAGGTCTAATACAGTCACTGACCTACTGGGTAGTCGAAGCCGCCATTCAACAGCACCTTGCCTGGCGACTGGATGGACTGACAATAAAGATTGCCGTAAATATTTCCACCTATAATCTTCAGGATAAGAAATTCTTCCCGAGTATTAAATCGCTACTTTTACGTTATCAGGTAGGCGGCGATTTTCTTATTTTCGAATTAACTGAAACGGCGATGATGTCGGATCCAGCGCATGCTATTGCCAGCATTAGCGCCTTTTGTGAACTGGGAATTCAGTTTTCAATTGACGACTTTGGAACCGGTTTTTCATCTTTGTCATACCTGAAACAGCTACCGGCACATGAGCTTAAAATTGACAAAAGCTTTGTCATGAACATGCACAAAAATGACAACGACGCTGTCATTGTTCGCTCTATTATCGAGCTGGCACACAACCTTTCGCTACGAGTCATTGCAGAGGGTGTCGAAGATAAAGACACGCTGGATTTACTCAGCATCATCAACTGTGATGCCGTTCAGGGCTTTTATATTCAGCGACCGGCATCTGCCAGCGATATTACCACCTGGTTTAGAAATCACTTCAATACGATAGAGAAACAGTCACTATGCCTACCATAAAAAAGAACAGCCGCTCAAGCCGCCTTGGTCTGCAATTAAGTGTGCGCGTCTATTTTGATAATGCCGAGCCTATTATGCTGACAACTCGTAACATCAGTAATACCGGCCTGTTTATCGATTGGGAAACACCGCTTAGCATCCGGGAGGGCCAGGAGGCCTATGTCGAGCTGGCGGAGGCCCTGGGCGATGGCGAACCTCAGAAAGTTCATACCACGGTTGTCCGTATAGAAAAACAAGGTTTTGCACTCAAGTATACAGCGTTATAATAAACCATGACTTCTACCATCACTCTCTATCATACGAGTCACTGCCCTAACTGTCACGCTCAGGAAAAAATACTCCGTCAGTTGCGAACGCCCACCTTTGAATTAAAGACCGTTAACCTTGAAACATCTCCTGAAATACAGCTTACTCCGTCCATACAGTCGGTACCGACACTACTCATTGATGAATACCGCTTCGAAGGACTGATGTCGGCGCAGAAAATTAGCCAATGGCTTGGACCCGAAAACCACGACAAGGCCTATATCGAAGAATTATTAAAATCCGGACAACTCGATTTAGCCCAGGTCTGGCTACAGCAACACCCCGCTGCCCTTTCGGTCATTCCGAATCTGCTGGCCGATGAAAATCTTGAACTGACAGTACGAATTGGTCTCGATGCATTATTTGAGCAATTGGTTGCGAGTATGGACTTATCCTCTCTGATCCCCCCGCTGGGAAAACTACTTGAGACCGCCAGCGACAGTCGTTGCATTGATGTATTGTACTCCCTGTCCATGCTCGACTCAGCCGCTGTCATCCCGTACATCAGGGCCGCCACCAGGCGGAATCATCCCGAGGTTCAGCGCGTCGCCAACGAATTGCTCGCTGAGTTAGTGCCCGCCTCGTAAGTTGCTCATATCCCCTTTATGACGTAAGTGCCTGGCTAAGTGCGTCTTCGCTAACAGGAAAGGCGATCGTCTGGTGAATCGTAAAGCGATCCTGCAATTTGGAAAATTGCGCCTGGTATTCCTTATCGTAAAAAATGACGACATGGATGTCCGGCCAGCGCTGCGTCATGGCCAGTAGCGATTCCAGTGAACTGGTGCGGTCTCGAAAATCCGATTGAAAATTAAACTCCGCCACAATCACCGCAGGCTGCTGCTTTTTCAGGTACTGAATTACCTTACGCATGTTATTCATTTGTACAACGGTATATCCCAGTTGTGCATAAAGACTTGAAAAGTCGGGGTAGCCCCCATACTCAACAAGGGCAAGTAATTCTTTTTGCATTTTTCCTCCGGAAATACCCTGTTCTTCACATGGATATAGATATGTCTTGAAGAGCAGGCATGCTATATAATTAGTGGTTATTATATTAAACAAAAACAGCTGGATAATACTATGCCTTACTACGTCTACCGTATCGCCAACGGTCCAAGCAAGCTCGTCAAACAGCTCGACATGATCAAAGAATTCGAGGACTACAAAGAAGCCAAGCGTTTCGCCAAGGATACTCGTGCGGCACAATCTGCCGAGGATACCTCCACGATTAAAATCATTTTTGCCGACAATGAACTGGAGGCCGATGAACGCCTGCAGGAGCAGCGCGATGCGCCCATCCTGAGAGAGTGGGAGAAGTAAGCCCTCAATGGATGAGACCCAGTATCGTCAAACCTATCAGCAAGTTAATCGTCAGCGTTGTGTCTTTGAAAAGTCCATTCAGACCGGTCAAAGCAACTGCAGCCAGTCTCACCGTTTCTGCCTGGCCGACCGTGAAGGGGTCGCCTGCAATCTGGAACTGGGGCATCGTCGCTGTGTCACTCTGCAGGACTTGTTGCGGCGCAACGCCAATTTTGCCCTCGGTATCCCAAAAATCGATGCGGCGTTACCTCACAACAAGGAATTGCGTATCCAGAATGGTGGCTTATTGGGAATTCGACAGTTGCTGGAGCAGGACAAGGAGGCATCAACACCGATTACGGACATACATCAGCTGATCACCAGCACCATCGAGCATTTTCAATCACTGGATGGCATTCCCTATGCGGAGGTCGTTCGATTCATTGTCAGTTACAAAGTCAAAAAGCGCCGACGCTCCAGCTAGTGGTCAGACGCTTTTTTGTCATTAAACCAGTCAAACGAGCAATCCAGGTGGGCGCGCATGGCCACCAGTCCATCAAAACCTCTATCCGCCACCCATTGGGCCGGGGCCTGTAAATCGAAGCGTTGATTTTTCTGCCGCATCCACAACACGCCCATCGAGGGATTATGCGGGTAGGTCGTGCGCAAGGCATCGATAATCCCACAGATATGTTCCAGTCGCGCCTTGACGTCTTCGCTGTCAGGAAAGGGCGTGTCATCACGGTAGCGCCGTAATGCGCGCGTTGGGGTGCCATCAGGAAGCCCCAGCAGTGCAACCGTCTGTCTGGCATTGAGACCCCAGCTATCCACCACGGACATAATGGTTTTAGTGAGGTCCAGACGATCTTCCTGTTGTGTATCAGACATAATGATTACCCGCAAAGTACGAGGTGCGAGTCTACCGGTATTGACCAGGGGATTCAAATTAAACCGCGTTAATTACAAGGATATAGAGGCGCAGCCTCAGGTATATAGATCAACTACCGTAGACAACGTACCAATATCTTATTCAGAATTTGATAAACGGCAAGGCATAATCAAAGTACATCATTTCCTGCTCGGCAATGGCGTTGTAGACCACCTGTAAAAAATTCATATTGTGATCGATCGCGCGTGAATATCTGTAGAAGACTTCAATGATGTACTGCTGAATCCTCTCTTCTTCATCCGCCGAAGTCGTCTCCGCCTGCAGCATGGCAACAATTCCGGGATGACTCATTACCAGAAACTTCAACATGGCGATGCGTATACTCAGCATGTGCACATAGACAAACGGGCTGGGCATACTGACAAACCATTCACGATAAATACAGTTTTGCAAATATCGGCTAAATACCTGCTCCAGTAACATCGGATATTTATCCGTTAATAAGCTGGCATTTTCCTGATAGACACTCCAAAGTGCCTCGGGGGAAATATTACCACCATATAACTCAGCGGTATTATCAAGCCTGGACTCGTAGAGGGAGAAGATCTCCGCAATCAGTACACTCAAGCCTTCATTTGGAAATTGCTGTAATCGCAGACGCAGGATGGCCTGGACGATGATAATTGCTAATGGTACATCCTGATTGTACTGATCAATATAGCTTTGTATATTCTCCAGGCCATGCTCACTAAGGAAACGGTCAAACTCTTTTTGTAGCACTTCGCTACTCACTGCCTTGCAGTTTTCATGATAAAAAGCCGACAGATTGTTCGCCAGACTGGAGAGCGCAAATAATCGGCTTTCAAAGGGGTAGGTTTCATCGGCGACCAATTCTAGAAAGGCCTTCCGTACCTCCAGGAAGTGTGCGAGGTAGTGGTCATTATCAAGGTGGCTAATACGCCGCGTGACCGGAAAATCTTCAGGCCGTGGCAATTTAGCCACATCCATCTCAACCACCTTGAATCCTGTCTCGCCCAGCAACGTCCGTCTGGCCACCTCAGGGCATGACAGTGCTCCTGACATTTCATAACGGTCGACATATTGGGAAATAACCCGGGGATAGAAGGCGCAGACATTGCTCAATGGTCCTACACCGTAATGTCGGTGTAAATCACACCAGCCCTGATTATCCAAAAATGGACAGTAACCCTGCTCATCAAGATTAATCAATGCATAGTTTCTATCATCACCCTCGTCAATCAGGGTGACATGTTTTTCAAACAGCACTTGATGTGAATTATTGTTGGCGACACTTTTCTGCAACATACCGTAATGATGCATGTCTACACGGATATCCCAGGACTGACAACAGGTGTCCTCACATTTGTCACCCAGACAAACAAAATCCCGCATCGCAGGATAAGTATAAATAACGTTGGTCATTAGGTATTACTATCGCTGTTTTTTCTAATTTTGCTGGCAACTGGTTTATCGTGAAAATCCACAATGACCATACCGCAATAACGATGAGCTGTATAGACTTCAACCCGAAAACGTCTGGCCGTCGTATCAATAGAATATCGCTTATGAATATCCTGATAACCAATTAACTCGCCATCTTCGTCACGGCCTTTTTTGCTCCGATAACCAATGACATTGACGCGGTAATCAGACATGCGCTTTACCCGAAAATGATCCTGTACTTTTATTTGACTACCAAAGGGCACAAAACGTGATTTGCCATCAATCATCATATCAATCCCCTTGATGCTGTCATCATACTCAAAATACTCAGGCGATAGGCGTGTCACATTACGATTGCCATATTGTACGCGATAATTATGCGGCTCATCTATAACAGCAACCAATGGGTTATTGCTGTTAGCACGCAAGGGGGTATTCTTTTTTAATGGTACATAGCCGATCCTGCGCCGGGCATTATGCATATCAAAAAATATCTTGTTGCCGAAGATAGAGACCTGTACGTTATTATTTATTCTGTCTTTTAAGTCATGTCGGGTTAAGTTAAATTCACGCTGATATTTAATACCAAGAAATCTCATCGCAGCCTCGATCACCTGTAAATGAAAAAAGACTCGCTCATGGGTCAGGAACGATTTGCTTGCCTCAACGCCAAAGGCAGGCTTTAAATGCCGTGCGGCAAAATAGGTCAGTGTCTTTTCCATTTCTTGATCACCGTTGCTGGTGTATGTATTTCTGACATGAAAGAAATGTTCTTCATTATCCAGCCGCTGATTGGCCTGTGCGGCGAAATACTGCGCCATTTTTTCCAGGCCAGTGTACTCCCCTTCGCCACCCAGGTTGGCCTGGTCAATGATAATACTCTGCCCCCAACGATGAGGGTTGTGATTGCTGTCCTTATATACCGGGTTGTAAAAACCACTGCCATCGTGCAGATTAAGAACCATCGTGACGCGGGGGTCAAGAATGATGGTTTTTATTTTTTCAATGGCCGCATAATCCGGGTCATGACTCGTCAGACGTAAAAACTTGCGGTTCATATCGCCATAGATACCACGGGAACGCTGGATAATACTCTTGAAATTCAGGTTGGGGACGACCCAGACATTGCCATGCTGGATGTGATAATCCGTCACCAGCAAGGATGCAGCATTGAAACCACCCGGCTCATCTCCCTGAATGCCACCGACGATCAGGAGAGTCGGTTGAGCTTCATCCTGTCCGAGTTTATGCAGGCTAAAATCCAATTGCTGGAATGGCAGTGCCAGGACAGGTATCATAATACCCTCGAACAGGCATAGCACTAATACTGACTGGATGAGCCGTTTAAGCATGACAATACTCATGACATATGTAGGGATAACTGTAGCAAATGTAAGCGACGCTTCCAAATACTGATTTTAATCTATAATCAAATATAGCGTATCCATTATGACTAACCCATCTTTATTTAAACTGTGATACTCGCCATCATGACAAGTATACGACCTGTGGCTGACATAAAATGAGTCGTTTACTCTCCGTTTCCCGCGCCGCCCGTCTGGTCGGTATCACCCGCGGTGCCCTGCAAAAGCGTATCCGTCAGGGAGACCTGCAAAGTTTTGAAGGTGATATCAGCCTGGATGAACTTGCCAAACTCTTCCCTGACACCCAGCTGGAAGACACCTCTATGCTGGAGAAAATGGAGCAGTTTATAGAAAGCGCCTTACAGCGGGCACGCTATAAAAAGCTATCTGACCTGACACTGCCGACCCCTGAGACTTTAGTTGCACGCGTCCGCTCACTGAGTCGTGAGATAATCTCACTCCAGCATACGGCAACCCTTTATCAGGATGCCTTCGAACGCCTTAGTAAACAGATACAAACTATACCCCTGGATTCACCAGAGGTTACGCAAACCGCATTGAATGCGTTGCAGCATCGTCTACTTATTAAGCCCGCTGCCCACATACATTCTGACAGCGAAGAAAATCTATTTACCACAGACACACTATTGAGGCTAATGATGGCACAGGTACATATTCAACCCAGTGGTGAAGAATTTTATATCGAAGGTGATACTTCTATCCTGGAATCGGCCCTGAGTGCAGGCTTGCCAATCAACTATGGTTGCAGTAACGGCAATTGTGGTAAATGTAAGGCAAAGTTGATTTCTGGTGAGATCCATCAGACCCGACCGCACGACTACATACTAACTAACGAAGAAAAAAGCAATCAGGTTTTTCTCGGCTGCTGTCATACAGCGAAAACCGATATCATTATCGAGACCGAAATCGCCGGCCAATCTTCTGATATTCCGCAACAATCCATTACCGCACAGGTAAAGAAGCTCGAATCCATTAATGAACACATGCAGCGGCTTAAACTCAGGACACCACGGACACAACGTCTACGCTTTCTCGCCGGACAAAGTGCCCGTATCACGCTGCCGGATGGGGCAGAGGCATCATTCAGCATTGCCAGTTGTCCCTGTGATGATATGAATATTGAATTTCATATACCGACGGACATCACGGCTAACTTCCATCAACAATTACAGAAAATTCGCAATGCCGATAAAGTCGAACTCAAAGGTCCTGATGGTGACTTTGTCCTGGACTATCATGATTCCCGGCCACTGATAATGATTGCCCTGGATGATCAATTTGCCGCCATCAAGAGTCTTATCGAACATGCGGTCAGTTTGGAGTTGGCTGAGTATATTCAGCTCTACTGGTTAACCGCTACCCCAGCTGATCACTATATGGACAACGTCTGCCGCTCATGGGCCGACGCCTTTGAACAATTCCACTATCATGTCCTGACCTACGATACACAGCGATCCGAAAGCGTCACCGTGGCTATCAATGAGATCATGCAACGACATCCAGCAGACGAGAGTGCCCTCTATTATATTGATGCCACCCCTGATAAGCGGGCTTCGATAATGGCGGCGCTAAAAGCCGCCGGGATTGAAGATGAGCGGTTACATCTCAATCAGCAATAATTCATATAGCATCGGTGAATCACGCAAGGAATGTGTCTAACCTGTAGGATGGTACCAGCCTGCAATGCCGGGGGTGAGACAGCTGCTCAAACCTTTGCCTCTATCGCGTGACAATAAGCGTCACCAGCACCGCGCCCTGCAATCCCAGTAGCAGGGTATAGGGAGTCATTATGCCTCGGCCTTATCGTCCTCACTCACCCAGTTTTGCAGGATATCGATGAGTTTTTTGGCCTGGTCCGTGCTGGAGATATTAAACTTGGACTTTGGACGATACTCGCCATCACGTTTCTGGTAACGTCGAATCGAGTATTTGACCGGGCCAAATTCCTGCTTTGGCTTACTCCAGTCCTGATACTTGTAAACGACGGTTGACCAGGCCCCCTTGGTCAGGACCGCCTTATCCAGTTCTTTTACCAGCAGCGTGCCATCTTCCGTATATTCCATTGTCAGTTCGTCTACAGTGCTCGCCATGTCTATCTCTCATTAGGTATTAATTTTCCGTAGCATACTCAATCTACCTGATACAGGCAATGTGGCGCATATCAGGCGGCCGGGAAATCCTTGGCATAATGATCAATCCATTCCTGTGCGGCCTCAGTCGCCGAGAGTTCTCGCCCCTCCTCCTCAAGGATCCGCTGTCGATAGGACTCGATGTGGCAAATCTGTTCTACCATACGAACGGTAAAGCGATCCTGATCATGCAAAAAGGCAATACCAACCTGATACCCGTACTGGCTCTTTTCACACCAGGTCACTAGCGACTCAATTTTCAGATCCGGTCGTATGGAGGGAATGCATAACGCCAGATATTGTCCCGTCGCCAGGGGTTCGGTTACATGAAAGGATAAACCTCCAAAGCCAACATCCGCGAGCCGCGGCGACCGCATTCTGCACCCTTCACTCAGGGTATACTCAATCGGAATATCACTCGGATGTCGTATGTAGCGTCTTGATTCCACGGTACGAAATCACCTCTCACAGTAGTTCTATCAAGCAGTTTAATGCATAATTCAGGCCGTTACCGCCCAAAGATTCATGATGATGCTCAATCTCGCCAGCCGACGACAAAAACAACTGCTTGCCCTGTCACTCATCCTCGCGGCGGGGTTCTATTTTGTGGTCGTTGTCTGGGTGGGACAGGATGACATCCTGCGGACCATGCAAAAACTTTCCCTCTTTGACTGGACATTACTACTGCTCTGTTCAATGGGTAATTACCTGTTACGCTTTACTCGTTGGCATTTCTATGCCCGCCATCTTGGTTGCAGCCTGCCCAAATGGCGGCATTTTCTCTATTACCTGGCAGGCTTCGTGCTGACAACCACGCCCGGTAAGGCTGGTGAGTTATTACGCTCAGTCTATCTAAAACAGCACGGCCTGAGTTATCCTGAAAGTATTGCCATGTTTTTCACCGAGCGCTTTCTCGATGTACTGGTCGTTGCCTGTCTAGCAACACTAACGGTCTTTCAGTTTGGTGACTATGGCCAGTTTGTCATCATAGCTACAGCGATGATTGCCAGCTTGTTATTACTGGTTAAAACGCCGTTATTTGCCTTTCTGCTGAATTTTCTGCACCACAGACTTCGCGTTAGTCGTCTGCAAAGACTGGTTACCCACCTATTGGATTTACTACAGTATTCGCAACAACTCCTGGACTTCAAACGACTATCCATGGGACTAATACTCGGCATTGTCGCCTGGGCCATTCAGGGTTTTGCCTTTTATTACATCCTGCAACAACTCGGTCTGAATCTCCATCTGCCCGCGGCGATGGGGATTTACGCTATCAGTTTACTTGCCGGTGCCGCCACCTTTGTACCCGGCGGCGTTGGTGGTACCGAGGTTGTAATGGGGCTGTTGCTTGCAGCCAGCGGTGCCAACACCAGCCTGGCCGTGACGGCACCGTTAATTAGCCGTTTATCGACACTCTGGTTTGCCGTCGTCGTCGGCTTTATTGCCAATACACTTATTGGCCGCCAGTCCTTCAGGCAAAATTAATCTTCACCCCTCGGACATCACCGTGCTCAACCGTATATAGTTAGTAGCCAAACCAGTCCTGCGAAAATAAGGCCTTCTGCTGGTAAAGCCTGATAAATGGGATTAGTGTGTTCTTTACAAAGGTTGAGGTGTTATTGTTACAGGCGTTTTCGCTGACAATTAATGACCAGCAAGTCCGTAACATCATCGATCATGCAACACAACCCTGACAAAATGATGACAAGGAGAGATTCAACGTGAACATTATTATCCTGTCACGCAATGCGCGACTATATTCCACTAGCCGCCTGGTTGAAGCCGCTGAACTACGCGGCCACTCGGTAAAAGTCGTCGATGTATTAAAATGCTACATGGATATCACCTCCGATAAACCAACTATCTTTTATAAGGGTGAAAAACTCAACGACTGCGATGCAGTGATACCCCGCATCGGTGCCTCCGTCACCCGATTCGGCACAGCCGTGCTACGCCAGTTTGAGATGATGGGGATTTACCCGATTAATGAATCAGTGGCCATTTCCCGTTCACGCGATAAATTACGCAGTCTGCAACTACTCTCGCGTAAAGGTGTTGGCCTGCCAATCACCGGATTTGCCCATTCGGTAGATAATACGGAAGAGATCATTAACCTGGTCGGTGGAGCGCCGCTGGTTATTAAGCTGATCGAAGGCACCCAGGGGCGTGGCGTAGTACTAACAGAGACCAAAAAAGCCGCCGAATCGGTCATTGATGCCTTTCATGAACTGGACGCCAATTTTATTGTGCAGGAGTTTATTAAAGAGTCTGGCGGCTCCGACATTCGATGTTTCGTCATTGGTGACAAGGTCGTGGCAGCCATGATGCGTACCGCCAGGGAAGGTGAGTTCCGTTCCAATCTGCATCGCGGCGGAGAAGCCAAAATTGTTAAGCTAACAAAAGACGAGCGCGCCACCGCCGTACAGGCCGCCAGAATTATGGGGCTCAATATGGCCGGCGTTGATATTCTACGCGCTAATCGTGGACCGGTCGTCATGGAAGTAAACTCATCTCCCGGTCTGGAAGGCATTGAAAAGGCGACCGGGAAGGATGTGGCGGGAATGGTGATCGACTTTATTGAAAAGAATGCCAGACCCAACAAGACCCGCACCAAAGGCAAGGGTTAATCTGCTGAAGTAGACAGGTATGACTGTAAATAGTATCACCATCAATGGCACCACCATAAACGCAGGCCAGCGAGTCACGCTGGATCTTCCATTAGGCAAGTTATATACCCATGCCCCGCTGTCCATGCCGGTCCACGTGGTCTGTGGTAAACGTCCAGGGCCAAGATTATTTGTCAGTGCTGCCATTCATGGTGACGAACTCAATGGCGTGGAAATTATTCGTCGCCTCCTCAAGGCAAAATCACTTAAAAAATTACGCGGAGTCCTGATCGCCATACCCGTGGTGAATGTCCACGGCCTGTTGCATCACTCACGTTATTTGCCGGATCGCCGCGACCTGAATCGAAGTTTTCCCGGTAGCGACCAGGGTTCGCTGGCCGCACGCGTGGCGCATATTTTTGTCGAACAGATTGTCAAACAATGCACTCATGGTATCGACCTGCATACCGGTGCCATTCATCGTAGTAATCTTCCGCAAATCCGCGCAAATCTGGATGATGAGGCGACCGCCCATCTCGCCAGAGTCTTTGGTGTCCCGGTCATCTTAAATGCCAATATTCGTGACGGTTCGCTGCGTGAAGCCAGTGCCGAGCTCGGCCTGCCCATGCTACTCTATGAAGCCGGTGAAGCCTTGCGCTTTGACGAAGTGGCCATCCGGGCCGGGGTGCGTGGTATAAAAAATGTCCTGCATGACCTTGACATGTTATCTTCCAGCCTGCGTCAGAAAAAACCAAACGAACCCTTTGTAGCAAGGTCAAGTAACTGGATTCGTGCTTCTATTAGTGGCGTCTTTCGCACCCTGGCGCCGCTGGGTGCACACGTGCAAAAGGGTAAACTACTGGGCGTCATCTCTGACCCCTTTGGTGAGACCGAGCATGATGTCATTGCCAACCATGAAGGGATTATCATTGGCACCAATAATCTGCCGCTAGTCAATGAAGGTGATGCCCTGTTTCATCTGGCACGATTTCGTGAGATAGCAGACGTCGCGGAAATGATAGATGAATTTAATGATGATTACGACGAGGAAGTCAGTGACCGACCCGTTATTTAACTCGGCAGGAATGCGCTAATAAGGCCGTTTACGAATATGCAGGTGGAAAAGGATCTTTGATAGCACTATCTCGACAAATATAAATAATGTCACGATTAAAATACCTTCCAGTATGGACAGGCTGGCGATCCACCATAAATAGACCAGCGGCAGACCGGCTTCGGGTATCTGGTCCAGAGCAAATGCCCGACTACTTGAAGCCATACCCAGACGGCGTTTAATAAAGCTACTCCCCAGGTCGCCACACATGGATAAACTAATCATGTTGAATGACATCATCGCGGAGAACCCCAGCCACAGCGCCACGGGTAACGCGAGGACATAAGCGCAGAGAAGGCCGCGCCAGGTTTTACTTGATCCCAGCCAGGGATGGCCATCAAATGCTATCCTGCCACCATCAATGGGCTGGACAAATCGATTAGAAAATACCCTGGCCGCCAGAATGGGAGCACCATTGGCGAGCCCTAGTATGATCAACACATCGCGAATAAAATCGATATTCATTGATGCAATCTTTTTCCTATTTCTATCGCGTGTTAAGCTCGAGATCCACTATCGCTACCCTGAAGATGACAACCCTTGCCAAAGCAAACGATGAAAAACCCTCTGCGACTCACTCCGGCACAGCTCTATCGTCATTGCGACCTGTCGGTATTTGATTTTGACACCACCGAAACGCTCGCGGATATTGAAGAGCCACTCGGCCAGCAACGTGCACTACAAGCCATCCAGTTTGGTGTAGGCATCCAGCAACCTGGTTATAACCTGTATGTCCTCGGCCGTCGCGGTATGGGTAAACATACCACGGTCAAAGCCTATTTGCAGACTATCGCCGCGACACAGCCGGTCCCACCGGACTGGTGTTATGTCAACAACTTTGCCCAAGCACATAAGCCTTATTGCCTTGTGCTACCCGCCGGTCGTGGTACTCAACTGCGGCAGGACATGCAACACCTTATCGAAGACCTGCACACCGTCATCCCGGTGGCCTTTGAGGCAGAGGAATATCATGCCCGACTGCAAGAAATACAGGACGCCCTCAAGGAACAGGCGGAGACACAATTTAACGAACTGGCCAAGCAGGCAGATGAACATCATATCAACCTGCTGCGTACACCACACGGCTTTGCCTTTGCCCCGGCCAGGGACGATAAGGTCATTAGTCCGGAAGAATTTGCCAGGTTACCGGAAAAGGAAAAAGACCGCCTTGATCAGATCATTGCCGTTCTGGAGGAAAATCTGCAAGTCATTCTACGCCAGCAACCACAATGGCAACGCCAGGGGCGTGAACAGATCAAGGCCCTGAATCGTGAGGTCGCCAGTTTTGCCATCGGCCATCTGCTGGATGAGATCAAGGACATCTACAGTGATTTACCTGAGGTACTCACCTACCTCCATGCCGTTGGTGAAGATATAATTGAACACGTTAACGATTTTCTCCCCAGTGAAGAGGACTCATCCAGTTTATTACTGGAGATGGATAACAGTCCTTCTTCTCATCGTTACCTCGTCAATGTCATTATCAATAATAGCGAGACCAAAGGCGCACCCGTCGTCTACGAAGACAGTCCTTTGTATCCCAATCTCATCGGTCGGGTAGAGCACATCACCAAAATGGGAACCCTACTGACAGACTTTACCCTCATTAAACCCGGCGCCCTGCATCGCGCCAATGGTGGCTTTCTGGTTCTCGATGCGGATAAAGTCCTCATGCAACCATTTGCCTGGGAAGGTCTGAAACAGGCATTGGCTGCAAAAAAAATTAGTATTCAGTCTCTCGGACAACTGCACAGCGTAGTCAGCACTCAGTCACTGGAACCAGAACCGATCCCTCTCAATACCAAAATTGTACTCGTCGGTGATCGGCGGCTGTACTATCTGCTTTATGAACTTGACCCGGAGTTTGCCGAGTTGTTTAAAGTCGAGGCCGATTTTGAAGATGAGATCGAAAGGCATGCTGAAAATGATGTGCACTATGCACACCTGGTTGCCACACTGGCTCGAAGCAACAACCTAAAACCACTGGAACGGGCTGCTGTCGGCCGCGTCATCGAGTATGCCGCACGTCTGGTTGAAGATGCGGAAAAACTCAGCACCGGGCTTGCCGAAATTTCTGATCTGCTACGTGAAGCGGACTACTGGGCTACGCAACAGCAGCAAAATCTTATTCGACGCGAGGATGTACAATATGCCCTTGATCAAAAAGTCTATCGTGCCGAGCGTTATCGCCAACGCCTGTATGAGGAGATTAAGCGTAATTCAATCCTGATTGATACCGATGGTAGTCGCGTTGCCCAGGTTAACGGTTTAGCCGTGATTGAAATGGGCGGTTTCACTTTTGCTATGCCTTCACGCATCACAGCCACCGCCCGTCTCGGCGATGGTGACGTCGTCGATATCGAACGTGAAGTCGAACTCGGTGGAGCCCTGCACTCCAAGGGAGTATTCATACTCTCGGCCTTTTTAGGCGCACGCTATGCCAAGGACCAACCACTATCGCTCTCGGCCAGTCTTGTCTTTGAACAGAGTTACGGCATGATCGATGGCGATAGTGCCTCAATGGCGGAACTCTGCGCCCTGATATCGGCACTGGCAAATGTACCAATTAAACAATCCCTGGCCATTACCGGTTCCGTGAATCAACACGGCGAGTCGCAAGTGATAGGAGGCGTCAATGAAAAGATCGAAGGATTTTATGATGTCTGTCATACCTCTGGCCTCAACGGCGCACAAGGGGTGCTCATCCCTGCCAATAACACCCCGCACCTGATGTTACGACAAGATGTCACCGCGGCATCTAGCAAAGAGAAATTCAATGTTTATGGCTATCACAATGTCGATGAAGCGATGAGCCTGCTTACCGGCCTGCCCGCAGGTGTGCGTGGTGAAGACGGGCAATACCCGGCAGGCAGTATTAACCGACGGGTGGAAGACCGCCTGATTGAAATGGAAACCTTGAAAGAACAGGCCAGGGCGCATAAAGACAAAGATCCAGAAGACACTGATAGCGAATAATGATGTCTCCCGTTATTAAACGCATCCTGATTCTTCTCAACGCCCAGCGCCCCGTTGCTGCCGTTTGAAACATGCGACAGAGATTGCAGCCAGATTACAATCAGAACCTGAGGGATCCCCACAAAATCTTTAGCCACGGGTCATCGCGAGGAGACACTGAATAATGACTATTTTCAGAGTTGAGGTGGCCATCTCAAGAATATGCTGTGCATCACGAGATGGCGTCAGTTACCGGAGGCTATCCTTTAGGCTGCTTTATTGCTTCGCAATGACGGGCTATTTTCTTGTGTATACAATGATATTTAAGTTGCTCATTGTTTTTGATCGCAATTTTGTGGAGATAAGTCAGAATCAGACCTCTGTGTGTTCTGTTTATTGATGACAGTGACCTGCTAAACTTTGTCCAGATACCAATAGACCGTGAATAAGTTTTACTGCAAACAGAATACAAGCGAGCTATATGTCGAGCATGGTACGCGGCTTGCGGCGGATTGCTACTCGTTCGCAACAGGAACTATCCCGGCTCACGAACCGCTATAAAATCCAGAGCCAGTTTGTTCCCTGTCGAGGCTATAGCCAGCATATTTTGCAGGCAGAAGTACAGGTTGATGACCTGCTAATCCTCAGCGGCATCGGAAGTCAGGCCACAAGGTCCTGTTACAACAGGCCTACGACTTTTGACACAGCGGCCATCATTTACTTGCCTGATTACCGCCAAAGTCTAAACCCAGCAATGGCATCACCGTCGTGCAAGACAAAGCTCCGCCGCCGCCAAGAGTAAGGAACTAGCCAAACTATTAGACAAAGACAATCGTCACGCAGTATCAGTCATGGACAATTCCAATGTCAACACTCTCAACAACAAGCTCTAGCGTTGTAAACAGGGTTTGCATATGATTACATACAGAGCATAAATAAATCTTCTGAAAATAAAAAAATTTATATTTTGCAAGCAGTCTGTAGCCCCAGTTCTTCCAGGTCCTGCTGAGTCGCCGATGGCGATGCTATTAATTAACTGGCGTTTTTCTGCGGCGCATCTTGGCCAAAAGAGCGGACGACCCTGGTGCTGTAAATATTTCTATCACAGACCGCCCTCAGCGCCATTTTTAGAATTGCAAGACCAGAACAAACTTTTTTCTATAAAGAGGTTTTCTGAGATCGACTAGTCTGGTGGACTATAAATATAAAAAGAGTTCCCTTCGTCCTAAAATAAATATTTTTTACGCAGCGTAAACTTCATGATTTATTCCTAATCTAACCTCCATTACAATAACCACGGAAACATATATGCATAGTCATGCTTTCACAATTGTATTGCAGGTCATAATGGTGGGGGTAATGTTTTCAGTGGCTTTTTTAATAGTCATGCCTGCTATTCCCTTTTTCAGCAAAGACCCCTTAATTACCACCAAATCGGTACTTGAAATTTCCGATAGTCTTCAAGGAAATCAACAGCTTGTGATTTCACGGGCAAAAAAACTATGCGTGACTTTACCAGGTAAGCACATTGAGGTTGTCGCGGTTGGTAAGGGGATCGACCTGCTGCTCAGTGACTATGACAGCGCCAATCAACATGAAATCCAGTCCTTGATGAGGAGAGGCGTTGTCTTTTCGATATGCCAGCACTCACTACAGGAGCTCACTCACAGGCTGGGGCGCCCTATTCAAATTATAGAGGGTGTTCAACGGGTTCCGGATGGGCGTTGTTATGCGGATGATTTAAAAAACAACGGCTACCTAGACATCCTGGCATAAATACAAGATGCGCCTCACCCCTGTCTTTGTGCTACACGCTGGTGCATTACCTATGCAATAATATGCCCCCACCCTCTAAAACAGGAACATCAGGTGACCAATAACGATATTCTCCGCCGCCTTCGCTATACCTTCGATTTCAGCAATCAAAAAATGCAGGCGATACTCGGCTTGACCAATCACAAAGCCACTAAAGAACACATCATTGACTGGCTAAAAAAGGAGGATGAACCTGGCTTCCGGGAATGTAGCGATACGGCACTTTCGGCTTTTCTTGACGGCCTGATTATTGAACGACGTGGCCGTCAGGATGGCGAACCAGCCAAACCGGTCTCGCGTATCAACAACAATATTGTTTTTCGAAAACTCAAAATCGCCCTGGATCTAAAGGCCGAAGATGTGTTGTCGATCCTGGCCCTGGCAGAGACCGAAATCAGCAAACACGAACTTAGCGCCTTTTTTCGAAAACCAGGGCATAAAAACTACCGCGGCTGCAATGACCAGATCCTGCGAAATTTTCTCAATGGCATGCAGGTTAAATATCGCGCCTCACAGAGATGACATTACCTTCTGTTATCATCTCGCTACTCCTCGATGCATAACAACTCCATATAAATTTATGGCTCTGACGCCGAGTGACGCACACGAAGTTTTAAAACCGTCATAGTGAGGAATGACTGAAAAATGAACACTTTTCAGTGTAGACGCTGCAATCACGAGAATAATCACTGCTTCACAAAATTGCTTTAAACATTTCACTCCTTCGCAATGACAGGCTTTTTCATTGTATGTATATTGCTATATACAACTCACTATTTTTATCGGAATTTATGAGGATCGCCCTGGCTCTGATGCTGAAATAACGTTTCACATAGTCTGATTCGATTTTTCTTAACTGTTCAGCTATTACGTTACTGAGATTATCCACTACATTGATCATTCCAGGTGATTTTGTAGCAGTTACCCTGTTGATAAAATCAGGAACTACGGCACTCTAATTACTACTATACTATTTCATCATTTACTTCGATAAGTCATTCGAAAATAAAAAAAGGTCGATGACACGGTGCCATCGACCATTTCTGTTACAGATAAACTACAGAATACCTTCTTAACCACACATACTTACCACATTAACCAGGCTTGTAGCGTCATGGTGTTATTATCCGATGCATTTGCTGTGCTGCCGCCTTTCTTGGCATACGACACATACTGCGCCGTGAACTTGGTATTCTGCCAGGGCAGATAGCTGTACTGTACGGTATAAGCCGTATCATCATACGCCCCGCTATTACCGCTATTATTCAGATAGCCTAATGATGCTGTTGCATGATAGCCCCAATGATAGATGGCGTTGACTCTCATACTTTTCAGCGTAGGTGTACCACCACCTGAATAATTCAGTGTCTGCTTCTCATTGGTGTAACTGCTATGCACGCTAACCATATTACTATTGGCCAGAGGATGCTCATACTGCAGGTCAATGGCGGCATCATTATACTTGTCTTCCGGTCCAGCATAGGTCGTACCATTCACAAGCTTGGTTTGCATGCCATAGGTACCGACCATTAGATAGTCACCACTATCAAAGGTCTTGTTCCAGGCCAGTCGATAGTAAGGTGCTGCGCCACTGATTTTCGCACTCGTGGTTGCGGACGCATCAAAGGCATTGCCCATGTCACGATACAGGGTCAACTCGGTATAGACTCCATTACCCCAGTCCGCGTAACCGCCCAGTCCTGCCACGTTTTGCCCCAGACCATCAGCAACCAGAGGGCTGGTCGTCGGACTCACCCCACCGGTAAAGGGAAAGCCCCAGGCCGGGGTGGAATTCCACAAATCCTGTACTGTCGGGTTATTATTCAGGGTCACACCATAAGTGACATTACCGGCGTGGTTAGCATAGCGAATATCGGTATTATCGATCGCGAAACCACCTGTACTGCCCATGGTCATCTGAATAAAGGAACCCATATGTGGTGAAATCTCACCCGCAAAGAAAAAACTCAGTTGATCTGGCAGGCTGATTTTCGTTCTCGGGTCACTTTTCTTGTCAGTGACCGCCGTTACCTGCAGCATTGCCGACAAGGGAGGTATCTGGTTGAACTGCAAGCCACTCGCCGCCTCGCTATTTTTGGCCTCGACCTGTGCGATACCGGTCATCGTGTAACCATTCAGTTTGAATGTTCGTCCGAATGAATTTAGTTCTGGGAATACCGTATGGCAGGCCGCACAGGCCATTCCCGTCTGGCGCGCGAAACTGGGTACGGCCGCGGCCTGACCAACCATTAATATGGTGGCAAGCGTGCCCACCAAGAGACCTGAATACAATCTATTCTTTTTCATGCGAGAGTCTCCTTCTTGCTTTGTGGTCTAATATGAATTTTCTTCGCGTAAAGTATAGCAAAGTCATACCTCGAACAACGCACAAACTAGTTAACTCTAGTTGATCTATGTCAATGAAGACCCTCATAAAACAAACGCCCGATAACCTGTTCTATCGACCCCCTAAAAATGGGGTGCATGGGCATATAGCTTATGAAAAAGTTCCAGCCGTCTCAGGGAAGTTAAACACACAACACTTAAATCATGACAAATCCGTACATGCGCGATAGAACGCTATGTTCCGGCAATGACTATCTGTCAATCACAGACTCAGGCGGTCTTCATACGGACTTTGGCTGAGCCACGCGTAATGTTAGCGATGTATTTATTACTAACATCTTCACTAACCTGCCACGGGAACAACTTCGCATATCACGACAGGGCGTTTAGTCATGAGCCGAAAGACGCTGCGGAATAATCAGGTATCGGGCTCATGAATACAGCGCATCGTGGAATCTGATTTACCTGCTTTGACATACTCACGTCGCAGACAGATAACGATAAAATGTATACTATATCTCCACGTCAGCATTTAACCTCTTCATACACTGCAGGGAAATAGCACATGCCTCACTGAAGAAGACTCATTGAATCATGATATTATTTATGCTACATATCATTACTAATGAGTAACTGGTTTTCAAAAAATCTTGGCGATGCCCTCTTGGCTGATGAAGCACTTGAGTCGATTAAGTCTCGCTTTTCATCCGCGTTTGCCTCACCCGACTACCCTGACGATGTTGCCATATTCATTCGTCATGAATCAGAGGGACGTCTTCACTGCGATGTCATCGTTTACTTCTCACCCGCAACATATTCACTTGCCACAGCCATTGATGCCATAGCATGCAACAAACCCTCGGCTGATAGTCTAAGTCTGCTCGTCGGGTCGACATTAGCCTGGTCAGTTTTGTTTCCTGACGTCTCTCCTGCAGCAGAGTGACAAACACGTTTTCGAAGCCTACAGTCTAGACAAGTCCTATTGTATTCTGTGCGGGACCGTTCATATCAACTCGCAAGCACGCACATGCTTCGGGTGACATATGCACAACGATAATGTTTTCTCGAGTCGAGCTGGCCGCCGGGCGCCATCAAAGTTCGTATTACCATGCCAATTTCGGGGATTTTCTGATTAATATTACGCTGGGAGCGCCTTTAGCAGAAAAGCGGCGTATAGCGTTTCATACTCGATACAGTATTGATATCCAGTCACTATATAATAAAGTAGCCTGCGACTACAGAATCTGCTCTCTTGCATTACTTTCCACCGCCTCTGGCAAATGATATTCTCTATTTATCATATATTATTTCAACCTCACTCTCATGTGAATAGACGGCAGGCTCGCTGAGCAGGAAGATATAAATGCCACATCATCACCACCATGTCGTTAGTAATCACAACCGTTCCTTTGCGATTGGCGTAGCACTTAATACCTTATTTGTCATCATCGAGGCAAGTTATGGTTTTGCCGCTCAGTCACTCGCTTTAATTGCTGATGCCGGACACAACCTGAGTGATGTGATTACCTTATTACTTGCCTGGGGTGCAAGCTATCTGGCGACAAAACGTCCCACTGAAAACCAAACGTACGGTTTACGCAAAGCAACGGTACTGGCTTCCTTACTTAGTGCGGCACTGCTGCTCGTCGCCCTGGGTGGCATTGCCTGGGAAGCCATCGGTCGCCTATTTACTCCACAACCGGTTGTTGGAAAAGTCATTATCGTGGTTGCCGCTATTGGCGTCGTTATCAATACCCTCACGGCATTACTTTTTGCCGCTGGCCAGAAACACGACATTAATATCAGGAGTGCCTACCTGCATATGGCGGCGGATGCGGGCATTTCTCTGGGTGTTGTTATCGCAGGGGTAGCAATTCTGTTGACGGGTTGGCTCTGGCTTGACCCTCTCATCAGCTTACTCATTGTCCTGGTTATCCTCATCGGTGCCTGGCGTTTGTTCAAAGACTCGATCAAGCTTTCCGTTGATGTCGTCCCCCCTGGTATCGATATCGCCGCTATAAAAGAATATTTGACTGGATTAGACTCCGTCTCCAGCATACATGATCTGCATATTTGGGCACTTAGCACGTCTGAAACTGCCTTGACAGTTCATTTAGTCACAACAAATGATTTAATCGATAATGCTTTTTTACGTCAGGTACAGGTATATCTGCATGACACCTATGACATTGAACATGCCACGATCCAGCTTGAAAATAACAATAATGAAGTCAACTGTACTTTAGACCGGCCAGAGTGTCTCTAGTCGGTCGTCATAATTTTGACTTTGTATGAAACACTCTGTCCACATAGAAAGAGCTTACGAACTAAAGATACTGCACCGAAATCGTCTCTCTGAACCGGGTTAGCGCTGCTTTTTTATACATGGGATATAGACAGAATTTCACTCACTGTGAGGGTAAATAATATATTATGTCTTTGCCATCTGTTGTCGTTTTTACTGATTTTTTATTCCAATATTTTTCCTCAAGTGCTACCCTAAGATAATGCCTGATGTCTGGATGTCGTTTTGCATCAGCTGCGCCAGCAATGGCTCGAAGATTCTTTATATTCATTCTGCGGTTGTAGACCATGCTCAACATTGAAACCAATACCCCTGCCAGCCCCTTCGCCTTGTTTAATCTTGGCTTTCGCCCTTTTTTTCTTTCCGCGGCTGGCTTTGCCGTCGTTGCCATGGCGATCTGGATGGGAATGCTTGTTTTTGGCTGGACAATACAGCCATTCGGGTCTGTGCGTATCTGGCATGCTCATGAAATGATTTTTGGTTATAGTCTGGCCGTCATCGCCGGATTTTTACTTACCGCGATAAAAAATTGGACCAATACACAGACACTTCATGGCCTGCCACTGAGTCTTTTGTTATTACTCTGGCTCGCCGGCCGGGTCTTGCCCTTTTTCAGCCAGGCCCCCAATGTTGATCTACTCGCCGTGGTGGATAATCTATTTATCCTTGTGCTTTTTCTTGCACTCGCTTACCCCATCATCAGAGCGCGCCAATGGCAACATGGGATGATTCTCGCCATTTTATTACTCCTGTTGGCAAGCAATACCTATTTCTACTATGGCCTGTTACACATGAGTAATAATGTTATTACTATTAGTCTCTACTCAGGTCTCTATCTGGTAATGGGGCTGATTTTCCTGATGGGTCGTAGAGTTATTCCCTTTTTTATCGAGAAGGGTGTCGATGAGGAGGTCAAGCTCAAAAATTTCAAATGGCTCGATATCCTTAGCCCTATTGTCTTTCTAGTATTCTGGTACGCGGATCTGTTTAGTAACACACCAGATCTGATCAGCGCACTTGCCCTCAGTCTTTTCTTTCTACACACCATTCGGTTAGTCGGCTGGCATAGTCGGGGACTTTGGCAAAGACCCCTGCTCTGGTCTATTTATCTCGCCTATGCCTCGCTTACCTTTGGCTTCGCCCTCAAAGCCGCCGCCTCGCAATTTCTCATTCCACCGGTATACGCTCTGCATGCCTTTGCTGTTGGTGGTATCGCCATGATGACGCTTGGTATGATGGCCCGAGTTGCCCTTGGCCATACGGGCAGGAATGTGTTTACACCACCTCCCATTCTTGGGACTCTTTTCATTCTGCTGTTTTTTGCGGCAATTGTTCGGGTACTGCTACCCATGTTCATACCTGGTCAATATCTTCTATGGATTGGTTTTTCTCAGGTGTTATGGATAATGGCCTTCACGATGTTTTTTGTACTCTTTTTTCCTATTTTATGTCGACCCCGTATTGATGGCAGGTCCGGATAAATGTTTCTTCTGACACAAAGTCTCGCTGCCTGGAATACCAGTGATTTTGGTGTCACCATAAAACGTGAACTTGAGTCACAAGGCCCAGCCCGGTTACCGCTGGAAAAGGCCACTTCACACGGCGGTTATATCGGCAAGGAAGATATTACAGTAACGATCAATCGCTTCAAAGAATCTGCGCTGTCACTTGATGGTAGCATTGGCGTCTTTTTCACCGAGGTCGTTATCAACTGCGGTTGCGGAGTCGACCCGATGCCTATCAATGCCTATTCTGAGCTACGTGTCTCGATAGACAAAAGCACGGCCGTGACACATTTTTTCGAAATGGACTGATGCGATAGTAATTCATCACCGACACCTGCTTTAGGGTAGGCTGAAATCAATCAGCTTAGTAAAATATTCTGTAGCGGGTCCGGCGCTCTACTCTATACCTATAGGTCTTGTAATCGTCATCACTCGTACAAAGTCGGAGCCATGCTAAGCAGTCATAACATTGACGTCGTGAGCAAAAATGTTTGCTCAATACCATATACTCCTGAGCAGGTATAGAGTGACACAACGACGTGTATCATCTCGCTATCATAGCTGATCGAACCTGCGAGATAACGCTATCTCTCAGTACTATTTTGTTAGACACTAAAGGTAAGTCACAATCCCTGAGTTATTCATATGCAAGACGAAGAACGCCTAAATAGCATTACCCATATGATCGGTGCCGCCGCCGCACTGGCCGGCATGGTCGTGCTCGTTGTGTTTGCCTCCCTGCAGGGTAATCCCTGGAAGATTGTCAGCTTCAGTGTCTATGGCCTGAGTCTTTTACTCGTCTACTTATCTTCGACCTTTTACCACAGCCTTAGTGGTAAGGCGAAAGCTGTCTTTCGCAAACTCGATCATGCTGCGATCTATTTGCTGATTGCCGGAACCTATACCCCCTTTGCCCTGGTCTCGTTGCAGGGTCCCTGGGGCTGGTCGGTTTTCGGTGTAGTCTGGGGGCTCGCCGTCGTTGGCATTTTTCTGGAGACACTGCCTCACAAGGGTCATCGCATTCTGCCGATTGTAATCTATGTCTTCATGGGCTGGGTCGGCCTGGTCGCCATCAAACCGCTATTGGCCTCATTATCATTCAACGGTCTCATGTGGTTGCTGGCCGGTGGCTGCTTTTATACTTTAGGAATCGTCTTTTATGCCCTTGACCACAAGGTCCGACACTTTCATGCCGTCTGGCATTTATTTGTTCTGGCCGGAAGCATTAGCCACTATGTGGCCGTGGTCGTTTATGTGTTGTAAAGACTACTACGAGTAAATGAATCAAATAAAAATCAATGCCTGCCACGGTATTTAACACTTACAATAGCTTCAATAACACTTGACCCGTTTCAAAAAAGCCTCTGCTGTCGTAAAGTCACAACACGCACCACGCCCTTAGCCCGGTATATTCTGCTCAAGAAATTCCTTAAAATCCTCAGCCCTCAGGATTTGGGTGCCATCACAATTAAACTGAATGCGGATGATTCGTTGTACCATGCAAATCGTGATGTTACGCATAAAATAAACCGGCAGGTCACGTAGCATTTGCAGGTGAGAAATAATACTCTCAATTTCTTCCTGCGCCATCGGTGACCATTCTCGACTGCGACGCACCAGTATATTGCGCCAATAGGCTGGCATTTGTTGATAGCCAGGCAAACCGCGGAGTGCCTTGTAGAGGTCGCGTATAATTTGCACTTTATCCGCATAACTTATCATCGGAAACTGACGGGCAATATAGCCGGGGTTGACCAACCTTTCAGCAGTATGAATTTCCTGTGTCAGCGGATCGAAGACGGAATGTGTACGTATCTCACCATTATTAAAACCCACAAACAGGCGGTAGGTACTACGTCTTAGTAATAAATCCGCAAAATTTGGGCTTAATTCGCCTAACCGACTATCGACATCACTTTTATAACGCAACCGCAGACTCGTCGTCTCGCGCAAGGAAGGGTCGCCGCGGATACCTATTTGCAGACTATCGGCATTAAGCCCCGTTGCACTGAGAATACTTTCGTGAAGGACGAGCTGTTCAAATTCTTCCTGATTCTGAGGTGATTCGGGTATCGGTCGTACTTTTTTCATATTCAGTGACATTTAGTGAGAAGACAGGCACATCTCTTTGCAAAATTTGTGCAAATTTAAGTCTCAACACTGAAATAAAAAATGTGTCACAAATCTACCGCCCAGGCTCATGTTCGTCATAGCGGGGCAGGCCATCATCCGGTATTTCATCCCATGCGGCCTTTGAGCTAACAAAGATATGGGCGGAGGGTCTTTCGCTTATCATCGATTCGATCGTTCCCAGGCGTACCCGTACCTGATCGGCGAAGGCCGCATTCTTGCTCATTATCGGCGAGGCACAACGGCAGCAAAAATATTTTCCCTGTTCTGCTGTCTCACCATAGTAACTCAGCGAATCTTCGCCTTGCGTTATCTGGAAATCAGCCGCATTAACAATTCCATTGGTCGCATAGGCACTGCCCTGTACCTTCCGGCACTGTGAGCAGTGGCAATACACAATATTACGAATAGGACCTGTAATCTCGAATCGTATTGCACCACATAGACATCCACCTATATACACTGACTTTCCCTCAACGGATTATGTTACTGCTTTTGCACACTGCACAATATTATCAAACGCCGCACCCCCTGTAGCCTACATTAATTGGTTAGCTCGTGAGGTGCTGTAACTAACCCGTATACGATAGGTCTGATATTCCCGCTAAGTGCACTTTTCGGATTGGCAATTTAATCTTGCCCGGATTTTTCACGTGCTTTAGAATTGAGATTATCGCCACAAACAGGTGTCTGCTCAAGTCTGGCACCCTCTGTCTGTTAATAGACCTGGACTGAATTCAGTCGACCAGCGCAGGTAAGAATGATTATTTGCGGCGCGGTCGTCTGGCCACTTTGGGAGTAGTCGGCAAGCCTGTGTGCTGGGTCTTGAAGGGCTGCGACTTGCCCATCCGTCGACCTGCTTCCTGGCCACCGGTACCGGCCGGTTGAAAGGACGGGATCAAGTGACGCTTACCATTGCCAATTAGATCCGCACGTCCCATTTCTCTGAGGGCCTTGCGTAATAGTGGCCAGTTCTCCGCATCGTGATAACGTAGAAAGGCCTTGTGAAGGCGTCGTTGCCGCAAGCCCTTGGGGATACTCACTGCTTCACTGTGATCGCTGAGTTTGTGCAAGGGGTCCTTGGCACTGTGATACATCGTCGTGGCCAACGCCATCGGTGAGGGTAGAAAAGTCTGTACCTGGTCAGCACGAAAACCATTTTGTTTTAGCCACAAGGCCAGGTTCATCATGTCTTCATCCGTCGTGCCTGGATGGGCCGCGATAAAATACGGGATGAGGTATTGTTCCTTACCGGCGGCCTTTGAGTAGCGTTCAAACAATTCCTTAAAGCGGTCATAACTGCCCATACCCGGCTTCATCATTTTAGAAAGCGGTCCGCCTTCGGTATGCTCTGGAGCAATCTTGAGATAACCACCGACATGATGCGTGACCAGCTCTTTTATATATTCCGGGTCTTCGACCGCCAGGTCATAGCGCAGGCCCGAGGCGATGACGACTTTTTTTATCCCTTTGAGACCACGAATACGACGATAGAGTTTAATCAGCGAATGATGATTAGTATTTAAATTTTTACAGATGCCGGGATAGACACAGGAAAGCCGACGACAGCTCTCTTCGATCTTCTCATCCTTGCAGGCCAGACGATACATGTTAGCGGTGGGCCCACCCAGGTCCGAAATGACGCCGGTAAAGCCCGGTACATTGTCGCGCATGGTCTCGATCTCTCTAACAATCGATTCTTCGGAACGACTCTGAATAATGCGACCTTCGTGTTCAGTAATGGAGCAAAATGTACAGCCGCCAAAACAGCCTCGCATGATATTGATCGAAAAACGAATCATCTCGTAGGCGGGTATATTGGCCTCGCCATAGGCGGCATGCGGCACTCGTGTATAAGGCAACTCGAAGACCTTGTCCATCTCTTCGGTAGTCAATGGGATCGGCGGTGGATTGATCCAGACCTCACGCTGGCCATGACGCTGCACCAATGGCCGGGCATTGCCGGGATTTGTTTCCAGGTGCATCACCCGCGAGGCATGGGCATATAAAAGATTGTCGGCCTTAACGATCTCATAGTCAGGCAGCCTTATATACGTATTGGCCTGACGTTCCGCCGCCGGGATCTGGCGCGCAAACTTGACCACCTGCACGCCACTGCTGGCAGTCTGTTGTTCACAGGCAGGCGCCTCCTGATAGGGATTTTCCTTGACCATACGGTCAGGGATGGTTTCGATACTGGTGGAGTCCAGTTCATAACCTTGCTCAGGCAAATGCTCGCGCATAAAGGCCGTACCACGAATGTCCTGCATGTCCTTGATCGACTCGCCGGCGGCCAGGCGATGGGCAATTTCGACCACCTGGCGCTCGGCATTGCCGTAGACCAGCAGGTCCGCCTTGGCATCGACAAGAATAGAGCGCCGCACTTTATCCGACCAGTAATCATAATGCGCGATACGCCGCAGACTGGCCTCAATACCACCGATGATCAGGGGCACTTCTTTATAGGCCTCACGACAACGTTGTGCGTAGACCAGCACCGAACGGTCCGGGCGCTTGCCGCCCTCACCGTTTGGCGTGTAGGCATCATTACGCCGCACCTTGTGGTCGGCGGTATAGCGATTGATCATGGAGTCCATATTACCGGCGGTAACACCGAAAAACAGATTCGGCTTGCCAAGGCGCTGAAAGTCAGTAGCAGAGGTCCAGTCCGGCTGCGCGATAATACCGACACGAAAACCCTGTGCCTCCAGCACGCGGCCAATCACCGCCATACCAAAGCTGGGGTGGTCGACATAGGCATCACCGGTCACCAGAATAATGTCACAACTATCCCAGCCGAGGTCATCCATTTCATCGCGGCTCATCGGCAATAGCGGAGCCGTACCAAAGCGTGCGGCCCAGTATTGGCGATAGGAGAAAATGTGCTTGGCGGACTGCATGGCTGGTGAAAGACCTGACTTAGTGCGGGGATATAGACCAGTATTATATCACGTCTACCTTCGCTTCTGCGCCATTGCCCTCAGACTAATACTTGCGTCGTGACCGTATGCGCTGTAAAAAACCCTGTAAATGACGTTGACGAAATTGCCCTAACGACCATTCATGTGCCGTGAGTTTGTGACGTTTTTGCGCCGGGATGACATAACTCCAGGCAAGCCGATATTCTCCCGTGGCGCACTCAACCTGTAGGCACTGGCGCTGATAAAAATAGTCTTCGTAAGCATCCAGCCTCTGCCAGGCGGCCGGTCGAAGATTCCAGTAGAGCATTCCAGTAACACAGGCACCGTCCATAGGCACAATACCGGGATAGGGTTTGCCACGGATACCGAAACGTGCAAAATCATGCAGTATGGCCGACTCGGCAGAACTGACCTTTCCACATACTTGCCGCAAGACCTGTGGCACCAGTAACGTGCCATAAACAAACAGATGCTCACCGCTGTATTTCATTGGGTGCTCGCTCTCAGCTATTCGTTTCGTCCGGTGGAGGTACGATCACTTCATCATAATCAAAACGGCGCGGGAGTTGACCGCTATATTCAAAGACATCCAGCAGGCGCTCGTAGCTATCGTGACTAATCCGTGCCTCAGGCTGCCAGCAACCCAATTGTTGATACGCGCCAATCGTTGCCACCAGGACATCGCGATCAATATCGGGGAAAAATGCCGCGACCGCGACCGCGACATCGGCGGGGGATTGCTCCAGGACAAATCGCTGTCCCCGCCGATAGGCGCGCATAAAGGCCTGTGCCTCATCCGTCTGCAACCATGTCGGTGCAGCACATAAACTGCTAAAGGCCACCGGGCCAATCACCTCACCGACCGATGCCACGACACGACCAAGGCCTTCCTTTTCCAGTTGCTGCGGTACCGGCCCCTGCATATGGGCATAGGCACCCTGGCCCTGGCGAAAGGCCTGTTCGATAGCACCAACATCACCGGCATCGATCACGTTAATCATACTCTCAGCAATGCCGAGCTTATGTAGCGCATAACGGAACATGGCCAGAGGTTGAAAAAAGTGATCGATCAGTACTTCCTGGTCGATCAGATCCGTCCATTGAAAATCATGCCCCTGGTCACGCCCAACCAGAAAAAAACCATCGCGATCATTGATCTGTGCAAAATGAACAAAAGGGGCTGGCGTCCCCGCCGCCAACGGGGCAAAACTGGTCGCTACTGCCGACTGCGCCACCTGGACACTGCCAGCGCGAATGCCCGCCTCTACCGTGTTATCAGGACTGGCAAGACTATAGCGATAGTCATAACCCTCGGCCTTCAGAAAATCGCCACCCAGGGTTGCCAATAAAGGACTGTAAAACGCCGCATGGCGCAGAACCATAATATGAATTTGCTTTGTCATGAGACACCCCTCTTTAGCCAGGCTTAGTTTGACAAAACAGAACACTATTTCATATAGAGGTGCGTTGTGCAAAATTGGCCATAGTGCGCCCCCGACCGGTATCGGCTACTCGCGACAGCGCCAGCAACTCAGGGACTCCCTGTGGCATCCCTGACCCATCAGGCGCACAATCATGAAAGACTGACCTGGCTGGTTTTATCACACTCAATTTTGATGATTTCTTGCCCGGCGAAGGGGTCTAAACAACGGCAAACTCTAAAGCCCTTGGCCGGTCTGCCGATACCCTACTTCACATATACATACAAAAAAACAGGTTAGGAGTCTGGAAATGAGTAATAAAATCAAAGTAGCTATATTAGGTTTAGGTAATGTAGGCCAGGAATTCGCCGAGCACCTCCTGGAACGTATTCAGGAAGGCGGCATGCCTATCGAGATCGTCGGCGTCGCTCACCGCCACCTGGATACCCCTGTCGTGCTGGGCTTTCAGCAAAGTGGTGTGCCCGTATTCGAGGATGCCCTGCAGATCACCGAGCTGGGTGAATCAGTCGATATTATTTTTGACCTGACCGGCAGCGCCGAGCTTCGGCAGAGTCTGCGCGAACGCCTGCAAAAATCCGGTAATCGCCATAGCGTGATTGCACCCGAGACCTTCGCCAAGCTCTTGTGGTGTTTCTTCTCTGCCGACAACACGCTTTTAGCCGCCGCCAATGGCGGTTATTAACATGCTTAAAAACCCGGTCTAAAAAGGGCTCCAGGATGGAGCCTTTTTTTTAGCCCGGGTTGTTGGCAGTTTTAGTTCAGCAGCATCGGCGAATGAGGGCTTCCGCGTTTGATGTTTTGACATTGGTAGTGCATCGCTAATCAACACTCGGCGCGGTGGTTGTAGCCCGCTGGAGACAATCATAAAGCGTGGTTCTAACCTCCGTGTTGGCATACCTGCATCGCATACAGAGCAGCTGACTTGCAACCGTCAACTGTCCCCCGCCTTAAACTTTACTGCCGATTTATAATTTTCAATATCCAAATGTTCAACACTGTTCCCAGGGAAGGCCTGCAAAACGCCAACCACCTAATGAACTTCGATGATGATCGTCATTCAACTCACCCTCAAAGCCCTCATCGATACTATAGACATTTTCGAAGCCCTCACTAAGGAGTAGATTACCGGCCTCAACCGAGCGCTTACCACTACGACAGATCAGGATCACCGCCACGCTATGACCATTGCCATGTCGCAGGCCACCCAATAACAGCTGCCGCAGCTCACGAACGAAATCAGGATTCACCACCCAGTCAGGTTCATCGATCCAGGGAATATTGACCGCACCTGCGGGATGACCGATAAACAGGTACTCCATATGGGAGCGAACATCAATAAATACCGCCTGCATATCCTGCTGGAGTAATTCCGCGGCCTGTGCGGCGGAGATAATTTTCAGATCGTTATTCGACATGGCAATATCCTGTCCGTGATTCCCTATTCACTTAAGCATAGCCTAGCATCCACCACTCGATAAAACTTTTGCGAAATTCATAAAAAAGCCCCACCGTCACAGGCTGACGACAGGGCCGAGGCGTATCCGCCGGTCGACGGAGGCTTACTCTGTACGGTTCGTCACTTCGATGAGGTGATAGCCAAACTGAGTCTGCACCGGGCCCTGAACGGTATGCGGTTCGGCTGAAAAGACCACCTCATCAAATTCACGCACCATCTGACCGGGACCAAATTCACCCAGGTCACCACCCTGTTTGCCTGAGGGGCAGCTGGAAAATTCTTTGGCCAGTTCACCAAAATCAGCCCCAGCTTCGATTCTGGTCTTTAAATCTTCACACTGGTCCCTGGTCTCAACCAGGATATGTCTCGCACTTGCTTTTGCCATTTTTTGACTCCTATTCAGCTTCGCTGTCATTGAAATTTTATCTACCGGGAGATTATAACGAATATTGACTTCAACGCCCAACAACCGCGAATGTAGACAAAATGACCATGATGTGTGCTGATCCACAGTTATTCTTTTGGTCATATAGGTGTGTTATCTAGTATCCTTACGTCATATTTGTGCTGGAACGACTGAATGAAATTAACTTTAAAACAAATTGTTCAAAAACAACGCAATGCCCTCGAATCAACACTCAGTGAACCTCTGGCGATGCTCGCTGAAGCCTGCGCGCCACACTGGCCCGACCGTGAAGCCCTGGACGATATCCTGATGCAGCACATCAACGATGTGCCCAACTGCACCTTTCTCTATGCACTCACCACCCAGGGTATGCAGATTACCGATAATATTACGCACTCAGGTCTGTTACCTGAGCACTTTGGTCGTGATCGTTCACAACGGCCCTATATGAAAGAGGCCGTACCCGCCAGTGGCTTTCTGTTGTCTGAGGCTTATATCAGTCTGCGCGTACAACGCCCTTCTCTCACCGCCTTGCAGCTGGTCAAACATTATGATGCCGTACTGGGCTTTGTCGGTGCCGATTTTGACTTACGCAATCTGCCGGTCACGGCTGAATTATATGACGAGCCAAAAAAGTGGTTGCAGATAAAGGGCGATGCCGCTATTCGTGGCACCCTGTTTCAGCAGACCCGCGTCGATAGCCTCCTGGACAAGGATATTGATCAGGCCATGTCCATACTCCGTGAGCTGATACAGGCCCACGGCATGTTCCAGTGTGTCCTGCATTTTTCCAGCAGTCGTGCCACCATCTGGTTAATGGATGACCCATATCGATATCGACTGCTCCAGCACGAGGAACTTTCTGACCCCGATATCTGTCTGGCGTATCCTGTTCGCCCTTATCCCACTGATGCCCAAATCCCCAAAAATGCCATCCGCCCCATCTTGAAGAATCTGAAGCAACTTCGTTTTACAGATGAAACGATTTATCTGCGCTCGGCATCAATTAACATTTTTAATGGCATGATCAGCTTAACCTTTTCCTGTGACGGATCTCACTATATGTCGTATGAAGAATTTATTGACAAGAATATCGGTTTCTGGATTGGCGTCACCGGATAGGCAGAGTTATACGATTCAAAACTTGAATCGAGACCATTAATATTATTCATTTTCACACCCTGACAATTGTGTTGATAATTTCGCACGTTTTGACAATCCTTGTCACAGCGCACCTTTTTTAGAGGAGATTTTAAAGGTATGAAAAAGACAATCATTACTGCTGTATTGTCCAGCATGATTTTACTTGGTGCCGGTCTGCAAACCAATGCGATGGCAAATGAAGCCAAGGCAACGAAACCAGTTAGCTGTAAACACCAGGCAAAGACAAAAGGTCTGAAAGACAAGAAAGAAATCAGAGCTTTCGTCAAAGAGTGTAAGGCCGCTGCCAAAAAGGCACATGCCAAGAAGAAGTAATATCAGATTACCCACAGGTATACCGATAGAAGAAGCCATGCAATCATTGCATGGCTTTTTTTCATCCTAC
This sequence comes from uncultured Gammaproteobacteria bacterium, assembly GCA_913064945.1. Taxonomy (GTDB): domain Bacteria; phylum Pseudomonadota; class Gammaproteobacteria; order UBA6429; family Thiohalophilaceae; genus CAJYAN01. The sequence goes on along the minus strand of CAJYAN010000007.1, from coordinate 89,465 downwards.
GTCAAATCGCAGGAATGTCCTCACCGCCATCTCCAGGTAACATTTTCAAAAATTCCGTATCGTAACGTCACGATTGCCGAGATGACCATCGTAGGCAATTCACGGGATTTACACGGCAAGCATTCTCCGCTCTACAGTTATTGGTACACATCAGCCAGCAATCACTAGCGCACATGTATTTTGTTGTTTTAGTCGATAGCGCGCTTTTTAAACCAGCCGGTAAGGCTCAAACGCTGCCGTCTGGCGGGCAGGACCTCGTGCGGAAATTCGGCACTCAAAAATACTACTAATTGACCAGCACAGGGGGATATCCGATCCAATATCTGAGGCGTGTCCATATCTTTATAGAGTAGCAGTTGGCCACCATCTTCTTCCTGCCATGCATCATTCAGATACAAAATCACTGTTACTTCACGAAGGCCAACGCCGCGAAACTGATCACAGTGTCGCTGATAGAATGAACCCGAGGCATATACGGAAAGATGGGCTTCGAATTCAACCAACCCCAAATATAATTGCTGATTTAGTTGCTGGCGCAAACCATTCATCGCCTGCCAGTAATAACTCTGTGCCGGGGTTAAGTCTTCGCTACTCAACCATTTTAACTGATCGCTACGGATGGATGCTTCCACAACCTGGCCACTGCCACGACCGATCCCCGCCGCCTTGAAATCACCCTGATGCCATTGCTCAAGTAACTCCTCACGTAGTGTCGAAATCACGAAAGCAGGGATATAATCTGTTACAACACACCAGCCTGCCGTATGCACACTGGCGATAATGAACGGGTCGATCTCATTAGGCACAATGATTGGAGGCAGCGTTGCTGTCATGTTGATACTTCTCGATGAGGGGCAGGCAATTTGGCGTAACGCATCCTCCAGCAATCACCAGAGGACTGTCAATCGGCAGTCGATTAATAATTTAACTCAACACAATCGTTTTATTAAATTGACTGCCATTTCAGCCCAACACCGGGTGAAAAATCACACGCCATCCCTGGCCTGGTATTTTTTATTTGCAGGCTGTAACAAGGGTATAATGAGCAACGATTCATTAACCCTGAGCGGTCTGTCTTCTAAGACCTGCCTCACTGGAATCTTCTACTCACTCTGCTATGTTTTATGACATGCAATAATTTTGCTAATCACAATCGTTATTTTTAATTAGTCAGTAAAAGCAATTACATCGGTTTTTACATCATTTTGCCGTGGCTCACCTCCCCGCATGCTGGCAAACCATTGTATTTGTTCCCAAAAAATTAATTGTTGCTGCATGCTCGTATCGATTGTATAAGTCACAAAATTTACCCGGCATGGCCAATCACCCTGCCTTTTATCTACCAACCCAAAAGGAAGCCGTGAACAATGTACCCAGAGACGTACACCGATAACTCGCTTTACCCGAAGCAAGAAGACTTTGAAATTGTACAGGATGATAAAACCGGATTTGGTGTTATCACCCATAAGGATTTTTCCCGGGGTGACCTTGTCGCGGCAATTCATGGCGAGATCATTCACGATATCCGCCAGCACTCCCTGCAAATCAAACCGGGGGTGCATTTGTACGATATCCATTTCTCTGGCTACTTCCTGCATTCCTGTGCACCCAATATTCGCCTCGATATGAAGCGCATGCTGGTATTCGCAACCCGCAAGATCAAGGCCGGCGATTATTTGTTAATGGATTATGCCCAGACCGAAGATGTGCTGTACAAACAGTTTCCCTGTTCCTGTGGTTCCAAACGTTGTCGTGGCTGGATTACCGGTAAAAAACAGGCCATCGATGAAACCGATTCCCAATATCAGGAATTTATGCTTAACAAGGTCGTCGCGGTATGACAGACCCCACCCCTTCCTGGTGGCAAAGAACGGACCTTTGCTACCGGGAGGGTCGTCTGATGTTTGCTGGACATGATGTTTCTCGCCTGGCTGACCGGCATGGTACGCCAGCCTTCTTTTATAGCGCCAGTCGACTGACGGCGAATATTGATCGCCTGCACGCGGCCCTCGCCGCTGCTGGTCTCGAAGACCGCAGTCGACTGCTCTATGCCATGAAGGCCAATCGATTTGCCCCCCTGCTCACCTATCTCAAGGCTACGGGCAAGGTCGGCATTGATGCCTGTTCCCCTAACGAGGTCGAACACGCCATCAGTTGTGGCTTTCAACCTGACGAGATCTCTTTTACCAATACCAGCCTGTCGAATAATGACCTGCAACGCCTGACTCGCCTGGATGGTCTGTCCATGAACTGCGACTCCTTACACGCGATTCGTAAATGGGGTGAACTGGGCCGTGGCCGCGACATTGGTATCCGGGTCAATCCAGGGATCGGCATTGGTCGAGCAGACAATGACAAGCTGCACTATAGTGGCGCCAATACCACCAAGTTCGGTATCTATAAAGAACAGTTTCACGAGGCCATTGCCCTCGCTCGGCAATATGACCTGAACATTACCAAGATTCACTTTCACACCGGTTGTGGTTACCTGACCCCCGAACTCGATTGTTGGGAAGGCATCATCCAGGAGTGCCTCTGGTTTGTTGACCAGATCGAGACCGTTAAGATTGTCAATGTCGGCGGAGGTCTGGGGGTACCACATGTGGCGACGGACAAGCCGCTGGATTTACCAAAATGGGCTCAGATCCTGACCCGGCATTTTGCGCCACGACCCGTCACACTCGAAATCGAGCCCGGCGACTATCTTGTCAAGGACAGCGGCATCCTGTTACTGACAGTCAACAGTATCGAGACCAAGCGCGATAAATGCTTCGTTGGCGTTAATGCCGGCTTTAATATTGCCCTGGAACCTGCTGTCTATGGACTACCCTTTTTGCCGCTACCAGCCCGGCCCAGACCGGGTGCAACACAACGGGTCAGCATCGCGGGCCATATCAATGAGGCACTGGATATCTTCTATCACGACATCGACCTGCCACCGCTGGCAGAGGATGATGGCCTGGTGCTGATGAACGCCGGTGCCTATTCATCATCAATGGCGTCCAACCATTGTATGCGTGGCGAATTTAAAGAATTTCTTCTCTTCAGTTAGTTCTGGCCCAGCGTTCAAGCTGAAATACCGCGATATGCGCTAAGCAAGTGACAACCCCGGCTATCTATGTAACGCTTCAACGTCATGCGTTATTCTCCTGACCCCAAAATAGACAGCTCACTGCGCCACTCGGTGCGGGATGGTGCCGCCTATTCACTCATGGCGGGCAGTGGCGAGAGTTACTTCTCTGCCTTTGCGATTTTTTTGCAGGCGACGACAGTACAGATTAGTTTTCTGGCCTCTGTGCCACCGCTGATAGCCTCGTTTGCGCAACTGTTCTCGGCCTGGCTTGGCCACAAGACCGGCCAGCGCAAAAGTATTATCCTCGGTGGCGCCCTCTTGCAGGCCATGATCTGGGTACCCATGGCGGTCTTACCATTCGTTTTCCCTGCGCATGCCGTCGAAGTCTTTATTTGCTGTGTCATTTTATTTTATGCCTTCGGTAATCTTGTCGCCCCGCAATGGTCCAGCCTGATGGGGGAATTAGTCGCGGAAAAAAAACGCGGCCGTTACTTTGCCCGGAGGACACGTATCTCCTCCATGATGTCGTTTCTGGCCCTGGTCAGCGCCGGCATCGTACTTAACCTGTTTTCAAAATCAGGCACGACCCAGATCGGCTTTTTACTGATCTTTGCCTTTGCCTTTTTATCTCGACTTATCTCGGTCTATCATCTAAAACAGATGTATGACCCGCCAGGACACGTTGCGGCCCTGGAAGTCATGCTGGACAAAACCGGCTGGCGGCAATTACGCCACACCCCCTTTAGCCGTTTCGTCGGCTTTTTTTGTCTGATGCAATTTTCCGTCGCGCTGGCTTCACCGTTTTTTTCCGTATACCTGTTGCGCGACCTAAAGTTCAGCTATATCGAGTTTATGTGTTGCTCGGCGGCAGCGGTCCTGATGCAATTTCTGACCCTGACCTACTGGGGCAGGATATCCGACATCTTTGGGAATCGTATTATCCTGCTGGCCTGTGGCAGTCTGATTCCCTTCGTGCCTTTTTTGTGGCTGTTCTCAACCAGTTTTTATTATCTGCTCTGTACCCAGGCCTTTAGTGGAATTATCTGGGCGGGATTTACCCTGAGTGCCGGTAATTATCTGTTTGACCTGATACCGTCTGGTAAGCGGTCCACCTTTATGGCCATCCACAATGTTATCGCCAGTATCGGGATTTTCCTCGGTGCGCTATTAGGCGGCTTGCTGGGCAGTTACTTGCCAGCAGACCTGAGTCTGTTTGGTTGGCAACATCACTGGCCAAGCAGCCTGTATTATCTTTTTATTGGCTCGTTCCTGCTGCGTGGGCTGACGGCGATATATTTTCTGCCACAACTACACGAGACTCGGCGGGTCAAGGCCACCACTATCCGCCGCCTGATCTTCAGGGTTGCCAGATTCAATCCATTAACCGGATTAATCTTTGATGTCGTCGGTAACCGCAAAAAGCTTATTCGCTCAGGAATCACCCCCTCGCACGATACGAGGCCACCGTTAACCTGAGACAGCGATTTTTATTACTGACAAATCTTTTTCACCAGTTCCTGTACTCGTAGTCTCATTTCTTTAAGCCGCTGAAGATTATCGACCGGCTTCAGTTTATCCATGCCCAGACGTTTAAAAGCGGGCAGGTCAAACAAGGCCGGGCCTTCAATTTTGTTACCGCCGATCAGATGAGTATGCATGAGGGCGACCTGCACCAGGTCGCAGTAATCTGCTCTGGTGGTTTGTCGATTCCAGTCATAGGCATGTTTGGCGATCTCGATATACTCTTTATCAAATTCCCACTGCTGCAGGACAACACCACCAATATAACTTTTAAGCTGGCGTAACACGGCTTCAAGATTACTGGCTTTATAAGCCAGTTCGGTGTGCTTGTCGGCGACAACCAGAATGGGCACCACACCGATATCGTGTAGAACGCCGCTCAGAAAGGCATGCTGTTTATCAAACCCCGGCAGGTGCTTTGCCAGCTCATAACAAATCACGCCGACTCGAATACTGTGTTCATAATACTGGTTAAAACGCTTCACAATGAGTTCCGTACCTGGCATAAACAGGTCACGTAACACCACGGCGTTAACAATCGTCCGCAGGCCTTTTAGACCAATGCGTTTAATGGCTTGTTGTATCGAGGTACATGGCACCTGAGTATTTAAGTTATTGGCGACCTGAATCACTCGTGCCGTCATAATCGGGTCCATCTGTATGACTTTGGCCAGTTGTTTGCCGTTGACATCATCCCTTGCCAACACTGAATTGATATAAATCGCCACTTCCGGCAGGCTGGGTAGCGTAATGGATTTGCTCTGGAAGAGTTTGGTGATCTCATTCATCAGCGTGAGACTGGAATCGCCGGCGGGAAGCGTATCAAAGTCAGCATAGTCCAGTTCACCACTACTACGCCGATGTTGAATGCCAAACTTGTCGATCATGGTCTTTTCAACCAGCAATAACGTTGCCGCTTTTATGCTGCGAGCATAGTGACCGGGTGTATTCGTAAAAAATACCGGGTTTTGTGCCCGCTCAGATGTCGCCTCCAGCGTCTGATGCACTCCGCCCGTGGTCTGTACCTCAAGAATGCCGCTTAATAAGTAAAGGACATCATTTGTCATTTTCTCAGCGACTACACGGTCGCCGACTTGCAGCTTTTGCAGTCGTGCGTGCTCGGCAACTTCGATCAGGGCCATGTCATCCAGGTCTTTAAAGTCATTCAATTTCAGCAAGCGTGTGAGGTCAGTCATTCAACACCTAATAAGGATTGCGGACACGAGGAGAAGTGCCACCTGCAATTTTCTGTTACAAGTATGGCGCATTTCCAGGTCAGGATTACCCACCGTTATACCCCACCAGGCACTGTGTGACCTGAGGGACCGGCTTTTTCCAGCAAAAAAAAAGACCGGGATTAACCGATCTTTTTTTAACCTGAGGAACAGATGCTGCAGCCTATTTCTTGGCCGCCTCGCGCTCCTGAGTTTCCTTGATAACCGCATCGGCAACATTCTTTGGACACTGTGAGTAGTGGTCAAATTCCATGGAGAACTGACCACGACCGGAGGTCATGGTACGCAGGTCACCGATGTAACCAAACATCTCGGACAGCGGACATTGTGCCTTGATACGCACACCAGTAGGACCGGGTTCCTGTCCCTGGATCATACCGCGACGACGATTCAGGTCACCGATAACATCACCGACATTATCTTCGGGGGAGAAGACGTCCACCTTCATGATCGGCTCCATCATCTGCGGACCGGCCTTGGGCATGGTCTGACGATATGCGGCCTTGGCGGCAATTTCATAGGCAATGGCCGAGGAATCGACGGCATGAAAGGCACCATCCATCAAGACCACCTTGAAGTCCAGACAGGGGAAACCCGCCAGCACACCACGGTCCATACTCAGCTTAAAGCCCTTCTCAATGGCCGGCCAGAATTCGCGTGGGACGTTACCACCCGTTACCTTGGATTCAAACACGTAGCCACTGCCCGGCTCACCCGGCTCGATAATATAATCGATCTTGGCGTACTGACCGGAACCACCCGACTGTTTCTTGTGGGTGTAGCTATCTTCAACACGCTGCGTGATGGTTTCACGATAGGCAACCTGCGGCTTACCGACAATAACTTCGACGCCATGGGTACGCTTGAGGATGTCGACCTTGATGTCCAGGTGCAGTTCGCCCATACCCTTGAGGATGGTCTCGCCGCTGTCTTCATCGGTCTCGACCCGGAAAGAAGGATCTTCCGCCACCATTTTGCCAATCGCGATGCCAAGTTTTTCCGAGGCGGCTTTGTCTTTGGGCGCTACCGCAATGGAAATGACCGGATCCGGGAAAATCATCGGTTCCAGTGTCGCAGGGTGTTTCGGATCACACAGGGTATGACCCGTCTGCACGTTTTTCAGGCCGATAAAGGCGACGATGTCACCGGCGCTACAGCCATCCAGCTCAATACGGTCATTGGCGTGCATTTCCACGATGCGACCAATGCGCTCGTTTTTGCCGGTAAAGGTGTTCAGTACGGTGTCCCCTTTATTCAGCTTACCCGAGTAGACACGGACGAAGGTCAGGGCGCCAAAGCGGTCATCCATAATCTTGAACGCCAGGGCACGGAAGGGTTCACTGGCATTCACAATGGCGAACTTGCCGGTTTCGTTACCCTCTTCGTCGGTCAGCGGCTGTGGCTTGACCTCGGTAGGGTTCGGCAGAAAGTCCACTACGGCATCCAGCACCAGCTGAATCCCTTTGTTCTTGAAGGCGGAACCACAGTAAGTGGGGAAGAAATCCAGCGCGATGGTACCCTTGCGGATACAACGCTTGATATCGTCGATGGACGGCTCTTCACCGTCCAGATATTTTTCCATCAGCGCATCGTCCTGCTCCACGGCAGTCTCGATGAGTTTTTCACGCCACTCTTCAATCTTGTCGGCCATATCGGCTGGTGGCTCGACCACTTCGAAATTTTCCGGCAGACCGGAGTCATCCCAGAGGTAGGCCTTGCGGCTCAGCAGGTCAACCACACCCTTGAAGTCTTCTTCGATACCAATCGGCAGCACCATGACCAGCGGGTTAGCGGCCAGAATATTCTTAACCTGACCCACGACACGATAAAAATCGGCACCCATGCGGTCGAGCTTGTTGACGAAAATAACACGGGCGACTTCGGAGTCATTGGCATAACGCCAGTTGGTTTCCGACTGGGGTTCAACGCCACCGGAACCACAAAAGACACCCACGCCACCATCCAGCACCTTCAGGGAACGATAGACTTCGATTGTGAAGTCAACGTGTCCAGGGGTGTCAATAATGTTCAGGCGGTGGCCGTTCCATTGACAAGAGGTAGCAGCGGACTGAATGGTGATACCGCGCTCACGTTCCTGGTCCATGAAGTCAGTGGTGGCTTCACCATCATGTACTTCACCGGTCTTGTGAACTTTACCGGTCAATTTCAGGATACGTTCAGTGGTCGTTGTCTTACCGGCATCCACGTGAGCGAAAATACCTATGTTTCTGTAATTTGATAAATCAGTCATGTGCTTACTACTCTATAAAAGTTAAATAGTGAACGAGTGCTGGCCCCGACCACGGTTTGCAATATCCTGGGGAAGGCATTCATCTAAAAAATAGCGGCGCATTATACCCAAACTGACGCGAAAAGGGCATAACAATAGTGCATCTGGCGAGGATTTTATCGAAGTCGTGACAGTCGCCAGAAGCGCCGATATGGCTTTAATTGTGGCGATCCCCCGTATCTCAGGTCAAATCCCTGCTTCTGACGGGAAATGTTACCTGAAAATAACTCAAAATCGCCCAAACTGCGTCAGCGACGACACAAAATAACGGCTCTACAATAGACCGCTGACGATTAAAATGGCGTCGGGCAATGGTATACCACAAACTCATTGCTTATAGGGTGTCGCAGGCCAATCGACTCGGCGTGCAGCAAAAGCCGCGGTGCCTTACGCTGGACTGGTGCCGAGGCATAGAGCGGGTCGCCCAATATGGCGTGTCCCACTGCCTGCAGATGCACGCGTAACTGGTGTGAACGACCCGTCACCGGTTGCAACTCCAGCCGGGAAATCTTCGCTTGCGGGTCATACTCCAGAACCTGATAGCGAGTCAGTGAAGGCTTACCCTGCGCATGGTCCACTTTCTGCCGGGGCCGATTAGGCCAGTCATTAATCAGCGGCAGGTCGATCTCACCACGCGGTGGCGGTATGCGCCCATCAACCAGGGCGATATAGGTCTTGTTGACCTCGCGCCGTTCAAACTGTCGTTGCAGGTCACGCTGCACCGACAGTCCCCGCACCATGAGCATCAGGCCGGACGTCGACATGTCCAGTCGATGTACCGTCAGCGCCCCGGGGAAGGCGGCCTGGACCCGACTGGTCAGACAGTCCTGCTTATCCGGTCCCCTGCCCGGTACCGACAACAGGCCAGCCGGTTTGTTGAGGACCAGCAGGGCCTCATCCGCATAAAGGACTGCTATCTCCGGTTTGTCAGGGGCACCGTGGTTATCTATCAGTTGATTCATAGGGCAAAGTGCGTCAAGCCTGTGGCCGCAGTGCGTTGACGAGGGTATTGGTCCGAAAGTGTTATTGAAGCAGGCGCTGGGTCATATGCAGCCTGACATCTGCGGCCTCGGTGATGGCATGGAACAAATGATGCGGTCCGGTGGCAGCGGTAATTTTATCTGCCAGGTCATCGCGCACCTCGGCATACAGATCCAGGAGCCGACGATCAAAACGTTGCAGCGCCTGACACAGCGGGTCCTTGCGCTGGCGTGCAAAAATCGTATCAATCCCGTCTTTATATAAATCCCCCAGACAAATATGCACCGCGTTGAACAACGTCACCCAACCGTTAAACCAGAGCATCATGTCGATATCAAAACTCTCACCCGGCGGCGGTCCCTGCTCAAGGACCTGCTGTAAAAGTACCTTTTCCTTAATGGTCTCCCACTCTTCCAGCAACGCCGCGCGACCATAACCATCAATGGTGGAGCTGGTTAATAACACGGGACTTTCGGGGTGCTTCTCAAGAATAAAAGTGGCGTCCTTGAGTACCGGCAACAAGTTTTCCGGCGACTTCGGGTTTTGTTTTAATCGTGGCGAGGCCTTGATATCCAATACCTGTATCTGCTGTCCACGGTTTGCCAGCTCCTGTGCCAGGCGGGCAAACACACCCTGTTGCAGTACATCCTGACTAAAATTCAAACCCGTCTGTTTATGTAACAGCGCCAACTGAATCTGTGCCGCGTACTTTGGATAACAGGCGACAATATTGGCGATCTTGGCCACGGGAATACGTTCGGCCAGCATACCGTGTTTATCGACATAGACCTCCTGATGAAACTCATCAAAGCTGATCTGTAAGAGTACTTTTGCCGGCGCCCAGTGCGCTGGTCGCGATTTTATCGCGTGGGCCATGTTGCCAAGAATATCATCGGCGACCTCGGCACTATCGGCGAAGTCACCATTTAACAGAATGGCAAAATTTTTGACATGTGGCATTTTGCCAATGGCCGCGTAGAAATAATCTATCTGCCTGGTGAGGTCACCACCGGTAAACAGGACGCTATCGGTATGTTCATCGACCATCGTAAACACCAGGTCCGGGTCTTCGTGTTTCGGTTTTGGTGGCCGCCAGGTGAACATGCAGTGACGACAGGTCTGCGGGCAGCCCATGGCCGGGATAATGCCCAATTTGCTATAGCGTGGTGCCTTAGCGGAAGAACCGGGATCCGGCAGGCGATCAACTAGCGCCAGGCGCTGCAGGTCTTCCTCACCCAACATCCCTTCGTAACGATCCCGTTCCTCACGGCCGACCTGTTTGAACTGCAGCATATAGGTCTGCTCAAACAAATTTAACGATTGCCATATTGACAGGATCTCGGCGCACAAATTATCTGGATTATGCTGGTATATGGCCAGGAGCTGCTGAAATTCCAGCTCCTGCTTCATACCCGTGGCACTATGCGCTAACCAGTGCTGAACATAACCACGGACAAACTGCTCGGCTGTCTCGACTAGTAACAGGTCCATTAAAAATCCAAATTTCTTACCGCGAAAAGTTTCCAGTAATTTTTCGCGATAGTTCACATGGACATTGTGCTGCAACCAGTGAAAGGCATAGAGATAGCTCATGGGAAAGGCCAGTGCAGCGTTATCGGGATGTTCGGGTAGCATCGCCTGCATGCCGCCACTGGTAAGGCGGTTGATCTCGTTCTTAAATCGTTGTCGCATGTTCGTCAGATAGACTTTTAACAACGCCGTTTGATCCGCCGAATTAGCCGCCCTCGCACCGCCGCTAACAACGGCAATACCGTGGACACCATTTTTCTCAATTATCGGATTTGCTGACATAATCAATTAAATTCTAGGCTAAATGTATTTCGACCATGGGTAGTTTTGGCATTCTGTTTAATAACAAGTTGCTATAACTTATTATTCACAGGGATACTGGCGTGCATATTCACACTATTATATTAGAAACATCGCTGCCTTACCGAACTTTTCGCCATTAAATATGCAATCTGCCACAGCAATAAATATCCACCTTATCTCACAGTAAAATTTTCCACACCTCTGCCAGCCGCACACGGAGCAATGCCTGCGTCAGTAACTGGACCGCTGATCAACAAAGATAGCTTCCTTTCAAATAATCACAACTCGCCGTTAGCCCCCGCGCGCATAATATCCATTAAGACATCACGGACCTTGGTTGCCTTAAGCTTGAGTTCTTTCGTCAGCGTCGCACCCTGTAACATCATGTCGAGGTTCATCATGACCAGCCAGGCTTTATCGTTCTTGTCTTTAAGCAGGGCGATACGGCAGGGTAAGTAAGCCGCAAAGTTGATATTCGCTTCAACCATACGTTGCGCCACGAGTGGATCGCAGAACTGAAAAATCGCCATATAGCGCGCAGATTTTCCCATTGCCTGAACCTGTTTGGAGAGTGGTAATTCGGCGACCAGCTTCATATTGAGAGCGTTGGCACGCAGTTTCATGGAGGCAACCGCATCGTCTATACTGATGCCATCGGCGAGTGGCATTTTCACTACCGTATCCTCGATATTGACGTTGGGCACCGCCGCCTGCGTAACACCGAGTAAAGAAAATAATAGTACAATTATTAGCGCCTTAATATTCATCTCAACCAGCTCCCTGTTTGTAAGTTGTCATCACTTTAACGGCTATCCGGTTTGTTATAGATGTCAATCCGATAGATTACAAGCTTCCCTCTGTACTGACCTTCGCCATAAACGGCGGTAGCGAAAGAAGCTCCTCATGGGGCAAGGCGTTCTACCTGCCATACCTGAGATTGATTGCGCTGATACAGAAAGCGATCATGTAACCGATCATCTCTGGCCTGCCAAAACTCCAGCGTCTTTGCACGAACGCGATACCCGCCCCAGAATGATGGTAAAGGAATATCACCCTGTTTGAATTTCTGTCTCATTTCATCCACTTTGGCATCCAGCATCGCGCGCGTGGTGATGACCTGACTTTGTGGCGAGGCCCAGGCGCCAATCTGGCTACCCCGTGGTCGCGTCAAAAAATATTTTAACGATTCTGCCGTTGTAATTTTTTCAACCTGACCAGTGATTTTGACCTGCCGACCCAGTGCCTGCCAGGGAAAGAGTAAACTCACGTTGCTATTGTTTGCCATGTGTTCCGCCTTGCGGCTGGTGTAATTGGTAAAAAAGACAAAACCCTTTTCATTAAACAACTTCAACAACACCATACGTTGCCAGGGTTGGCCAGTGGCATCTACCGTTGCCAGGCTCATGGCCGATGGCTCAGGCATACCACTGTCAATGGCCTGGGCGTTCCAGATCTCAAACATCTGAAAGGGGTTTGCCGATAGCGTATTGCGCTGTAGTCCCTGCCGCATATACTGCTGGCGTAATTCATTTGTCGATATTGCCAATATTTCTCTACCTGATTGTCTGCTAAAATAAAACCGTCGCCGAAAAAAATTCGTCTCCACAGTATAAGTACTCAAAAATGTCACATGTTAGTCATATCAAATAATACCAGCATCCCGGATGATGAGATCGAACTCCAGGCCATACGCGCTCAGGGCGCAGGCGGACAAAACGTCAATAAGGTCGCCAGTGCAATCCATTTACGCTTTGATATTAATGCCTCGTCTCTGCCCGCGTTTTACAAACAACGCCTGCTCAAACTCAAGGACCATCGTATCACCAAAGAGGGGGTCATCATTATCAAGGCACAGCAGTTTCGCAGTCAGGACAAAAACCGTCTGGCGGCGCTGGCCAGGCTACAGACACTGGTGAGCAGCGTCGCGGTGACCCAGAAAAGGCGTGTGCCGACGAAAATTCCCCGCGGGGTACAAAAAAAACGTCTGGAACATAAAACCCAGCGAGGCAAGATTAAGACCCTGCGTAAAAAGGTCATTAGCGAATAATGAAAAAGGGGCCATTCAGGCCCCTTTCTACATATTCTGCTCTGAACTGTGTTCAATAGACCAGCATACGCGCCAGGCTAATTGCAGCGACTAAAAACACGACCAGGCCGGCGGCAATGATGTACATATTACGGACGACTACGGAATCCTGCTGACTCATATCAATACCCTCATCTATAACTGATTGAAATCATGGCTTTTTAAGCCCTGTAAAATTCAACCAAAAGTATACTGATTTACCTGGGCATTGGTATTTGAGAGTTTCTATACCGCGATAAGTGTATATGAGTAATTTACTGGGTTATAAGTGCAGTAATGTACTATCAATTTCAGATTCCTTAACGGTATCGATGCTGATAACAAATGGCTGTTCACTTTCGCTAAAAGGCTCGCATGTGGCCAGCTGTCGTTCGAGCACCTTCACATCGGCATCAGAGGCATCACCGCTGCGCTGCCTGATACGCTGACGTAATATTTCTGCAGGGGCAACAAAATCCAGAATAAAAAACGCTACGCCTTTTGCCATTGCCAGTTGCCAAAACTGGTCGCGTTGCCGTTGCTGCAAAAAGGTCGCATCGACGATCACACTGAAACCGGCATCGAGGATGTCCGCCACCTGTTCGAACAGATAATCATACGTCCTGTCAGTGAAGGCTTTGTTATAGATTCCCTGACCCGCTTCGGCCTGACCACTTTGCATCGCCTGCAAACCCGCCAGACGTTTGCGTTCCACGTCAGAGCGAATACGGACCACCGATAGTTTTTCCAGCAGGCCCTGCGTCAGAGTCGTTTTGCCAGAACCCGACAAACCATGGGTGATGATGAGCCGCCTGCCCGCCGATTCAGTATAACCCCGCGCCAGGCTCAGATAGCCTGATAGTTCTGATGCGATATCATCCCGCTCCTGTTTGTCCATGCCCGCCTGCACCAGACGAATTGCATCCACCTTGGCACGGACCAGGGCACGATATACGAGATAAAAACGTAGTAATTTTATGCCGTGATAGTCGCCATTGATTTCCAGATAGCGGTTTAAAAAACGTTGCGCCAGCGCTACCTGTTGCCGGGCATCCAGGTCCATCACCAGAAAGGCGATATCGCTAATGACGTCGATCCAGCGTAGATTCGGATTAAATTCAATACAGTCAAAGGCCACCGGCTTATCATCGACCCAGGCCAGGTTACGCAAGTGCAGGTCGCCATGGCATTCGCGGATAAAACCCTGTTGCTTGCGTTGTACCAGGAGTGGTGTCAATTGTTGATATTGCGTCAGACTCCATTGCTCAAGCTCATCCAGCACCGTTCCATACGCGGACTGATCCGTACATTCGCGTATATGGGAAAAATTTTCTGTCATAGGCTGCAGGACATGCTCGGGATCACCATACCTCAAGGGAAGATCCGCCCTGCCGATGTTTGCGTGGAATGCCGCGGCCAGAAGGGCAAAGGCATCGATCTGATTTGACGTCAGCCCTTCGCTTGCCAGAAGACGATCAAGCTGTGCCGCCTGGGGAAACTGCACCATCTTGACTGCGTATTCAATGATCGCATTACCTTCTCCCCACGAGGGAGACTCAGGCGTGCCACTGATCGGCACGACCTCCAGGTAAATTGCCGCTGCCGTACGCTGGTTGAGGCGTAACTCTTCTTCACAAAAGTGTTTACGCCGTGCCAGAGTGGAAAAGTCCAGAAAGCCCAGGTTGACTGGTTTCTTAATCTTATAGGCATAGGGGCCCGTCAGGATCACCCAGGAGATATGCGTTTCTATTAACTCCAGTTGATCGACAGGATGAGAAAACGAATCGGTGTTGAATAATGCCGAAATAAAGCTGGCCTGCTGCTGTACGGATAGTGACATCGTTTTTGCCTTTGTAGATAGTGCTCTCACTCTATCACGCCATATCCATTAACGAGCTTCGGACGACTGACGCTGTTCTATGCCCAGATCCAGCTTTATTAAAGCAAACTGCCCTGACAGGGCAAGTCACGCGACCACAAGCCCGGCTAAACGAAGGACTACGCAATCATAATTATAGACACGACTCGCCAGGGTAGATCAGCCGTGTTATTTCAACGATTTCAGGAATTGCGTCCGCCCTATACCGTCGTATACCATCCATCGTCACCTCCGGTGGACTGTCTCCCAGCATGGACACAGGCCTGTCTGCCTATCCGAATCACCAGGGGCAGACCGGCGTTCATTTTCGAGTCTGTTCCGGCCAATGTAGTCACGATAGCGAATATCAGGGTGGCCCTGCATTGACTGACCGTCCACCGCTTATCGTACAACAATGATTGCCTCCCGTTGCTCGGCATTCAAGACGCAACATCCGGGCAAGCGGCGGTAGCACCTGCGCGCGGCAAGATCGCCAGAGCTACCCGCAGGTGCTAAAGCGGCATGGGCCAGCAACGAGACCGACTTTTGTCATACCGCACACAAAATTGACACGAGACAAAACTACGGCACTAATCTGTAATAATCGCTCATTAATTTTGACTGTGCAAAGGCACAATCTCTGCTGTGGTTTGCAGGCTTTTTCCAGACCAAACTGCCATGCAAAGTAGTGTCAGCGAACATATCAATGGAGGATAGCATGCTAATAAAAAAATACTTAAGCGCCAGCCTCGCGATCCTGCTGTACCTGCTGTTGACCAGCGCTCAGGCCATTGCCGGTGCGGACTATAGCCGTGAACAGCGTTGGGCAAATGAAATTCTGCCAGGAATTATGATTGGTGAGCCGATCTATCTAACGCAACGAAACCAGCATCGGTTTCTCGGCCTCTACGCGGCGGCAGATAATGCCAACATGGCCTTGCTCATTGTCCATGGCATGGGCCTCCACCCTGATTGGGGTATGATCGGTAACCTGCGCCGAAATCTTTATGATGCAGGCTACACCACACTCTCCATACAAATGCCGGTACTTGCTGCAGATGCCCGTTATACCGCCTACCAGGCATTATTTCCGGAGGCGGCAGAACGACTGCAACTCGCCGTGGCCTTCCTAAAGGCGCAGGGTTATCGAAAAATCGTTATCGTCTCGCATAGTAATGGTTCGCGTATGTCACGCGTTTATATGGCCACGAACCCTCATGATGTCAACGCCTGGGTAGCACTTAGCCTGACACGCGGGGATACCTTTGCCGGCATCAAGGCACCTATACTTGACCTCTATGGACAAAATGACCTTGATCATGTCCTGGCATCAACTCACCAACGTCGGCTCTCATTCCTTAATCACGCATCCAGACAAGTAATGATCGCCAATGCGGATCATTTTTACACCGGCCAGGAAAATGCCATGCTCAATGAAATAAAGGTTTTTCTCCATCATTTAAGGTAGACGGCATTAAGATTAGCAGGTATCACCCGAGGTCAAGCAGCAATTCACTTCTGTAAGCGTTGGGTAAATCTGCTACAGTATTACTCCAGTGACGTACAATATTTTACTAACCTACTAAAACAAACGGGTCATGTCATGCGTAAGTGCCTACTCACCATTATTGTCTTTTTCAGCGTTACACTACTGGGGCATGCCGAGCCGCCCAAAGGCTATCCTTTTTTGGGCTACGATGAAGGTATGCGCCTGGCCTCACAACAGCATAAAAAAATCTTTCTCTATTTTGGTCGCTATGGTTGCGGCTATTGTGGCAAAACCAATATTGAAAGTTTTTCAGATGCCACGCTGCATAAAATATATCCCGAACACTATGTCCTGATCTATGTTGATACCGAAAGCGGCCATCGGATCAACCTGCCTTCGGGAGAGCGTATTTCCGAAATGGAGCTGGGGGCACGACTCAATGTCGTTGGCACGCCATTGTTTTTTTATATGGAGCCCGATGGCAAGGTCATTCTACGTGCGCCCGGATTCAAGACCGTCAAGGATTTTATGGACATGGATCGTTATGTTCAGTCCAACCTGTATCATAAACTGTCAATCAACGAATTTCTCAAACAACATCCCTAAATTAACCATGAAACTTCAACTTAGTTGCTTATTATTTTTCTTCTGCTCTGCAGTCAGCGCGCAGGACCTGCGACAACCCATAACCGTCGCGGCCGTACCGCATGGCGTATTTCAACACTTTGAAGCCAGTGGTCGAACCATGATGGCGGTCAGCCAGGGTACGGTCGGCATTGTCTGGGAGGACAATCGAAGTGGACAGCCACAGATCTATGTCGCCTTTAAAGACAGGACCGCTACAGTATTCACAGCACCTATACAGGTCAGTAAAAATGGTCCGGCCTATGAACCGGCGATTGCCGCCAACAAAGGTCATTTTATTATTGGCTGGGAGGCCAGCGATCATCTCTGGCTTCGTAGCGTCAGCCCACACCAACAGGGCCCGGTCATTGCCCTCAGCAAGGCAGCGGCACATCAATTGACACTCGTAGCAACACCGCAACAGACCTTGGCCGCCGCCTGGGGGGAGCATGACGGCAAAAACTACTCAATCCACACGGCTGAACTAATCCCACTGGCACGCAGCCTACGCATCGAACATAGGCGTGCCGTCGATACATCGACTGATCGCAATGGTGAGTTTTATCCGACACTTACCGTAACCGAACTCGGTACCGCCGTTGCCTGGGAAGATCGTCGGCAGGGAGCGACACGAATCTTTACCGCCTTTGCCCCTGCTGGCAAGGCCTTTGAACCGTATCGGGTACTCAATCAATTTCGTTATTCCGTAATACGCAAATACGGCAATGGTACCGGTGCCATGCGTGTCGTCCTCAGTAGTGATCACAAGCGCAATGTCATGGCCATCTGGCTCGACAAGCGTGACTTTGTGCAGGGCTATGATGTGTATGCCGCATTTAGTCATGATGGTGGACGTACGTTTGCTAAAGACGAAAAGGTTCAGGATCCCCTGGGTGATAATTTACCGCAATGGCATCCTACCATCGCCATGAGCGCAAAGGGACGCATTGCCGCCGCCTGGGATGATAGTCGTGATGGTACACCGGATATCTGGTTCAGCCATCGTCAACAGCAACAATGGCAGGGTGACGATGTCTGGCCTGGCGGCAACGGTGCAGGCGCGCAGACGCAACCAGTATTGATTTATGAAGGGGAGACGCTGCATGCCGCATGGTTAAGCCAACATGAGGGTAAAAGTGCAATTCTCTATTCACAGCCGTGAGCCTGTTTCGCTGATTCAGGCACTTCGAATCTTGATATGACTGATCTCACTGGGCGCCAGGACCCGTAGTGGTGGCCCCCAGTAACCCGCACCGCGACTGACAAAGATTTGCCGATTTTCTTTGTGTTGATGCAGCCCGGCGATATAGGGCTGGGCCATCATCACCAGCAGGCCAAACGGGAATATCTGCCCCCCATGGGTATGGCCACTGAGCATCAGGTCACAACGATAATCGTCCATTGATTCAATCATTTTGGGTTGATGGGCCAGCACGATACAGGCAAGCGTCTGGTCAACCGACTGAAAGGCGGAGCTTGCATCGGGAGGAAAGAGTCCGCTACGCAGACCGGTCAGGTCATTTAAACCCACCAGATTAAACTGCTGCTCGCCGTCACCAATCACAACGGCTTCATTTAACAATGGTGTAATACCCAGCTCACGAAGATAGGCAATGGCTTCACCCGGGCCATGAAAGTATTCGTGATTGCCGAGAATGAAGTAGACAGGAGCCTTCAAGTTCTTTAATGGATACAGGTCATATTCGATGCGGCTCACAGGTAGATCGATCAGGTCACCGGTAATGACAACCAGATCCGGTTGCAGTCGATTGGTTTTCTCAACCAGATACTCAATAAAGTCTCGCTTGATGGTGCGACCTACGTGCACATCAGTAAGCTGCACAATCGAAAATTGATCCTGTGGAAACCCTTTTACCTTTACCTCAACACGATTGACGGCGGGGTACTTTAAACCCTGGCTCAATCCCCGAAGTAAATAGGAAAACGCCATAATCAGCACCGTCACGTCGAAAATAAGTTTCAGGCTACGTCGTCGTGACTGATCAAAAGGGACACGCTTTGAGATAGTCACGGACAGATCATAAAACACAGCGACGACAAACAACATAAAGGTAAAGCCGACAAAGGCACTGGTCACCATATACAGGACGGGCGAATCGGGGATGACCGCATATATTGCATCGATGACAAAAAAGATATCTCCGAGCATTAGCGTAACCGGAATGATAAGTAGATAATAAGCAATACTCTTGCTCAGGACACGTAAAAATCGACGCCAGACATAGATATTCATCAGTGCCATGACGAGAAGGAATACCGTGACAAAAATCAGAAAGTTCATACTCAGTAAATTGCTCCGCTAACCCTGCCAATTAATGACTCAACAAGTATAAAATATCATCATTGATATTGATCACAGAGATTACCTCTATCTTATGTAGGCCTCGGCTGCGTATCGACGCATCATGCGGTGGCTGTTGAAATACGAGGCATTCTTGGCAATAGCGCCTTTCATGACATCAATCCAGCCACTGCGATCCTGATAATACAGTGGTAGAACAACCTGCTCCAGTTTGTCATATAGTGCTAAGGCATCACCGATATTGGAACCTTCGGGTCCATCACCAATTGCCCAGCCGGTGATTCCCTCGACACATCCTTCCACCCACCAGCCATCGAGAATACTAAGATTCGGCACGCCATTAAAGGTCGCCTTCATACCGCTGGTGCCAGAGGCCTCCAGTGGGCGTAGTGGCGTATTTAACCAGACATCAACACCCGCGATCAGTAACTTGGCCAGATCCATATTGTAATCAGGCAGAAACACCATCCTGATGTCGTCATTCAAATTTTTGGCAACGTTATGAATTTCCTTAATCAATGCCTTGCCCACCTCATCACGCGGGTGAGCCTTGCCGGCGATGACTAGCTGTAGAGGAAACGCTTTTGTCATAGCCTTCAGGCGGTCGAGATCGGTAAACAATAAATCGGGACGTTTATACGCCGTCATCCGCCGCGCAAAACCCAACGTTGCTACTGTCGGGTCGAATTGCTGGTTGCTATGTTGACTAAGGTAATCGATTAACGTTTGTTTGGCATCCAGGTGTGCCTGCCAGAGTGCATCATGCGAAATAGCATGGTCGGCCCTTACCAGGATCTCCGGCTCATGGCACCAACCGGCCAAATGGGTATCATAGAGTTTGGCAAAACTTTCATGCGTCCAGGTGGCCGGATGCACGCCATTCGTTACCGAGCGCACGCGGTAACCGGGAAACATTTTGGATGAAACCTCGGCATGGCGTTTCGCTACACCGTTGACATACTCACTCAGGTTCAGGGCCAACAACGTCATATTGAGTCGATCCTCGCCACCGAGACGGTGTAATACCGGCTTATCGATAATGTCGTCGATAACTTCCTCGACCAGTTCATAGGAAAATTTATCATGTCCAGCTTCGATCGGTGTATGCGTGGTAAAATTACAGACCTCGCGAACTCGAGGAATATCGTAGGCTGACTCACCTGCTCGCAAATCTTCCGCAGGAAAGGCATAACGCCGCAATAACTCTATCCCTAAAAGCGCGGAGTGACCTTCATTGAGATGGTATTGGCGAATCTCAAAACCCAGCGCCTGTAACATGCGCAGCCCGCCAATCCCCAGTATCGCCTCCTGCTTAAATCGATAACGTTCATCGCCACCATAGAGGTAATGGGTAATCGTACGGTCTTCGGCGCTGTTTTCACTGAGATCCGTATCCAGCAGAATCACCGGCTGGCGTCCACCGGTCTGACTCTGCATGATATACAGCCAGCCGCCAACCCAGACGACTCGACTTCCCAGGTCGACCGCGATCATAGCTTCCACCTTTGTGGCCCACTGTGCAGGATCCCAGGCTTGTGGGGACTCAAGCTGTTGTCCCTCGTTATCGATACTTTGCTGGAAGTAACCGGCGCGGCTTACCAGACTGACGGCTACCATGGGCATGTCCATGTCGGCTGCCGTTCGCATGGTGTCGCCTGCCAGTACGCCAAGACCACCCGCATAGGTAGGGATTTCACTGCGTAGCGCAATCTCCATGGTAAAATAGGCAATTCGGGGGGTGTGGAGAAACGGTTCAACAGGTTGCATGGTATTACTCACTTATAGGTAAGGAAGGCTTCGGCTGGACAGGAATCGGCGACTATTCACCATGCCGTAGTGCCGGTAAATAAACAGATAATCACTCTAACGACCCTGTACCATTATTTCAGTATATGCATTGTTGAGGTTAAGACCTCATGACAATGGTTACGATTTTGGCATCGACTCTACAAACGCATCGAAAATGAGACCTTTTACTGATACGCAAGAACGAGGAAGCCTTTTGGTTCCAGCGACAGATTAATACTTATATATAACTGAAGGCATTCAGAGCCCTAAAAAAACCGCTCACAATCTGCTCATCCTGACCAAAAAATGACAGGCCTTTTGTGCTTGACGAAATACTTAACACCTTTTCAGAGTGAAACCCGGTATTACTGTCGGAAAAATTTACATAATCACAAATGATATGAACATTTATTAATCTAAAATATTGATAGTATTATATTTTATATAATGGCATGTTACTTGCTTTATCTAACATACAGATAATAAATTTTTTAGCCGATACACCGAGGTAAGCCGAAATGAATATAAAAAGCAGGATTCTTCAGGGTTTTATAAGTTTATCCCTGCTTGGACTGACTGTGATGAATGCCCAGGCAATTCCACTGACAATGTCCTTTAGTATCAATGGCTTCTCAGCCGGTGATGTGAACGCTGTCATCAAATATGATGCAGATAGCAGCACCCATGCCATCGACAGCCTGACTTTTGTCGACCTTTCTATTGGCAGCAACCAATATAATGCCGGTGATGTGAACGTGGATTCTTCTGGGTTGGGACTCTCTTCATCAGACTTTTCGTTATCGTTTGATCCGACCGACCAGACAGGGACTTTTTACTCAGGTCAGGAGCAAAGCGCCTTCCAATACAGCCAGTCAATACCCGAACCGGCCACACTCGCCCTGCTTGGAATCGGCCTGACTTTACTGGGCTCTGCTTCCCGCAGAAAGCGTTAAGCTTGCCACATTAACGCACAGGGAAGTGCTTATCCCGCGATAACAAAAGAACCTGCAAGCACCCCCTGGAATCTAGTGCCATGAATCGTATCAAATTATATATCTTATTATGTGTCTCCTCCCTCGCCCTGAGTGCCTGTGGTGGTGGCGGTAGTGGCGGCTCACCTGTCGCCGCGAATCAGCCTCCGGCTGACCCGAATGCTTTTTCATTGATTTCCTTAAAATCATTAGCGGCAGGTACCACAACATATAATCTGGCGGGCAGTGACGACACTGGAATTCAGTATACGGCTTCACTAACAATCACCAACACACCCAACGTGGGTAGTGTCAATGGAAAAGCACTTACCCGTGTATTGTCGAGCGTGACACTGGTCAATACAACGGCTGATCCTGATGTCACTACGACATCGAATGGTTCCAGTTACTATACCTCTGACTATGCGTTAAGCTTCATAGTGGATGATGATAAAAATATAACGTGTACCCCGACGAGCTATCAGGCACCGCCCGACAGTGCAAAGGTAAACGATCATCAGAGTCTTGCCGTACTGACCTGTGCAGACAAATACAAAGTTCCGACGAACACATCAATTAATATCACCTGGCGTTTAGATGCTGGCGATACAAATGATGTGGCAAAATTTGTTGTGACTCAGAAGAGTTATGTTGCTGGCAACCTGGATTCAACGGAAATCGATAGCTACATCATTGACCATGCGGGCAACATTAAAAATGTGGCATCTGAATTTACTAACAAAAGCGGTGTCATTCGTACGCTGAAAGGGCTTTAATAGTAAGTCTCAATCCAGTCAGATATCTGACAGAGACATTGGATGTGTCTAACTTAAATCCTGCTGCTCCCATTATATGAAAGCAGCCGTGATTTCTGCTACGGATATTCCGCAAAAGTCTTAATCCCATCCCCGCTACACGACCATTCAGTGTGAGAATCCCAGAAAATACGCGCTTCCGGCCGCAGCGAGATATCGTGATCCAGCGAACCGGCCGGTATCACTATCGCGCCAATTTCCGGTACATCACGGGGCATGGCACTGCCACACTCTGAGCAAAAATGAGTAAAAAAGCGCTCGGCTTCAGGGACCTTATAGCGTTTTAGTAGCGACTCACCGGCCAGCCACTTAAAGCTATCGGGCTTGATCATGATATTACTTGCATGCCCTGTACCCGTCGCCTTGCGACAGCGCTGGCAGTGACAATGATAGAAACGGACCGGTTCACCGCTCAGTTCGTATTGAATCGAACCGCACAGGCAACTACCTTTAAAGTTCATTTTTTCCATCGACATCTCCATCAGTGTTTATATTTTTCCAGTGGATACAATAAACATTAGAACGCACTCACCTACCCGTAAAATTGACATCAACGACATCACCATAGAGGTCCAGGGATATGTATAAATTTTTATGCTTCGGGTTTGCTTCTGCCGGATTATTAAATACTACCATCCACTCGCGTTCATGCTGGTAAATCCTCTGCCTGACGACAGCGACCTTGATAGGTAACCAGCTTCGCGCCAGATCCCCGCGTTGCACCATGGCATCGCGTATTTTGCTGGCCATCGAATTCGCCTGCTGCTGATTAATGGCAACGCCGGATTCGCGATAAGGATTGATCGGACCATGTTCTTCTTCGACAGGATTTATTTCCTGCACTTCTTCCGCCATCACCGTCCCTAACGCTAACAGAAGCGCAACGGCGATAAATAAGTTGGTTAGTCCATATTTCATCACTCCATCCCCTGGTGACATGACATAACGGGTCGCATTTTTTCAATAGTATCCTAATCTATACTATTTCAGAATAGCGCCTGGCCATACTTATCGCATGATTTTTTTCAGCCCAAATAACTCAATATTGACCAGATAGCTGCCTTGCAACTTCGAATCAAATTTGCACCGGAACAACGCTCTTCCTGTCCTTAGCGAGGTCTTTTGGTTTTCTTACGCCAGGTGACATGATACAGGTCATGGCGACGGTCTTTCAGATTTTGTACTGTGCCGGCATGGCGAGCAGTGCGTAAGGCATCGAGGCGTATGTCAGCAAATGCGACGGTCTCCACATTCGGCGTGGTATCGGCGGCAATGCCATCACGCGAGAAGGGGAAATCACAGGGTGTTAATATACAGCTTTGTGCATACTGTATATCCATATTCGGCACCCCGGGCAAATTACCGACATTACCCGACATAACAACATAACATTGATTTTCAACCGCCCGCGCCTGACAACAATAGCGCACACGCAAATAGCTTTGTCTTTCATCAGTACAAAAAGGTACGAAAATAATATTGACCCCCTGGTCGACCAGATGTCGGGCCAGTTCAGGGAATTCCGAGTCATAACAGATCAATACGCCGACGGGGCCACAGTCGGTGTCGATGGCACTCAACTCATCTCCACCCTCAATATTCCACCAGTAACTTTCTGATGGTGTCGGATGTATTTTGGCCTGTTCATGGATAGTGCCATCGCGCAGATAAATGGAACAAATGTTTTCCACCCTTCGATTATCCATCATGGTCGGCGTAGAACCGCCAATAATATTCACGTTAAAGCGAATAGCCATTTCACGCAGGGCGGTTTGCAATTGATCGCGGTACTTGGTTAGCCCCTCAATCGCCGCCGCCGGTTTTAAATCCTGGTCCTCAATTGACAATAGTTGCAGGGTAAATAACTCCGGGAAAACGACAAAATCGGCACGATAGTCTGAGACGACTTTGACAAAGTACTGAATATAACTAAGAAACTCGTCGAAAGATGTCACCTTGCGCTGCATGTACTGCACAGTGGCGATGCGAATGGTTTCAGACAGACGCCCACCAAATTTTTTAATGCGGGCGGCTTCCGCCTCTACCGGTTGTTGAGGGTTCTGCCATAAAAGGTGCGCGGCATAACCTAGGGATTCATGATCCTCGGGAATATAGTCTTCCAGCACACCCAGGATGTTAAAGCCATTATAAATTTGCACCGACAACACAGGGTCGCGGATTTCATTATTTTGTACTGCCTCGACATAGTCCTCGACGGTGACATATTTTTTGATGCGTTTGTGTAACAGCGGCAGTCGTCCACCAAAAATAATTCCCTTGAGGCCATACTCTATACAAAGTTTTTTGCGTTCATTATAAAACCGCTGGCCAATGCGTAAACCACGCTGCTGCGTGTCAACACACATTTCCATACCATATAAATAGTCGCCCTCGGGGTCATGGCGCGAGGCAAAGCCACCACCCGTTATCTCGCTCCAGCTATGTGGTTTTTTGGCATGGCGCCCTTCAATGATAAACGTGGCGCAGTATCCGACTATTTTATTATCAAACTCGGCAACAAACTGACCTTCCGGGAACTGATTAATCTGACCACGTAACATACTTTCATCATACGTGGGGTTGCCACTGCCGGCGTAGACTCGTGTCACCAGGTCACGAATTGCGCCGACATCGGCAACACGGGCATTACGAATCTGTAGCTTTGGTAAATCAGTCTTTTTGCTCATAGCATCTCAGTGTCAAAACATCATTAAAGTTGTCATTATCATAGCCTGACCATTCTGTGTTAGATAGCCGTCCATCACTCAGCCAATACCTGTTGTAACAGCCGTAACACGTATTGTCAGCATGATAATACTCCCCACTGAGTGGCTACAACCATATTGAGATGCCTTTCAAAAACGATGAGGTCATTTCAGATTGAAATTGGTGATCATCGTTCCGTCGATATGGGCGCAAAATTATTATGGTAGTATTACCATCACCTGTAAACCATACTTTTACTGAAAATGCCTGTCGCCGATAAAATACTCGCCGTATCGGGTCTCAATCATTACCTCGAGTTTCAATTACACTCCCCGTCATCTGCCATACCCTGGCTACGATAAGAGGCATCGGTAAAGATTAATTGAAAATGACGATACGCTCATGTCCTGACTGATAAGCTACGGCAGAAAAATAAACGGATTCGTTGGGAATGGTGACGAACTTCCCTGTCCGTCAATGACACTCAGACGATATGATTAAAGACGAAACTCATACTCGATATTAAACTTCAGCGTACCATCAGGTGCTGCGTCGCTGACACCAAACAGGTAACCCACTTCGTATGACCACTTGCCCTTGCCGCTACTCAGCGGCAAGACGCCGCTTAGTACAGGCCCAATACGGTGATCCTGTTGCGCCGAGGGAAGAAAGGCACCCAGCTCGCCCATCTCGCCATAAACCTCGACACCCAACTCGATAGCTTTACTGAAGAGATATTTGCTACGCCAGGCATATTCAAAGTTAGTGGCAGTGGCGGCATTACCGCCCACCTCACGAACCATCACCAGATTGGCGGTATTGACGTATTTACCCGTCGCCTTTTCCAGCAGTAGTTTGCCCTCTATCTGGTCACTACTACCTGCTCCGTGTCCGACTTCATACTCAAGATAGGCACCAACATCAAGCCAGTACTGCCCCTGCTCGGTCAACTGAAAAATGTTTTCCCAATAAGTGGCCTGATACGCGTGCTGGTGATTGGCGTTATCCGCCACTTCGCCACCCACCGAGGTAAACCACCTATCCGTGACGCCATAACCTGCTTCGAATTTCATTTTTTCATTACTATTCTTGCTGGCGTCACGATCAAACGTGGTGTGGCTACGCATTTCCAGCTCAACCTCCCCCTTATCCACATAGGGAGAATAGATTTTATGGCTGGCGTGAGCGGGGTCACTCGCACTCATAAAAATAACCCCCAGCAGAAGACTCGCGACAGCACCGCCAACGGCACGTGGCGAAGGTGGATTGGCGACGAAGTACATCAGGAGTGAAATCAGCACAATCGTGCCGACATACGTCAGTACCTGGATTCCCATGGGCTGCGCCACATACCCAATCAGGATATGCAGGAACTGTCCCAGGAGACTCTGCTCCGACAGGATTGACGAGGTATCCCAGAGACGATTGCCCAGTGCGGGGAGCAGGTCGGCCTGTACCAGAAAGTTGCTGGCCTGCGCGGCAAGGCCGGCGGTCAATAACATAATCAGCCAGCCAGAGACACGAAACAGACTTCCCAGCGGCACCCGCGCCAACCCAAGGTAAACGACCACACCCGCCAGAACGCCCGCAAGCAGGCCTAGCAGCGCCCCTGTAAAGAGACTCATGCTACTGGCACCACCTGCCGACAGGCCGTAGAGAAACAGGACGGCCTCGCTACCTTCCCGCAGAATCGCCAAACCAATAATAAAGGCGATCACTGAGATCGATTGCTCGCCACTCTCGATTTTCGAGCCCAGTTGCCTGATGTGCTGGTTGATGGCGTAAGAATGCTTTTTCATCCAGACCAGGTGCCAGCTCAACATGACCACAGCCGCCGACAGAATGCTGGCATTGAGCAGCTCGGACCCCATGCCCTCAGCCAGAGGCGCAATCCAGTCGCCGAACAGGGCCAGTAATACCGCACCACTCAGGCCGCCCGCCAGCCCCATGAAGACATAGCGTCGACGACCGGGCACACCACGTGTCACGGCGAGAATCAGCCCAATGATTAACGCGGCCTCCAGCACTTCACGAAAAATGATGACAGCAGATCCTAACATAGCGATCTCACTTCACAATGACACGGCCCTGAGCCGTTTTGGGGTTGAACTCGCCAAAGAACTCGTAACTGCCAGCGTCCAGGGGACCGATATAAATGATTCTTTTGGAGCCGCCAGGGATCAATTTTTCCCGGTGCATAGAATGACTCTCAAATTCCTCCGGCGAGGCATCCTGGTTATGAATATGTAATTTGACCTTGGTATTGGCGGGGATGCTGATTTCTGCAGGCTCAAATACATGCCCCTTAATCTTCATCTGAATCACCTCTACCGCTGCAGCCGGTAAGGTGCAGAGCAACGCGCCAAAAATAATACCATTAATAATCAATGACTTGGATTTAATTTGCATAACGAGCCTCTGGTCACTATCGATTCAACAGATCTATATCTTAGTGATAATCATTATCATTTGCAATAAGAATCTTGTCCTCGACAGTCGTTGCCCGTCTGAAAACATCACCTCCGGGTCGAGGCGACGGCTCGGTCAATACCCACACTGTTTTATCGCTTGAATCCTTGCCCCCAGGTTCTTATGTTTAGTGAAGCGAAACAGCCATTCACCATTTCAATGACGAGCAAAGGAATCCTGCAGCATGCCTTATTCAGAACAAACCGTGACCTCCGTACGACGTTGGTCAGACAAGACCTTTAGCCTGACCACCACCCGGCCGGAGGATTTCAACTTCGCCAATGGTGAGTTTGTTAGCATTGGACTCCGCCCGGAAGGTAAGCTCATCGCCCGCGCCTATTCCATTGTCTCGAGTAACGACAAGGACTACCTCGAGTTCCTCAGTATCCACATTCCAGAGGGGCCACTCACCAGTCGGCTGGCCGAGGTTCACTCTGGCGATAGCGTCTGGATCAATAGCAAATCAACCGGCACCCTCACCCTCAAACACATCCAGCCTGGTCGCCACCTGTTTTTGCTCTCAACCGGTACCGGCATTGCACCGTTTATGTCCCTGATTCGAGATACGAATTTGTATGAACACTTCGAACACGTGGTGCTGGTACACAGCGTTCGCACACGTGAAGAACTTGCCTATAAAGAGGAGATTGAGAGTTTGTGTAGTGATCAGCTGTCGTATGTGCCAACGGTAACGCGTGAGACTTTTACCAACACTCAACGTGGTGCCGACCTGTTCCGTTCAGGCGAACTCTTTGGACACGTCGGTTTACCACAGGCCGAGCCCCAACATGACCGGGTCATGATTTGTGGTAATCCGGAGATGAACAAGGAAATGGCCCTCTATCTAAAAGAAACGGGCTGGACCGAAACCAGCCATCGTGGACTCGGAAACTTTACCACAGAGAAGGCATTTGCAATTCGAAGTGAGTAAACAGACTCCACACTCGATGAACGTGTCAGTCGAGTGATCAAGATATCGTAATCTTAGCTGGCGCGGGCCTTGGCTCTCCCGCGAACTGACCTACTGCGCTGACGACAGAGGGAATACCGCCGGTAAATCATATAAATGACTCAGTAGTGTATGGAGTCTGGTTTGCTCCTGTGCCGCGGTGGGATTCATGACACCGTATGCTTGTAAAATTTTAATTAACTTGACGGGTGCCACGTGTCGACTCCCAACGATCTCGGCATGGCCTGCACGAACCTGTACATTGGTCACGCGCTGATCGTTATCCACAGCAGGATAATACTGCTCCGCTAGACTGAAAATATCATCAGACTCGAGACATTGGCCATCGTCATCAAAACGGCGGCAGGTATTATTTTCATCGGTGTCAATTTTCAGAAAATTATCCACCTGAGGAATCAACTCGCCGGGACGACGGATAAACTCAGAGGCATTGGTAATTTCGTACCATTTGTCGCCACTAATGGCATAACACACCGGCACAATTAAACCGAATGACAGAATTCTTGCCAGCGTCGAGCCACAATGGGCTGCCGCTGCAATACCACTAAACGGCGTCGATATTGTTACCAGATGCAGATCAATATTATCTTTTGCAAGCGACTGTTTTCTCTCCTCGACAACAGCCTTACGACTAATGAGGCCACCCTGGCTATGACCAATAAGCGTAAATCGTCGATTCTTCATCCGCCTGGCAAGCTGATGTATCGCACTCATTAGCTGCGCTGAACTAGTCATCAAGCTATCCCGATCATTATAGGTAAAACATGCTGTTTGTTGTCCATGAAAAGCAAATACCTCTGACAAGGCGCGAAACCGTCCTGCTGAGGCATAGCAACCATGAACCATGATAATCGTCGGTTTATTCGTGTTGAGATGCAAACGCCGATCCGGGTTATCGGTACATGGCCCCAGACCATCAATTCTGGCTGTCATATTCGCGGGGGGCAGGTGGCTACGATCGATTGTCCATAGACTCGGATCATTCCGGATGTTGGTAGTGCAACCGCTTAATAAAGCAAAAAGCACGACAAGTACAGAAAATAGAAGATACATGTGACTCTCATTTTATTTCACAGAAAAAACATACCGGCTCAGATTAAAAGCTAACACAATAATATTAATTTGCACCCAATGATGTTGTAGAGGAGCAATAATAGATAATCAGATTCCACTGATTCTACATTGTCTGATCTGATGCTTTTAAAAAATCAGCTTACATTTTCAGATTCATGAGCAAAAAAAATCCGGTACAGTTGCTCTAAACAAGCTGGAGAAAAACCTCCCAGAAACCACGAACTATAGAGTGTAGTTATACATAAAACCTGGTATACCTTTCAGGAAAACACCATCCTGTCTGGAAAAGCCGATAATGGGTAAAATAAAAATAACAGGAAAAATATCTCACAAAAAATCATCAAAGACTTGTGTGATAGCGTCATAGCACACCAGGTGTTTTAGCTGAATCACTATCGAAAGACTAGGCATTTTTCAGCATCTCAAACAGCTGGTCTTTCAAACTCAAACGCAATTTCTTGCGATCTTCCAGGCAATCATCAGAAGGTGTCTCGATCTCCTCCTCCATACGATGAATTTCATGATCGACTTCATGATATTCGTCAAACAATTTAGCAAAGTGCGTGTTACTGGTTTTGAGCTGATGAATCCTGTCCTTGTATTCAGGAAATTCATGAATCAAATCGTGTTTTTCGCCTAGCATGATTTTTACCTCCAGTAAAAATGTGGACTGGATAAGAACTTATTCCCTACTCGTCATATCATTAATCATAAACGTTAATGTCCTTACTCACAATCAATGGCATTAATTTTAATCTATACTTAACAGTAATGGCATTTTATAAATATTGACATCGATATATCCTGAAGCTGCCAGGACATATTTCAGCCATATTAATGACTAGTATTATTACTATCATATATTCGCGAAACGGGTCAGGATTACGGCCCAACATTTGATACTCAATGGAATATAGCAATATGAAAAAAATTAAACATGAGTCGGAACTGGTAAAGGCGGCAATTATTGCCGGTGTCAAATATGCCGAGGACAGAGGTGCCGCTATTTTTGAGCCGACAGATGCCCAGAGCGAGAAAATTCTTTATATCTACCGACTATTAATCCATGACAGGATTATCCAGCCATTGCCAGAAGATCAGGTCTCACAGAAGTCCATGCGCCACAAACTTGCCTTATGGTATTCAAAACAGCTGCCCAAGGACCATGAACTCCTTAAGTAGGGTTACATATTAAGCTGTAACTCCGGAAACATACTTGCTCAGACTATACTAGATTACTGCCCGCTCTAATAAAGACGACAAAACTATCCCCACTTCATTTAATTTTCTCAATCACATTTTTTAGTATTTGCCTCACCAAAAGTAACCATGCGTTGCACGCTTTCGTCCCACAGACTTGACTTAAAACAGTCAATAATATCGCGCGGTGCCAGTGACGTGATCACCGGCGTCTGTAGTTCCGGGATGGCGGCCATTGTCTCGGGGAGGCGATAGAACGGGATACGCAGGTTGAGATGGTGAATGTGATGAAAGCCTATGTTACCAGTAAACCATTGCATAATTCTGTTGAGACGCATGTAACTTGAAGACTCAAGCGCGGCACGGTAAAACGTCCAGGCATCTGGCGATATTATATGCATACGTTTATAACTGTGTTGCGCAAAAAAGAGATAACTACCAAGTGATGAGGCGATCGTCATAGGCAGGATAACAACATAAAATGCAACGTTAAAACCACCCCATACCCATAGAAGCGCAATCAAACCGGCATGAGCCAGCAAAGCCAGGCCAGAGTCCCAATACCGGGTTGGCTCACGTAGCAGTGGCCCCAGGCAGATGCTGTAAGCGAAAATAGTGATATAACTAAACAGGACTATCAGAGGGTGCCGCTGAATTCGATAATTCGACCGCTCCATAGGAGTTGCCTGCTGCCACATGGCTGTCGTCATAATGGGGAAGGCCCCAATACTGGCCGCGCTAATTTTACCCACATGACCATGATGATAATTGTGGCTCTTACGCCAGGACCGTGGTGGCGTCAGCGCAAAAGCGGCGTATAGATGAAACAGCAACCAGGCCAGGCGCGAATCGTGCAAAATCGAACCGTGCATATAATCATGATAGGTTATGAACGCCCGCACCATTAAAAATGCGGCCAGAATAGACAGGCCGAGTTGTAGCGGCCACCAGGGTGCCATGCCTGCTGCCAACAAGGTGGCGAGCATCAGGATAAATGTCGAGCCCACGTACCACCAGCTCCTGGCGACCGACTCTATTGCAAAGGCCTCAGTGGCTTCAAAAAGTTCGTGACCTGCTCGAATCCCGGCACTATGTTCCGGCAGATCCGCAGTAGAGGTCGTCTTAGTCTGCGTATGTTCATCAGGTTTCAGTACATGCCTCATCCCTGTGACCTCCATGATGGTAGAATGACATTGTCTTTAAGGCGGTTAGCCTAATGCAGCCGTAACCGGGCTTGTCTCCGGGGAATCCCTATGCCCTGGTTCATACGTCAGGTTTGGCTTACGTCAAAACTCTCTGCAAAATTCGCAGACTCACTCGTCGAAATAACTCTTTAAACCAAGACAGGGGTTTCTATAAATATAGACCGCTGTTCGCAACTTCTCATTAATAATATAAATGCTGATACAATAGATTAATGCTAAATTTTAAAAATCTCTCGCTACGCCGTTCGACTCGTGAACTCTTGCATAATGTCAATGGCACTATTCACCAGGGACAAAAGGTTGGGGTCACCGGCGCCAATGGCTCTGGTAAATCCAGCCTCTTTGCCCTCATCCGGGGAGAATTACAGGCCGATGCCGGCGATTGCACATTACCGCCACGCACGATCATGGCCCACGTCGCTCAGGAAGTATCGGCCGTCGACGCACCGGCCATCGACTATGTCATGGATGGTGACATCGAAATGCGTCACCTGGAGCAACAAATTACGAATGCCGAACAGGCCAATGACGGCGAACGCCTGGCCACCCTTTATGCGCATATGGAGGCCATTGATGGTTATCGTGCACGCAGTCGCGCGGCTGTCCTGATGCATGGGCTGGGATTTACAACGGCGCAGGAGACAAATTCAGTGCGCAGCTTTTCCGGTGGCTGGCGCATGCGACTAAATCTGGCACAGGCCCTGATGTGTCGCTCCGATCTGTTGCTCCTGGATGAGCCCACCAATCACCTCGATCTTGAAGCCGTCATCTGGCTCGAAGACTGGTTACGTAGTTATCCCGGCACGCTGTTGTTGATCTCCCATGACCGTGACTTTCTCGACAAAATAACCACGCACATCGCACATATCGAACAGAATGAGTTGACCCTTTACACCGGTAACTATTCTGCCTTCGAGGTGCGACGTGCCGAGAAACTCGCCCATCAGCAATCCGCCTATGAAAAGCAACAACGTGAAGTCGCTCACATGCAGACCTTCATCACCCGCTTTAAGGCCAAGGCCAGTAAGGCCCGCCAGGCACAGAGTCGTGTCAAGGCACTGGAGCGTATGGAATTGATTGCTCAGGCCCATGTCGATTCGCCTTTTGATTTTGCCTTCAAGGCCCCGGAAAAAATGCCGGATTTATTATTGAAACTGGAGAAAGCTGCCGCCGGATACAATGATAAACGCCTGCTGGAGAATCTCGACATTGTCATCACCGCCGGTGAGCGTATTGGCCTGTTAGGGCATAACGGTGCTGGCAAGTCCACACTAATCAAATTGCTGGCCGGCGAGCTATCCCTTCAGTCCGGTGAACGAACGGATGCCAAAGACCTGAAAATCGGTTATTTTGCCCAGCATCAACTGGAACAGCTGGATAGTCAGGCCAGTCCATTACTACACCTGCAACGACTTAACCCGCGTGCCACCGAGCAAGAATTGCGAAAGTTTCTCGGTGGCTTCGCCTTTGGCGGAGACTTCGCCACTTCCGCTGTGGCGCCGATGTCCGGCGGTGAAAAGGCCCGTCTGGTCCTGGCCCTGCTGGTATATCAACGACCCAACCTGTTATTGCTCGACGAACCCACTAACCACCTCGACCTTGAAATGCGCCATGCCTTAAGTGTTGCCCTGCAGGATTATGCCGGGGCCATGGTCATCGTCTCGCATGATCGGCATTTATTGCGTTCGGTCACCGATACCCTGCTCCTGGT
Organism: uncultured Gammaproteobacteria bacterium; assembly: GCA_913064945.1. Lineage (GTDB taxonomy): Bacteria > Pseudomonadota > Gammaproteobacteria > UBA6429 > Thiohalophilaceae > CAJYAN01. The sequence continues at coordinate 55,264 of CAJYAN010000007.1, read as the reverse complement.
CGATGGCGGCCAGGTAACCCCCTTCGATGGCGACCTGGAAGATTATCGGCAATGGGTCAAAGAATCATCAAAGGAACAGAGCCATGCCACCGCCTCACCTGCCAATACGCCTGAAAATAAAAAACAACAGCGTCAGGAGGCTGCTGAGCAGCGTAAGATATTGCAACCCCTTCGCAACAAACTAACTACCCTGGAAAGGCAGATCGATAAACTTAGCCTGGAACTCAACGATATTCAGAACCAGCTGGCAGACAGTCATATTTACGATGAGAACAACAAATCACAATTGACCGCACTGCTGGCGCAACAGGCCACGCTCGCCCCGCGACTGGCTAAAGCAGAAGAAGACTGGCTGGAAGTTAGCGAACACATGGAAGCACTGCTTCAGGAAACGTAGCCTCTCCTGACAGTACACGCAGGCCCGATTGTTCAGGCCGCACTTTGTATTTCATGTACCTGCCCGTCTTCATCTATCTGGCCCTTTTTTTTGATCTGTAAACGATTACTATTGGCAAAGTTCATAATAAATGCATAGGCCGCTGGTTCCTGTTCCGCCAGACTGCTGGCAACAAACAAACAGCGCTGGCCATCCTGTTTTACGGGCATTACCCTGGGATTGTAGCGAAGACGACGGCTGGCATCGAAGCAGGCAAAATCGGTGGCGAGGCGCTCTATCCAGTCTGACGGCCGAAATTTGTTACCGCCAAGGGAAATTCCTAAAATATAATGACCGTCTTCATTTAACATGGTATCTGGTGATGACTCCGCTTGCTAATGCTGGGGTCCAGCCTGATGCTGGCACTTAAAAATAATGAACTTGGGACCGATGGATTCGCGCTAAGTTCCTTACAATTAGCGCAAAAGTGAGGCCACGACCAAACAACCCGCCGTTTATCCAGTGACGTCAATCCATTGTGCAAGCAGGGTACTCAAACGCAATATTTTTGAGGCAGGGGCAATCGTACTGGACCCGAGGCGACGGCACTGGCGACTGACCCCTGTCATAAATACTCGCAGAAAGGCAAGTGAGCCTGACGACATAATAAGCACAGATGGTTACATATTTGTGACTCTCAGCTTTGCCGCATGACAGTTGAAGTATCCATCCTCTGCTATACGGATTAGTACTTTATGTCATCCGCAGCCGATACCGGGCCCTGATTCTGGTTCACTATGGCTCTGTCCCTCTCGATAACCTGTACACTGGTCTCACGCTCTGGCATATACTTCTTTATTTACGGCAAACGCTGGCGGGTTCCAGACAATAACAACGCACACAATCAAAACCGACTCACTACGCCCTGACGTGTCGCATCGGCTGATAGCGGCCTTGGCAGATAATGATCAAAACCATGAAAAACCCTGTTAAGAAATCCATCGCCGTCATCGGTGCCGGCCCGGCAGGCTTGATGGCCGCTGAGGTATTGAGCCAGGCGGGCATGACGGTCAACGTCTACGACGCCATGCCTTCTGCGGGGCGCAAGTTCCTCATGGCCGGCAAGAGTGGTCTCAACATCACGCACGACGATGACTTCACCACATTTATAAGACACTATGGCGAACGCCAGATACAGATCGAACCCCTCTTGACCAGATTTCCCCCTGAGGACTTACGTGCCTGGGTCCACGGACTCGGGATCGAAACCTTTACGGGCAGTTCCGGTATGGTGTTCCCGAGAGAAATGAAAGCCGCACCGCTATTGCGTGCCTGGTTACATCGCTTACGTCAGTCCGGCGTCTGCTTTCATATGCGTCACCGCTGGATTGGCTGGGATGACTCGGGGGCCGTGTGTCTGCAAACACCACAGCAAATACTCAGCATAAAACCAGATGCCACCGTCCTGGCGTTAGGCGGTGGGAGCTGGCCACAGCTGGGTTCCGACGCCCAATGGGTTTCACTCTTAGAAAGACAGGCTATCGAGATAGCCGCGCTGAAACCCGCCAATTGTGGTTTTGATACAGGCTGGAGTGATTACTTTCGCCGCGAGTATGCCGGCCACCCGATAAAATCGGTGACCCTGACCTTTACCAGTCATAGTGGCATCACCCACCGCAAACAGGGAGAGTTTGTAATCACCGAAACCGGCGTAGGTGGCAGTTTAATATACGCCTTTGCAGCATCCTTGCGCGATGAGCTGCTCAGTACCGGTCACGCCCTGATTTACCTCGACCTGGCACCGGATCGAGACCTGGCACAGTTGATTGCGGGGCTTTCCCGACCTCGAGGTTCTCGTAGCATGGCGAAACACCTGCGTGACCGTGCTGGCATTAAAGGCGTCAAGGCAGTCTTGCTCAGAGAGCTGGCAGCGGATGCCTTAATCGATAACATACGCTTAGCCACGGCGATTAAGGCCCTGCCATTGAGACTATTCGCAACGCGGCCAATGGAGGAAGCCATCAGTACCGCCGGGGGGGTCCGCTTTGAGGCAATAGACAGTCAGCAGATGTTGCGTTCACTACCGAGTGTTTTTTGTGCGGGTGAGATGCTGGACTGGGAGGCGCCCACGGGCGGTTACCTGTTGACGGCCTGCTTTGCGAGCGGCTATGCCGCTGGTGTTGGTGTCGTCAACTGGCTTGCAAAAATCGATTCGCAAAGTTAATTCAATGAGATCATATTAAGTGCCATGACAGCGACTTACAGACGGATTGCTCTGAGATAGCCCTACGCAATCTAACCGGCACTGCCGCGCGTATATTACCGTTCTTGTCCTACGTTTTTTCAGTCACCGAGTGGCTATTATAAAACTGCCTGGCGGTACGGCCACTCTTTGAAGCCCTCAGCGTAGCGAAGTCCCAGGCGGCACGGTGCAATTCGTTTCGGTCGCCAGGATAATCCGCAAAGTAGCTATCCACGATCTCCAGATAACCGGCCTTATCCGGCTGATAAAAGGATAGCCAGAGGCCGAATCGGTCTGATAGGGAAATCTTTTCCTCAATGGCATCGGCATAATGTAATTCACCATCAACCATTTTCGAATCCAGGTTGTCCTGCATATACTCGGGAACCAGGTGCCGTCGATTGGACGTCGTATAGAGTTTAACATTCTCAGGCGGCTGCTCAATGGAGCCTTCCAGAAGAGTCTTCAATCCAACATATGAGCTGTCGTTTACCTCGAACGAGAAGTCATCACTATATATGATAAATTTGTACGGTAGCGCTCTGATACTGTCGACGATCTCTGGCAGGTGAGAGAGATCATTTTTAAAAACTTCGATCAGGCGCAGACCTTGACCAGTGTGTGCATTGAGAACCGCCTTCACCAGAGAGGACTTGCCCGTTCCCCGAGCCCCCCATAACAGGGCATGGTTAGCTGGTTGGCCATCGAGAAATCTTCGGGTATTCTTCAGCAACGCCTGCTTTTGTCTCTCGATGCCGACCAGCGCGTCGAGCGTCACTGTATCTATATTACTGACGGGATGTAATTGTTGTTGATGCTGACGCCAGACGGCAGCGTAGATTCTACCCCAGTTGATTGCCATTCATATTACTCTTTGATGGATTTCAGATTATCATGCGGTTCAGATCAATATTATCAGGCACCAATTTTTCTCTTACTATCAGCCAGATACAATCTGGCCAGTTTCACCACATTAAGTCGTCAGGGACAATGAAATCCGCATATTCATCATCTTCTGCACTCGATTGAGTAGCATCATTTAGCAATACTACAAAACCGCGGTCGCGTTGTATTATCTTTTCCGCGACTGGTCTTGGCACCAGCGCATAACCTTCGTCATGGCGAACAATGGCCAGGCGTCCATTGACAATAGACCGGCGTAGTTCTTCCGAGACATAAATATGTTTAACAAGATGACTATCTTCAAAATTATAGGCCACATCGCCTTTATCATCATCAACAAGATTCATCGCGACTAACTGTCTGATTTGTGCGATAAGCGCCTTTTTATTTTCGGCCTCAAGGCGCTGTCGATTTAGTTTCCGGTCATGCTCCGCTTTTGCCTGCGCCGTCTCTTTAGCCCGTTGCTTAATCTCATCCGCCTCGGTCAATGTATTCTTCGCTTGCTGCTTTAGCTGTTTGTGTTTACTTTTGTTCGTCTTATTCAGTTTATCTTTCGATACCAGCCCCGCCTTGAGCAATTGATCCTGAAACGCATTTGCCACGATTTCATCTCCCGAGAGGGGAATACCCCTGATATTAATCTATAGTATTTTCTGTCTGTCCAACACGCCTGTGTCCCTGAAAGGGACTTACAATAGTTTGTAATGTCTTTGCTGATAACTCAAGTATGCCGCAGCATTGTACAACGAGATGAAACCTGCGCAGCTTTTCACCAATCCTCAGTGATGTGTATAACCGACAATCAACAATAATAATGCGACCAGTGCCATCACCGCATGTATACCGACCACAACCATTGGGGGTGCCTCGGTCCCCTTACGCAGGGCGAGTAAGACCAGGCCGCCGGCCATTGCCATGACGAAGAGAATTGCTGCATCGTTGTAAAACATGTGTATGGTTGCTTCGCGAAATATCTGTACGGTCAGCATCGCCAGCGCCACAATCGCAATGCCGGCATGGGTCAGGCCCAGGGCCATGGATCCTCGTTGATAACGAACACCCATCACCGTTAGAAATAATCCAAAACCAACGGCTACGCCAAACAACAGGATGATGTATAAGATCATATTTCTCTCCCGAAAATCAGTATCACACCATTTTGTGACACCGTCATGCATATAAATAGTGTATGACCCTACGTCGACATCAAAGTTTCCATTTGCGACAGGATTAATTGAGAATATCCTTGTCATCAGTGACTACATTCCATCTCCCACGCTGTCACCTGGTTATGACACAGCTTCACCACCACCATGTATGTGCTGAGCATAGATAATAGCACTTTCTTATACCGAACAATTCTTCGACGTACCAGCATCCGGCAATGGAGGTCTCATATTTTCAGCGCTGGGATTAGGCTATTGGCTATCTGACATACAGTAAAAATCGGATTTCATCCCTCGGCACGGCCTGGTAGACAATCAGATATTGCGTATGCACGTATTTTATCGGGACATATTTGCTAGTTGACAGCCCAGGGACGGTTGGCCAGTTCGATACATATGAATTAAACGATCATCCTGCTATCTGTCACGGCACGCCATCGTGCCGTAGATTTCAGTACCAATAGGTATTACTGGAATACGAACGGTCATGTGCAACCACGGGGTTGGTGGCGACGGAAGTCATATCCACCGTCCAGAGGGTCATGGCTAACCGCCCCACTCCAGAGCTCTCCTCCACACAGGCCGTTATCTGGCTCGACGCTGCGACCGGATCTCACCCGCGTTGTGACGCCCCAGCGGGGCCCGTATTCTTGCCCTGACGCCATGCCTATGCCGCCAAATACGCCCTTTAACGCGCCAATTATGCTACCTTATCCCTTGACCAAGCACGCGGTATGGCTTGCCCGGCACGTTCGACAGGCCTGAAGGGAAAGTTGAACCTTTGTCATGGGCCACAGGTCAAATCAAGTCAATCACTATTAAACATAACATAGAGCGAAGAGACATGATGCGAAAATCACTATTCGGGCTGACGATTGCCCTGACGATACTTACATTCGGTATGTGGGGGACCAGCGCCAGCGCAGCGGACAGCGGACGTAGCGCCAGTCCAATGCAGCAGCTGGCCGGGACCATCCTGGCGGATATTGGACAGGCAACCTGGGTCGCTGAGGGCAAAGGGCCGCATGTCGTTTACGTCTTCTTTGACCCCAATTGCCCATATTGTCATAAACTCTTTGAAGACGCCCGCCCCTGGGTTAAACAGGGCAAGCTGCAGCTGCGCTGGATACCCGTCGGCATTTTAGTGGCAACCAGTCACGGTAAGGCTGCCGCGATACTCGGGGCCAAGGATCCACTAAAGGCATTTTATCAGAATGAAGAACACTACAGCCGTGGCGGTGGTATTGAAGAAGATATTGCTACACCAGAAATTGAGAAAAAACTTCACGCCAATGAGCAGTTACTGGCCCGTACCCAGTTAGGCGCGGTACCGCTCATGCTATATCACACGGATACTGGTGCGGCGATGCTGGTACAGGGTTCACCGCCCAAGGCCCGGCTTGCTGAACTATTTAAACATGTGAAATAGGCCACCGCTATTAGTGATCTTAAATCGGGCCGGCGTGTTGTCGATGGCAGCATGCCGGCCCAGTTTATTATCATCCTCTCCTGAATAAAAAATAAACTATCAACACCAGAAACGATCAACACCAGTCAGTTAAGCCCGTGGATGACGGCTATCGATAAAATTTCCGCGCACGCCAGGGTGAGATATAGCATAAACACTATACCGCACCGATTTCATCTTGAAAGGCTAACTGACTATGCCGCTTGCCGGTGGCTCGCCTGCTTAAATTGCTCTGTAACAAATTCCCAATTAACGATTTGCCAGAATGCATTTACATAGCTCTGACGTGAATTTCGATAATCGATGTAATAGGCATGTTCCCATACATCACAGGTTAACAATGGGATCTGTCCGTGACGGAATGGCGAATCCGCATCGTGCATACTGACAATGGCCAACTTGCCGACCTTATCCAGCACCAGCCACGTCCAACCAGAGCCAAAATGTCCATTTGCTGTCGTTGAAAATTCTCTTTCAAAGCGTTCCAGAGAATGAAATTTTCGTGTGATCGCTTCCATAAGATCACCTTTAAGCTTGCCTCCGGCAGGGCTCAGGCATTGCCAGTAAAAGGCATGGTTCCATGCCTGCGCCGCATTGTTCAACACAGGGCCGGTTGCACTGGTTATAATTTCTTGCAGTGATTTGTTCTCATACTCCGTGCCTTTAATTGCGTCATTGAGTTTATTAATATAAGCAGCGTGGTGCTTACCATGATGATAATCCAGTGTCTCCCTGGAAATATATGGCTCCAGTGCATTCTGTGCATACGGAAGCTGGGGAAGTTTATGTGTCATCGTCGTTACCTCCTTGTCATTGATAAACAGATAGTATCAAAATATGTGACCAGCCAAGTCGACAATAGTTTTCAGTTTTAATGCATTATTCTTTTCGAGCGGGCATCACACGCCCACAAACAAATTATGGACTGATTTTTGCAAACCACAGATAACGATAATTAATATAATTTTTGTTATGTTGCTTGTTAAAGACATTGTAAGTGCGGCGCATGCCAGGGCCCGTTGAACTATCTATGAAATCAGTAGTCTAGTATTGTAGCCACATTGAATTATGTGGATATTTTTTTGTGCATCATGTCAATACCAGATTAACTACTCAGCATCACAAGACCTAATGCTGACACAATAGCTGTCAATCTTGCTCGCACAAGGTTTTGAGGGCGCAAAATACCAGCAAACACTTTGCCATGATTTCGTGGCCCTTGATGTGCCTTCATCATGCCAGGAGAATAAACATGAGAAAAATAATGTTGTTCATATTGGCCGCGTTGCCGTTAGCTGTCCTATATATAAACACCGCACCTGCCAGCAAGGATATTCAGCAGGAAATCACTACCGCGATCACTAACGCGAACAATGCAAAGAAAACAAAGTATGTCAAACAAGTCCATCTGTATCTACACCACGTCGTCAACTGCCTGGTAGGCACCCGCAGTGCTGACTTTGATGCAAATGCCGGAGACCCCTGCATAGGAGCAGGTCAGGGGGCTATTAATGATTACACGGGAGGTGAATTCAACAAATTATTACTTACTCGCGCATTACAGGATGCCAAATATGGACTGATCAGCAATAATATTCAAATCGCTAGAAACGCAGCCGACCTTTCGAAAAAGGATCTACAAGATGCCAGACGCGCCTTATAGCTTATTTTATAGTGTATTACCGTCGTTCAGCGTCTGTAATTCTTAATATTTCTTACGTCTACCTGACTCCGGCGAATTGCCCACAAGTGACCACTCCTGCCTGCCGCAGGAGTGGTCTATAATCCAGAAAAAGACAACTAATCTTCCTGGTGTTTACTTATCGCAAACATATCCTTCATTAATTTAACGTTACCATCACAGGCATGATTTAGACACGGCAGACCAAAACCGGTCTCCAGTGTCTTGAGCATTGAAAAATGACTATAGGGATGACTACTTTGCAGCCCATGCACACCATAGTTTGTATCAACAATAGTAACGACCTGGTTGGGACTATTACTAAAATCGTTTTCATCCCATAACAAAACAATCGCATTATGCCCATGTTTCCATGCCTTCGACGCTTTGATATTAACAATGATTTGCTTTACCGCCGTATCGCCCATTTGTAGTTTAGTGTCGTCGTCATTGCACAGCGGACTGCCATTACCAATACCGTGCATATCGTGACACTGGTTGGGTGCGATAAAGGAGAAGTTCGCCACCTTGTCCGAACGCAGGTCGGCGTACAAACCCTTCAGCCCGCTAAAGTCTGCCATATTGTTATAACCATTCCAGGGACTGGTGTTTTTCTGGATATTGGCAAAATAAGCGAATGGATTGTGTTTAACCGCATACAATTTCTGAATATAACCTGTCGTGGTAATCGTAGCATCACTCAGATTTGAGTAAATCCCGTCACTATAATTCACGCCATCAATCATGCCGTTCATAGGCAGGCTTTCCTGATACGTCTTCCAGGTCATATGCGCCTGTACCAGTTGATCAGCGATCGTAACGCCCTTAAAAGTTGCCGCGGGTATCGCCACGCCAAATGGTGCTATTGCCGCCGCTGTCGCGACGTCGGTTCCAGTTCCTGCAATCGATTTATTGAGATTGGCGCTGGACGTCGCATTATGCCAATCAGGATAATTATCATTGACAATTCCAAAATTCGATCCACCAACGACTTCCAGATAATTCGTCAGACTCGGATGGCCAACAGCAAAATAATTTGTTGCCAGATTAGCATTTTGCGCCAATTGATTGATAAACGGTGTGTTACTGTTCCCGATGATTTCACCATAGGAGTGATTTTCCATCATAATCATAAAGACATGATCTAATTTTGGTATCATGCGATGCGTCTCGTGACGTTGTGCAAATGCCGGGGGGGATATCGCGGCTGCCGTCATTCCTACGGCAAGCAAAGTGGCCTTAAGCATGAATAATCTCCTTGTTATTTTCTGATCTGTCTGGCGAGAACCAGCCAGCTTGCTGAATAGCAAGGTGATATTAATCTTTACAGATGACAACTTGATTACAACTAAACCTTTGATACACCAATCATTCACGCTGCAATTTTCTCCTCGTCGAGGACATTACCTCAGACGCTAAATAGTAAGCCCTAGCCAGGGTTATTGTTGCAACCTTGCCCTTTCGTAATATAGTGTTGACATAGGTTCAGGCACATAATATCTGCTCTTCTATATCGGTTCTAAACGACCAGAGGGAGAAAGAATCCTTTCGCAAATTCTACTGCCTCTGGTAGCGTAAACAATGAGACATTTTCACAGTCGCCCGCCTGCCACTCTACGGCACACGCCTTATCTTTAAAAAACACCATTTCCATACACAGGCTATGCGCGGCCACAGATGTGGGTGTTTGCCAGCGTACTCCCACCGTTATTTTGGGCGTTGGCTGGACATCCAGTAAACGGCCCCCACGCATATGTATATAAATTGATGTCCTGCTTGCGTGACAGACAGATTCTATGCGTACTTCCCTGTCAAACATCGGTGCCACCGCTAATGCCTCTATTGCACACATCGCAAAAATACGTTGACCATTAACGCTAAGCCTGTGGGGCGTCATCTCGAGTGTTACCGGGTATGCCCCCACTGGCCGTCGACCTTGATTATCTAGTACAACCAGATCCTGTTCTGCGAGTCGCTGTAACGCAGCTACAATATTTTCTTCACCACTTACCTCAATCAGCTCGGTCTCATCGGGTACACTGCCTTGCCCTACGAGGGCAGAAAGAATATACAGGTGCATCACTTTTAATTCTGCAGGTAGCTGGTCCTGGCGTGCTGTAAGAGGCAACAAGGCATTAAGCCGGTCAACTGCTGCTTGAATATCCATGTGTACTCCTGTCATGCTCACACTGGACAAGCATATACAGAGTCAGGAAGTCTTCCAAGGGTCGTGTACCATCTCCCCCTGTTTGTACAACCTGTACCCATATCATGTACCAGTGTACGGCAAATATCCTTCCAGACACTGTGTCTATGTGAACTACAGTTACTCTCAGGTTTGCCGATACAGGTTTAATGCAAAATTCAATTTATAACGAAGCATCAACCAAATCTACTGACACACTCCACCTGTCTGAAGTCATCAGCGCTCTCAGCTATGCCCTGGATTTAACCGAGGGCCAACCTGCGGGTCATTGCATACGCTGTTGCTGGATTGGTATTCACATCGGTAAAGTCATGAATCTCGGTGAGGATGACTTATGGAATCTTTATTACACCATATTATTAAAAGATGCTGGCTGCAGCAGTAATGCTGCTCGCCTGTACGAACTCTATGGTAGTGACGAGCGTCAACTCAAACATGACTTCAAAACTGTCAACGGCGAAAATTTTACTGAGGTTGCCCGCTTTTTATTTCAACATGTGGGGGCCAGCCAGGGCCTGCTCAACAAACTGAAACGCATTTCAAATCTCGCTCGACACGGAGAGCAGTATGCCAATGAAGTCATTGAAACTCGTTGTGAACGGGGTGCCGATATCGCCAGGCGTCTCGGCTTTAACGATACCATTGCCGACGGGATACGTTATCTTGATGAACACTGGAATGGAGGCGGCCGTCCCTACCACATAAGCGGCTCAAAAATACCGATACATTCACGCATTGCTCTGCTGGCTCAGGTTGTCGATGTATTTTTCCAGGTTGGCGGTCAAGCAGCAAGCGAAGGCGAAATAAGGAGACGAAATGGCTCCTGGTTTGACCCGGATCTGGTAGAGGCGCTGCTATCACTCTCCGACAACAAGCTCTTCTGGACACAACTCGCCAGCGATGATCTGCAGTGCATCATCCAAAACCTTGAACCAAAGAGTCAACCCGTCATAGTGACCGATGATCGGCTGGATAATATCACCGCCGCCTTTGGCATGATTGTCGATAGCAAGAGCCCCTACACCTATAACCATAGCACCCGGGTTGAACAGTACACCATGGCCATTGCCGATGAATTGGCTGTCCCTGAATCACGTAGACACTTCCTGCGCCGTAGTGCTTTTTTACACGACATCGGTAAACTCGGGGTGAGTAACGATATCCTGGACAAGCCTGACCGACTCAATGAAGAAGAATGGCAGGCCGTGCGAAAGCATGCCAGTTTTACCGAATCAATCCTCTCCCACCTCAAGCCTTTTGCCGAGCTTGCCAGAGTCGCTGGCGCACATCATGAACGGTTGGATGGTGGTGGTTATCCTTATGGTCTCACTGCCAACGATATCTGTCTTGAGACACGAATTATAACAGTTGCCGATATCTTCGACGCTATCACTGCCGCCAGGCCCTACCGTAGCGCCATCCCCGTGGATAAAGCCATTCAGATCATGCAGGGTGAGGTACATACCGCCATTGATGAAACAGTTCTTGAAGCGCTGATTAAACGCTTACCGCAATTTAATCTATAATACTTCTGCCAGCATTTTCTGATACACACAATGTCGGTTCCATATTGAACCAGATATTCCAGGCGGCGATAGCTTTGTCTACTGCAGCTCTGGCTGTCAACGCTACACAAACACGCCAAGACCCAGGTCGATTAAACAATACAACCTCATGGCTACGCAGAATAGAGAACGGCTTTTTGCTAGAACATCTGTTCCAGAAGTATTTTCACCAGGTTGGACCGAGTAATGATACCCATAATTTTTTGATCTTCATCGGTGACAACCACACGCTTGATATGATGATGTTTCATCGTAGCAATAACATCATGCAGGTTATTATCGCCATGGATCGTAATAATTTGTGATGACATAATATCTGCCACGCGGGAAGGTGAGTCCATTGTTTTTGGTTGATGACTAAACATCGTCTCGAGTGTGTGCCATACACTATGTGCAGGGTGGTGACATGGGATGCCCATGGCGGACAGAAAATCTGCCTCAGTCACAATACCAATTAGCTTGTTCGACTCATCAACCACCGGTAAACCGCTGATCCTTAATTCCAACAAAATACGAGCTGCATCTCGAAGCGAAGTCTCTGCGGTCACTGTGGTGATATCAGTGGTCATAATATCACGTACGAAGAGTTGCTCTGTATGCCGGAATTCGGCATGTTTTTGAGCTAATTCATTAATCTGCATAAGATCCTCCAGTGTGACATCGATATAAGAATTAAAATCTTTCAATGCATTTTCAAAATCCTCGGCACGTAATTTCACTGGCGTAGGCTGTTTCATTTTAATACTCCTCAATTTGGCTCATGCAACACTGGAATACTGTAAACTTAGGTGGAGAGTTAATGCGCTGCCAGGAGTTTTTATTCAAATATTTCATATTTTGTCCAGCCAGCGGAATCATCTCGGATCGCCGTACCACTTCTGCGTCGGTTATTGCCCGCCACCACTTTGTCAATAATCATATCATACTCTGATCCTGGGTCACCTGCCTCATCCATTACCTGTGCACCGACCAGGCACTACTGCTTCACCAGTATTGTATTAGCGGGTCCTGACCTGTTCTTAATTGTCTTATTACCTTCTGGCTATCCGCCACCTCATAGATCCTGTCCAAGTCGTCATTTCTTCTCACGATGTACAGAACCATATGTTACAAAGCAAACTCAAGCTCATCGGTGTCCAAAGGTTCATCAGGCAGCAATAGAGTAAAATCAAGTATGCCTGTACTGTATCAGGGTCGCCGAGTAGCCTCGCCAGGGAACCAAATAATGAAAAATACTCACTACCGTTAGGATTAGCGCGATATTTATGAACGGGAGTAAGAATACAGGTACCGCCAGGGCATGGACCTGTACTCCGGCGACTATCGTCGTCAGCGCTATAACGCCAGTTTCTAAAATTTCTTCAGCCCGTCAGTAATTGCAAAAGTTTATTCTCTTTAGCTTTGATCAGGTCTGCCAGGGTATAAGCCTGTAACGTTTTAAAAAATGCCAGGTGAGCTTCGTGCAGGACACGGTTCAGTGTACAGGCCGGTAATATCGAACAATAGGGCTCCTGACAATCAATCAAAGCTACATTACCTTCCATATACTTTATCACTTCACCGACATTAATTTTCTGCGGCTGTTTGGCTAATTGTAGACCGCCACTTTTACCGCGAAAGGTTTGAATCAGACCTTGTTCCATTAATCCGTTCACCACCTTGAGCAAATGATTACGTGAAATATCATAGGCCTCTGCAATTTCACTAATACTGACGACCCGTTCCGGGTTGATCCCCAGATATATCAGCAGCCGTAGTGAATAATCCGTATAACGTTTTAATTGCATGCTTAATTATTCCACTTACCTGTCAATGTAGTATCTACAATACGTCTATGTTGACATAAATGAATACCCAATAAGGGATAAGTTTGCCCACACCACAGGTTCAGACTTGCCCCCAGCCTCACCCTCCTGAACTTTGCCAAACACTTTTCTTGACAGCCCTGGCAATTTTTCTATATATTCTCAAAACAAGTATATAAAATACTACTTTAAATCCGGTCGAATTCAATTTCCTATAATGGGGTAATAACTATGCAGCATCTTGCCTGGTATCTAACGCTGATATTTATCGGTTTGTTAATCGTTATCTTTGTTAGCTTTATATTTAGTTCCAAAAGCGGTGAATCTTATGAGGAGGTTGCCCGGCGAGATTACCGCCATCGTCAAAAACTATTCTGGCTGGTTATTGTTGCTGGAGTCATAATCAGTGTCACCACATTACTTCCCTGGCCTCATTCTGCCACCACTAACCCTGCCAATGAAAAGGTTGTACAGGTCGTCGCATCGCAGTGGCACTGGGAATTAAGCCAACAGCAATTTCATAGCGGCGATGCCGTTAAATTTGAGGTCACTAGTAAAGATGTGAATCATGGCTTTGGAATTTATGATGCAAACATGAAGATGCAGGCTCAGGTCCAGGCCATGCCGGGATATACCAATACGCTACATTACACATTTACCAAACCAGGTGAGTACAAAGTACTCTGCCTGGAATACTGCGGCCTCGCGCACCACAACATGACGACCACACTTACCGTTTTGTCTGCCAGATAACAAGGGGATCATAATGACTACTCGTACACAATCGGTTACAGCGCAACCACGTGAAAGGCTGTATTTACAATTATATATTGCTACTACACTTGCCATCTTTGTACTCATGATGCTTGCCGGTGTCGTAATGCGTGCTGTTCAGGGCACGTATATTCATATGTCACCAGACTGGTTTTATCAAATCATGACGCTACACGGTGCTGGTATGGTGGGCATCGCCGGCCTCGCAGGAGTATCCATCATGTGGTATTTCCTGCGTCGTTATGTCTCACTGACACCCGGATTATTTCTAGCTAACCTGATTCTATTTATTATTGGCGTCGTCATGATCCTGGGTGCCATCTTACTGGGAAAATTTGGCGGTGGCTGGACTTTCCTTTACCCCCTGCCCGCAAAATCAATGGGGCTCTGGAGTCATAATGCGGCAGCCGCTTATGTTGGTGGACTGTTAGTTATTGGTATTGGCTTTTTACTGTTTTATCTCGATGTGGCTCGTGCCCTGTTGGCAAAATACGGCAGTCTTGGTAGAGCACTCGGCGTGAATCAACTTATCTCTGGCAGGATAGATACAGACCATCCTCCTACCGTCGTTGCCAGTACCATGGTATTGATTGTGAACACCATCGGAACGCTTGCCGGTGCTGTTATTCTGGTGTTGACGCTGGTCAATCTGTATTACCCGACAATGCAAATTGATGCCCTATGGGCCAAAAACCTGATTTATTTTTTTGGACATGTCTTCATCAATGCCACGATTTACATGGCCGTCATTGCTGTCTATGAATTATTACCCAAGTATACCGGTCGGCCCTGGAAGGTAACGCGACCTTTTCTTGCTGCCTGGTCAGCGAGTACATTAATGGTCATTATCGTCTATCCGCATCACCTGTTGATGGACATGGTCATGCCAGACTGGATGCTCGTGCTTGGCCAGGTCATCTCCTATCTTAGCGGGATACCGGTACTTCTCGTGACAACTTATGGTGCCCTGGTACAGATCCACCATGCCAAAGTAAGGTGGGACACACCGGCAAAGTTCCTGATTCTGGCCGTCTTTGGCTGGGCAGCAGGTGTTGTGCCAGCGATTATAGACGGCACCATTGTTGTCAATCAGGTTATGCATAATACTTTATGGGTGCCAGGTCATTTTCACTTCTACCTGCTACTCGGGATGTTACCGATGGTGCTTGGCTTCCTCTTCCATATCAGCCGCCATGAAAATGAAACCACAAAAGATAGAAGCGTCGGTATGGGTTTCTGGATTTTTATGGTCAGCGCCCTGCTTTTTATTTTTATGTTTTTATACAGTGGCGTGATGAGCGTCCCGCGTCGTTGGGCAGAGCATCTTGCAGCCTGGATTCCCTATGACCAGTGGGCAGCCTTGTTTGGCCTGGTAGTTCTGCTGAGTATGCTATTTTTTACAGTAAAACTGCTGGCTCGACTTACACACATCCGGCTGGAAGCATAACAAATCGTGACGCAACGCCTGCCGCACCTGATGACTGTGGTGGCTGTCAGCCTGGGTCTTCTGGCCTGGTGGCAAACAACACAGGGCTTCAGGGCGTTTACCTGGGAAAGTTATCGCCGGTTAAAAATAGCCTCACACCCGTTAGCAGTCCCAAATGTACTTTTGCAGGATCAGTTTGGTCATTTACTTGACCTTAATTCCTTGCGTGGCAAGGTGCTGGTTATTAATTTTATTTACACACGTTGTCCGACAATATGTGGCTATACCGGTCTGAACCTTTCGCGCCTGCAACGTATGCTGTTACAGCGCAGCTTTCAGGATCGCGTACGTCTGTTAAGTATCTCACTGGATCCGCACTTCGATACGCCACAAAAGTTGAAGGCCTATATGCTACGCTTCAGCAATCAACTGAAGACTTCCTGGCAGGCTGTCCGCCCGGTCAAACCGCTGCAGGGACAGGAAATGCAACATCAACTCGGCGTCGTGAGTATCCCGGACGGCATCGGAGGCTTCACCCACAACGCGGCCACCCATCTCGTCGATCAAAAGGGATATCTGGTACGAATAATTGATGAAGACAATCTCAAGCTGACAATCGATATCATTGCGCGTATGTTGTTAGCCGCCAAGACTGGTATCAATCATGACGGATAACTTTCGGCAAGCGATGTTCGTCATGCTAGTCCCGGTGATAATCATTAGCCACCATTGGCTTGAAACCAGTATGACGTCACACATGGCGGTTCAACTTCCCCTGCTCGTGTTTGTCGGTGCCCTGTTTGCCGGCCTGCTACAGACGTACTCTCCTCGCCTGGTAGTGTTTGGTCAGCGGTATCGCATCAGTCTGCTACTGTACTCTCTCTTTACGATTAGTTTGTGGATGTTGCCGCGCCTACTGGATGCTGCACTGTATCAGTCCAGCATTGCCTTCCTAAAATGGCTATCGTTGCCACTGGCGGGGATATCACTGGTATTGTGCTGGCGACATCTGCCCTTTGTATTACGTGGTATTCTGCACCTTGAACTACTGGCGACGTTGTTACGCCTCGGATGGTTGTATCTTATTGCGCCACAACGCTACTGCGTCAGCTATGGTATCAATGACCAGCAACAACTGGGACATGTCTTACTCGGCTATGCCGCCGTCTATGGCCTCTTCCTCGCCAGCAGCGTTCTGCTGGGCGGAAGAAGGGCAAATTAATAATGTCGGTTCAACTTAACAGGCGATACCGATTAGCCTGTACTCCAGCCACGCGGGCGCTGCATGCCGGCAATCTTACAGGCCTGTTTCACATAACCATACGGGAACAGTTTGAACAGGTGCTGTTTGGCCTGTTTTTTATCAACACCGACTTTTTCGGCCATAAACTTCATGACGTGGCGCACATCCGGTGCCGTTTTGTGTTCCTGCCAGTAATCGCGCATAAAGCCCAGAATCGGCCAGTACTCGTCACCGAGTTCAAGGCCTTCTTCGGTCGCCAGTTCCTGTGCCAACGGCTCGTTCCAGTCTTCTGGATCAACCAGGTACCCTTCCACGTCGCGGTTATATTCTGTGAGGTCCTGCATATCAATGTCTCCTGTATATAAGCATATGTTACTATAGCGTCCACTTTAAAATGTAGTAAAACGATATATTTCACTATCTAATATCGTTATGTCCGATATTATAAATATAGTCCAGTAGAGGAGTCTTAACATGGACATCGAACAGGCTCGCACTTTTCTTGCCATTACGGCACACGGCAGCTTCCTGGAAGCCAGCCGACAACTCCATTTAACTCAGTCAACGGTGAGTGCTCGCATCCAGCGTTTAGAAGAAGAGCTTGGGACTCGTTTGTTTGTCCGCAATCGTTCCGGTGCCAGCATTACACTGGCAGGACAACGCTTTCTCGATTTTGCCAAACGCCTGGTCCTTACCGCGGCGCAGGCACGCGATGAAGTCGGCCTGCCAGAACGTTATCGCGCCAGCCTGCGCATCGGTGGACGTATTGCTCTGTGGGAAGGATTCCTGCCACAGTGGGTCGGCTGGATGCGGCAACACTCACAGGATGTCGTTATTCGTAGTGAAATCGGCTTTGAAGAAGACCTCATGCATCGCCTGATCGATGGCAGTATGGACATCGGCCTGATGTATACCCCCAGCCACAGCCCTGGCCTGATTGTCGAACAGCTCTTCGACGAGACGCTGGTGCTGGTCAGTAGCCGTCCAGATGATACCCACCCGGGAGAGGATTATGTCTATGTCGACTGGGGACCCGCATTTTATGCACAGCACGCGCAAAGCTTCCCCGACCTTGAACGCCCACCACAACTCGCGAATATTGGCTGGCTTGGCATCCAATTGATCCTTACCAATGGTGGCAGCTGTTTCCTGCCTGCGCGCATGGCCGCTTCATTTATTGCCGAGGGACGACTATACCGTGTGCCAAACTCACCACAATATATAAACCCCGCCTACATGGTCTATCCGCGAAGCAGCGACAATCCAGTCCTCGAACAGGCCGTCGCCGGACTACGCGAACTGGCGCTTTGTGAACGGGAAGCCGTAGTCTAATAGTGACACGACGACACCCGCCGTCACTGAGACAGGGATACGCTGCAGCAACTTCACATTTTAGGCGCACCGGCATATCGGCAGATAACATGCCAGGGCGGCATGTTTTGACTTTTCGCTACACAGTATCTGGACTAGTATTAGACTATCTATCCTCTGAGGTACCTTCTATTGCCCATCACAACCTACTGGAGCATCAGTCCTCTGAGCCTTCGTTTGAGTGCCGTACTGCATGGTGGGGCTTTAACCGGGCTGGCACTATGGCCCGAACTTTGGTGGTGGTTCGGCAGCGCCGTCGTCATAAACCATGTCTTACTCTTCATCGCCGTCCTCTATCCACGCTCCGCGATCCTGGGACAGAATCTGACCCGCCTCCCCAGCACCGCGATATCACGCCGTGAAATTGGCCTGACTTTTGATGACGGCCCTGACCCCGAGATCACGCCACGAATTCTCGATATACTCGACCAATATAATGCCAAAGCAAGTTTCTTTTGTGTTGCATCGCGTGCTGCCATTTACCCGGAAGTGGTGCGTGACATTATCCGACGCGGGCATAGTGTGGAGAATCATAGTCTACAACATTCCAATTATTTCGCCTTCCTCGGCTGGCGTGCCTGCAAAAAAGAAATACACGCCGCGCAACAGATACTCTCTGCCATCACCGGAACCGCACCACAATTTTTTCGCGCCCCAATGGGATTTCGCAGTCCCATGCTTGACGCCGTACTGGCCGATCAGGGTATCGTATACGTCAGTTGGACACGGCGCGGATTTGATACTGTGAGTCGGAATCCAAATCGGATACTGGCCCGGCTCTTAAAGAAACTCCGGTCGGGCGACATCCTTTTATTGCACGACGGAATCCACTGGCCGAAGAACAGGTCACCCGATATGACGCTACAGGTATTACCCGAATTATTACAGCAGCTACATCGTGAAGATTATCATGTGGTGTCACTTCCCATGGCAATGTCCATGCTCAGTGACAGAGTTGTAGAAGAGAACACATCCACTAGCATTACCGCAGAGTATGGGATGTAATATGGGATCAGATCACGAAAAGTGAAAAATGAAATTGATACAATTCTAAAAAATCAGGAAGATGGCTGTCATTATTAGATTATAATTCGTCAGCGCCACGCTTATGCCTTCCCGCCTCGCTCTCTGCCCTGCACAGATTATGACATTACCTTATACTGGCTGCACGACTTGCTGTGTTGACGTGGTATTTAGGCATAAATATATATGCCGGCACGTTTTTTTTGTAACTGGCGGCATAAACCGGCCTGGCATAATCCGCCATACTCTCAATAAACTCTACCCGTTGGGAGGAAGGTCCGTGCGTATCAAAGATTGACCGGCCGCCATCCTGCCGAGCCAGCTTTGTGTAGAAACTGATAATTGCCGCAGGATAGACACCGGCACGGGCTGCCAGTTCAATACCGATATCATCCGCCTCCATTTCCTGTAGGCGTGATAACGGCTGCAATCTCAAAAACACCGAGATATCCGATTCCATCGAATTAATCACATCAACAACGTTAACGGTCCTGTTTGGCACCCTGGGTTCAAAACCCGCTGCCATCGATATTTGCTCACGGACGTGCTCAGCGATAACGTGTCCAATCTCGTGCGCCAGCGCCACTGCCAGCTCATTGTCATTCAAATGATATTTGTCGATAAAGTCGCTGCCGACCAGTAGCTTGCCCCCCGACATACTATAGGCCGCCACCCCGGGGTCCGAGGTGAGGTGTACTTCCCAGGGCCAGTGAGCCGCCGCCGGTTTGAGTAAGATGGCCTGTGCAATCAGGCGACTGCAAATCTGTCGAATTTGAAGGAGACGCGGCTTGTCGACATCCAGTTTGCCCAGCGAGGCGAGTCGTTGCAGTTCACGGTGATAGCTTTCTGCCGCCGTCGTCTGTACAGGCGCACGTGGAAACAGCAGGTCCTGAGCACGATCGGTTACCGGCACACCGGCAAACACCAGGTCTGAGCACGTCAACATCATGACCACGATCCAGGATCTCACCATCATCTACCCCCTGATGGTAACCAGCCGTCGATTACCACTTTTCTGTTACAACTTAGTTAAAGCCTAGGCAGAAAAGTCATGCTTTACAAGTCAGGTATCGTGTCAATTTGGGCAGAGATTAAACTACAACAGCCGCCTGCATGTCACTATAAAAGGGTTATCAGGTCTAAACGGCAGGCCAATGATTTCCTACCTGATATGGTCGGGGGAATGTCCTTTTCCCGCCAACCCTGCTTTCTCGTTAGTACGTATTCATCGCTACAGCAACCTTGTCCATGGACACGGCAGAATGCATCATACTTCCATTCGTCCCACAGGCTTGCAATAACAGTACCGCGGCAAAGAGTAGAGCAACTTTAATTTTCATTATTCCTCCTGGTTGGCGTTGATTTATAATTTCTGTAATACCTATTTAAGGCATGACTGGACACTACCCGTGCAGTGTAACCAGAATAATTCACAAAATTATCACAGCGATAACTTCAGCGGGGAATGCGGCGGGGAAAAACAAAAGGCCATATCAATATGGCCTTTGTGATCTTAACGATACATGTGCTCGTCTCTTATTTTATTCCCTGAACTGATTCCATCCAGGTCTTAAATTGTTGACGTTCTTCCGGACTTGCCGTCAACCACCAGAATTTAAGTCGTTTGACGGCATCTTCGTGTGCGGCCGTTTCGGCAGTGATACCCATCGGTACAGCAATATCGGAGGTGTCTGCACTGGAGGGAGTGTCGGCCACCTTCGCAGCAAGCCGTTGACGATGTATCGCCCTGCTAGCAGACATCCTGAGCTGGTTTAATTCAGCGACGGATTGCGATACAACCTGGCGACCTGTCTCTTTTTCAAGCAGTGTTGCCTTAAACTTACGTGCTTTTTCGTAGGCATCCTCTTCACCATCAGGTACAGGATAGCGGAGGTCATAATTCATGCCTGCTTTGAATGTCGTTACGACTCCCACAACATCCGACTTGACCAGCATACCATTGTCATTATTGCCCCAGTAGAGTTCATATTTAAAATCAATACGATGCTCGCCTGGAAGCAAATAGATATCATTGAAACCTTTTAAAACTGAAGGGACCTGCACCTCCTGGCCATCGATTTTTTCCACCGTAATAGCCGCCGGGATACGCAGGTGGGCCGTTTCACTGGCGGGACGCGGCGGACCGGGATAACCCTGTACCGGGCCACTTACTGTTGAACAGGCGGTAAAACCAGCCAACGCCAGTAACAATAAAATGAAATGCCATCTCTTCACAATCTCAATCCTCTGATGATTCCTGGTTCATTATAAGTAACCCACCCAGAGAAGCAATATTTCCCGCCAGTTCGGCAGGTGGCTACAAAAGTAGCCTCATACCGAACTGGCGCGAATATTATTTTACAGCTGATCAGGCCGCTTGCAATCCCTTGACCTTGATGTAGACGTTCATTTCTACATAGCCGTCTTTTCTGGAGTCATTCTGGTAGTTAAACAGAGGCGGATAATTGTCCGGCTCGTAGCCACTATGACATAACCACTGCGAACATAGTTCTGTCATAAAATCATTTATTTTATCCGCCGTGTCCTTGTAATAAGCAATGGCATACTTACCAGCGGGAATAATCGTTTTAGTATAGGGCTGCAGCACCGCCATTTCAGGGTCAATAACAATGGCCGCATCATAACGGCATTTATCTTCGGGAGTGATCAAAGGATTATCATGGCATATGGCAAAACGCGCCTGCCTGTCATCCGCAATGCCCTGACTATTGGCCCAGTGAATGAGCTTGTCCCAGGTTGAATAGATCGCCTCTAAGGCATAGCCATTGGGGGCCGTTAGATAGGCAACCGATTTTTCCTGCATTTCTTCTACTTTCACGTTCATCAACATTTCCTCTAATTTGTCATTATCGAATACCACTGTCGCGGTAACAAATTGAGAATAAAGATCCAGCGGATTAAATGCCTTTCCATGCTTGCGAAAAAGTTTTCCAATCTTGCTATTCGTATCATCAATATTTGGTGAGCGTCCTGCTCGCAAATCAGAGGCACTAACACCAAAGTACAGTTTAAAGGCCCGCGCAAAATTGGCACTTGAAGAAAATCCACCCATCTCGGCTACCTGCGTCACACTCAGACCCGGTTTGTAAACCAGGCGTTTGGCTGCCTTTTCCATGCGTTTGCGTGCGACATAATCATTCACCGTTTCCCCTACCAGGGCATGAAAAATGCGATGAAAGTGATAGGGCGAGAAATAACTGCTACGGGCAACTTCCTCTAATCGTATGTTTTGATCGAGATGTTGCGCGATAAATTCCTGTGCTTTATTGATGCGTCGAATATACTCATCCGAGGTCTGCGTTTTAATCTTGTGCTTAGTCATCATGACTACAATAGCAGACATCCCGCCATATTGGCGAGCCATACATTTTCAAGTGCCAAATTCTATCTGCCTGAAGCATTACTTATTCCTGACCGCCATAATACTGTTTTACCGGTTTAAAGACGTAGGCAATAACAATGCCCGCCATGAATGCATCTGTTTGTTTGACAAGAGGACTATTTACAAAGGCGGCACCGGACAAATTATCGTAACGTAAAAATCCCCCCCACCAGTAGCGTTTGTTAAGACGATGACTGGCCGTCAGGGTAATCCGAAAACCACTATAACCCGCCGTCGCATCGTACGCGGGACGAACGGCAGTTGCGTACTGCTGTTCTACCTGATAATAATAATCGTGATATTTCTTAGAAGCCCACATGGGACCAATGGATAGGGCCATCTCCAGAGTCGTGAAATAACGAACCTGGACATACGGTGCAAAAAATAGACCTTCATTACTTACCTTAGAGAGGTTTATCGCAAAACGCAGCGGTGCCCCAAATCGCAATCTCAGCCGATGATCCTGGCTCTCCCATAAATGCCACTGTAATCTCGGCCCCGCTTCGAGGATAGCTCCCAGACCAGGCATGCCTTGTCGAGCGGTATTCCTCTCGCTATCGACTGGAAAATTAAATGTCGCACTTAAATCAAGTTTAACTCGTTTGCCATCATAAAAATAATATCGTCCCCCCTCTCGATCCACCTTTAACCGCTTGCCGCTATAACGGACATAGGGAATAGGTGCGACATAGTCCCGCCGCTGATCTGAGCCGCGATAGTCCGGGATACTCAGCGCGCCCACGCCAACGCCCAGCTCCCAACGGGAATCATCACGGGCTGGTTCCGCGGCACTGTTTTCCGCAAACATTAGTATCAGCAGGCTCAACAATAGAATACGCATTATTCGCTTTTTAACTCCGAGGTCCAATTTTCCCTGATAACAGCATCACATAGTTAGCATGCTGTCGCCTTTCACTTACGCCATCACTTGACTATAGTATTAAAATGATTATTCCCGGCAGACGATAATATTATGTATCATAACTTTGATGTACCCGCGAGTGTCGAGACCCTATGGAAAACCTGTCATTCACTTGTTGCAGAGCTTTTACATAACTGTCCCATTAAATCACATAATCTAAAGGTCGTCGCCAACAAGCCCCTTATCGCAAATACCGGCTCACTCTATCTCCTGAAAGACGGCACTATTAACGAGACCTTCGCCGGTCAGTTAATTGTTGTACACGAAAGCGGCGACCTGATCGGTGGCGAAGCTCTTATACAGGAAAAATTCACCGCCTACGAAAACGACTTCGCGGTTACACTTGATGAATATGATGGGCAGACATTTCTCGACACCATTGCCGCGGACCAGACTAAATTTCTGCTCTGGAACCAGTATCTCTCTTGCCTGACCCAGAGCTACCAGTTACTCCTGTGTCATTTTAGCCGACAGGAGTCGAATTTTTCTCCAGAGTTTCGCCATTATGAGCAAGGTGAGACCATTATCGAGGCCAACACCGATGGTGATGATGTTTTTACACTCATGACTGGGGCGGCCAAGGTCTTGCACAACGACACAGAGGTTGGTGAGATTAATCGGGATGAAATCTTCGGTGCCATCGCCGCCCTGACGAATACAAAACGCTCCGCCAGTATTATCGCGACCACCGCATGTGACACCATCGTGGTTAAAAGTGATAATTTTCGAAGCTTACTGGCCGCGCGCCCCGATACTGTCCAAAAGCTTATCCATGACATGGCGCGAACCATAGTCTCATGCAATGAACGAATCATTGAATTATCAAAACTCGAACCCTAGGCAGGACAATTCCCATCTCGACCGCTTTATTATCAGACTTTCCCTGCTGCGTTAACAGTACGGCAGGCATTTCTCTGCATCGAAATCCGGCGATTGGTTTACGCCTAATGGAGTTTAATTTCCGGGTGCACGCTGGCACGAAACAGATGTGAAATACTCAACATCATGGTGCGGTAAAAGCCAAACAGGGCAAACTGGTGGAGTTTGTACAGTGATAAGTACACCATACGTGCCATAAAGCCCTCGATCATCACGCTCCCGGTCAGGTTGCCCATCAGGTTACCAACGGTACTGTACTTCCCCAGGGATACTAGCGAACCATAATCATAATATCGAAAATCCGCAATCGGCTTACCAGCAAGGCGACGTTTCATACTTTTTGCTAACAACGATGCCTGCTGATGTGCCGACTGCGCCCGCGGTGGGACAATGCTATTGGCCTGCGGCCAGGGGCATTCGGCGCAATCACCCAGCGCAAAAATATTTTCATCCCGCGTGGTTTGCAGTGTTGGTCGAACAACCAGCTGATTGATGCGGTTGGTCTCCAGGCCAGCGATATCCTGTAGAAAATCTGGTGCCTTAATCCCCGCCGCCCAGACCTTAATACAGGCAGGGATAACACGTCCGGTATTGGTGTGCAGTTCCGTTTTAGTTACCTTAACCACGCGCTCATTTTTTAAAACTTTAATGTTTAACTTGGTCAGTTCATCTTCAGTGGCCTGTGACAGGCGTGGCGGT
This sequence comes from uncultured Gammaproteobacteria bacterium, assembly GCA_913064945.1. Lineage (GTDB taxonomy): Bacteria > Pseudomonadota > Gammaproteobacteria > UBA6429 > Thiohalophilaceae > CAJYAN01. The sequence continues at coordinate 30,112 of CAJYAN010000007.1, read as the reverse complement.
AAACCAGGAAGAATTCGATCGGCGGCCTCGACAATATTAATCTGGATATCGCCCGGGTTTATCTGGTCCAGACCATAAGTCTTAAACAGTCGGGAGACCTTGTGTAACTGTGCCGACAACTCTATCCCAGTCGCGCCCCCGCCGGCAATAACAACATCCAGTTGTCCTGACATCAGCGGGACGGACTGGGTATTGGCACGGATATAGGCCTCTAATAACTTATTCTGAAAAGACTCTGCCTGACGAACGGTATCCAGGAATAGACAGTGCTCACTTACGCCCTCAATCTCAAAATCATTGCTAACGCTACCTACGGCCATGATCAACGTATCATAGTGAAATTGACGGCGCGGAATTATTTCTTCACCTTTGTCATTATGAGTCGGTGCCAGATAAACAGTACGTGTCGCTCGATCCAGATGATCCATACGACCGAGACGAAACTCAAAATGATTTTTGGCCGCCTGTGCCATGTACTCGATTTGATTCTCATAGGCATCGAACGTCCCCGCGGCCACTTCATGTAGCAACGGCTTCCAGATATGGGTTCGATGAAAATCCAGTAGCGTAATGCGTGCCTTTTTTGGCTTGCCCAGGGTCTTACCCAGGCGCGTTGCCAGTTCGAGTCCACCAGCCCCACCACCGACTATAATAATATGATGCAATGCTTCGTCCATGCGGATACTCGGCAACCGTGAATTTAATAAGAATATTATAATATACTTAGTATAACCTCAACGCCCTCAAACAAAAATACTTTTAACACTACTCCACAGGGGATTTTTCATGCAGAGTCCAATGCGTCTAAGTCCCTCCTGCAAAATAAGCCGCCGAAAATCTACGACCCTGCAACGACTTGTCGACATGCAGTATACGTCAGCTAGTTTCGACAGCCGCATCATCGGCTAACAAAGAGCGAATTTGTTCGCGCAAAAACAGGTTCTCATCTTCTAGCACCATTACACAGTGAGACAGTTCCCGGTGGCTATTACTAAGCTTCAGTAATTTGTCTTTCATAATTTCCACTTTTTCCTCTGTATCAGCCCCGCTCAGCTCATCATTCAATTTCTCTATATCGGCTGCCTGCTCTTTTAACATATTTTTTAATTCTTTTACTTCATCATCATCTTCTTCTTTAGCATCGTTTGCCTGTACGCGTTTAACCAGCTTCATTTCGCTTAGCATATTTTTCAAACTAACGCCTAACAGCTTCCAGAAATTGTCTTCCCGATCTGTCGTGCTGGAAAAACCCTTTTCGATTTCAAGAAATTTCACTCTTAAGACTAGCCAGTCGGCTTCACCAAACTCCGTCGATAAAAGGTCGGTGTCCTTATAGAGAAGCTCTGATCGGCCTTCTGTTAATTTAACTTCGGTGGCAAGATAATGCTCCACGCTGACCGAATTTGAGCTGTGCTGTTCAGCCTCCTGAGAGCGAACATAGGCCTTGAGCTTGTCATGTTTTTTGATCAGGGCTACTAATAACCCCAGCGAGGCCAGTGATAAAACGATAATTGCCTGGATGAGGATGACGATTAAACTTTCGCTAAAATGTATCATAGTGTGCACCTTACTTTATCAATACTATTCAGTAGGTTACCAGAGGTCCATACAAGCGGAATTATCCTCCCCCGTCAAGTGTTTAGTGCTCCCTGGTCGCGTCGACACTATACGCGGGGGCCAGACAAGCCCCAAAGCCTGCCCTTTGGTAGGTCGCGCCACACATCGGCGGGATTCAGGTCCCCCATCCCTTATATACTGATTACTGACTATCTGCACTGTAGGTGATTAGATGACGCCATAAAGCCGTCAGCAAATGACCCTGCATGAGTGACGATCTCTGTCAAACTCAATACAGCCACCAGCACTCGATATTGATGATAGGCTGACATCGTTGTCGGTTACAGCGACGGCCGCCTTCGGAAAAATCCGACGGCATTATTGCCACAAAAGTAATACAACAATAATTGTGGCCAGAATTAGCGACAGGGCTTGCCAGAAAGCTAACGGATTTCGCTCCATGAGTGGTGGGCGGGTCTTATTAATAAATGCCTTATTGGCCTGATGCAGATCGAAGATAAACTCGGATAGTTCAGCGTATCGTTTCGCAGGATTTGGCTGTAGTGCTTTTCTGATCGCTTCATCAACCCAGGCGGGGATCTCGCGGCGGTTATTTCGTATACTGTCATAGACTAGATTCCGCTGTGCGGACAACGTCGTCGATTTAGCTACCTGCGTCCCATAAGGCAACTTGCCCGTCAGCATTTGATACATAATTACCGCCAGCGAAAATAAATCCGCGCGCATCGTTGCTCGTTCTCCCAGAAAATACTCCGGCGCACTATACTGTGCCGTTCCCAGCATAGCGGACTGCCGAAATGGACTCGTAATCTCCATCACGCCCGCTATGCTTGTGGCGCCAAAATCGATAATTTTAACAGTGCCGGTATTGTCGATCATAATATTCGCCGGACGCAGGTCCTGATGCAACATTTCCAGTCGATGAAACGCGCGCAGGCCCTTGGCAATCTGGTCAATGATTCTACGTACAATATCCAGTTCCGCGTTTGGGTGGTCGTGCATCCATTGTGTTAGCGTCTGGCCCTCGATAAATTCACTGACGATATAGAGGTAGTGCCGTTTACGCGTCAGGGTACATGGTTTTAACACATACGGACTATTGATGCGCCGGGCGATCCACTCTTCAAGCATGAATCGCTCCAGATAGCTCGCGTCCGCCTGCATATCAACCGATGGTGTCTTAAGAATAACCTGTGTATTGCTCTCGATATCGACGGCCAGATAGACATGACTACGATGACTCGCGTGCACTTCTCTAATAATTTTATAACCATCAAAGACCATCCGCGCTTCCAGCACAGGGGGAAATGGCAACTCGGTAATTTTCTGCAAGGCCTCTTCCGCGTCCTGCTGCGGTAGCGTATCGACTCTGATAATCTGCGCCGTCAGATTATCGGTACTACCATGTTCGTACGCCTGGTCCACGATTGCCTTGGCGGCCAAATCCAGGTCGTTATCATACTCGGCGATCATCTGACAAATAAAATCATCGCTAACATATTCATAGACACCGTCAGTCACAAAGACAAAAATATCGCCCTCCGTAATGGATAGTGCTTTATAGTCGATTTCCAGCTGAGGATTCACACCGAGGGCACGACTGAGATAACTCTTCTCAGGAGAGACCCGGAGGCGGTGGTCATTGGTCAATTGTTCCAGTCGCTGGCCATACAGGCGATAGACGCGTGTATCGCCCAGATGAAAAAGGTGTGCCGTTGTGGATTTGAGCACCAGCGCACTCAGGGTACAGACATAACCTCTGTCTTTATTAAAACGATACTGACTTTTCTGTGTCTGAGAATATAACCACGAGTTCGTTGCCGTCAGGACCCGATAGGCCGATTTCTTTACTGACCATGTCTCCGCCGTACAGAAGTAATCTTCCAGGAAGCTGGTGACGGCTGTCTGACTGGCGACCTGGCCGACATCACTGCTACTGATGCCATCCGCTAAGGCTATGGCGATACCTTTCGAACTTAACTGCGGTTGTTTCGGTATATAGACACCATAAAAATCCTGATTAACTGCCTTACGGCCTTTATCGGTATGTTGACCTACGGATATTTTCAAATGACCTGGCATGATTTAAAAAAGTCTCAACTCCGATAAGAGTTGAGACTTGATAGACCCTATTGCAATCAGAACTGTAAATTATAGCGCACGGTTCGGGCTTGTCCGTACATGGGTAAAATACAGTGGAAGTCCCACCAGGACAAATCCACCAATCAGGTTCCCTAACACCGTCGGAATTTCATTCCAGATAAAATAATCCATGATAGTAAAACCGCCACCCATAATCATGGAAAAAGGAAATAAAAACATATTTACGATGGAGTGCTCAAAACCCATAAAGAAGAACAGCATCACCGGCATCCACATAGCCATCATTTTGCCGCTGGCAGAGGTGGAGATCATGGCGCCGACCACACCCATCGAAACCATCCAGTTGCATAACATACCGCGGATAAAAATTGTTATCCATCCATCAATACCATGCGATTTATAACCCAGGGTTCGGGACTCACCAATATGTCCTACTTTCTGGGCAATCGCCCCTCCGTCCACACTATATCCATAAGTCAGAATAAACGACATCATGAAGGCGACGGTCAGTGCCCCAGCAAAATTACCGAGAAACACGAGTCCCCAGTTCCGCAGTACCTGGCCGACCGTTACGCCTGGCCTTTTATCGAGAAGGGCCAGCGGCACCAGGGTAAATACGCCTGTTAGCAAGTCAAATTTCATTAAATACAACATAATGAAGCCAACGGGAAAAAGGATTGCCCCCGTTAAGGGCGAGCCTGTTTTTACGGCAACGGTAATCGCAAATATCGCCGCAAGGGCCAAAATGGCACCGGCCATAAAGGCACGAATTAACGTATCCTTTGTCGACATGTAGACCTTGGATTCTCCAGAATCCACCATTTTTGTAACGAACTCTGTTGGCTCTAAATAAGACATATCGTGTCCCCTGTAAATCTTGTTTAATGTAAATACTACAGCCCAATAACAATAGTTGCTTTACTTCTATTTGTTTGTTGCATACAGGTATTTGCAACTACCATGCCCAATAATGAATTAGAAATTATCTAACTGTATTCACTCGTATTTTCTTTGCATACGACTGTCGTTCCCAGGGTAGAGGCGTTTATATTGCACCCGCACAGTGCATCAATCATCTATTATGGTGCGCCAATCTGCTGAGCATTGACGTCTGTCATACAGCGCGCCATCGTCAGTAAGCCTTATAGGGTAGAAACTTACCACTCATAACAATTTTCACGCGGTCACCTTTGGGGTCGGGCTCACGCTCAAGCGCCATGTTAAAGTCAATCGCGCTCATGATCCCATCACCAAACTCTTCATGTATCAGTGCCTTAAAGGTCGTACCGTAGACATTGATGAGTTCATAAAACCGGTAAATTAACGGATCTGTTGGAATGGCCGTCGTTACAGAACCTTTATAGGGCACGACCTGTAGCTGGGCAACGGCCTCTTCTGGTAATTCAAGCAGCGCACCTATCTTGGCGGCCTGCTCCATAGTTAATGTCATCTGTCCCAGCAGAGCCGCTGTAGTCCACTCCTTACTCATACCAATCGCGTCCGCCAGTTGTTTCCAGGACAATTGCTTGGTTAATTTAGCGATAATAATCCGTTCTGTCGTTTCATTGCGAGTCATCAGTGTATCCTTATCTGTGGTTATTTGGCTCAATCATGGCATCAGATCGAGATTTATATTCTCGACATTCATTACAATCATCTGAGCAGCAACATGTATGCCAAATTTTTACCGAGGAGACACTCAATGTTGTACAGACATCAAACTTTTGGAATATCCACGTTTGATGTTACAGAGGGGTAGTATTTATTTTGTGCAGGTTAATAAACTCACACGGACAACCGTCCAGTCTGGCATTAATCATTACGCCACCACAGATTGCTATCGTATTAGCATTTGACTGAACAACAACGCTACTCCCGCTACGCCGACAATCCAGACGAGCGTGACAAGGCTGCTACTTATGTTCAATACAGTCGTTTATCACCGTTCTACATCATCGAAACTCTACTGACGCGGCAAGCGAGCCATCTTGTTTGATCCGGCTATCCCGACATCGTCCGTCGACGATGCACCTGTCATTCAAATCGGTGATAAAGCATCGCTGAAGGCATCTCGCCGCTACAGTGGTACGCCGCATGGCACTCATCTCTGGTATATCACTTCACCGCTACCCGCCTTCACAGTGTTATACAAGGGACCGCTGAACACCGTGAACCTACTTATGAGATCTCATCGGCATCATGGATTAAGTTACTACGGCCGGAAAATTTACCCTCACTTTTTGATATAACTATAACTAGGCGCGAATTATGTTTATTATTGGTATATTCAGCATAAAGACTGTACAGAAACAGCACCGAGGCCATTCCCGCGCATGACATTTGATATTCGTAGCTTATTAGTCGCTGTAGCACTGGCAAGTGCCTTTTGCGCCGCGGCGAGACTACTGCTCTGGCGGATACACCCTGACATACCGGGACTAGGCCACTGGGCATTGGCAGGGGGCGCTAATGTGCTGACGCTCGTATTGGTTCTCTCCTATGGGATTGTCCATTGGCAGCCCGCACTTGCGCTTGCACAACTTGCAACAGTCGCCGGCCTGATGTTGGCCTGGGATGGTTTTCGTCGCTTCATTGGCAAACCACCGCTAACGCTTTGGGTCTCTACGATGATGGCAATCCCTGTATTGCTCTGGACTGCGGAGGGCTTACAACTCTCAACGGAGATCCAGGCCCTTGGCAATGCTGTGCTAATCATTATCCTGTCTTCCCTGATTGCGCGTGAGTTACTCACCGCCGCCACACCAGACCTGCCCGCCATGCGCGTCACTGGCTGGATCTTTGTCGCCAATGCCGCTGCATTCCTCATACGTGTCGCTGCCGCCAACCAGCATCCCCAGCAATTTGATCCTTTAGACCCCAATGGCGTCGCCGTCGCAACGCTGCTCTGGTTGTTGTGCCTGATTATCGCCGTCACACTGGGGATGGCATTGATGGCAGCCGAACGACTCCAGGCAGACCTGGACCGTAAAGCCAACCACGACCCGCTGACCGGCGCGCTCAATCGACGTGCCTTTGCTTTACTTCGCGAAAAAATTATCTCAACGAGTCGACGTAACGACAAGCCGATGTCGGTCTTGCTCATGGACCTTGATAACTTCAAACAAATCAATGATCGCCTTGGTCATGATGTCGGCGATGCAATGTTATGCCGCTTTGTTTCCCTCGCCGAGCAGATCCTCCGTGGTGAAGACGTTTTCTGTCGCTTCGGTGGCGAAGAATTCGTTGCCCTACTACCGGATACACCCGCAGAGCAGGCACTTGTGGCCGCCGAACGATTGCGTTGTGCCTTTGCTATCGAAACCGCAAAATCAGAAAAACCAGACGAACCCTGGCCATTTATCATCACGGTCAGTATTGGCATTGCCGAGCTTCAGCAACATGAAGACTTTACAACTCTCCTACGCCGTGCAGACGAAGCCCTCTATCGGGCGAAGGCCAGTGGGCGCAATTGCTGTAAACTTGCCTACAGCATCCAGCCAAATCCGCAAACGACGGACAGTCTTATACAAGAATCCTGAAACAGCTCGGACTGAATCAGCCGGGAGTTTCAATCCTCGTCTCTAGCTTGATATCCATTCATCCAATAACAGCGAACAGCATCTCAGTCCACTGATGAATTTCTGAATTAACCCCCACCAGCAGGATTCTCGTATGAGACTCGCAACGACTGGAATACCAATCAACTTCTACTCCGCCGCCTGGCTATTGTCATGTTCACTCCAGGCTTTTTCCCTTCGGGTAAGAAAAATTTAGCCCGTTTCGCTCCAACGACATCTCAAAGTTAAAATACGGGTTTTGATAGACAAAGGATCCAAGCCTTCTCCCGTTAGAGAAAAATCATGGCCTTTGCTGGAATGCCTTCCATAAATAGTAACTGGCAATCGTCCGATAGGGTTGCCAGCGCTCCGCAATGGCAAAATAGTCCTCGTACGGGGCATTATCTGGCAACGAATAGTGGTACTGCATCGACTTGCGAATAATCAGATCGCCAATCGGTAAAATATCTGTTCGACCCATGCCCCGCATCATGAAAATATCCGCACTCCATGGACCGATGCCTGGATAGCCGATAAGCTGTTTGCGGATCGACTCATCGTCCTGTCGTACCAGTATTCGAAAATTTAATTCCTTATGGAGCACAGCTTTCGCAAGCGTTTTTATATAGTGTATTTTATTCACTGACAGACCGCATCGCCGTAGGCTGGCGTCAGATAATTTATTGATTTTGTCTGCGCTAAATACCCGACCACCTTGCATTTCCAGCACACGTTTCATGATCGAGGCGGCGGCTTTTACCGAAAGTTGTTGATTAATGATAGCGTGTACCAGTGCGTGAAAATAAGCCGGGCGCGTTTTGTTTAGCAACAATGGTCCGCTGGACTTAATGATGTTATGCATCACTTTATCAGCCTGACCGAGGTGTAATTCGGCACGTTTTAATTGTTTATCATCCATGTCTATGCCGTCGTTCTGATATAAAAGTTCAACCCCCGCTAACGACCAGAGTCCAGCATGCCGGACAAAACCTTAATTTACGATGCTCAATTTTAGTTTTCGCTAAGTAAGGTGGCATTTTTCCGCTGCGCCCGGCGTTGCTTTCTTTTAATTGACCGTTCTGTGTTAGTCAGCCAATCTCTGATGCGATTGGAGTCCCCGTATTTGCTCAATTTTCCCCAGGAATCGAGCAGCACAATAATGACTGGTCTCTCACTAATCTCTGTCTGCATCACCAGGCAGTTCCCGGCATCGCCTGTGTAGCCTGTCTTACTCAGCGTAATCGGCCAGGCGCGTCGATGCACCAGACGATTGGTATTGCCGAATTCGATTCGACGCCCATGTCGCAAGTCAGTGATGCTATCTTTCTTTTCGGTGGTGAACTGTCGGATCTGACGATATTTACTCGCCGCTTGCACAATTTTGACCATCTCCTGCGCCGTGGAGACATTTGCATTGCCTAGACCGGCTGGACCGGCGAAGTGCGTTTTAGTCAGGCCCAGCGCCTGCGCCATCTGATTCATGGCCTTAACAAATTCCTCGTGACCGCCTGGATAGGTGCGCGCCAGGGCCAGGGCGGCACGATTTTCTGAGGCCGCCAGCGCTATGTGGAGTAAATCCCGGCGGCTGAAAGTCATCCCCCTTTTTAGCCGCGAGTGAGAGTAACGAATCCGATCTTTATCCGCCTTACGAATGGTAATTGCCTGATCCATGTCCAGACCAGCGTGCAAAATCACCATCGCCGTCATCAATTTGGTTAGTGAGGCGATGGGCATTACCTCGTCGGTATTGCGCGCCAGGATAACCTCGTTATCACGTTCGTCGTAGACGAGCGCAACGTGTGAAAGTAGCTTAAGATTTCTGTGCCGGTCGTGTTCGCGGATATCTTTGGCCGAGATATACGCCTCTACAGCGACAACCATCGGGGTAAAACACAGGAGTATCAGGAGGCTGAGTAGTTTCATAGGCTGACTATAATCGTGGCCGCCTTATGTTGTAAAGCCTCACAACGACTTACGATGAGTTAACTATGTGTTTTCAGGTCGTGCAATTAAAATTGGGCAATTGCACCACCGAAGTTGAATCAGGGCGGCTAAACAGCGATACCCGCCGTCATGCTATATGCTAGTTGCCCCTGATGGATTACCATAAAAGTTTAGTTACGGGTCATTGCGTATAAGTTGATAGTTGAGTAACTCACTGTTTTTGATCGCAATTTTATGAGCATACCTCAGTCATTGACCACCGTAATGACACCTCGCAACTCGCTGAGCAGCTTTTTCTTATCTCCCTCATTCAGAAATTCACCTATTTCAAGCTGCTGTTGTTTACTGCGTAAAAACAATTTTTCAGGATGGCCAAGAAAGGGGGACTGCTCAACGATTAGGCGCGTCCAGAAGAGTTCTGACTCCCAGGCAGACTGAGGCGTCCGATGACCTTTTTCAACAATCACCCGGCTACCCTCCAGGTGGATAACCTGTTGACGGTAACATTCATGCGAGACCCAGTACAGTAGACTGACGAGGCCGAGGACTTCCAGTCCACTAAAGGGTAATATGAGCCACAATCCCGCCATCGCGAAGCCTGTACCAATCAGCAGCGCAATACTGGAAATCAACCAGAGCAACAACTTAATGATGCACCAGTCAGCAGACCGATTCGGGCACATCACGATATGACCCTGCCCACTGCTGCGATTAAGTTTTGACTCTATCATGCGGCGGTAACCATCCTTGCTGTCAGCGCTAACCTGCTCGACAGGCCAGGTAAAGTACGCCGTTATAAGATCACGACAAACCATCCCCAGCCAATCGTCAAAGCCTGTCACTACGCAACGTTATAATTGTAGCGCAAAGCAATCACGGATAAAGCGCGCCAGCACAACCTTAGCAAACATGGTCATTGTGCGCTTCATAAAAGCGGTACCTATTTATAGGGTCGTCCTTAGCAGGCGGTTTAAGCCGATTCGAGCCAGATTTAAACACTTCACGGCGACAAAGCATATTGTCATCAACAGTAGCCATATTTACTAACAGCTTATTTTGATTGCAGTTTTATGAAACTGTCTACCGCCAGACTATCCCTTTTTGGTGCTTGCGGCCTGAATAGTGTTTTAGTTTAATAGCCTTCTGGTACGAGGTATAAATACTGATGAACATTAATCCCCTATTTTTTAGTCACTTCTGGCTAATCACAGGTGCCCTGGCCTATGCCGGGGTGCTGCTGCTGGCCCTGCGGGCGGCACCCTGGTGGCGCTTAAAGAACCCCGATGACCTCAATGTCCTGCTCTATGCGATACTGGGAGTTTTTTTCCTCTGGGTACTAAATGCCGATATACCCGCAAGACAATCACTTACCGAGCTGAATTTTCATCTCCTCGGCGCGACCCTGATGACCCTGATGTTTGGCTGGGCCTTTGCTATACTTGCGATGAGCGTCGCCCTCACAACCGTCACACTAATGACATCACACGGCGACATATCCAGCTTATTGACGTTACCCTGGGAGGCCCTTGCCACCAGTGTTGTGCCAGTTTTAATTAGTTACCGCCTGTTTCGGCTCGTCGACCGCCGCCTGCCCAATCACTTCTTTATATACATCTTTATCTGCGCTTTTTTCGGTGCCGCCCTGTCCATGGCCGGAGCCATTATCACCACATCTGGGATTCATTACCTATCCGGTAGCTTAAGCGTGACAAGACTAACTGACACATACTTGCCATATGGATTGATATTGATGCTGCCCGAAGCCTTTATCAATGGAATGCTAATGACCGTCTTTGTCGCCTACCGCCCGGAATGGGTAAGCACCTTTGATGACCAACGATATTTAAAGGGCCATTAACTAACAGCCTTAAGACTCGTCTTAACTTCTGGCGGTAAATACTAATCGAGCGTATTCACACTGCATAACACGGCAGTAACTGTATATGTGTTTCTGTTTTAGTCTCGAATCGTCAAATAGAGATGAGCCAGCATACATGCGGGGAGATATTCTCAGAACATTATAATTTGTCACACTCCCCTTAAACCCCCTATACTTGTCACCACTATGGCGGCGTATTGACACATCATGACAAATATCTACTTCCCGATGAGATTGCTTTTTTTTCTTCTGCTTACATACGCACCCACGTCCTACTCCGAGACGCTGCTTGAAGCAGGCATTCATCTGGGCGGAAGTGAATTAATTACCCAAAATTATGCCAATGGCGCAAAAGACTCTATAAAAGCGGGAGATTTATTCTCATTATCAATTGGTGGAATGAAATCCTATACTAACAATATTGAAGGACAATTATCATTTGGGGTGAAATCCGATGATGTTCATTCAACAGATGCAGACGTTACCTGGGTGCGCTACCCGCTGAATAGTATGGTCTTTTATCGTGGCAATACATATCGTATTGGACTAGGCGTTACTATCCACTTTTCACCAAACGTTAAAGGCACAGGCGTTGCCAGCAATATATCACAACGTTTTCAAAATTCACTTGGGGCATTATTAGAGTTCGACTATAAAATTAATAAATCATTTTTCTGGGGGCTGCGCTACACCAGTATCGATTATAAACCTCACGCCGGGGGCAGGCACGTCAATGGCGATAGTATTGGCTTATTGATTATTGCCCTTCTATGAAACAGATAGGACTCGAACGGACTCAACGGCCTGCCCTACATATTGGAACTTTCAAAAGAGTAGCCTCGGGCAATAACTATGTTCGCACTCTCGCCTATTATCGCGACAATCTGCTTCTCACCCTGGCATTAAATATAAAATCACGTTTTAACTGGCTTGTCCTGTTAGGTTTATTTTCTTTACCTGTCTATGCAGATAAAACTAATGTATTAAAACTAATAGCCAGAGAACCGGTCACAATGATGGACCTGGGAATCCTTAGACTTAACGGATATCTTAGCAGACAACATCAACCCGAACTTCGGGGTGTCACTATGGGCGCTAATTATAATTCGCACAATGACAGTATCGATATTAAAGTGAGTGTTCCCATAAATAAAGCAAGCAGGGCACAATGCAGAAAAATCATTCGAGAGATTAAAAAACTTTTTTTACATCCTCGTGACAAGAAAAATAATTCAAATATACATCTTTATTTTCAACATGAAGGCACGGGTTATACCCGTTATATCAACTGGGATCAGGTTGCCAGTCATGTCATTGTCACCGCTATTGTACTCACGAGGAAAAACTATCACGACAGTGTGTACTGTGAAAGCAAGCTTATGCAAAACAAAGTTACTTATTAGAAAGCCAGTCCAGCAGACACGAAAAACAACGTTAATTAACCACCAAATACTGTAATCTCATTTCCCACAAACCATTGCAGTTGTTTACTCATGACTTTCTGAAACAGGTCTGCATTTAAAAATACTTCCAGCCAACGTTGTACATGTAGATATTGAGATTGATCAAACCATGGTCTGTCGACAAATGCAAATTGTCGAACAAATGGAAATATTGCCATATCAGCCAGTGATACGCCATCACCGATGAGGAATCGCCGCTCACTTAGGCAATTCTCAAGTTGTTGTAGGAAATGTTCTCCTTGTTGGCGATAGTGAGCTATCGACTGCTCGGGAAATCGATTGGCATATTTATAGTGATCAAGATGAATTTTAAATTCATAGTCATTCGACGCAATAAGGTTATTCATTTTTTTAAGACGCTCATTGTCCTGACATAACCAGCTCTCCGGGTCATACTGCTGTAAGGCCCAGACCATAATGTCGATGCTTTCATCGATCACGGTCCCATCCTGCAAGACAAGAACCGGCACAGTCCCTTTCGGTGACGCAGTCAACATTGCCTCAGGCTTGTCTGCCAGGGATACCTCACGTAGCGCCACCTGAACCTGGCTCACTTTAATTGCAAGCCTTGCGCGTATCGCATAAGGACAACGACGGAAGCTGTAAAAAACAGGCAGCTTATTATTCATAGGCAGGATTTCCTGACGTCAAAAATTTATATAAAACACGGACTTCATAACGCAATGACATGTGTCTTGATGCCCAACCAGCGCTTGATATTGTCGTTCGAAATCACACTTTGATGTTGGCATAGCAAATGAATTTCAATGTGCTTCTATTGATTTCTTCATGACGTAAGATGATTTATGGCTTTTCCACCAGAGTAATCTCGACTGATGTGCCTTCATCATTTGCCTGCACTTCACGTAATGCCGGACATCGACTCACCAGATAGGCACAGGCGACCGATATTACAGCCTCATTATCCTGCTGTAGTGCCTTGATTAGATTCAGCGCGACGAACCTGGCGCGTTGCATTTTATCTGGATTTATTATCAATTCGCCATGAATTTTTAAACCACGCCTCATCGCGACATCCATTGTATCAAGATAAGTCGATTGAGCGGCCTCGATCGATGTCGAGCGATCGTACTCAAATACAGTTTGCTGATTCACGAGTACGCTTAGCCATTTTGATTCAGTCAATCTACCCACCCTCACTACTGCTGATAATCAGCACTCTTCTGAAGGCCCGCCAACCGTTGTATCGGCAATACCTACACCTTTAGAGACTGCGACCGCCATCCCTCAACCATATTATTACACGCGAACGCTATCTGCCATATTTATCATCGACGTTACCTTAACCCCCCCTTGGTAACAAGCAGAGCCTATCGGTTGACAACGCTGAGACCGTGCTAACTAAGACCTCACTACCGCCGTAACTTGGTCACTGCTTGAATTGCCGTCAGAAATTCTGCACATAGCATCCGTTTACAAGTCATTACGCTCGCTCGCTCGCTGAAAACGCTTTGCGGGAAATTTACGGTCTTTATCTGCAAGCCAACCTCATCGATCTTCACAATTTAGTCTGACGCGCTAACTATCAATTAACGAGCCTCCTGCAAGTTCGTGTCTTTTTTCAGTCAGGCACGCTTCATCAAGCCTACGGATGCCAGCTCATATTGTTACTCGCCGCCACACAACGAGGTCATCTCCCAGTGTCGATGACCTTTAGTCGACTTGGTGAGACACGCTAACAATAACTTTATCGCTAGACCTTCTGCCGGTGACGATGTATTTAAGCTTACTGCAAGGGGGTAATTTAATACTAACTCATCAAGCATTTTCAGGATGTATCATGAGAGACAGAAAATGAAGCTATTCCTACAAATTCCAGACCTGGAACGCTGCTGATTCGCACCTGATATTATCACGTGACAGGACGTCCCGCACAATCGAAACACAATAGCCGTGCCAATCATTTTATAATAGAAAATTGTAAAACAAGGCCCTTAGGCGGGACTGAACAAAATTGCTTTTCAGTCTCGCCTCTCAGGCGTAATCGTCCTTAGGGGAAATCCATCAGCCGTTGTCGCTTTGGGCTTCCGCCGACACTACGAGGAAATAATGGTCTCACGGTAGGCATGCCAGGTAGCATATCCGAGTACGGGAACAATAATCACCAGACCCACCAGCGCCGTGGCAAAGCCAATCGCCGTTAACGTCAGGAGCAGCAATCCCCATAGCGCCATCACCGATTTGTTACGCCATACTGCATGCAGACTTGTGGTGATCGCCGTCGCGGCATCAGCATCTTTGTCCATAATCATCGGCAAGGCAAATGTGTTGGCGCAGTAGAGTACCCCGGCAAATATTGCCGCAAGGTAATAAAATGTCACATCGGACATGGGGACTGCTGCTGTGACGAGCGTCTGTCCCGGTCTCACTACCATGTCGATCACCGTTGAGGTGAGTATCAGCATCACCATGAATATCAGACTCAGGATTAGCGACAACATGAGCTCATGCCCCATTTCATGGAACGCCTTACGGCGCTCATGACGAAAACTGGGCTTGTGGTTAAGCTCAAGCTGCTGACTGGTATCGTACAGGCCAAAAAAGAGGCCGGGACCGACAAATAATACGCTAATAAAGAGACCAAGCAGAAAGTAACTTTCATTCGTCCATGATGAGTACACAAGCAACCAGCCTACCGCAAAAAAAATCGCTCCATATGCCAGACTATGCCAGGGCGCACGCCGGTAATCCTGCCAGCCTTTTTTTAGCCACACAAAAGGCGCAATAAGCGAGAGCTTGTGACAAGCTGCATAACGCGATGCATCATTCTCAAATGTATCCAGTGTTTTCATACCACACCTCCATGTACGTATATTAAGTAAGGACGGAAAGCCAGTTCTGATATTTGACCTACGCCCATGAGGAAAAACATAAAAAATTGGAATCAGCGACCAATATACCTATTATAGTAGAATTGTCACCAACAGTTAGGTTGAAAACTAATACAGGAATGACTATTAAATTTATTTATAAGGCAGACCTACTACCAGACTGGATTTACCAGCATATAAATTGTAATGCATTGGCCAAAACTGTCTTCATTCATCACAGGATGACTTTCTCAGTGCTTCCTTCGTCACAAGCCCACAGCTTTGTAGTTCAGCGTTGTAACTTATCAATAAATCGCCCCTTTTTAACCGCGTTAATAAATACTCCGATTTCTCCTGCATACTCATTTCGATCTGGCCATAATCTGTACCATCGCGTGTAACAAAGTCTTCCATCAGAGCCTGCAATGCCTCTGTCGATAATTCCTGAAAAGGAATAATCATCGCCTCACCTCCAGGATATCGATCACCGTGTCGATACTCAGGTCCGTTGTTTGTTTATTCATAAGCCAGATTATATTCGGCAGCTACTTCTTTATATGTCGGGTTTGCCTTGCCCCAGCCACCGACAATCACAATGGGGAGCGTCCCGAGCATCACTCGATCCAGCTGCTTTTTCATTGATGGCTTGACCGTGCCAAATCTCGCGCGACTCGAACGCAAGACTGGAATATTAATTCGATCTAATTGAGCAGCCAGTCTCTCAGCCCGCTGCGCGCCTTCTTTTGGGCAATTTTCCGGCGCAAATATAATCACGCTATCGGTTTTAGGATTTGTCATCTTCGGCAGTTCAACAAAGCCATTTGCACTCACTTTGTCGTCTTGCAGCAGGCCAAAATAGGCATGACCTTGAGCATAATACAAAACACCCCCCAGGACTGATAATAGTATTAATAGCCTCATGAATAATACCCTCCCTTATTTTAGTAATCGTTTTCGTATTAATCGTATTTGCGGTACAAGATTTTTCTTTTAATTCTTTTTGTTAAATAAGGCTACCTCCCTGTTCTACGGTAATTTCACTTCGAATCAGCCAAGTCAACCGCACCACCTGATACGTCCCATTATTCTCTCGCCTTAATATTATCCCGCGCCACAGACCTCCTGACATAACGCTGTCAGTAGTACATTGCTAGTCTAACGACTCTACAAACCTATACAGCAACATACAAGGAGAACACAATGAATCAGGAAGCAATGAAGTTACCGGGTGCCTTTAGCTGGAATGAACTCATGACCACCGACGTCACCAGTGCCAAGGCATTTTACCACGCACTCTTCGGCTGGGATATGCATGACGAGCCCATACCGAAGGGGACCTATACGCTACTCATCGCTGGTGAACATAAACTTGGCGGTATCATGGCGATACCGGCAGATGCTGCAGGTGTACCACCATCATGGGGGGCATATGTCACCGTGGATGATGTTGATCAGCAGACGACACGCGCCAGCTCACTGGGGGGCCGAATCATACGGCCTCCAGAGGATATCCCCAATGTCGGCCGCTTTGCTGTGATCAGCGACCCACAGGGTGCTATGCTATCTATCATTACCTACACCAGTCAGGGATAGAAATTGATGAAGAACCGTTACTTCACGGCAGACAGTCTAAAATTCCTGCGTCAGTTGTCGCAGCATAATAATCGCGACTGGTTTGCAATACACAAAACAGACTATGAAGTAACGGTTCGCACTCCTGCCCTGCAATTGATTACTGACTTAGCGGACGACCTTGCCGCCATCTCCCCCCATTTTCTCGCCCAGGCCAAAAAGAGTGGTGGCTCACTCATGCGGTTCTATCGGGATGTGCGCTTCGCTAAAGACAAGCGCCCGTATAAGACCAACATTGGTATCCAGTTTCGCCATGCACTCGGCAAGGACGTGCATGCACCCGGTTTTTACGTTCACATTGAGCCGGACAATTGTTTTGTCGGCGCAGGTATCTGGCGACCAGACGCCACGGCACTGGGTAAGATTCGGGATGTCATTGCCGAATATCCTGGCAAATGGCAAGACGCGATTCGCGGCAAACATTTTAAGCAGCATTTTGAACTTGGTGGTGAGTCACTGAAGCGGCCACCACGAGGCTATGCCAAGGATCACCCTATGATCAAAGACCTCAAGCGAAAGGATTTTATTGCCATCACCCCGCTGGATAATGAACAGATATTAAACCCACGTTTTAGAAAACTGGTACTAGATCGTTTTCATGCGGCGGATGACTATATGCGCTTTCTCTGCAAAGCCCTGCTTTTATATTACTGACATGCGTCGTGCCGACCGTCTTTTTCAAATCGTTCTGAACCTGCATCACAAGCGGATCACCACCGCGCGCGACCTGGCGGAACTACTTGAGGTCTCAGAACGTACAATTTATCGTGATATCCAGGACCTCAGTCTATCCGGTGTACCCATTACCGGCGAAGCGGGCCGTGGCTATCGCCTGCTACAGGGCTTTCACTTGCCGCCGCTCATGTTTACTGCAGAAGAAGTCGAAGCATTGTTACTCGGCACACGTATGGTGCGCGCCTGGACAGACCGGGAGCTGGCACGTGCAGCACACTCTGCACTACAAAAAATTGAAGGCATACTGCCGGATAAGCTCAGTCCCGAATTCGACAAACAGGAAATTAACGTCCCTGACTTTCCCATGGAAGGCATGGCCGGTGAGCAATTGCTGGTGGTACGCATGGCCATCAAACATCAGCATAAAATTCAGATCGACTACACCCGCGACGATGGTCAGGCCTCCAACCGCATCGTTCAGCCACTGGCAGTGTTTTACTGGGGAAAAGTCTGGACCCTGGTCGGCTGGTGTGAACTACGCGATAGCTTTCGCCACTTCCGTTTAGATCGTATCCGCGCCATAGAACATCTCGACCAGAACTTCGAACTGGTGTCAGGTAGAACATTACAGGACTTTCTACGCAAGGAATGTCGCTAAACCAGATTATATCTCCTGCCTCTACTAAGACAGTGCAGAAATAACACTAACGTCTGTAGTCACATAAATATAGCAGCAACTGTCTCTGACCGGGTCTCACACGCATCCCCTCCGCCTCAATAAAGCTTGTGCCGCCTAATGACTATAATCTTGCGGCAGATGCTCAGCCCAGTAGGTGTTTTCCGGATGTTCCTTCTCCAGCTTTTCCGCCTCGCGGTGTGCTTCACCCCAGGTCATTACTTTTTTGCGATTTTTACCTGCTTTGTGTTTGAGTTTGCTGCGCCAGGCGACGATATAATCAGGGTCGTTTTCTTGAATGTTCTTTAACATGGTAGCCTCCGTTGCTGTGTATCAGTTTTGTATACCCAAATAGACTATAGTTCCATCATTGAGATTATCTACCACTCAATTCATCAGGGCATTATCATTACCCGATACAAAAATCGAGGCGTCGGTAACCACAACACTCAGCTATACGCCAATCGTATTGGCCAGTAATAACACGAATTCAATCAACCACACCATACTAATATACATTTCAACGATTCGTTCAGGTCATCCGAATCTGTGTTCCGAGCCTTACTTATCCCCGCAAAATTTCAATCAAAAACAATGGCTTACTTAAATATTACTGCATACACAATAAAAAAAGCCTGTCATTGCGAAGAAGTCATGCACCCTAAAGGATACCCTCCGGTAACTAACTCTATCTCCTAATGCACAGCATATTCTCGAGATTGCCACCTCAATACTGGAAATGGTCATTATTCAGTGTTTCCTTGCAACGACCAGTGGCTAAAAATTTTGTGGGTATCCCCCAGGTTTCGACCTCATTGTTAGATTAGCAACGCATAATAATAGTTTAGATACATGCATTCATTCTCCTGTGTTCGGCGTTCATAACGTACAAGATTCATCAACTAATTCGGTAATTACGCATCATCCCCATTGCGGCATGTTCAAGATTGTGACAGTGATATAAATAGAGGCCGGTATAGTCTTCAAACTTCACAAGAATTCGAACACGCTCTCCCGGCATTACCAGTACCGTGTCACGCCAACCTTGATCAAGAAAACCCGCTGCCAGTTCTTTGTTCCCATTTGCGTATTTATCATCATGGTGACGTGATAGAACTTGAAATTGAACATCGTGAATATGCATAGGATGCGCCATGGCTCCCATCATCCCGCCACTAACTGTATTATCAAACTCCCATACTTCGGTGGTATCCTGTCGAACTTTTTCATCGTTGGCGACTGCCATCATTGAAAACTCTCGTCCATTAATACCCCAGCGCATCCGCTGCATCGTTAAAGCAAAACGACGTGGACTGTTAGCATTGACTGCGTTTGTGATTTCAGGCTTGCGTATGCGAGACAATGTCTCCGGCAAGTTAATAGCCGTTGATGAGCTTGTCATAGCCTGCTTCTCGGCAACTTGAAACCGCATCACCGGTAGCGCATCACCATTGGATGGCCCTGCCATCATGCCACCATTGCTTTTTCCGCTGCCCATTTTCCCGCCACATTTCATTCCGCCGCCCATCATTTCCATCTCACCACCAAAAGGCTCGCTATATAACTCGATGTTTTCTCCCACGAGATAGTGTGAGAAATCGAGCCATACCTCAGTACGTTGTGCTGGAGCCAGGGTCACGTAAGGCACGGAAGCCGGTTTTGCGAGTAAACCACCATCAGTGCCAATTACTGTCAGCGGCTGTCCATTTTTTAATGCCAGCTTATAAATACGTGCGTTAGAGGCATTAATTAAACGCAAGCGATAGGGTCTCGCCGCCACCTTCGTGATATAGTTGAGGTGTCCATTGACCAGCACACGATCACCGAGAAATCCTCGCATGCGATCCATCATAGATGCCATTCCACTGCCAATATATTGAAACTGATTATTGCTATCAATCCGCCTATCCTGAATTACTAGAGGAAGATCGTATTCTCCCCTAGGTAACAATAATGCCTGCTCGTCCTCGTCCTCAATCAACAATACTCCGGCCAACCCTTGATAGATCTGCGCAGCGGTTAATCCCGCAGGGTGGGGATGATACCAGTAGGTACCTGCACGGTTACGCACTTCAAAGTCATAGTGATAACGCTCACCCGGTTGTACCGCATAGCGAGGATGGCCATCCATGTCGGCAGGGACATGCAGACCATGCCAATGAATAATACTCGGCACATCCAATTCATTGATGAAGTGTATTCGTACGCGTTGACCACGCCGAAATCTTAACGTTGGCCCCAGATATGAATTCGGCATGGCAATCAATGACTTCGTATCACCTGTAATCACACGCCCTTGATAACGTAGCACCTCCGTCTGTCTGCCTTTAAGCAATGCAATTCGACCCTTTACTGCGCGAAGCTCAATCTCCAGCTCAGGAAGAATGTTAGATTCGGATGAAATCGCAGCACGCAACGATCCCGGAATGATACTGGCAAGGGCTAACGCCCCACTTGCTTTCATAAAATCACGTCTTTTCATTTCACTCATTACTAATTCCTTTCTGTTGTATCGGTCTTTGGCCAGATGCCGCGGAGTTGCTACCAACGTGTCTTACAAATGATGTGTTTCATAAAGTAAGACTCCACACGCGATACGTCGGGTGTAAGCATTTTAAGGTTACACTGTTTACTGCGATGATAGCGTATCTCCCAGTGATACTAGGACTACCAACCAGATTGACAGGCAACAACTAGGCTTCGTTTCTCACACACCGCTGCGTACAGTCTATGCAAGCCACAGATAACAAAAAAATTAAAAGCCTACTACGCGACCTTTCAAAACAGTTTATGATGTTACTTCTTATCTTCGTACGCCAATCCCACCAGCAGTCGTCTGTGCCACATCATAGATACTACTCATGCATAAATATCAAACCATTATGCAGGCCGCATCTTGCCAACATTAAGGCAAAATTTGTTAACTAACCGGATAGATTTGTATGTTAGACGTCTTGAGGCGGTCGATACAGAGGTGGGATCACGTGACTTAGAAACGGTAACGAGTATGAAATGGTATACTCGGGTAAGTAATGTATCAGCTTCATCGAAATCGAGAATAATAATGCAATACCACCGGCACAGTGTGTACAGGTCGTATGATGTTGACATACAGAGCAACTAAGGTCGCAAATCACCCCTGCCTGATACTGACATGAGGAATTCTGATCCAGCAGAACGCTTCCGTCACTTACATTATGCTCGATCAAGTGCTCGCAAGGTTGGCCTGCAGTAACCGCCGCCAACACAATAGAATTTTGTAGCGAAACAAAAAAAAGACTAGTCAGCAGAAAACTGATGAAATATTTTTGTCGCAGAAGTTCCATACATTAGTGAGTGTAGCCTGCATAATGCAAGTCTGCAATAGGCTTCGCTTATCCGATATCTATTATAGGACTCTTTCACTTGGCGTGGAATTGATAGCCTCTAGCCATTGTAAATTACAGTGTTCTAATTAACATCATGGTTAAATATAAATTATTCTTATCGCTCTAGTACCGTATTATACTTACCATATAAAAGTAGAATACCTGCTATCGAACTGCCCGCATTTGACATAATCGTCAGCATAGATGAGATTAAAGTTTGGGAACTTAATTACCCATACACTGTCACTACTCTGAGTAATATTATTATTTCAAATAACACCAATATTCCAGTATTTTTTAAAATTTAAAAAATGCAAAGATCATTATGAAACATATTAGGATAATCGTCAGGATAAAAATGATATAGCGGACAGGGGCTTCCTTAAAAATATCCCAAAAAGTCCTCGCCATACCCTGTCTCTGTGCTTCTGCATAATCTTCCTGTGCGCTAGTCTGGCGGGATTGTTGATAGTCATCAATCAATTGCCTGGCGATTTGCAACTGGTCTTTGTTCTTGAGCCACAGGCCCGGCATTGAAATATTAAAAACGCCCGCCGAAGTTTCATAGAAATCAATGTTGTTAGCGTCGAGTAATTCACGAATCTCAAACGCTTCGTCATCGGGTACGTGTCTAAGCTTAAAAATTAAAATAGCCATAAATGAAATTTACTGTAGAAATAGTTACGCAGGGAATAAGAGAGAAAATAATGCCATATCAACCATAGCTTGTAGTATAAATCACCACAACATATCACGCCGTGTTGTCTCCAGAAAATCGTCATCAAAAAAACAAGTCGTCACCGTCATATGGACTCAATCATCATGCCGTAAACTCATCATAGCAAAGACGTGTAGCGCCCTAATCGATACCCTCCGGTAACTGATGCGTTCTGGAGTGACACCAATAGTCTCCAGATCGCCACGACAATACAGAAAAACAGCCGCTTTTCAGTATTTCCTCGCAATGACCAACGCTTATATTTTGTGGAGGGCCGCCCAGCATCTGATGCCGTCAATATTTAAACATCATCCTAGTCCAGATCGATATTGCAACTAACGTTATACTTCCTGGCATAGAGGACCCAGAGCGTACCTCCAATAAAAAAGGACACCAGGAAGACTGGCAAATGGTCTCCCATGGGGATGAAGCCTGTGATTTTCAGAGATAAATATATCGTCGTAATCGATACGACCATGGTGGTCAGCATCGAGCCAAACAGCAGCAGGAAAATGAGGGGTTTACTGTCCGTATATTTTGTCAACGAAACCGCTTTGCCGAAGACAAACATATTGAACGGGCGCATGAAAAAACCAGTAAGCAGGCTAATTGTGACGAGGAGATAGAGATTTGTATGCATTCGTTTCACCTTCAAATAATAGACTCTGACCCTGAGGTATCCCCACAACATTGCGATCAAAAACAGTGATTTACTTAAATGTCAACTTAAACACAATGAAAAAAGCCTGTCATTGCGAAGGAGTGTAACGCCCTAAAGGAAGCCCTCCGCCAACTGACGCAATCTGGTAACGCACGGTTTATTCTCAAGATTGCCATGTTAACACTGGAATATAATCATTTCTCAGTGTTTCCTCGCCATGACCAGTTACTAACACTTTAAGAGGATCACTCAGAATCTGACCATATTAATCTTGGGACTGGGACAACAACCTATCTGGATAGGATTATCTCCCACTGCTACCTTTTATTATTTTTCAGTTTTGGTTGCCAGCGAGTGTATCGCAAAACTCTCTCCAATCCCATTATAGTAATTATAGATATAGTTAACACCTGCGTTCTCAAGTGTTTCAATCTCTTCTTCAAAAACCACCGTCGCTGAAATAATCCCGCTAAAACCAATCCGGCGTAACTCTTTCGCTGCCAGCAATTTGGCGGCCGTCTCCGGCATCGCAAGCATAATGGTATGGACGCCCTCTAAATGTATATTGCTCCACAAGCCGGGATCTTCTGCATCGGCGTATAAGACACGTCGACCTGCCTGGCGATGTTTCTCTACCTTGAGCGGATCCGAATCGAGACCAATGACACGTTCCTGCCGCTGCATTAACAGGTCATAAGCCCCGCTACCAACACGCCCCATGCCAATCACCAGGACATGCGAATTACCAATATTGATCGGTTCATCATCAGGGTGGTGTTTGCTTGATTCAAACTTTTGCAACCAGAATTCCAGCCAGCTATAAATTGCGTGGGAATAGCGGTTCAATGGTGCCGCAATAGCAAAAGAAATGGCGACCGTCAGTGCTAATAATACCATTGTTTCCTGACTTAACCAGGCATTGCGTACCGCCATATTGGCGACAATTAACCCGAACTCACTAAAGGTTGCCAGCGATAGACTGGTCAGAAACGCAGTACGCGCGCGTAAGCGAAACATAATCATGATAAAAAAGAACAAGATCGCTTTGATGATTAATACCAGATTGATCAGCAATGCTGTTTCCAGCATTTCAAGCGTTGGATGTCCCATCAGGCCAATTTGCAAAAAAAAGCCCACCAGTAAAATTTCCTTTAACCCCCAGATGGAATTCGACAGCTCCATTGCCCGTTTATGATTGGAGACTAAAACCCCCAGCAGTAAAGCCCCCAGTTCAGAGCTTAAACCAAAATATTCGAAACCATGACCGCCGATAACAATCGAAAGCAACAAACCATAAAGGATCACCAGTTCGCCATGGCCACTCACATCCAGCAAACGATGGATTATCGGTCGAACGAATAGCAGCCCTAATAGCAGGAAGGCAAACGGTGATGGTGCGACACCATTGCCCACACTCAGCACCGCAACCGCCACCAGATCCTGCATAATCAGGATGCCAATCGCGATCCGTCCATGAAACGCGCGTAATTCTTTTTTGCTTTCCAGCACCTTGGCGGCAACCACCGTACTCGAGAATGACAGTGCTACGGCAATCGCCAGTGCCACTTGCTTGCTCAGGCCAAAAATACTAAGGTTAACAACATAGACAAGCATGACCATCAATGCCATGTGCAGTAAGGATCCCAGCAGGACTTCCTTACTAATAAGGGAACGCAGGCGTAATTTAAGCCCGATACTGAATAGCAGCAATAACACGCCTGCATGAGCAACATGGCTCAGAATCTCATTGCTCCCGTAGCCAAAAATGCTCAAGGTAAAGCCTGCGGCGAGATAGCCCACCAGTGGCGGCAGGCCAATCAGGCGCATTAATAGGCCCAGCCCAAAAGCAAAACTAAGCCAGATGGTTGCCGTGATCATGTTCAAATACTCATATGAGACAGACGTAACATACGCTCTACTATGCCCGTAAACTGACCATCATCACAAGCTGTAAAGACGAAGTTTTAACGTCTCTGACTCAATGCATCACAGGGAGTCTCAGGGGCAGGACCTGACTTAACTTGACTTATTACAATTGCCCCTTGTATTTACGTTCGCTAACAACGGCTTCAACCGCCTCACCTTCTGCGGGACGGTGGAATAAACGACGGTAAATAATCGGGTGATATCATACATGGCGGCACTACGTTTTCTGGCAACGCCTCATCGCTCTCTATTGCAGTGTCTGTTTCATTCACCCCATTGGCCTTGAGTAGCGCCTGAGAAATCAGCCGGTAGTCATTTTCAGCGGTGATGACCACCAACGCCATTGGAATCATGTCCTGGGAACCGTGTGTGCACACGTCCCAGTCGACACGTCTGCCGTCGGTCTGGGTTTTCTTTGAATGCCACACCGCCCCATATCAAAGGCATATTGCGGTGTGGATAAAATTCGAGGCTTTCTACATCGCTACCATCTTCGAAATAGCGGCAGTGGGCGCGTTACCATTGCCGGCTGTCGAGCGCCGCATAGACGCTGTCATCACTCCGGGGCTTCTGTATGATTATGCTAAGCGCATAACTTGACTACCGGTAGTGCCTTAATCCTTTAACGAAAGTGTTTTCAATTCAATCGGATTGTGGTCACACTATCGACTTAGTGGTAATAAAGAAAGATTGGCTTCAAAAACGATGGCCTTATAACAGCCTCGGAGCAGGAAGCCTGTAGATAGCCCTGGTCATATACCACTTCGGGAAATATCCAGCGTCGGCCACGATTCACGACGTGATAACAGGCCACTTCATGTTCATGGCCTAATGGTCGTCTCATACGTTATAATCTCGCTGTTTCGTATGTAACGTCAAGCCTTGACCTCTTATCTACTTGGCATTCGGACACCTTATGCGGCGCGCATGGAATATGCCGTCACTTGCTAAATTAGCTACGGATAATATTACAAGCAATTATTCTCAGAACCAACTTGTCTACTTTTCTCTAGCAGACAGGTTTTACATTTCAGAGTGTAAATTGTAAGGTCTGACCTTGACTCACATTTAATCGTCCTGCTAAAGGGAGCTTTAAAATCATCATGCCAGAGACTATTATTTTGAATGACCATCTCGTTCAGTTCCTTGAATCGGGTATACCCATCCAGATAGGGACTCGTGATTCTTTTAATAAAACCGCTTTTACCCGCTCCTGGGGCTGCAAAGTGAATGATGATTGCCAATCGGTAATACTCTTCCTGTATCGCAGCTACATGCCTCAGGCTCTAAAAAATATTCGTGATAATGGCATTTATGCGGCTTTTTTTATTAATGTCTTCACTTATGAGACGTATCAGCTAAAAGGCACACATGCAAAGATACTTAATGACCTTGCACCTTATCGGTCAGTGCTGGAGGCATTTTATGAGGCACAATATTCAATGATTGAAAATTTGGGTTTGCCTCGCACGGCCGCAAATTCAATGGCAGGTAGTTCTATAGAAGATTACGTGCCTGTGTATTGCCCCGTGGAGGAATGCTTTAAGCAAACACCGGGACCAGGAGCGGGGGATCGGCTGTGAGTATGGTCATTCAACAAATACGGCTTGAGGACATCCGGCCCTGTTTTGAAGGTGCCATACCGGCAAGTATTGCTACCTGTTCCAATGATGGAATTGTCAATATTACACCACTGAGCCACGTTTACTATATTGACTCATCACATGTTGCTCTGTCGGCACAGTTTTTTAACAAAACCAGCAAAAACCTTCACGAAAATCCTTTTGCCACTGTGATGGTGATGGATCCAGCGGACGTCTCACAGTTTATCCTTGAGGTAGAGTATTTGCACACCGAGACCGAAGGCAAGACGTTCACTCGCATGAAAGAAAAACTGGAAAATATCGCAGAAGTAACAGGGATGCAGGCGATTTTCAAATTACGAGGGGCAGACGTTTATCGGGTATTATCGTGCACCCCGATCAAGCCCGAGACAATTATAAAGCCTACCGCAAGAATGCCAACCCTGCAGCAGGTATCGAGCGTTTTACAAATAATCAATCAAAGTCAGGATATGGAAAGCCTGTTTGATCACACCATGAAAATGATGCAAGAACAGCTTGGTTATGAGCACACGATTATTTTTCTTACAGACCATCAGACGCCGAGACTCTATACCGTTGCCAGTCGCGGTTACGGTATTTCCGGTGCCGGTTCCGAACTGAATATCGGCGAAGGTGTTGCTGGCACCGCTGCCGCAAAAAATAGGCCGGTTCGTTTTACCAATATGCTACGTGACTTGACCATGAGTCAGGCGATTCAAAAAGAGGTAGATAGCTCCGAGGGTAATGAACTTCTTCACGAACTCAATATTCCGTTGCCGGGTCTGGAATATGTGCAAAGTGTGGTGGCCGTACCCTTGCAGGCGCGCGGCCATCTCTTTGGAGTGCTCTGCATTGAGAGCGAACAGATCATGGCTTATTTTGATGCCGACGTGGATGCCCTCACCTCCATCGCCCAGAATCTATCCATGGCGCTTGCCTTTTATCAATCGGAACATCTCAACCAAGTGCCGGCTGTAGAACTGGTAAAGACAGCCCCCCCAAAAGGCGTTGAGGTTTTGATTAAATATTATCAGGCAGATCACAGTGTGTTTATTGGTTCAGACTATCTGATTAAGGGTGTGGCAGGTTGTATCTTGTGGAAGATGCTGTCTCAGTGGCAAGCGTCCGGAAAAAGTGAGTTTACCAATATGGAGTTACGTCGTGATTCCGATATCAATCTACCAGAAATAGGCGATAATCTTGAAGCACGCCTCATTTTATTACGCAAGCGCCTTGATGATCGCTCTGACCTGATCAGTATGGAGAAAAGAGGGCGTGGTCGTTTTGGATTGTTGGTCAATCAGCCTCTTAAATTACTCTGTATTGCCGCCGAATAGGCTTCGACGGCAAATAACAAAGTCACTCGTGTTGGTTGGTCATCGTAATCACTGGTGATTATGATAACGAGGAGACGCACAGGCTACGCTTGATTATTTGATGCCAATCACCATTGAGTCTGGCCCAACAAGATGCTCGACACGCATCTCTTTAAAACCGGCTTCCTTCATCCAGCCGCAACAATCGGCACCGGTAAAGTCAAAGCCGCCGCTAGTTTCGATCAACATATTCAAACTCATTAATAAACCAAACAAATTTTGCGAACGGTCATCGTCAATGAGCGTCTCGTACACAATCAGTGCGCCGCCCTCAGGCAATGCATCGTATGCCTTTTTGATCAGTGATTTTTTCTCGGCAAGATTCCAGTCATGCAGAATATGCCCCATCAACACCACATCGGCCCTTGGTAAGGGATCTTCGAAAAAATTACCGCCCTCGAATGAGAGACGCGAAGCGAGGCCATTACTTTGTGCATACTCTTCGTAAATGGCTTCAACAACAGGCAAGTCAAAACCGATACCTTGCAGATGCTCGTGCGCCGAGGCGATTTGCACGGCCAGGTCTCCCTGCGCGGTACCGACATCGACAAAGGTTTTGTAATTTGTCCAGGGGAATTTTGCAGCGATATTGAGATTGGCTCCATGGCTGACGCCAGTCATCGCCGCCAGAAATTCCTTCAGTATGGCCGGATTGGCATAAATAGCTGCAAACAGGTCCTCACCCTCTTTCGCTTCATTTTGCTGTTCCCCAGTACGTAGAGCCTCCGTCAGATTCCCCCAGAAACCATATAGGCGATTATTTGCCATCTCCAATATGCCGCCAATATACGAGGGCTTATTTTTGTCGAGAAACACATCAGTTTGGGGCGTGTTATGGTATTTATTGTCACGCCGTTGCAGCATTCCCATAGCTACCAGGGCATCCAAAAAATCCAGCGCCGAACGTTCATGCAGGTTAAAGCGATCGCGCAACGTATTGATATCTGCAGGATGTTTCGCCAGTTCGGTAAATATCCCTATCTCAATGGCGCTTAACAGCGTTTTTGAGGCCCAAAAGCCCATCCCAATTTGCATAATCTGATCTGGTGTGGGGGGAAGTGTCGTTGTAGTATCAGGTGAAATAGCAGTTGCTCCCATCATTTTCTCCTTTTTGCTGTTTTTGTTTTATCGATGGAAGTGAGTATAAAGAGGCCTGGACCGGTCGTTTCATAAATTTTTACTAAATTGATGAACTAAAGTTACAAAAAATCGTAGTGCCTTTTTCTATGGTCGATAATGATTTGAGCTCTGAACTCTGTGAACTCCGGGGTCTGACCCGCGCAACTTGCATCCGGCCCAACGGACTTTGCGGATCCCACCGCTATTTGGAATGATATCGCCAAGATCAGGCCGCTGGATGAGAGCGAACTCGAGATCGCCATATCCCTCATCTCAAACCAATTCCCTGATTTGCCTCGTAAGCACAGAGGTTTCGATGATTTCCTTATCACACCAAATATACGTCAATGACGTATAACTTCAAAACCAAAAAAACCCGCTGTGATGGGCTTGAGTACCGTTTAGCAATTTCTTAGAGGTAGTATTTAAGGGGCAAAAAGGCACCTCTAAGCAATATATTGACCTGATATTTATATGAAAGGTTTGTAAGAACAGTGACTTACTCGGGTCCGACCCCGACCTACATGAATAAACAAGGCCGCATCAAGAAAACGGTTTTTGGTGAACGTTGCGCAATGAAACACAGTGAGAAGAACGCGCATCGTGAACGCACACCCTGGCTGCTTGTCACCTCACTTGATAAACAATATGCCAATACTTCACAGATTTTTCATTTATACAAAACACGTATGCAGATTGAAGAGGGCTTTCGTGACATCAAGAACAGTCGTTGGGGATTTGCGTTTAACGAAGCTCGTTGCACCACCACCTACCGCTATGAAAACCTGTTATTGGTCGCGCATCTGGCGACATTTGCTGTCTGGCTGATTGGCAAGATCGCTGGGTTAAAACAGTGGCATCGACATTATCAGGCTAATACCGTGAAAACTGAAAAGGTGCTTTCAACTTTTTTTCTGGGCCTTGAGGTCATTAAGCGAGGAGCGGATGATTTTTTGAAATCAGAGTTTATTGAAGCAATGAGACAACTCCAGCTACAGCACA
>CAJYAN010000006.1 GCA_913064945.1 uncultured Gammaproteobacteria bacterium | reverse complement strand
CTGGCCAATGCCGGTAACACGGTGGGCGGCGCCACGCAGATCAGCGGTGGCGACATCACCCTGCTCGACAGCGACGCCAACGGCACGACCCTGGCCCAGGTCGGGGGCACCTCCCTGGACCTGACCTCCGGCGGTGCCGTGGTGCAGGCCGCGGGCAGCACGGTGGTGATTAATGGCGATATGGCCATTGATGGTGCGACCTCTGACATCACGCTGGGTAACACCGGTAATGATGTGACAGGGACCGTGACACTTAACGGCGGCAACATCGCGTTCAACGATACTAACGGGGTCACACTCGGTGCCACGACGGCAGCCGGCAATCTGGATGTGACGGCGGGCGGCAACATCGATCTGCCAACCAGTGGCGGTAATGGTGTCGTCGCTGCGGGTGACGTCACTCTCAATGCCAACGGTAGCAGCGCCAACATTACGGCTGGCGCGGGCGGCAGCGGCGTTGCGATTGAATCGACATCGGGCAGTGTGAACCTGCAGGCTGGCAACAACATCGCGTTAGGGGGTGCGGGCCAGGCTGTGAGCATCAAGACGGACCAGGGCGCCGGCGGTATCACACTGGCGGCGGGTGGACAGGTGACGCTGGATGACGGCGCGGTGCTGAGCACCAACACAGGGACTGTCAACGTGACTTCGGGGGGCGATATCGCACTGCTTTCCAGTACGCTGGGCGGGACCGGGATCAGCGCACAGACCACCGGCGATATTCAGTTGAACGCAGGCGGTGATGTGAGTCTGGCCGTCGGTATCGCCGGCGTGACGACCGGTAATATCGCGACCAGCACCGCGGGTGGGAACATCACGGTCAATGCGGTGGGGCTGAATGGTGACAGTGGCCTGCTGGTGGCTGCCTCGCCGGGCGTGGTTACCCTCACATTGTCCGGGACGACGGGCACGGGTACGGGTACGGGTACGGGTACGGGTACGGGTACGGGTACGGGTACGGGTACGGGTACGGGTACGGGTACGGGTACGGGTACGGGTACGGGCGATAACGCCTTTGCCGCTGCGCGTAGCGTCAATGTGCAGGGCGAGTCGTCACGCGCCAGCCGTCGGACATCGAGCGGATTTGCCGAGCGGGAGAATGAAGATGAGATAGGTATCGTTCCGGTCTCGGTGTTGGAAGGCGGAATTCGCCAGCCGGAGCAGACACAGACGACGACCGAGAGTGACTATCAGCTCGACCCGGATCCCTATCCGCTCGAATAGGTTTCCCCCGAAGCCGGTCATCACATTTCTGATACCGGCACACCTTTTCCCACCGATGCGTTGCCTCCCGACAGACACGGTGGGATTTTTTTATGTGCGACTATGGGTTGCGCCGGGCGAACCGCCGAAAGCAGCGTGGGGAGGTTTGGGAATGGAGTAAATGAAGAAAACACAGGCAGGTTCTCAGACGATATCCGTGGAATTCGGGGCGCGCTGGGGATGATCGGACGGTGAAGTAGTGGGCCGTTGACGGTATGCCGCTGCTGGGCCTGAGCAAGAAGGCCATTTCTTCTCCTTATAACCTATTACCGCTTTGCATTACTACGAATCCTGTTCAGTTTATCGAAGTGTTCATTGCCCCATACCTGAAGCACCTTAAGCGAAGGGGCGAGCGTTAAACCAAATTCTGTTATGGAGTACTCAACCTTCGGTGGTATCTCAGGGTATACTTTTCGATGAATGATTTGATCCGCGCCATGTTCGTTACGGTGGGTAAGGCGCTTAGTGATGCATGGCCACGAGGCGGGCAACTGCCGCAGTCTGAAGTCGTAATAGCAAATACTTTTTGATTGCCGTCTATTTGTATCAAATAGAGGTGTAAGTCGTATGCATGATTATTTTCGAGGTGTGGCAGATGTTGTCTTTAATAGTGAAACGCTCGCCACATCTCGACAATAAAATTGCAATAGTGGTTATATGTAACATGTGAATATTATCGCTACGCAGTCTATAGCAGATAACCTGCTGCAAATCTAATCTATTAAAATCGTGTTGCGCTTGGCGCGACATGAGTTTTGTCGTGTAAAAAATTATTTTGTGTGTGATGGTTTTATTTTGACAACAATGAAAATAATATTGCTTGCAATAATGAGATGCGCAACACATCTCAATAATAAAATTGCAATAGTGTTTGTGTATAACATGTAAATGTTATCGCAACGCTGCCTCAGTGGATGTTCTTCTGCATATTAAATTCAAAGATGGTGTTGTGTTTGTGGTTACCAAGTTTTTCTGCACGAAAATTATTTGTTTTATTCGTTTTTATGGTGGCCAGGTAACAATGCAAAAAAATAGGTAGATCGGACAATTGAGAGGTGGCGCATGATATCGAATTATTAGTTATGCAAGACTTTAGTGGTCGTAGCATGAAGCAGCGGTATTATATTCAATCACTACTTACTGATACTTGTAGTGGCGACGTAAAGAAAAATTTACAGTACAAATGTGAATTGGCATTACGCTCAAACTGAATAGTGAGGAATAGATATGGCACCGATATGGAATGTTAATTCAGTGCTACCTGTTAACTATCAGGTAAAAATGATAGATAATATATTTTCAATAGACAATCCAACTCTACTCACCGGGGGCACACAGGAATGCAGCAATATACTTCGTAGAGTTGTTGTGGTTGATGAGAAGGTTTACCAGCTCTATGGTAAAAAAATCAGAGATTATCTGAATTTTCACAGCGTAAATTACAAAATCATTTCATTGTCGACTTCAGAGCTGACCAAGACAATTGATGCAGTACTGCATGTGGTTCAGGCAATTGATGAATTCGAGGTTACACGGCGTCAGGAACCTGTTATCGCGATTGGTGGCGGCGTTCTGCTTGACATCGTTGGACTCGCCGTGAGCCTTTACCGTCGTAGTACACGATGGGTTCGTATCCCAACAACACTAATTGGTCTGGTCGATGCTGGGGTAGGCGCCAAGACGGGTATTAATTTTGGTCATCACAAAAATCGGATCGGCACCTATTTCCCTTGCTAACGCATGAGGTCTTTGTGCAGCAGCTACTGTCGGATCATGGACGGAAAAAAAGCTTTTGGGCGATACTTGAATCCTGATAAGACTAAGCCAGCAGCACGGAATGGGGTTGTTTATCGAAATTTCCCGTGAGCATCAGCAACAATTCCTGAACATGGTATTATCATTTGGCGAGAAAATAAGTCATTAAGAATAAAAGCTAAAAATGGCTTATAGATAATAGAGTGGGAGTGACCGGCTCTGGCTGGTTTTATCAGACACTCGAGACCGATTGCGCGTAGGCCAATATTTCTACGGATTTTTTGTCGTTTGTCACCGCGGTTCATCACTTCATCACTAAACACGAATCAGTATGTTCTGTTAGGCATACAGGTCTACGGCGTATTGTATTGTCACGCGTGCCGACAAAAGACGCAGGAAGTGTTATGAGGTCTATTCTCGGCGAGAGAAGAGTCCCAATATAAATTCTATCGAGC
The DNA here is from genome assembly GCA_913064945.1 of uncultured Gammaproteobacteria bacterium. Taxonomy (GTDB): domain Bacteria; phylum Pseudomonadota; class Gammaproteobacteria; order UBA6429; family Thiohalophilaceae; genus CAJYAN01. Next base: position 227,917 of record CAJYAN010000006.1, on the reverse strand, counting down.
AACGTCCTGATCACGTCGAGTCATTACATTGACGATGTGGTACTGACTGCTCGGAAAAGACGCTTTGCTTTCTAATACACTAATACACTAATACTCTAATGACATTGCATACGCGACATAAAACTAATGCGTAAGAGACTACCGATGGTTAATTGCAGGCTTAACGATAACCAAGGCGCGGCTTAATCTTTGCGATGGCTGTCTGGACGTCTGGCCTGTGAAGAATGGAGTTGCTTAAGTGTTTGAATTCTGTTCTTATTCGGATGCTGATTTATCCATGGATTGACTTCAATCACAAAGACGTTTAAAAATTGAATTTTATGAATCAAATGAATAGAGGGGATTAGAATGTTATTAATTAAGAATCTAAGGCGGGTGCTATTCCTGCTGACAACGCTAATGCTTGTCGGGATGTTTAGCAACCCTGTGTTAGCAGCCAAAAAAGATGTCGGCAAAGGCCATGATCATCGTACATTTAATGCCGGCGGGAAAATTGACTATGGAAACATAGGTGATTCCTATACTGCTGATTTGTCGATGTATCTTGCCGGTAACCAATTTATGGTGATGGAGGATCTCATTGGCGCATTTCAAAAACACCACCCGGAAATTAAAAAGATTTTCGTGGAAACAATACCACCAGGTCAGATTCTTAAAGGCCAGATTTTAAAACAAGGTAAAATTGCGGGTAAAAAAATCGCAATGAATCCTGACCTGTTCGCGAGTGTAAATGTTAATCATCTGAATAAGCTATACAGCAAAAAGAAGATGAAGCAATATATGATTTACACGCATAACAAACTCGCGTTGGAAGTCCTGGAAGGAAACCCAAAAAATATAAAAGGTCCAAAAGATCTGGCCCGGGACGATATTGTTGTAACATTGCCCAACCCATTGACCGAGGGCATCTTCAAGTTTTACGGTTCAAAAATGCTGAAAATGCTTGGTATTTATGAAAAGGTAACCAATGATGCAAAGTGTAAGAGTTGCTGGGCAATAAAGGACAAGACCTGGTTTACATCGCGTCATCATCGTGAAACGCCACTCCGGTTGCTTGCTGGACAAACAGATGTTGGCCTGGTGTGGACAACAGAAATCATTTATCAGCGACAGATTGGACGTAAGGTAGAAGCTGTCGATATTCCAGCACCCTACAATATGGCGGATAAGGTTGCCTATGCAATCGGTGCCATGAATGCAGGCCGCAATGCTAAAAATGCTAAGACATTTCTAGCCTTTTTAGCAACTGACGAAGCACAGGATATCTATGCCAAGCATGGTTTTATAAAGGCAACCAAAAAAGAGCTAATGCTTAAAAATTTGCCGGCGAAGAAATCTGCTAAATAATTAGGTATCAGTCAGGTGTATAGTGGCACAGCCTTTAAGCGTGTGGGCCAAATCTACGGCCAAGCAGGCTGTCGCTATTAACATCGCTACATAAGTAGTTTGTGAATATCATGAGGGTGACAGGATTTCCTGCCACCCTCATTGATTTTCTGTGGTACAGATCGAGGTCAATAAATCCCGAATAGTGACGAAAGTTTTTCCCGTCCACTAGCGGCGACAACCCTTCATTGTGAGGATGCGGCTGATACGCATTGTCATTTCTTATCAGGTAGTGACGATTATGGTCCTGGATCTCAGGTCATGTTGCACAAACCGTTTCCAGGAATCACTCGTTTATTCAACTCCCGCAGCCCGGTTCCGCTAGTGGAGTATTCCAGCACGGGTCTTGACGACTCATGCCTGGTTTTATCGGCAAGTAGCCTACCGTTGCAGTGACCTGACCATCTCCGGATTTACTCGGTACGCGACTCGCGTTACAAGGTCCTCTATGAGTGATGTTTATAAACTGTGGTAGTCGTTATACAGAAGGATTCAAAATAGGGCGTCTAGCAAGCTACCGCAGGTGGGTATTCTCTTGTAGTGGTGATAAGTCAGGAGTGACTACAGATAGCCTGTATGCCTGGCTGAAGCGTTGTGGTGAGCTAAATCCTCAACCGATGAGACGCGTCGTCAGTCTGACAGAAGTTACCTCGCCAAATGTTGAGCAAGGCCGTGGCAAGAAGGCATATGATCTTCTTAATAAAGGCCACAAAGTAGATTACCAATAGTATGGTGTAAAGTAGGTCTTTATGCAGGCTCATGGCAATAAGTTTACCGTTTGAGTGATGTAGTTTTTTAAATCATCTCCAAACGGTGACTACGCCTGATTAACACTCTTGCTCTCAGATCGGCAAGAAGCGGTTGGTCGATTTTTAAAGCGTCTTATACTGTGCGACGTACGGGGGCTGTGGATGTTTCGAGCCGTGCGTGAGGCAGGTACAGTCGGCGGTATGTACTGTGTTGTGAAGAACAAGCGAAAAGCACAGCATATCTCTCAAAGGGTGGACCAGAAGTTAAAAGTCACATTTTATGCCGACATCAGATCATAGACTGATAGACTGCGGTAGTTTTCTCTCGGCTATCTCCCCGGCAAATAAAAAAACCGCCAACGGGCTTTGGTCCCGCTGGCGGTTTTTCCTAGTTATGCTGGTGCTAAGTGTTATGGGCGAATGTAGGAATAACCCTTCTCTTGCAATTCGACGATACGGGCAATACCCGCGGGTACAATTTTTACGCCGGCGACAAGCGGCGGCATTTTGCCGGTTTTCTTTTTGATGTGTCCCATGGTGTTGCCGCAGGCATCGAAGTTAATACCTGATTTAGCCAGGCTGGCGACACGCTGCTTTTCTTTATTTTTGGCGCTGGGGATAAGGATTGACAAACCGGGTCCATAGGCAACGACAACCACATCTACATCATCGCCCCAGTGCTTTTTAATGTTCGAGGCATTATTCAGTACCAGGTGTTGAGTACCAGGGTTGGCGGAGCTAACCTGGAATACAACCTTGTGAGATGCGATGGAATGATCGCCCGCAGCAAAGGCAGATTGGGTTGTTATCAGGGCAAGTGCAAAAGCGAAGGCAGCGCCCATTTTTAATAATATTTTTTTCATAATGTTGACTCCTCAGTCTTCAAATTAATTCAATTTATATAAAAAAATGTGGTATCACGACTGGAGCGCTCCACAGAAGCACCAGACACTGCAACCTTACACTTTCTTCGTCAGTCTTAGCAACTACCCGCTTTATTAAAATGAAATGAATCTGGTGTGGGGGGGTAGATAGGTTACCGGATGGACATCAGTGCCACTCCAGTCAGACACACACCGAAAATTTTTGCCCATTATCGTGCAGACCAGACACGTTAGTGGCGCGAGTGAACTGTCGTGGTCCTTAACGAACGACGTACCTCATATTAGAATATTCTACTATTATAAATTCCTACTAATAATAAGTCTTTATTGACAGCGATTGAAGTCTTGGATAATATTTTTCGCGCCAACAAAATATTAAATATAAAAAATAATAAAGGGATACCGCTTAACATGTTACAAGAATTATTGATATTAATCGCTAGCTCATCGATGGTGATACTTCTCTTTTGTATTGCTGAAATCCTCGCGGGTAAAAATCCCGACACCACGATTAGTGACCTCATTATCGACACGTTCACTTTGGCAATCCCGAGTAATGCGGGCATTCTTCTTACCTATTTCTTCGCGTCTATCGCACTTGTTGTTATCCCTGATCAATTTGGTGCATGGTCGAGTACGCCGTGGTGGGCACAGTTCCTCGCCTTTCTTGTGTTTGAAGACATGATGAATTACTGGTTCCATCGTGCATCCCATAAGTTTCAGTGGATGTGGCCACTGCATCTTCCGCACCATACGCCAGCCTATATGAGTGCCAGAATTATTCGTCGCAACAGTATTCTTATTCACCTGATGTTTCCGAATATGTACTTTGCGGCGGCGCTGGTCTATCTGGGATTTGGGGATACTTTCTTCTGGTATACCCTCATCAAGGTAACTGTGTTGTGTGCAGCGCATAGCGAATTTCGTTGGGATGCTGTGCTGTATCGACATAAGATTCTCCACCCGGTGGCCTGGATCGTTGAACGGACCATCTCCACACCGGCAACCCATTTTGCTCATCACGCAGAAACCGAAAAAGATGGCATTGGTATCCTCAATGGCAATTACGGCAATCTGTTGTTCCTTTGGGACGTGCTATTTGGGACGGCGCTTATCACGCGCCAGTATCCTCAGCAGTTTGGTGTGGAGCGTGAACGGCTGGAAGGTGCCACAACCTGGTATGCACAGCTTTTTTATCCACTTTTTTCAAAGTCGAAGAAGCTAGACAACCCGACACCAGCAGAATCCAGCGCTACCTTGAATACCTGATTAATAACGTGCAAGCCCCTGTTTCTAAGTGAGCAGCTTAGGAACAGGAGCGACTGCGCAACGGGATTCGCGTATCTCCGTATTGGATTTTTGAGGAAGACAACGGAAGTGTGGTGATAGACCATACTTTGTCGAACCCTTCTGCCCGCCAATATCTCGTTCGCCGATCGCCTTGGCAAGACTAAGCTGAATGCCACTACAGAGATTATACAATATGAAAATATCGATAATTTACCGGTTATCTATGGAGTTGCAGCGCCTCATCATCGGGGCCAACGTTGTGTACAACCCGGATTGTAATCTGGATAACTACGATTCGCTGGGCACTTTCCTGATAACGACTTGTTCGAATGTGTTACTGGCACGGACTATACCGGCAATCGAAGTCTTGCGCCGCTGGCGATCAAATATGCCCCAGGAACAATCACTGGCGGTTATCTGCATCAACGATAGTCGTGTGATTGGTGCTACGCCGCCGTGCATCGCTGGCGTTTCGTTTCACTGGATTGATACGAAGGAAACCGAGCATCCGGAAATTCAGGCCATGCAGCTCGCGGAATCCCTGCAACACGCGCAAGACGAATCTGCATCGCATCGAGAGACACCAAAAAGCGTTGCTGGCGACCAAAGTGTCACTTTGGTTGGGGGTGGTATTGTCAATATGATCACCGCCTATTATTTGGTCAATGCTGGTTACAAGGTGACGGTTCTCGAAGGGGCGTCTGATCCGTCAGCGAGTGACAACTGGCGCCGACAGGGTTGCACATTTGGTGGCCGCGATGCGCGTGTTTTCTCCTTGAATGAGGGGCGGCAGCATCTATTCAAAGGCTATCAACATACCAGCGCGACGAATACACAATTTACGCGACGTGTCGGCGACGGCGGCTGGCTGACACGCTCGCCTAATGAACATGATGCGATTACCCGTGATTGGTTCGAGGAGACACAGCGACTGCCATTGTGGCTGGCAGGGCGCTTCGATCAGGACATCATCTCCTTCAACCAGGAAAGTGCGCCGCTATGGCGCAAAATGATGGCAGACTCACCAGAGTTGTTTGAAGAAATTGGCTTCAAGGACGGCCTGTTGAGGCTATATGCAACCTCTGAGCTTTACCATCAGGGGCGTGTAAAAGAGGCAGAGATTGGTTCCATTATTCGCGAGCTTGATCTTGATACGCTCGGGGACGAATTCCCGTCATTGCGTGATGGTTTGGAAGCGGGGAACATCGCAGGTGCCCTTGACGTTGTGGGTTTTTCCCTCAATGTGCACAAGTTCTCCCAGAAACTGATTAAGTATATTACAAGTCGGGGTTCGAAATTCGAATGGGAGGTTAAGGTAACTAAAGTATTTCGTGACCGGAAAGGGCATATTAGCGGCCTGCAGGTCAACGACAATGAAATAATTCGTTCGGCGCACTATGTGATTTCTCCAGGGGCGTACGGAAACAGGATTCTGTCAGGCTTTCGCAGTGAAAATAAAATTGCGGGTGTCGCTGGCCTGTGGCTGACAATCCCAGACTACACCGAAGTCAAGCTTGATCGGCCTCTAAAAATCTGCCGTAAGGGGTTCGCGGCGGATGGTGCGGCCGAAGGGGCGAATATCATCGGTGGCACGGATACTCATGGCAAGCCAATAATTCATGTAAGCTCAGGCCACGGTTTTATCAATCTCGATCCAGCGAAGCTCAACGATGAACAGCTAAACGAACTACATCCGGTCGTGCATGAGACTGCTCAGCAATACTTCCCTAAGCAATATTTGAGGGCACAAGAGCAAGCGACAAAGATTCGATTTTGCGTTCGACCCTGGACGCCTACCGGCCTGGGTTTGTTTGAGGTGACACCGAGTGTCAATGGTGGCAAGGCGATCGTCACTGGTGGCCACAACACGGGTGGCTTTGCCCTGTCACCTAGTGTCGGTCAAGCTGTTCTGGCAGCGCTTTCTGGACAGCAGCATCGTATGCATACGCTTTACGACCCGGATCGGTTTGCGAATTTCCTTGGTGCATCAGAGTCAGTGTCACCCCCCGTACTCGCCGAAGCAGACGTATGAACATCGCAATCATTGGCATGGGGCCTTTTGGCCTGTGTGTACTGGAAACACTGCTGCGTCATTTGCGGGATGATGCCATTCGATCGTCGTTGCCGGGCGATGAAATTCAGATTCATGTCATCGAATCCAATCAGGCCGGTGCCGGGGCACACCCGGTCGAGTTACCCGACTACATGCTGCTCAATACGGCCTGTGGTCAACTCGATTTATTCGGCAGTCGCTATTTTTCCGGGACCAAACCGTCGCCAATGCTAAGTTTCATGGAGTGGCTACGGCGTGAAAACTATACAATAGACGACAAGGGACTAATTGAGCTTTCCGGTACAGGGCGTGAAATTGGCCCGGATGATTTTCTTCCACGCAAACTATTCGGCCGCTATCTGAAATGGGTCTATCAAAGCCTTAGCAGCACGCGCATCGCGGGAGTCGAGATACTGTACCATCCCACCGAGGCCCTGACCATCAGGCAGCATCTGGGGGCGGAACACATTACAACAGCACAGGGTGAGGTAGTGATCGCCGATCACGTATTCTTGACGACCGGGCATACTGCCAATAAGCCACAGCAAGCCTTAGCAAGGTTCCTGGAACCCTATCCTGCAGCCGAAACGTTATCCGCCATTCAACCCGGCTCGGAAATTGCGGTGGCAGGCATCGGACTGGTGGCAATTGATGTTATTACCGCCTTGACGACGGGGCGTAGAGGTTATTTCAAACCAGGGGCGCACCCCGGTGAACTGCACTATCAGCCAAGTGGTCTGGAACCGCGTATTCACCTTTACTCCCGTAACGGGTTACCGTTTTTTTGCCGGCCAAGCTCAAGCCTGGACACCAGTGGCGAATATCGTCCGATAATATTCAGTATTGATGCCATTAAGAAAGCCCGTGCGGCAGGAAATGGAAAACTTGATTTCAGGGGGGATGTACAGCCACTACTGTTCGCCGAGATGAGTATCCTGTTCTACTGCAGGCATATTCAACTCGCCGATGGTGGCACACTCGAAGCGCTTGCCGCGCCACTGGCGGATGCCTGGTGGAAGGGCAGGCTAGAGGAGAGCCTGTTACCCTATCGCAAGCGTTTTGGGCCATTCGATCCAAAAAGCCTCTTGTATGGTTCGACAGATCCGACGTTTGCGACGTCAGAGGAATATCAGCAATCTTTTTGTAGTTTCCTCAATCGAGATGTCCAGGAATCGATCAAAGGTGAAGAACAAAGTCCGTTTAAAGCTGCCATTGAATTACTTAGAGTCTTGCGCGATACCATACGTGTTGCCGTTGAATTTGATGGCTTGACGCATGCTTCACGTGATGACTTCAACAATGTCATTGCACCGATGATCAATCGCGTTGTTGTAGGGCCGCCTATCCAGCGAGGTATGGAGCTGTTAGCTCTGATAAAGGCTGGGATCGTTGATGTACCGTTTGGCCCGTCTCCAGAGCTGCAATACAGTTCCGATGAATCAGGCTGGCATATTTCAAGCACTTCGTTGCAACAGCCAGTAAGCAAGAAGGTGGAGTCCATTGTTATTGGGTTCCTTGGTTCACCAACAGTCGATAAATCGCAATCACCACTTTTATTGCAATTGCTGGAAGAAGGGCGAATCCGCCCGAGCAAGAAGAGTATTAAAGGTGCCGGCATCGATGTGGATCCACATGCTCATCCACTAAATAGACATGGTACTGCAGAAGTGAATATTTCTGTATTGGGGCCATTGACCGAGGGCAGCCGATATTTCACGTATTATGCGCCGTCGCCCAAGAGCCGGTTCCGTGCATTCCTGGATGCCGATATGGCGGTTAGTACGCTATTCAAGTGCTATCGGGAACAAACCCGTGACAACTACAATACAATAACCCAAGGGGTAAGTTAATGATTGAACTCTACTACGCCGAATCAGGCAATAGCTTACGTGTAGTGATGATGCTGGAGGAATGTGGCCTGCCTTATAAAGCCAATAAGCTTAACTTGATGAATGGCGAGCAGAAGACCCCCGACTTCTTGAAAATTAACCCCTTTGGTCTGGTGCCTGTGATAGAGGATGCCGAGGGACCTGAGGGAAGCCCAATACGAATGAGTCAGTCTGCAGTCATTATGCTTTATCTGGCAAATAAAGTCGGAAAATTTATCCCCTCTTCTAAACTACTTGAATTGAAAATGATGGAATGGTTAATGGTCGCAGCCGCCGATGTTGGCCCTGCCAATGCACAGATTCTTTATATGAATCGGAATGTGCCTGATTTGAGTGATCAGGGACGTTTGTTTTTGGAGAATCAGTTTATTGGACTTCTGCGTACAGTCGAAGCGCATCTTGCGGAAAGTGAGAGTGACTATTTGGCAGGTGAGCTTTCGGTTGCCGATTTTGCATTGCTGCCACCAGTTCGTATACGACGTGCACTACTGGAGGAGGCGGGTGGCTTCCCTCATCTGTTGAAATGGGCTGACCGATTATTGGCACGGCCTGCTGTTCAACGGGCGATAGCCGCCTGAGGTTGAATGTCATATTCATTTACGAATGAGATGTGCGTTTAGAACCGCTTATCCATTTAACCTTAGGCGATAATAAACCACCCAGCATGATTAGTCTTCGATTCTATTAGCGTATTTGCCTGTACTTATAAAGTAACAGGTCGTTGGGTCTTCTATTCGGGCCACAGGCACCTTACGGTCTCTGCTTGTAAAAGTGCACGCAGGTGCCAGACGCATTTTGCTTAAGTTGACGTCTCACTGCTATGTAGCGGGACAGTGCGTGAATACGTCATGATCCTGGCGTATGCCTACCTTGAGGTATAGAGGAGCGCCGCTCATTGTGGGTAACATCGTTAGGCAAATTTCAAAAGAAGTTGAAAATCTTCAGACTATTTGCGTTATTCTAATTGCCGTTATTGAACTGAGACCCGTTCAGACCAGTTACCACCAGGAAGAAAGTCAGCATCATCCTCTATCTTTTTTGCTTCTTCTGTTTGCCCAAGGGCATGTAGAATCTTAGCTTTTAAAAGCAGCGAATTTTTTGCCTCAGGGGTTAAATGTAAGGAGTGATTGATGGCATTTAAGGCCAATATGTCCTGGCCAACGATATAATGCACCATGGAGAGGTTATGCCAGCCTTTGGCGTAGGTTGGATCGATTGTGACGGTTGCCGTAAAATTTTTTATCGCCTGGGCATAATCTTTACGTCGCGCGAGTATGACTCCAAGATCATCATGTGCTTCAGCATTCCTGGGATCCAGAGCAATGGCCTTTGATAAATCTTGCTCGGCTTTGCTAAACTCTTTCAGCCATAAATGTCGAACTCCGCGTTTAGTATAGGCGTGAGAGTCTTTAGGGTGTCGTTTGATGTAAACAGTCAGGTCCTGGATGCCCTTGTGAATATAGCCACTGCGACCCAATGCTAAACCGCGCCCAAAGTACGCCATATCAGCATGCGGGTCCAGTTTGATGGCTTCACTATAATCAGAGATAGCCATATCGAATTCATGAAGTTTAAAATAGAGGTCGCCGCGTTTAATTAAAGTTGAGACACTTTTTGGTTGTTTTTTGAGGGCGAGAGAATAGTTGTTGAGCTGGTTGGTAATGTCATCATTAGCGTAGGCGGTGGATGCCGAGGCGGCGATGATAAATAAAATCCCGAATAGAAATTGAAACAATTTATGTGTTTTCATAGTCAACACGCTACTCCCAGGCCGTATAGCGGAAACGCAATCCAAATGAATCTATTAAAAATTTCATAGCGTGTCAAGCGACGTTTGACGATGTCCGTTGTTATTGTTCTGTGGCCTTCGGTCTGGGCTTGTCGTAAGTAACGTCCCATCTGGCAGGGGCGGGTTACTGCCATAACCTTGTAAACTTCGCTGTGGTGTTTTTGTCAAATCCGGTGTTTAGCCAGAGGTATTAAGTGGCGACCTGATCGACTTTTATGACATCGATACCAGCTTTTCACTTCTCTCCTGTGATGCTCCAGGTTTGATCATCAAAGCCGCTGAGTCATTGCCATTCTTTTCCGGTACAGATTGCTGCTTGTACATCATGTGTAATAGCCCATGACGATCCAGGCGGCCCCATGTAGGGAAGCTTCAGTGTCGGATTACGTCAAAGGAGGATTCGAACGGGCTGCTAGTGGAATACTTTACCAGTGTTGTGCCGGGAGGTCGTCAATGACCATTCGCGCTTGACGAGTTGTTCGCAGACAGGTCGTGGCTCTCGGCCACTTCACACGGTTTAACATCCAATCGTCCTATGTGCGGCAAACGGCGTTACACTACCAGCCACCCGACGACGAATAATACGGTGCGTGGCCGCCCTGACATGATATTACCGTATTCCCTCTAGTAAAGGAGCACATATCCCGTGAAACCAAAATTCGGTCTTATCGTCACAGGGGTAATTCTACTGATGACTCCTATATATATGGGCAGCTGTTATTGATAGTCTATTGAGTCGTGCGACACGGGGATGGATGCACCTGCTAGACTCAGGAAAGCAAAGGGTGTTCGGTGGGTAACGGCTCGTTGACCTGAGGGTGCATCAGCATCGTTTTGCACAGGCACCGGTCAAGCGGTTGGTGTCGAGTTAATGGCCGTCCGGATTCAGGACAAGGAGAAGGCGCTATAAACAAGGAATTTGGATTTTCTTCGCGCGCGCGGAAAATGCCGCGTGACGATCAGGATACGGCGCTGTTGCGCTCGGAGCTTTTCAGCATCGAGCAATTGAAGCGCCACGCGGTGACGTTGGCCGGTCAGCATGCTATTGACCCGCATCCGGGGCCGGACAAGTTGTTACCTCGTCTGGCGGATAATGAAGCTGTTTTGATCGCTGCCTATGACCTTGTGACCACGGTAGCGACTTCGGGACAGCGGGTCGCCCCGGCGGAGGCCTGGTTGCTGGATAATTTCTATCTGATCGAACAGCAGATCAGCCTGGCACGCCGTCATTTACCACACGGCTACAGTCGGCAGTTACCACAGCTGCTAAATGGCCTGTCGGCTGGTTTCCCCCGCATCTATGAACTGGCATTGGAATTAATCTCCCACATGGATGGTCGTGTCGATAGCCAGAACACCAGTCCGTTTATTGCCGCCTATCAGAGTATTGAAGCCTTAGAACTGGGCGAATTGTGGGCGTTTCCGATCATGCTCCAACTGGCGCTGCTGGAAAACCTGCGGCGTGTTGGCTTGCGTATTGCGCTGCGACGCGAAGAGCGGAATACAGCCATTATCTGGGCAGACCGTATGTTGGCGACGGCCGAGAAAGATCCAAGACAACTGATCCATTTACTCGCCGAGTTTGCCAATGCCGATGTCCCACTGACGGCAGCGTTTGTTGAGGAATTTTACGACCGGCTCCAGGCTCAGGGTTCTGCACTGGCATTCGTGCAAACCTGGGTCGAGCAACAACTGCTCGATCAGGGCGTCACGGCGACGCAGTTATCGGCCGCTGCCGACCGCATGGCGGCTACCAATCAGATTTCCATTGCCAATAGTATTAGTAGTCTACGCTTTATCGGAATTATGGACTGGCGGAATTATGTCGAGTCATTGAGTGTTGTCGAACAGGTCTTGCGTGAAGATCCGGCAGGGATGTATGCCCGTCAGGATTTCGCCAGCCGCGATCGCTACCGGCATGTGATTGAAGATGTGGCGAAGGCGAGTTCGTGTTGTGAGTTGGCGGTGGCTCGCGAGGCCATTGTGCTGGCGCTGGCGGTGGCAGATCAAACGAACAGCAACGATCGTCGCGCGCATGTCGGATACTACCTGATTGACGACGGACGGCAGAGTCTGGAGCATGCCCTTGGCTGTCATCCCGTGTGGAACAAGCGAGTCGTTCGGGCGTGTCAACGTTTTCGTTTACACCTTTACCTCGGGCCGATATTGTTTCTCAGCGGGTTGTTAACCTGGGTCGTGCTGCTGTTAGCCTTCGGCGGCTTTGCAACGACGGATTGGCGTAGCGGATATTTTATGGTTACCGGCATTATTGCGGCCTCGGCGCTGGCGGTGCCGCTGGTCAATCTGTTCGTCACGCTGGTCTTACCCCCGCGGGTACTACCACGGCTGGATTTTTCACAGGGCATCCCCGATATTCATCGCACGATGGTGATTGTCCCCACCATGCTCAGTAGTCTGGCGGATATCGATAATCTGCTCGAAGCTCTGGAGATACGCTATCTCGGCAATCGTGATGCCAATCTTTACTTCGCCTTGCTGACGGATTTCCATGATGCCGCCGAGCAAACCTTGCCGGAGGATGATGTGTTGCTCGCCCACGCGCGTGCCGCGATTGAGGTACTCAATGAGACTTACCGCGACGACCGTCCGTGCATCTTCTATCTGTTTCATCGAGCCCGGCTATGGAATCCCTGCGAACAGGTATGGATGGGTTATGAACGCAAGCGCGGCAAGCTGGAACAGTTCAATGCCCGACTCAGGGGAGAGGCACAGACGGCATTCTCGGACATCGTCGGCGACCTGTCCATTCTCGGCACCATCCAGTATGTCATTACCCTGGATACCGATACGCAACTGCCGCGTGATGCGGCCCGCACGCTAATCGGCAATATGGCACACCCGCTCAATCGGCCGGTATTCGATGCCAACAAGGGCCGCGTCGTAGAAGGCTACGCGATCCTGCAGCCACGTGCGTCGATCAGTCTGACCAGTGCCAGCCGATCCCGCTTTAGTAAATTGTTTGCCGGAGAGACGGGCATCGATCCCTACACGCGCGAGGTCTCGGATGTCTACCAGGATATTTTTGGCGAGGGCTCGTTCATCGGCAAGGGGATTTACGATGTCGATGCCTTTCGTCAGGCCGTCGACGGACGCTTTCCAGAGAACCTCATACTTAGTCACGATTTGCTGGAAAGCGGTTATGCCCGTTCGGCACTGGTGACCGATGTCGACCTTATCGAAGAACACCCGGCGAGTTATGTCATTGAGGCCAGTCGTCGCCATCGCTGGATTCGTGGCGACTGGCAATTGCTTGGCTGGTTATTACCGCGCGTGCCCGGACCAGCCAGTTCGGCAGGCGTAAGTAGAGTAAAGGGATCAGTGGCGAAGCGACAAGCGAACCCGCTCTCTGTTCTGTCGCTTTGGAAAATTATCGACAACCTGCGCCGCAGTCTGGTATCTCCGGCGCTACTGGCCCTGCTGGCCGGTGGCTGGCTATTCGGCCCGGCAGCCGCGTGGTTCTGGACCCTGCTGGTCGTCGGCATAGTCCCCCCACACTGTCCACCGTGATCGAACTCGTGCGTCGGCCTGAAGAACGTGATTGGCAGGTACACCTGATCCTGACCGGGAAAACCGTGGGCCGCTCAATGCTGATCGCCTTGCTGAGCTTCGTCCTTTTACCCTACGATTCGTTTATCTGCCTCGATGCGATCCTGCGCTCGGGCTTACGCATGCTATTTACGCATCGCGGTCTGCTGCACTGGCACATGCGATCTTATACGCGTCGCAACGCGCGCCGTACGCTGATCGATTTTTTCGGCGAGATGTGGGTCGCACCTTGCGTAGCGCTCGCGCTGGCGGTGGGTGTGTGGCAACGCCATCCAACGGAATGGTTGTTCTATGCGCCGGTCTTATTTCTGTGGCTGGTGTCGCCCGTCGTTGCATGGTGGATTAGCTTGCCACTGGTCTCTCCGGCGCCTGATCTGAACGCGGCACAACAGACCTTCTTGCGGACAACGGCCCGGCGCACCTGGCGTTTTTTCGCGGCGTTCGTTGGACCACAGGACAATTGGTTACCACCCGATAACTTTCAGGAATATCCGATCCCCGCCCTTGCATCGCGCACCTCGCCAACCAATATTGGTATGGCGCTGCTGGCGAATCAGGCGGCGTATGATTTCGGTTACCTTTGTGCGGGAGAATTTTTGCAACGTACCGAGAATACACTGGCGACAATGGAAAGGCTGGAACGCTACCGTGGACATTTTTATAACTGGTACGACACACAGACACTACAACCACTCCACCCGCAATACATCTCTTCGGTAGACAGCGGTAATCTGGCGGGTAGCCTGCTAACTCTGCAGGCGGGCTTACTGGAACTGAAAGATCAACCGGTGCTGCCAGCAAATATGTTGCAGGGACTGCAAGACACCTTGCAGGTACTGGCCGAGCATGTGCCTGCTGTACCTACACCGGATCTTGCGCAAAGGATCAAGCAACTGCAAAACACATTAATCGCACGCGCACCACCTGTCCCCACCACAAATGCACAAGCACTGATCGATATCGAACATTTGCTGCAGGCGATTCATCGCCTAAGCGTGAACCTGGTGTCATGGCTGCCTGCTGAGCTTGATATCGATGGCGAGCTGTATTACTGGGCGCAGGCCTTTGAGCAGCAATCCAGTGCACTGTGTAATGAGCTTCGTCTACTGGTGCCTGAGCCAGGCTACTTCAGCAATATCCCGACACTGGTGGAACTGGCCAGGGCAGATGCCAATAGCGCTGCCGCGGCAGGCACGGGAACGCATTATAAAACTGCGGTGGAGAGACTCAGAGTGATCGATGATTTGATCGATCGCAGCCGCGAACTGGCGCAGATGGATTTTGACTTTCTCTATGATACCTCGTGTAGTTTGCTGGCCATTGGATACGATGTCGGTGAACGCCGTCGCGATCCGACCTGTTATGACCTGCTGGCCTCCGAGGCGCGTCTGGCCAGTTTTCTGCTTATCGCGCAGGGTCAGGTGCCACAGAAACACTGGTTTGCACTCGGTCGACTGCTCACCAGTCATGGTGGCGACATTAGCCTGATCTCATGGAGCGGTTCGATGTTCGAGTACCTTATGCCGCTGTTAGTCATGCCCAGTTTTGATAACACCTTATTAGATCAGACCTGCAAAGCCGCCGTTGCGCGTCAGATCGAATATGGCCAGCAACGTGCCGTGCCCTGGGGAATTTCCGAGTCCGGTTATAACGCTACCGATATGCACCAGGTCTACCAATATCGGGCCTTTGGTGTACCGGGGCTGGGTTTCAAACGCGGTCTGGGTGACGACCTGGTAATCGCACCTTACGCCAGTGCGCTGGCACTGATGGTGATGCCACTGGCGGCCTGTCGCAATTTGCAGCGGCTCGCGACGGCGGGTTTCCTCGGTGCGTATGGTTTTTATGAGGCTATCGATTACACACCATCGCGCGTGCCGCGGGGTAAAAATCACGCCATCGTGCGTAGTTTTATGGCACACCATCAAGGCATGAGCCTGCTGTCACTGACTCATGTATTGCTCGGTCGGCCGATGCAGCGACGATTTATGTCTGACCCCTTTGCCCAGGCAACACAATTGTTGCTCCAGGAGCGGGTACCGAAAAAAGGTGCGACCTTGCACCCGCATGCGGCCGAGGTCAGTGCCGCGGCGCGGCCTCCCACCGAGGATGCGGGTGCGATCATGCGTGTGTTCACCGATCTGAACACCCCAACGCCGGAAGTTCACCTGTTGTCCAATGGCCGCTACCATGTCATGGCGACCCATACCGGTGGTGGTTATAGCCGTTGGCTTGACCTAGCCGTCAGTCGTTGGCGCGAGGATGTTACCTGCGATCACTGGGGTGCTTTCATTTACCTGCGCGATGGCGACACCGGGCGCTACTGGTCGAATACCTACCAACCGACGCGACGCAAGGCTGATCACTATGAGGCGATCTTCGTCCAGGCGCGGGCGGAATACCGGCGTCGTGATGAGGCTATCGAAACGCATACCGAGGTCAGCGTGTCACCGGAAGACGACGTCGAGATTCGCCGCCTCACCCTGACCAATCAGTCGGCGGGGACGCGTCGTATTGAACTGACCAGTTATATGGAAGTGGTGTTAGCCCCCCAGAATGCCGACCTGGCGCATCGGGCCTTCAGCAATCTGTTCGTCCAGACGGAAATCCTGCCTGTGCAGCAGGCGATCCTCTGTACCCGACGACCGCGCACACCGGGGGAACAGGTGCCGTGGATGTTTCACCTGTTGGCCGCCCCGGATGCGCGGCTCGACACGCTATCATACGAGACGGACCGGGCAAAATTTATTGGTCGGGGTCGCAGCGCGGCCAACCCGGTCGCGCTGCACAGCCCTGTAGAAGACACCCGATTATCGGAGCAGTCGACGATTCACCTGTCTAACACAGCGGGTCCGGTACTCGACCCCATCGCGGCGATCCGCAGCACACTAAGCCTGTCAGGCGATGAGACGGCGAGCCTGCAATTCATTACCGGTGTGGTTGAAACGCGCGAGGCGGCGTTGGCACTGATTGAAAAATACTGTGACCGCCACTTCGTTGAACGCGCCTTTGAGATGGCCTGGTTTCAGAGTCAGGAGGTGCTGCGACATCTCAACGCCAGTGAAGCCGATGCCCAGGTCTATGGTCGCCTGGCGAGCTCGGTGATCTACAGTAATGTGCTACGCCGTGCCGCGCCTAGTGTTATTGCCCGTAATCAGCTGGGCCAGCCCGGTCTATGGCGTTTTGCCATCTCGGGCGATCTGCCTATCATCCTGTTACGTATCGGAGATCTTGGCCGCATTGAACTGGCAAGACAGGTATTGCAGGCCCATGCCTACTGGCGCATGAAAGGGTTGATTACCGATCTGCTCATCGTCAACGAGGATTTCTCAGGTTATCGGGCGGTACTGCAGGATCAGATCATGGGCATGATCAACAGCGGTCCCGAGGCGCACATGGTCGACAAACCTGGCGGCGTCTTTGTACGCCGTTCCGAAGAACTGTCCGAGGAGGATCGCGTCCTGTTTCAGACGGTCGCCCGGGTTGTGTTGACCGATACGGCAGAGACCCTGGCGGAACAGGTACAACGTCGCGTACCGCTAGAGCGTCTGCCAGGCAGCTTACCGCCAGGAGCGGATCTCGCGTCGCCCGAGAAGCAGCAGGCATTGTCGACACGGGAACGTATTTTTTGTAATGGTCTGGGTGGCTTCACACCCGACGGGCATGAGTATGTCGTCATGCTTGAGCCGGGGCAGACGACACCGGCACCGTGGGTCAATGTCATTGCCAGCCCGCATATTGGCACCGTTGTCAGCGAAAGTGGCAGCGCCTATACCTGGGTGGGGAATGCACACGAGTTCCGACTTACTCCCTGGCACAACGACCCGTTGAGCGACAGCAGCGGTGAGGCCCTCTATATCCGGGATGATCAGACGGGGGAATTCTGGTCGCCGACACCGTTGCCTGGGGCCATGCCACAGTCGAGTCCATCCGGTTATGTCTGCCGGCACGGTTTTGGTTACAGTGTATTTGAGCATTTTCAGGCCGGTATCGCCTCGGAGATGTTTACCTACGTCGCCATGGACGCGCCGGTGAAGTTTTTTGTCGTCAAGTTGCGCAATGACTCGGGACGTTCACGTCAGTTGTCACTGAGCGGCTACTGGGAGCTGGTGCTCGGTGAGTGGCGTCATACAAATTTGATGCACATCGTGACCGAAACCGATCCCCACAGCGGTGCGTTGTTTGCCCGCAATGCCTACGGACGTGAATGCGCCAACCGGGTCGTCTTTGCCCATGTGAGTAATAAGCAGTCTCGTGACCCGCCGGGTTCAGTCACTGGCAATCGTATTGAGTTCATTGGTCGTAACGGCTCACTCGCCACTCCGGCAGCAATGCGCCGCACACGACTGTCAGGTAAGACCGGGGCAGGGCTGGACCCCTGTGCCGCGATACAGGCGCCGCTTGAACTGGCCGACGGCGAGGAACGCGAGATCGTCTTCATCTTTGGCGCCGCTGGCGATAGTGACGAGGCGCGGCATTTTGTACAGCGCTTCGCTGGGCGGGCTGGTGCACGTCAGGCATTGGAAGGTGTGTGGGAATACTGGAATCACACTCTGGGTGCGGTGAATGTGGAAACCCCCGACCCGGCACTGGATGTACTGACCAACGGCTGGCTGGTCTATCAGACACTCTCCTGCCGACTCTGGGGTCGCAGTGGTTATTATCAGTCCGGTGGTGCCTATGGTTTCCGCGATCAATTACAGGACACCATGGCGTTGCTTCATGCCACGCCATGGCTGGCCCGAGAACAGTTGCTGCGATGCGCCGGACACCAGTTCCTGAAGGGGGATGTACAACACTGGTGGCACCCGCCTAACGGTCAGGGGGTGCGGACACATTTTTCCGATGACTATTTGTGGTTAGCCTATGCCACCTGTCGTTACGTGCAAGTGACTGGCGATACCGGCGTACTCGACGAGTCGGCACACTTCCTGGAAGGCCGCGAGCTGAACCCGGAAGAGGAGGCTTACTACGATCTGCCGCAACGTTCACCGGGAGCGGCCAGTCTCTATGAACACTGCGTACGTGCTATCAAGCATGGGCTGCGTTTTGGCGAACATCAGTTGCCATTAATGGGCTGTGGTGACTGGAACGATGGCATGAATCTCGTCGGGCATGCGGGCAAGGGTGAAAGCGTCTGGCTGGCATGGTTCCTCTACCATACCTTGCAGCAGTTTACCGGCCTGGCACTGGCCCGACACGATACGGAGCTTGTCGAAATCTGCACAGAGCAGGCGGCCTTATTGCGTAATCATATCGAGGCCAATGCCTGGGACGGCGACTGGTATCGACGTGCCTGGTTTGATGATGGGACGCCACTGGGTTCAGCCGAGAATGAGGAATGCCGGATTGATGCCATTAGTCAGAGCTGGGCGGTGATTTCGGGTGGTGGCGATCCTGTGCGTGCCCGTCAGGCGATGCGGGCCGTCGACGAGCACCTGGTGCGACGCGATGCACAACTCATCCAGCTACTCGCCCCACCGTTTGATAAATCAAACCTCGAACCCGGCTATATCAAAGGCTACATCCCCGGTGTGCGCGAAAACGGTGGTCAATATACTCATGCCGCGATCTGGACCAGTATGGCGTTTGCCATGCTGGGTGACACGGAACGCGCCTGGGAGATGTTTGCCATGCTCAATCCGATCCAGCATGGCAGTACGCCGGGTCAGATCGAACGCTACAAGGTCGAACCGTATGTTATGTGTGCCGATATTTACGCAGCCGCCCCCCATACTGGTCGTGGTGGCTGGACCTGGTACACCGGTGCGGCAGGCTGGATGTACCGCCTGAGTATTGAAACACTATTGGGACTGCAACTCGACGTTGACCATTTGTGCATTGCCCCCTGTATTCCAGACCATTGGGATTCTTACAAGATTCACTATCGTTTTCGTGAGACGGTCTACCACATCAATATCAGACGCGCGGCTGATAACTCGAATCGTGTAAGCCGTCTGTTGGTGGATGGTATTGATGTTCATGATAACGGCACCGCAGGGCGGATCCCGCTCACCGACGACCATCAGGAACATGTTGTAGAGGTGGTGCTGGGTTTGGAATAACAGCGGATGTCGGCGTTATCGTGCGCGGATTGAATGGTGTTGCGTACAATGCCGATGCACAGTGACCGTATGGGACAATGTCTCCTGGTGATTGTCTTTGCCATCACGAGCAGCGACACGAGGTGGAGATGGTTTGCCATTGACACACATGCGGACCGGGTATGACGCCAACCAGAATTGTCAGTGAAGGCGGCGGCCTGTCGACGAATTAAATTCAGATAATGGATAACACAATTGACCCTGCATAGTTCGATAGATATAGTGTACTGTGGTACTTGGTAATCACTGTTCAACAAGTAATTCCATTATTTTATTGACGTAATATCTTGCGTCAGGGGTATCGAGGTGTAACGCTATGCCACTAAAGCCTGGTACCAAAAAACGCCTTGCTGGAAAATCTGCACCGCCCTCGCGCGAGTTAACGACACTGCTCGATTTTCCTGTCATTGGAATCGGTGCTTCCGCCGGTGGGCTGGATGCCTTTAAACGTTTTTTTACCGCTATGCCTGCCGACAGTGGTATGGCCTTCGTTTTGGTACAGCATCTCGACCCGATACATGAAAGCCTGACGGCGGATATTCTGGCCAAACTTACGTCGATGAAGGTCGCACAGGTGGAAGACCGGATTACCGTCGAGGCCAATCATGTCTATGTCATTCCGCCGAATAAGAACCTGAGCATACGTGATGGTGTCCTGCACCTGAGTGTTCGGGAACCGCAACACGGCCTGCGACTGCCGATTGATTTTTTCCTCCGTTCCCTGGCAGAGGACCGACAGGCAGAGGCCCTCTGTATTATACTGTCTGGCACCGGTCGTGATGGCACCCTCGGGCTCAAGGCCATTAAGGGCCATGGTGGGATTGTCATGGCCCAGACTCCGGAGACCGCGCAGTTCGATGGTATGCCTCGCAGCGCCATTGATACAGGTCTGGTCGACTATGTGCTGCCGGTGGAGGAAATGCCGTCTGCCCTGATCCGTTATCAGCAACATACAAGCGAATCAAGCAACCCGGAGATGATCGGTGATAACGTACCGGATCTGCTGGAACTGATTCTGGCAGTGCTGCGTGAACGTAGTAAATACGATTTTCACTATTATAAAACGGGCACCTTAATCCGCCGTATCAAACGACGCATGGGGCTTAATCACATTGAGGAAGCCGGGGACTATCTACAGTTCCTGCGAGAGGATGAACGCGAGATTGGGCTTTTGTGTAATGACCTGCTGATTGGGGTAACTGATTTTTTTCGGGAGCCGGAGGCCTTCCAGCTTCTCGAGCAGGAAGTCATCCGTAAGCTGGTACACGATAAGGCACCAGGTACACCGATACGCATCTGGGTTCCCGGTTGTTCATCAGGGGAAGAGGCCTATTCGATAGCAATCCTCCTCCTCGAACAGATTCAGGCGCAGCAAAAGCAATGCCCAGTTCAGATCTTTGCCTCGGACATTGATGAGGCATCGCTGGCAACTGCGCGGACTGGTATTTACCCCGAAAATGTTGCCGCCGACATCTCGCCAGAGCGTTTACGACAGTTTTTCAGAAAAGTCGATCAGACTAACTATGAAATTACCAAGCAGGTACGCGATTGTGTCGTGTTCGCGGCACAGAACCTGATCAGTGATCCACCGTTTTCAAAACTGGATTTGATCAGCTGTCGCAATCTGTTGATCTATATTGTGCCGGACGTGCAAAAGAAGGTGATTTCGTTATTCCATTATGTGCTTAACGAAGGTGGTTATCTTTTTCTGGGCGCCTCCGAGACGATCGGTCAGCAGGAGGATCTGTTTAAACCGGTCTCTAAAAAATTGCGACTGTATCAGCGCATCGGTCCAACGCGGCGGGATAAGGTTGATTTCCCGGTGAGTAGCGGGAGGGCAAGACAGATCCTGGTGGGGCGTCAAAGCACACAATCCCTGGCGAAGGCCGTCAATTTCGGCAACATTACCCAGCAGTTGTTATTGCAATACTATGCCCCCTTTGCGGTACTGTTCAATCGCAAGTTTGAAATACTCTATCTACATGGCTTGTCAGGGGCCTACCTGGAATTGAATACGGGTGACATGACACAGGATCTGATGAGCATGATCCGTGAAGGCTTACGCGGCGCGTTGCGAAATGCGGTGAAAATGACACTCCAGCATGAGCAGCAAGTCACGATGAAGGCGCGGGTAAAGCGCGGCGGCACATACTACCCCATATCATTGACTGTCTTGCCGGTTAGTGCGCCACGCGAGGCATCAGGTTTGTTGCTGGCGACCTTTGCCGAGGTCGAGGAAACAACGCCATTAGCTCACGAGCGGAGTAAGGGCGAGGGGATTAGCGACGAAATTTTTCTGAACCAGTTGGAATCGGAGTTGCAGTCGACCAGGGCGGAACTGCAGGGTACGATCATAGAACTGGAGACGTCGAATGAGGAACTGAAAAGTTATAATGAAGAAGTCCTCTCCATGAATGAGGAACTGCAATCGACGAATGAAGAGCTGGAGACCTCCAAAGAGGAATTACAATCACTTAATGAAGAGTTGGCGACAGTCAATAATCAGCTACAGGACAAGGTGGACGAGCTGAGAGTGTTGAATAATGATCAGGCCAACCTGCTGACCAGCACGGATATTGCCACCCTGTTTCTGGATACGCAATTACGTATCAAGCGCTTTACACCGGCGATTAGCCGTATATTCAATCTGATCACGTCAGATATCGGCCGACCGATTGGCGACATTTCGCACCGGGTCCACGATTCAACCTTGCAGGCCGACGCGGATGAGGTACTGCGTACGCTCGCCTCGATTGAAAAGGAGATCAGACTCGATCAGGGTCGCTGTTATCTCCAGCGTGTCCTACCCTACCGGACGGAGGACAATGAGATCGAAGGGGTCGTCGTGACCTTTATTGATATTACCGAACGCAACCAGTCGCAACAGGTCCTGCAGAGAACCAAAAATTACCTGCAACTCCTGTTGGCCTCGACGGGAGAGGCGATATACGGTGTGGACAAGCAAGGACACAGTACCTTCATCAATCCGAAATTTACAGAATTACTGGGCTACACGGAGGCGGAGCTATCCGGTAAACGGGTACATGATCTGATTCACCATAGCCTGGTCGATGGCACGCCGTATCCCTGGGAGAAGTGTGTTCTGTACGAGTGTCTCACACAGGGGACGGCATACCACGGTGATCACGATGTCGTCTGGCGCAAGGACGGTACCTCGTTTTCGGCCTTTTTTACAGCGGAGCCGCTTATCGAGAATGGGCAGGTGACAGGTGCCGTGGTGGCGTTGAGAGACATGACCGAGGCCCATGCGCTATCCAGTGAATTGGAACATCTTGCCCGGCACGACCCTCTGACCGGGCTCGTCAATCGGCGGGAATTTGAGCATCGTCTGTCTCGTGTGGTAGAGAGTACTATCAACAGCAACGCACAACATGCGCTATGCTATCTCGACCTTGATCAGTTCAAATTGATTAATGATAGCTGTGGACACCTGGCCGGTGATGAATTGTTGCAACAGATCGCCGGGGTGTTAGCGGAACACGTCAGGAAACGAGATACGATTGCCCGTTTGGGGGGGGATGAATTTGGTCTGTTAATGGAACACTGCGACATGGAGGAAGCAAAACGTGTCGCCAATGGCGTCCGTGATGCCATCGCTGATTATCGCTTCCTGTGGGAAAACAAGGTGTATTCCGTGGGAGTATGCATTGGTGTCGTCGCCATTACCGAAGACACAGGTAATATGACCGAGGCATTAAAGGAAGCGGATGCGGCCTGTTATACGGCAAAGGAAGAAGGGCGTAATCGCATTCATATATATCACGAGCAGGATGCGGTGATGACAGTCCGTCGAGGGGATATGCGTTGGGTCGTGAAGCTCAACCGGGCCCTGGAGGAGAATCGTTTCCATCTCGATTATCAACCAATAATTGCCATTGATACCGCGGACAACGTCAACCCAATGTTTGAATTCCTGCTGCGTCTGGAAGACGATGACGGGAAAATCATCCTGCCTGACACATTCCTTAGAGCCGCTGAGCGCTACCATCTTTCGATTCAGCTGGATCGATGGGTCGTCAATGCCGTACTTGAATGGCTTGGTAGTCACCCGCAGCAAGCTGAAGCGAGTTCCCTGTTTACTATTAATCTGTCGGGAACGGCGTTGGGCGACGAAGACTTTTTAAACTTCACCCTTGACGCGCTACGTCAGCACAGAGTCCCGCCGGAGAAAATCTGTTTCGAGCTAACGGAAACCTCCGTGATCAGCAACCTTGCCAATGCAAATAAATTTATACATCGGCTTAAGGAACTGGGTTGTCGTTTTGCCATTGATAACTTTGGCACCGGCTTATCTTCCTTCGGTTATCTGAAGTCACTACCGGTGGAGTACCTGAAGATATCGGGTTTGCTCGTCAAGGATATCATGGAAGATCCCATCCACCTGGCAATGGTAAAATCCATCAATGAAATTGGCCATCTGATGGATATGAAGACCATTGCTGAACACACCGAGAATAAGGAAATTCTGACTAAATTGCAGACACTGGGTGTGAATTACGCTCAGGGTGACGTGATTGGCAAGCCAGTACGAATTTTTTGATACGGATATTATTGACTGCTGGAGGCGTAAGGTCTGCGGTGTCCCGCAGTCTCTTTTCAAAACCTTATTCACCACCGGGCTGCGTGTTCTCTGTGCCGTTATGATGGCAGGTGATCGGTGGCGCTATGCAGTCGAGAGACCTTGTTATATATTCTGATGTTATGACAATTAAAACGCAAAACAGTGAGCAAATGGAACAGGAGGCCCTGGACCAGTTCTGGATTCAGCATGCCATCGCGCTGGCCCAACGCGCGGCAGACGAGGGTGAGGTACCAGTGGGTGCTGTCATCGTCAAAGACGAACAGGTCATCGGTGAGGGCTGGAACCGACCTATTGGTTCAAATGATCCAACGGCGCATGCCGAGATAATGGCCTTGCGCTCTGCGGCTGCCAAACTTCACAATTACCGGCTATTAAACACCACGTTATATGTCACCCTGGAACCCTGTAGTATGTGTGCCGGTGCAATAATCCACGCGCGTGTGAAACGGCTGGTGTATGCCGCAAGAGATCCAAAAGGAGGGGCGGCAGGGAGTGTCTTCAACATACTGCCGGGTGAGCGGCTTAACCATCAGGTGGCGGTTACCGCAGGAGTTTTAGCCGGAGAGTGTAGTGATTTATTATCTGCCTTTTTTCAGCTGCGCCGCCAACAGCAAAAGTCAGCTCAATCAGAGCACATCGGAGTTGAGGGCGAGTAACGGCTTCTGTTGGTACTGTTGGCTGTTGGTCATTTGCCAGTTCAAAATACTGTAATAGCTGCGGATGTTTTCCACGTAACGCACAGGTTCCTTACCCCGGGCATATCCATAACGTGTTTGCTTATACCATTTTCGCTTTCGCAGTAACGGCAGATTATCTTTGACCTCGATCCACTTGTCCGGGTTACCTCCGCGCAGTGCCGTTATCATTCGTGCATCCTGCACGTGGCCATAACCGATATTATATGCTGCCAGCGCCAGCCAGGTACGATCGGGTTCTTTGATGTGTTTAGGCAACTTGTCGATAAGTTTGCGAAGATAACGACCACCACCATCGATACTCTGCTCTGCATTGGTACGTTGTAGTACACCAAGGTATTCCGCCGTCGCCCTGGTCAGCATCATAATCCCGCGTACCCCTGTCGGTGATACGGCTCGTGGATTCCAGTGCGATTCCTGATAGGCCGTTGCGGCCAGTAGACGCCAGTCCAGATCATACCGCTCGGCGGTATCTTCAAAAATCGAGTGATAGCGTGGTAGTCGCTGTCGCACCTGACTTATAAAGTGTGTGGTGCCGGCATAATCGTAGTTCCGCAGGTGGGAGTAATGACGACGAATGATCCGGTTGAGTTCGCCGCTCTCCTTTAGCTCGTTGATAAAATCATTGGCGGCAGTATAGAGTGACAGGTCTTTACCCTTGGGCATCGCCCAGGCCAGATTCTGTTTCTCCGAGACATCAAAGGCAACCTGCAGTGAAGGGTGATAGAGTCGATTGACAGTGACTTCATTGGAATCGGCGATGGTGTAATCCACTACCTGTTCGGCGACCAGTGTTAGTAACTCGGTGCTGCCAATATCCTTGTCTTCAGTCCATTTCAGATCACTTACCTTGGATGATAATTCCTTGAGACGTTCGGCATGACTGCTATTGGCGAGGACTTCGAGGTCGCCACCGACAAGGTCGGCGAGGGATCGGGGGCGGCGGTTTTGTTGATTGTAGACGAGTTGTTGCTTGATTTGCTGGTAGGGAACGGTGAAGCGTACACGTCGTTGTCGTTTCTCCGTGACCGTGAGACCCGCGGCGGCGAGCTGGGCATCACCATTCTGGATCTCGTCGAGTATGTCGTTGAGGTTTGCCTTAACCTTCATGTCCAACTCGACACCGAGGTAGGCTGCAAAACGTTTGGCCAATTCATATTCCAGGCCAGAGGGACCTTGTGGCCCGACGTAGTAGGTCGTGGCGGCATTACGGGTGAGGACAACCAGCTTACCGTTGTGGAGCACTTGCTGGAGAATAGAACGCTGTGGGCTACAGGCATTGAGGGCTACAGTGGCCAGTGCGATCGATACGCCAATGACGATCATCAGACGCATTTTAGGTCCCCGTATTTTTGTGACACTGCTCACACTATCGGCCTTCACTCAATAAACTCCAGTTTAATTTGTTGCTTGGGTGATATGCTTGACGGTTACTAAAAAGTCTACGGCAATATTATAACACACTAATATTATTTATCATCCAGAAAATCTAATACAAAACAATGACTTAAAAATTAATTTTGGTCTGCTGGTGGAATTGTAGTCATTTTTTGGGCGATGGGGGCTGTAGCGCATGCCATACGCGCACACATCTCCCATCCTTATTGCCTGCCCCATAGCGAATCAGTTTGCGCTAATCTGCCCGGTGGTTTACCCTTGCGGCCCAGAAATCGGGTACCAGGTGTTAGGTATCAGGTATATGTGCTGGAGATGTGTCTGCCCCCAGAATCCCTTCGGGCTTTATTGGGGGTACCTATGCTACGCTCCGGCAAGCGGTTTTTCGTGCTTTTCGCAAAAGCCGGGTAAAATCTATAGTTTTGGAGAAGTGTCCGAGCGGTTGAAGGAGCACGCCTGGAAAGTGTGTATACGTTTATCGCGTATCGAGGGTTCGAATCCCTCCTTCTCCGCCAATCAAAAACATAAAAGGCCTCGAAAAGGCCTTTTCTATTTTTGAAGTACCGAGGGACGAGTGTCGAGGAAGGTCGGATAAGTCAAAATCCTGGGAGCTCGATACCCGGTTCTCGAAACTAGCTGTCAATGGTGACCTGCATTGGTCCCCTCGCGACAATAAACCGTGAACCCGGTCAGGCCTGGAAGGGAGCAGCCGCAGCGGTGGACTTGGGCGCCGGGGTGTGGCTGGTGCAGGTTGCCACCTTATAAAAATAGGTTCCAGGTGCGAGGGTCTAGGGTCCAGGAAAAGCGTTATGCTTTTGACGCCCCGCGCCTCGCACTTAGAACCCCTTCGAGGTTCATTAAGTATACTTATGCTTCGCGACCGCAAACCTAATATCTAGTACCCGGGGCCTTTCGTCTGTAGAATGTCGATTCTGGACTAGCGATAGGCAAACCAATAAAAGCATGAGTTATCAAGCCCTTGCAAGGAAATGGCGACCACGGAACTTTGCCGAAATGGTCGGGCAGGGTCACGTCCTGCGTGCGCTGACGAATGCACTGGATAATGATCGGGTGCATCATGCCTTTTTATTTACTGGGACGCGTGGTGTGGGCAAAACCACGATTGCCCGTATTTTGGCCAAATCCCTGAATTGTGAGCAAGGGGTGAGTTCAACGCCCTGTGGCCTGTGTAGTGCCTGTCAGGAAATCGATGCCGGGCGTTTTGTTGATCTGATTGAAGTGGATGCCGCGTCGCGCACAAAGGTGGAAGACACCCGCGAGCTCCTCGATAACGTACAGTACGCACCGACGCGCGGCCGCTATAAGGTCTATCTGATCGATGAAGTACACATGCTCTCTGGTCATAGTTTTAATGCCCTGTTAAAAACACTGGAAGAGCCACCGCCGCATGTCAAATTTTTACTGGCGACGACGGACCCGCAAAAATTACCGGTAACGATTTTATCCCGTTGTTTACAATTCAATTTGCGTCGCCTGGGAATTGAACCGATTCAGCAGCATCTGGAAAAAATTCTTACGACGGAGAGTGTCAGTTACGAACCCATTGCGCTGGCGGAACTGGCTCGGGCAGCCGATGGCAGTATGCGTGATGCCTTAAGCCTGATGGATCAGGCGATTGCCTTTGCTGCGGGTGAGGTAAATGAAGCTGATGTTCGCGCCATGCTGGGAACGATTGAACGTCATGAAGTCTATGACCTGCTGGAGGCGATCGCCTCAGGCGAGAGCAACACGGTGCTTGAGCAGATTAAACAACTTGCGGAAAAGTCCCCCGATTATCATGAAGTGATTGTCGAAATGCTTTCCGCATTGCATTACATCGCGGTAATACATCAATGGCCGGATGCCTTTGACGCCAGTATGGGGGATCAAGCAAGGTTGCAGCAGCTGGCGCTACAGATGACAGCGGAAGATGTGCAATTATATTATCAGATCGCGCTGCATGGACGAAGGGACTTAGCCTTTGCGCCTGATCCACGCACGGGTCTGGAAATGACAGTACTGCGTATGCTGGCGTTTCGTCCTGTTGACGGGGATACGCAAAACGCGGTCGCAGTAAAAAAAACAGCAGCCGCAACACCGCCCGTGATTCAATCGCCACAAGCAACACCGCGCAGTCCAGTCGTTGCCCCCAGGGCTGAAGCACCAGTGAAAGAGACACAACACAGAGTAACACCGGCAATCGCCGAGCCTGCTATTCAGGCAACAACGGTTTCCGCGCCATCGTCTGAACAGGATGACTGGCATCAACTGATGGGACGTCTGCCCACCGCAGGTGTTGTCAAACAACTGGCGATGAACTGTAGTCTGGTGAGTCAACAGGCGGGGCGTTGGTTATTGGCCCTCGACCCTAATCACAGGCATTTATTAACCGCTGAACGCCAGGAACGTTTGCAGGAAGATGTCTGCAGTACATTGGATCGGCAAATAAAGTTACAAATCGACGTCCTGCCACCGACAAGCGAAACACCGGCCGCCAGACTTTTACGTGAAGCCGCCGAGCGACAGGCGCAGGCGCAGGCGGCGATTGCGAATGATGATGGTGTCAAGAACCTGATCGAGGCCTTTGGCGCACAAATAAAACCAGACTCAATTCAGCCACAGTAATTTTTTTTACATCTACATTCTTGTAAGGAGCTTTTGATGAAAGGTATCGGCAATATGATGAAACAGGCCCAGCAGATGCAGGCCAATATGCAAAAAATGCAGGAAGAAGTTGCCAATATGGAGATTACCGGTCAGTCCGGTGGCGGCATGGTCTCCGTGGTCATGACAGGCAAGCACGATATAAAACGTGTCTCGATTGATGACAGTCTGATGGCTGATGATAAAGAAATGCTCGAAGACCTGATTGCCGCGGCGGTCAATGATGCCGTGCGTCAGGTGGAAAAAGAGACCCAGGAGCGTTTTTCGGGTATGACGGCGGGTATGAATTTGCCTGCCGGATTTAAAATGCCATTCTAAATTAATCCTGATGTCAGCAAGTCCACTCGTTGAACAGCTCATTGAGGCGCTGCGTTGTCTGCCAGGTGTAGGGCAGAAGAGTGCCCAACGTATGGCCTTTCATTTACTACAGCGTGATCGCAAGGGTGCAGCCCATCTATCACAGGTATTACAGGCTGCCGTTGATCGGGTTGGGCACTGTCAGCAATGCCGGACCTTAACAGAGGATAGACTCTGTCATATCTGTGCAAGTAGCCGCCGGGATCATGGCAAGGTGTGCATCGTCGAATCGCCGGTCGATGTACAAATGATTGAACACGCCGCGGATTATGATGGCGTTTATTTTGTGCTGATGGGACATCTGTCACCATTGGATGGTATGGGACCAAACGAAATTGGACTGGACCTTCTAGCAAAGCGGCTGGATGAAGGTAAGATCACCGAGGTCATTCTGGCCACTAACGCGACAGTCGAGGGAGAAGCAACCGCACATTATATTGCCGATATGCTACATTCTCGAAATATCCGCGTTACTCGAATTGCCCATGGGGTGCCGTTGGGTGGTGAGCTTGAATATGTCAACGTCACGACACTTTCTCATGCCTTCAGTGGACGCAAAGAAGTCTAGCTCTTGAAATTGAGTTGTTTAACACGCTCCAATGACCTGGCAAATTGCATGCAAACCGTTTTGAAATATTGATAACTGTGTGCATCCAGCACACAGTCGCGTGAGTGGCGGTCGGCATAGACCAGCCCCACGGCCTTTTTATTGACAAAAATCGACATTGCCAGAAACGAATTTAGCATGATTATACGCTGGAATTCTTTAGGCACCAGTGGCCAGAATTTTTCCCGATTTTGATCGTTCAGCCATATTCCCTGCATTTTCTCCATAAGGTGATAAAAGAGATGGGGCTGTTTTAAGGAGATATGAAACCGATTAAAGTTGGGGTCATTATCCGTACCGGCTAATGCATGTGTGACGAGACGGTGGTTTTCCGTGTCGAGACTGGCAAACACAACGCGATTCAGACCAATTCCGTCATGTAAGGCGGTCATGGTGGTTGCTACAATTTCATCTGGCGTGATAAGTGATGCGTCATTGAGGTGTCGTAACTGGTCTTTTAATATATCGAGTTGGGGGCTCAGACACATACCGGTTTCGCTTTCGGATAGAGACGCCTCTGTATTTATGTCGCTTGTATTTTTTGGTGTCGCCGGCAGTTGCACTAACTGGATAGCCGCAGGTTTGATGCCGTAATAGGCCGAACCCTGCGCGGCCTCGGCGGCCGTGGAATGGCAGTTAGCAATAACATTATCAACGTTTTCTTCATCTAACCATTCAGCGGCGTCATAGATTAATTGCAGGGTCTTCGGGTCGGTCCAGCTGGTGGTAGCATAGCGGGCAAGTTGCACGGCCAACATGACGCCGTAGGCGCGCGGGAAACGGGCGTTTTCCGGGTGCAGTGCCTCGCTGACGAGATTTGGCAGGTGCCAGCGCTCGGCGATTTGTAGTGACAGCTGGTCGAGCGTAAAACCGAGAATGACATACTGTGCCTCCTCTGAGGCAACATGCTCTTCGGTACGCATGACATAAATTTCATGTAACTTTTCCGGCGCAAAAATCGAGAGAATCATTTCACCGAGAAAGTGTAACTGGGCACTGGCAAAGACTTCATCGGGAGTCATATCGCGTCGTTCTCGTGCCCAGGCATAGGCCTGCATGCCGGCAAAATAAGCACGGGTGAAGGTAAACAGCACCTGAGTACGAGCCTTTTCCGGTAGATCCTTTTCAACCGTCGGCAGCGCGTGGGCAAGCTTACTGACCGTTTGAGTACCGAGCATCATCAAGGCCTGTTGTACAGAATTCACATCACTTTGCAGACTACCATGCGCCTTTTGACTGCAAGTGCGCAAAAGTTGAACAGTTAAGCCCGGATCGCGCTCGACGATGGCGACGATCTCATTGGTGGTGGTGCTATCGAGCTTGCACGCCTGTGCTAAGTCCTTGATTGTATTCTCAAGAATGGGGATGGGCTTGTCACCCAGCTTCTTCAGCCACTGGTCAATCTGTTTGCTCATAAGTACCTGATGACTTTAGTGTAATCGTAAATTCATTGCCTGTCGGAGCTATCGGATGATTTTGGCAAAGGCTTTAATTTTCTGCTTAAGTTTCTTTGACTTGCAGACGATAACACTCTTGCTCGAACAGAATTTGTGACTTTACGAAGCAAGGAATACCGCATTTTATGAAATTTCTAGTGGGTTTAATCTTAACCATCGGCTGTATATTTGGTGGCTATGTTCTGTCGCACGGACATATGGCGGCATTATGGCAACCCTTTGAGCTAATGATCATTGGCGGTGGTGCCTTCGGTGCCTTTATTATCGCGAATCCAAAAACCGTCATTATGAATGTCTTCAAAGGGGTGATGGGTTTATTTAAATCTTCTCCCTACAACAAAACCATGTATATGGATCTGTTGACCTTAATGTTCCGACTCTTCAGCAAGGCCCGTAAAGAAGGTCTGATGGCGCTCGAAGCCGATATAGATGAACCAGCGGAAAGCGAAATCTTTCAGGCCTTTCCCAAAATTGTTAAGAATCACCATGTCTCGGAATTTATCAGTGACTATTTGCGCCTGATGGTCGGCGGTAACATGAATGCCTTCGAACTGGAAAACCTGATGGACGTCGAACTGGATACGCACCATCATGAGTCGAGCGAGTCCAGTGCCGCTTTACAAAGTATGGCAGATGCCTTGCCCGGTTTTGGTATTGTGGCAGCCGTTATGGGGGTTGTTATTACCATGGGGTATATCAGTGAGCCTCCCGAGGTCCTGGGCGGTCATATTGCGGCAGCCCTGGTGGGCACCTTTTTAGGTATTTTACTGGCCTATGGATTTGCCGGCCCCATGGCCAAGGCCATGGAATATAAATCGGTGGACGAGGCAAAATTTCTTGAGTGTACCAAAGTTTGTATTATGGCGACGCTCAATGGTTATACCCCGCAGGTCGCCGTCGAGTTTGGTCGTAAGGCCATTTATGGACACATTCGACCAAGTTTTTTTGAACTGGAAGAACATATCAAGTCCTCTAAATAAACCGGACTAGGAAACTCTGCGCGTGGCAGCTGATAAAAAACAACCCATTGTCATCAAGAAGGTAAAAGGCGGCGGACATGGTCATCATGGTGGTGCCTGGAAAGTCGCCTATGCCGATTTTGTAACCGCGATGATGGCCTTTTTCCTGTTGATGTGGTTGTTGGGTTCCACCAGTGAGGGACAAAAAGCGGGTATTTCGGATTTTTTTAAAAATCCGACCGGTATCCAGGGCCCGGGCGGTGCCAGTACCAGTATGATCAAACTGGGTGGTGCACTTGAGATGCCGCATGGCGATGATAGTCGAAAGAAAACGCGCAAGCCTGAAGAGTCCAGCTCACAACAAAGTAAACAGGAAACGAAAGCAGAAAAATCGAAAGAGGTTGAGAAAAAAGACCTTGATGCCTTGTTGCAAATACTGAAAAAGGCGATTGAGAAAAGTCAGGCACTGAAGCCTTTCAAGGATCAGCTACTTCTGGATATTACCCCCGAGGGCTTGCGTATTCAGATTGTCGACAAGGAAAATCGTCCCATGTTTGGCCTGGCCAGCGCCACACTGAAACCCTATATGCGAGGTATCCTGCGTGAGATTGCCAAAATTATCCGCAAAGTTCCCAACCGTATATCGATCTCGGGACATACGGACGTCACCAATTTTGTCAAAGGATATTATCGAGAATACGAGGATATACAACAGCGGGTGCGTTATACCAACTGGGAACTTTCAGCCGACCGGGCCAATGCGGCGCGCCGTGAAATGGTAAAAGATGGCTTGCCAGAAGATAAAGTGGGGCAGGTCATTGGACTGGCGTCTTCGGTTCTTTTTGACAAAAAGAATCCGAAGAATCCCATTAATCGCCGAATCAGTATTATCGTGATGAATAAGGCGACCGAGAAAAGTCTTGGTCTGGAAGAACGCCATTCAACGACGGTCAGCGAGGTGAAACAGTTAATAAAAGTAAACAAGAAAGCGCCCGCCACAGTGGATGAGCTGAAGAAACTGTTACCCACAGAGAATCTCAAAGTCCGCTAAGCTGTCAGTTCACCGGCGATACTGAGATAACTCAGCCAACGCTGCCGTGAGATGTTACCGCTGTCAACGGCAAGCCGTAAGGCGCACCCCGGTTCCTGTTGATGTTGGCAATCCCGAAATTGACACTGACCCAGGTAGGGGAGGAATTCACGAAACCCCTGCGTCAGTTCCTCAGGTGTAAAGTGAGGTATAAAAAATTCACGAATGCCGGGGGAGTCTATGATGTGCCCACCCGCCGACAGATGATAAAGTCGGGCCGTCGTGGTTGTGTGCGTGCCCTGTTCGTGCGCAGTGGAGATACTGCCGATGCGAATTTCTTCCTCCGGTAATAGATGCTGAATTAGGGAGGATTTCCCAACCCCGGATTCGCCAACGACAATACTGATCTCATGCACTAATACGCCATGAAGTTTCTCCAGGCCATGCGCCTGCTTGACACTGGTTTCAATCACCGGGTAACCAAGCTTTTCATACAGACCAAGGCGTTGACGATAGGCAAGGTGCTGTGTCTCACTCAGTAGATCAATTTTGTTAAAGACGATAACCGCCTGAATATCTCGATTCTCCAGCGCCACCAGATAACGGTCAATGAGACCCTCATGTATCTCGGGTTTGGCGGCGACGACGATTAGCGCCTGGGTTACATTCGCGGCGACAACCTTGCGTTCGCCACGACGTGTAAAGCGGTCCCATTCATTACGACGTGGCTGCACGGCGATGATGACAGCGTTATTCGCCTGGTCATCAGACTGCCATATTACCTGGTCCCCGCAAACGGGTTTTTCGATATGCGTCCGCATGTGACAGGAAATTACCTTACCATTTAAATCTTCGATCTGAATTAGTTTACCCCGGTGAGAAATTACCGTACCACTATGGGCATCAACGTTATCCGTAGAAGCCGGTTGTTGATTGTCGAGATGCTGCTGCTGGCGGTGCTGGATACGACGATGTTGCTGTTTCGTTATTTTACGTTTTGCCATGGATGAATATCAGCGTGCGGAAGAGTAGCAACTACTGGAGGTGTATGTATGCATAGAGTGAGTTTTCGTCGAACCGTTAGGGTAGAGGTTATTTCTTTTTAAAGTGATAGAAAGTCTGATTAAGATAGGCGATGAGGTCATCAATCTGATCGGTTGGCCAGGGAAGGCCCATACTATTTTTGCATCGTTTTACCTGTTTGATCAATGCCGCCTTGGAATCGATTCGGCGGTCTTCTCGAACGTAAATAGTCGTGCCGTCACCGCCATACATCGCGGCATGGCATTGAACACAATTTTCCATCTGTAGCTGACGCCCACGTTCAATATCGGCGGCCTGACTCAGGCCAACGAGCCCGCCAAGCAGCAAAATACTCAAGATGCCTTGATATCGCATGGTCTCATACCTCTATGTCGCGGTAATTCTCGACGCTAAGTGGGCAATACGCACGGGTGCAGGCGGGTGAGAATCGTGGAAGGCGGAATAGAGTGGATCCGGTGTCAGTGTATTGGCATTTTCTTTGTAGAGTTTTACCAGTGCCTGAATCAGATCGCGGGCATCGGTCTGTTGCGCGGCAAATTCGTCTGCCTCAAACTCATGTTTACGGCTGACCCAGGAAAACAGAGGATGCACAAAAATTCCCACAACCGGCATAACTAACATAAACAGGATCAGTGCCATGTACTTTGTCATGTCAGCCACGCCGAGTCCACTATAAAAGAGGGGCTGTTCAATCAGCCAGCCTAGTAATGCCAGCCCCGCCAGGCTTAAGACGGCCGTACTAATTAAGCGCTTTTGTATGTGCTTACGTTTAAAGTGTCCCAGTTCATGCGCCAGGACCGCCTCGACTTCATTGGCATCCAGTGAAGAGATGAGCGTGTCGAAAAAGACAATACGTTTGTTCTGGCCCAGGCCGGTAAAATAGGCATTGCCGTGGGCACTACGACGTGAGCCGTCCATGACAAAAATGCCATTGCTGGTAAACCCACAGCGTTGCATTAATTGCTCAATACGCTGACGTAGCTCACCACTCTCCAGTGGCTGGAACTTATTGAACAGGGGCGCGATGAAGGCGGGGTAAGCCCACATCAGGAGGAGACTAAAGCCCATCCAGACGGCCCACACCTGTAGCCACCAGAGCGTGGACGCGTGATACATTAGCCAGAGAATACACAGGAGCAAGGGAACACCAATTGCCAGGGTGAGGAGAAGCTGCTTGGCCAGATCCATTATAAATAGCGCCGGGGTCATTCGATTGAAACCAAAGCGTTGTTCGATGGCGAAGGTACTATAGATGGAAAAGGGCAGGCTAAGGAGTTCGCCTATGATCAGTAGACTGGTCATGACGGCGACCCCGGTCCATAGCGGTGTCCATTCAAGACTACGCCAGGCCATATCCAGCCACTGCAAGCCGCCGCCGATTGTCCACAGCAATAACAATGCGCTGCTATAGATGAGTTCGAGACGTCCGAAGCGGACCTTGGCCATTGTGTAGTTAGCAGCCTTTTGATGCTCGGCGAGTTCGATCTTCTCGATAAAGGCCTCCGGTACGGCACTACGATGACGACGTACATGAGCGAGTTGGCGTTGCAGCAACCACCATTGCAGTAAACCAGCGCTGACGACTAGCGCGATAAATATCTGACTTACCCATCCCATAATATTAGTGTTATCCCTTGAAGATTTAATATTCTATACCCGTAAGCATGGCAGGTTAGCCTTTGGTACAATGCTTGGCAAGTAACATAATAAGGAAGCATCATGACGCAAAACCCGAACAACCTTATCTGGATCGACCTGGAAATGACTGGCCTGGATACGCAAAATGACGAGATCATCGAAATCGCTACGGTTGTGACCGATGCGGAACTGAATATTCTGGAAGAGGGCCCGGTACTCGCGATCCATACCAGTGACGAAGTCCTAAATGGTATGGATGAATGGAACACCCGTCAACACGGCGGTTCGGGGCTCGTCGAACGTGTGCGGCAGAGTACCACCACACTCCTGGACGCACAGCAGCAGACCATTGACTTCCTGTTACAATATGTCCCTCCCAAAACCTCACCCATGTGTGGTAATAGCATCTGTCAGGATCGTCGCTTTATGGCACGGCAAATGCCTGAATTAGAAGCTTTTTTTCACTACCGCAACCTGGATGTCAGCTCCCTCAAGGAACTGGCAAGGCGCTGGGCACCGGGCGTGAGTCAGGGCTTCAATAAACAGTCCAGCCATCTGGCGCTGGATGATATTCGAGACTCCATTGCGGAGCTCCAATATTATCGTGAGCACTTTATTCGTCAGGTATAGTCGAGACAGGTTTCCGGCAAGGCAACTGTCAATTCTTTGTCGGATCCCCCTCTGGCGCAGACATTCAATCTGTAAACTATTGTTTTGTAAGTTAATTAAAATTTTCTCCTGTCTGGTATATGTTTTGCATTCACAAAAGCAGGGCATTTCCCAATCAAAAATAAAGTCAGTAGCAAAATGGCAAAAGACGACAAAGAAAAAGAAATTGAGCTGGACGCCAGTGTTAAGAAGGGCGGCAAGGGCAAACTGATCGTGATTATCACGCTCGCCGTGCTGCTGTTGGGCGGGGGGACGGTCGGTGCGTTGTTCTACACCGGCGTGCTTGGCGGTGGCCATTCTGAGAAAGGTGCGGACAAGAAGGACAAGGTGGCGGCCCTGGCACCTGCCATTTATTACGAGTTAAAACCGGAGTTCATTGTCAATTTTGAAGGTAATCAGCAGGCCAATTACCTGCAGGTTGAGATTCAGCTCATGACCCGCAATCCGGCAGTCGTCAAAACTCTTGAACACGAAGACCCGCTGATTCGTAACAACATCCTTATTTTGTTAAGTGGCCAGCAATACGTCGAATTGCGGACCGCGGCGGGCAAGGAAAAACTCCGTGCCGAGGTGTTGAAGGCCATCCAGAAAATTGTCAAGACCGAGACGGGCAAATCCAGTGTCGACGCCGTGTATTTTACCAGCTTTATTATGCAATAAGGATGATCTGACGTGAGCGATTTATTATCACAAGACGAAATAGATGCGTTACTGCACGGCGTCGATAGTGGTGACGTCGATACCGATGACTCGGAATTTGATGGTGTTGCACGCCAGTTTGATTTTGCCAGCCAGGACCGTATTGTTCGTGGTCGGATGCCAACGCTGGAAATGATAAATGAACGCTTTGCACGTTATTTCCGTATTACCATGTTCAATATGATGCGTCGTTCAGCAGAAATTTCCGTTGGCGGCGTACAAATGCTGAAGTTCTCAGAATACATTCATAGTTTGTTTGTGCCGACCAGTCTCAATATCTGCAAGATTCGACCTCTGCGCGGCACCGCCTTATGTGTCTTCGATCCCAAGCTGGTTTTTGTCACGGTGGATAATTATTTTGGTGGCACCGGTCGTCATGCCAAGATTGAAGGACGTGAGTTTACGCCGACAGAACAACGAGTCATTAGCATGATGCTGAATGATGCCTTTCATGACTTGAAAGAGGCCTGGGCACCGGTCTTGCCGGTAGATTTTGAATTTATGACCATGGAAGTCAATCCACAATTTGCCAATATTGTCAGTCCAACAGAAGTCGTTGTGGTTAGCACCTTTCATGTCGAACTGGATGGTGGCGGTGGTAACTTTCAGGTGGTGATGCCGTATTCCATGCTTGAACCGATTCGTGAACTACTGGATGCCGGTGTGCAAAGTGACCGCTCCGATCACGATGAACGCTGGGTCCTCTCCCTGCGTGAAGAAGTGAAATCCGCTGAAGTAATTTTATCCGCCACGCTTGGTAAGGTTCAGATCAAGTTACGTGATGTTCTGACGATGGAGAAAGGTGATGTGATCCCGTTTAATTTTCCCGAGAAAATTTTTCTCAAGGCCGGTGGTGTGCCTGTGTTTGAAGGCAGCTTTGGTGAATCGCGGGGCAATCTGGCGATTAAAATAGACCAACCCGTTCGTCGCACAAAATTACCCAATGATGCCGCGACACAGGCATTAATGGCAAAAACAGGAGTCACAAATGGCTGATACAGACACAGAAACGGACAAAGACGAAGAGGTGATGGACGACTGGGCGGCGGCAATGGCCGAGGCGGGTGCACCGGAGAGTGATAATCCTGAAGCATCCGCAAGTCCTGAGACTGAGGTGAATCACGCGGGGCTAAAAAATCTGCAAGCTGATGCCCCTGCCTTTATCGCCGGTAATGAAGACCTTAATCTTGATGTCATTCTGGATATCCCGGTGACAGTCTCAATGGAGATTGGTCAGACCAAACTGAATATTCGGAATCTATTACAACTCAATCAGGGGTCGGTGATCGAACTGGATCGCCTGGCGGGTGAGCCGCTGGATGTGCTGGTGAATGGTACCTTGATTGCGCATGGTGAAGTGGTTGTCGTGAATGAAAAATTTGGTATACGTCTTACTGACGTGATAAGTCCTGCGGAACGGGTCAAAAAACTCGGGTAACTCATATGAAACATTATTTACACTGGAGTCTATGGCTCTGGCTGGGATTCGTTTGCCCTGCGTTTTCTAAAGAGAGTGCAGCGCAACCAGGGCCCATGGTCGCCGAACCGGTTTCGACAGGACAGTATCTGCAAATGGTGCTGGGTCTGTTGGTTGTTCTTGGCGTTATTTTTGGTCTTGCCTGGTTAATTCGGCGCATGGGTCAATTTGCCGCGCCTGCTAACGCGCAGGTACGTGTGCTGGGTGGTGTCAGTGTCGGGCAGCGTGAAAAAGTCATGGTTATTCAAATTGCAGAGACACAACTGGTGATTGGTGTCGCGCCAGGTCAGATCAATGCCCTGCATGTGTTTGAAAAACCAGTCCTGGTAAACGAAGGTAAACCGGTAGCTGAAAGTTTTGCCGCACGTCTGCAGTCCGTCATCAAGGGGCAGCTCAAATCATGAAGGCCTCACGTATCGTTTTAAGTTTGTTCGTCCTGATTGCCGTGTATCTGCTGTCGGCGGAAATGGCAACGGCGGCACCTGCCGGCTTACCGGCCGTTTCGGTGACGACCGCACCGGGTGGCGGTCAGACATACACTGTGAGTATTCAGGTGTTGGCATTGATGACCATGCTGACCCTGTTACCGGCTGCCTTGATGATGATGACTTCATTTACGCGCATCATCATTGTCTTATCGATTTTACGTCAGGCCGTCGGCCTGGTGCAGGCACCATCATCACAAACCCTGATTGGCCTGGCATTGTTCCTGACCTTTTTTGTCATGGCTCCGGTGTTTGACCGCATCAATACAGAGGCGTTGCAACCTTATCTTGCCAACAAAATGGAATTACAGACGGCGGTACAAAAAGCGAGCGAGCCCCTGAAGAAATTTATGCTAGGCCAGACGCGTGAAACGGATATCAGTATGTTCGCCAAAATCTCGGGGCATAAACCATTTGCCTCACCGACAGATGTACCATTGACCATTCTTGTACCGGCGTTTGTAACCAGTGAATTAAAAACTGCTTTTCAGATCGGATTTTTGTTATTCATCCCTTTTCTTATTATTGATCTGGTCGTCGCCAGTGTCCTGATGTCCATGGGGATGATGATGTTATCACCGATGATCATATCCCTGCCTTTTAAAATAATGCTGTTTGTGCTGGTGGATGGCTGGAATATTGTTATGGGCACGCTGGCATCAAGTTTTTATGTGTGACAGGAGATTGCGATGACACCCGATACAATTCTTAGTCTCTTTCAACACGCGCTTGAAGTCGTCCTGATGCTGCTGATGATCACCCTGATCCCCGCGCTGGTGGTTGGTTTGCTGGTTAGTATGTTTCAGGCAGCGACACAGATAAATGAAATGACACTGAGCTTTATTCCAAAACTGATTGTCACGATTGTTACTCTGATGGTGGCGGGCCCCTGGATGTTGCGTCTGATTATGGATTACACCCAGGGTCTCATCCGGAATATTCCTTATCTGATTGGCTGACTATGAACTTCACGGGTGCAGAAATAACAGCATGGGTAGGCAGTTTTCTGTGGCCACTGTTTCGCATTGCCGGTGCGGTCATGGCGGCGCCGGTGTTTGGTGCCAGAACGATTCCACGCCGCATACGGTTGGTGTTTGCACTTCTACTAACCATGATGGTGGCACCAGCTCTGCCCGCCGTTCCCGTGGTCGATATTTTTAACCCCCTGTCATTATTAATTGTGGCTCAACAGCTCCTGATTGGCGTGGTGATGGGATTCACTCTACAGCTTGTCATGAGTGCTGTAATCACCGGTGGTCAGGCGATTGCGTTGCAGATGGGGCTGGGTTTTTCACTCATGGTTGACCCGCAAAATGGTGTTCAGGTGCCGGTGCTAAGTCAGTTTTATATTATGCTGGTGCTGTTGGTCTACCTGTCGTTGAATGGTCATCTGGTACTTATCCAGGTGATTGTCGACAGCTTTACCATTTTGCCTATTGGCCACAGCTTGCTACCTGAAAGTCTTTGGCAGCTGGTGAACTGGGCGGGTCTGATATTTTCAGGCGGTGTTGCTATCGCCTTACCGGCCATTGCCTCGCTCCTGATTATTAATATTGCCTTTGGCGTGATGACTCGTGCGGCACCGCAATTAAATATTTTTGCGATTGGTTTTCCGATTACCCTGAGCCTGGGGTTTGCACTTGTGTTGTTTACCCTGCCGAGCGTCATCCCACACGCCAATAGTATG
Source organism: uncultured Gammaproteobacteria bacterium (assembly GCA_913064945.1). Lineage (GTDB taxonomy): Bacteria > Pseudomonadota > Gammaproteobacteria > UBA6429 > Thiohalophilaceae > CAJYAN01. The sequence goes on along the minus strand of CAJYAN010000006.1, from coordinate 186,740 downwards.
TTTAATGAAGCCTATCACCTGATCAAGCAACTTCTCGCAGGCGTACCATAATGGCAGAAGAGACCGGTCAGGAACGTACCGAGGACGCGACTCCGCGCCGTAAACAACAGGCGCGCGAAAAGGGTCAGATTGCCAGTTCACGCGAATTGAACACAGTTCTGATGCTGATGATTTCCGGGGCAGCCTTATTTATTATTGGCCCCCATACGGCCAATGAAATGCAGTTATTATTTAAAGAACATCTGCATATTGATCGGCAGACAATTTTCACTCCTATGGCGATGCCTGCCATCTTTGAGACAGCGATCCTTGAGGCCGTCAACGCCCTGGTGCCGTTTTTTATAATTGTGGTGCTTGCCGCGTTGGCGGGACCGCTCTCGATGGGTGGCTTCAATTTCAGTACGCAGGCGCTGTCCTTTAAATGGGAAAAGCTCGATCCCATCAAGGGTCTGCAACGAATTTTTGCCGTTCGCGGTCTAGTGGAATTACTCAAGGCGCTGGTGAAATTTATTGTCATTGCCAGTGTCGCGATTGCCTACCTGTATAATCATATTGGTGAATATCTTGGCCTGGGTGCAGAGCCACTGCACCAGGCGATTGCCCATGCCGGTCATCTGTTGATCTGGGGTTTTCTTGCCATGGCCTCGACCATGATTCTGATTGCGATGGTGGATGTGCCTTTTCAGTTATGGGACCACCATAAACAATTGCGGATGACCTTTCAGGAAGTCAAAGACGAAAACAAGGACACGGAAGGCAACCCTGAAGTTCGCGGCCGCGTGCGCCAGATGCAGCGTAACATTGCCCAGCAACGCATGATGCAGGAAGTGCCGAAGGCCGATGTCGTGATTACCAACCCGGAACATTATTCAGTGGCCTTGCGCTACGAAGGTGGCAAGATGGGTGCACCGGTACTGGTGGCGAAGGGCCTTGACCTTATTGCCTTCCAGATTCGAAATATAGCCATTGAGAATAATATTCCTATTGTGCAGGCCCCGCCATTGGCGCGTGCCTTACATCACACCACGAAACTAAATCACGAAATTCCGGCTGGACTCTATCTTGCTGTGGCGCAGGTGCTGGCCTATGTCTACCAGCTCAAACAACGTAAGGGCTATGCGGCTACCCAGGAACACAAGATCGGTGACCTGCCGATCCCTGATGATTTGCAGTATGACTAACCATGAGTGAGGTTAATTAAAATGGCTCAATTAGCTGTTATGAATACATTGCGTGGTTTTGGCCGCAGTGGTCTGGGTGCGCCGGTCCTCATGATGATGATGATGGCCATGATCATCGTGCCGTTGGCACCGTTCATGCTGGATGCACTCTTCAGTTTTAATATTTCCCTGGCCCTGGTCATCCTGCTGGTGACCGTATATTCCCTGCGCCCACTGGACTTCACCTTATTTCCCATGGTGCTGTTGATCACCACCCTTTTGCGTCTGGCGCTGAATGTGGCCTCAACACGTGTTGTCCTGTTAGAAGGTCATACCGGTACCGGTGCCGCGGGTCGGGTCATCGAGGCCTTTGGTGACTTTGTCGTTGGTGGAAATTATGCCGTGGGTCTGGTGGTATTTACGATCCTGGTGATCATTAACTTCGTCGTTATCACCAAGGGTGCGACCCGTATTTCAGAAGTCAGTGCACGTTTTACACTGGATGCCATGCCGGGTAAGCAAATGGCGATTGATGCAGATCTCAATGCCGGTCTTATTGATCAGGACACCGCGCGCAAACGTCGTCAGGAAGTCAGTGACGAGGCCGAGTTCTATGGCTCCATGGATGGGGCGAGCAAGTTTGTGCGTGGTGATGCCATTGCCGGTATTCTGATCCTGGTGGTCAATATCATTGGTGGTCTTGCCATCGGTATGCTGCAACATGACCTGAGCTTTAGTCAGGCGGCACACAACTATGCACTGTTGACCATTGGTGATGGTCTGGTCGCACAAATTCCGGCACTCCTGCTTTCAACGGCGGCGGGCATTATTATTACCCGGGTCTCCAGTTCGCAAAATATGGGCGAGCAGGTGCTGACGCAATTATTTAGTAATCCACGGTCACTCGGTGTTACCGCGGGAGTACTCGCGGTGATGGGCATGATTCCCGGTATGCCCAATGTGCCTTTCCTGACGTTGGCAGCAATTGCCGGTGGCGGTGCCTACTGGATTACCCGGCAGCAAAAGCGTAAGCAGACTGAGGCCATCGAGGAAACAGACAAGGCGGCGACGGCACCTGCAGAGGCACGCGACCTGAGTTGGGATGACGTCACCCCACTGGATGCCGTGGGACTGGAAGTCGGTTATCGGTTGATACCGATGGTGGATAAGGCGCAAGACGGACAACTCATGGCCCGTATAAAAGGTGTGCGTAAAAAGCTCTCGCAGGAACTGGGATTTCTGGTGCCTTCGGTTCATATACGTGACAACCTGGAGCTATCACCCACGACGTACCGAATCAGTCTGATGGGGGTGACGGTGGGGGAGGCGACCATACACCCGGAGCGCGAGTTGGCGATAAATCCGGGACAGGTCTTTGGCACAATTGAAGGTGCCGAGACGCGTGACCCGGCCTTTGGATTGCAGGCCTTCTGGATCACCGCCGATCAACGGGAAAATGCCCAGACCATGGGTTACACCGTTGTAGATGCCAATACCGTGGTGGCGACCCATCTGAGTCAGCTGATCAAGACCCATGCTCATCAGTTACTGGGTCATGAAGAGGTACAGCACCTGCTCGATATGCTGGCCAAATCGGCACCAAAACTGGTGGAGAATCTGGTCCCCGATACGTTGAGCCTGGGGGTTGTGGTCAAGGTATTGCAAAACCTGCTGGAGGAGAGTGTGCCGATTCGGGATATCCGCTCAATCGCCGAAACATTGGCGGAACATGGGGGCAGGAGTCAAGACCCTGACGTTCTGACGGCCGCTGTCCGCATCGCCCTTGGACGATCAATTGTTCAGCAAATCAATGGGATGGCGGCAGAATTACCGGTGATCACCCTGGATCCAAATCTGGAACAGTTGTTGCATCAATCAATTCAAGGCGGCGATGGTGGTGCCGGTGTTGAACCAGGGCTGGCGGAACGATTACACACCGCCCTGCTCGAAAGTGCCCAGGCACAGGAGTTGGCCGGTCAGCCGGCGGTCTTGCTGGTATCAGCGCCGTTGAGAAGCATGTTGTCTCGTTTTGTTCGACATACGATTACCACATTGCATGTGCTCTCGTATAACGAAATACCGACCGACAAACAGATTCGTATTGTAGCGACGGTTGGACAGCAACCTTCAATGACGGCAGCGAATTAAGAAGAAATGGCTGGAGAGGATAGAGGTAGACCATGAAAATCAAACGTTTCATTGCCCCGGATATGCGCCAGACAATTCGCCAGGTGCGCGAGACCCTGGGTGCCGATGCCGTGATTCTGTCCAACAAACGGGTTGAAGGTGGCATTGAAGTCGTGGCCGCTATTGATTACGACGAATCCCTGTTTGAAGAAAGCCAGGGCAAGCTTCCCAGTGGCAATGAAAATGCCATGGATCGTGAAGACATCTGGAACGATGTGCGCTTCGGTCGCAACATCCCCAAACCAGCTCCCAAACAGGCCAGCGCAAAACCGGCTAGTCAGGCGAAATCCATCAGCGAACGCCCGATGACAGATTTCTATCAGGATGCGGGTGCTGGCATGGAACTGCCGGACCCGGCCATGCGTCAGGTGCAGAACGAACTCAAGTCATTACGTGGCCTGTTGGTCAATCAACTCTCGGGCCTCGCCTGGGGGCAGGAGACTCAATACCATCCTTTGCGTGCCCGTCTTCTGCAACGCCTCATCGCCCTTGGTCTGAGTCCGGTACTGGCAAAAGAGATTACCTCTAAGGTCAACGAGCAGGATGATTTTGAACACAACTGGCGTATGGCGCTGGGTGTACTGGCACATCGTATTTCTGTATCTGACGATGATATTTTGAATCAGGGCGGTGTCATTGCCCTGGTCGGTGCAACGGGTGTGGGCAAGACCACCACGGTTGCCAAACTGGCAGCACGCTACATTCTGCGTCACGGCCCCAAGCGGGTCGGATTGATTACCACGGATAATTATCGAGTCGCCGCCCATGAACAACTGCGCAGCTACGCACGGATTATGGGCGCGCCGATGCGCGTTGCCAGTGATGCAGAATCGCTGCGCGATGCCTTGCAACATTTTCGTGATAAAGACCTGATTCTGATTGATACGGCGGGTATGGGACAGCGCGATATGCGCCTCAATGAACAGTTTGCATTGCTGAGTGCCGCCGGACGCGAAATTAAATCTTATATGGTCATGGCAACCAATACCCAACGTGGTGTATTGCAGGAGTCGGTTAAGGCCTTCAAGCAGGTCAAACTTAGCGGGGTTATTCTTTCCAAGGTGGACGAGACCATTAGTCTGGGCGGTGCCTTATCGATCGCCATTGAACATGACCTGCCGCTGGCCTACCTGAGTGATGGACAACAGGTGCCAGAAGACCTGCATCCTGCGAGGGCACATACTCTGGTCAGTCGTGCCGTCACCATTATGCAACAGGTCGGTGTCGGTACACGTGACGATAGTTTATTAACCACCATTGGCGGGATGGCAGCCCATGCACATGGATAATGTTCACCCAATTGACCAAGCATCAGGATTGCGACGTATGGCACAACCACACCCCGTAAGAGTGATCGCCATTACTGGCGGCAAAGGCGGCGTTGGTAAGACCAATGTCTCATTGAATATGGCAATCGCCATGGCCAGTATGGACAAGGAAGTGATGGTGATGGACGCCGACCTGGGACTGGCGAATATCGATGTCCTCCTTGGCTTACACCCCAAATACAATTTACAGCATGTCATCCGCGGTGAACGCACTCTCGAAGAGGTCATTGTCGAAGGTCCGGCCGGTGTAAAAGTTGTCCCTGCTTCATCTGGCATTAAGGATATGGCAGAACTCTCACCCAGCCAACATGCTGGCCTGGTACGCGCCTTTAGTGAACTCAACCACAAGCTTGACGTTCTGATTATCGATACGGCGGCAGGCATCTCTGACAGTGTTGTGACCTTTACACGTGCCGCGCAGGAAGTCATCGTCGTCGTCTGTGATGAGCCGGCATCTATCACGGATGCCTATGCTATGATTAAGCTATTAAACCGGGAACATGGCTTATTTCGCTTCCGCGTACTGGCGAATATGACCCAGAGCGCTCAACAGGGTCGGGAAGTCTATGAAAAAATGGTCAAGGTCACGGATCGCTTTCTCGACGTTGCCATGGAATATATTGGTTCTATTCCGCATGACGAATACCTTATTAAAGCGATTCGTAAACAACGCGCCGTCGTCGAGGCCTATCCTCGCAGCAAGGCTGCTATCGCGTTTAAAACCCTTGCGGAAAAAGTCAGTAAATGGCCCGTGCCGACAACGGCTGGTGGCCATCTTGAATTTTTTGTTGAACGTCTCATCCAGGGAAATCATTATAACGCGGAGGTAATGCCATGAACGGCGTAGCCATGTACGCGGCTGAGAAGCCAGCCACACACGAAAATATGGTCGAAAAACACGCATCCTTAGTCAAACGCATCGCCTGCCATCTGATTAACAGGTTGCCTGCCAGTGTCCAGCTGGAAGATCTGATACAGGCGGGTATGATTGGTCTACTGGAAGCCTCGCGTAATTATGATGAATGCCAGGGGGCCAGTTTTGAAACCTACGCAGGGATTCGAATCCGCGGTGCGATGCTGGATGAGATTCGAAAGAATGACTGGGCACCACGTTCCGTACATCGTAAAGCGCGTATGGTTGCCGAGGCGGTTCGCGGAATCGAACATAATCAGGGGCGTGATGCCCGTGATACCGAAATCGCAGAGGCCCTGGAGCTGCCACTTCAGGAATACTACAAAATTCTTCAGGACAATAGCTATCATAAAGTCCTGAGCTTTGAAGACCTGGGCATCGGCGATGACTCCATTCTGGAGAATATGTCGGATAATGCCCCGGGTATCCTTGATGGCCTGCAACGGGAAGATCTGCAGCGCATCCTCTCTGAAGCAATTGCCAGTTTGCCGGAACGCGAACGTCTGGTAATGGCCCTCTATTATGACGAAGAACTCAATTTGCGCGAGATTGGTGCTGTTCTTGGTGTGAGTGAGTCCCGTGTTAGCCAGATTCATAGTCAGGCCGTGATTCGCCTGCAGGCGCGTATGGGTAATCGTCTCGAAGAAGAGAATTAAATTTTTTCTGAAACTGTCCGATAGTAGTATTGGAACACATGAGGATTCCCCTCAGTACTAGGGCATCCTGGTTTACCGTTGGGGGTCCATGGTTATGCATAGGACCTTTTTTGGAGGAAAGGCGTGGATAAAAATATGAAGATCCTTGTTGTGGATGATTTTTCCACCATGAGGCGAATTATCAAAAATCTGTTACGCGACCTCGGCTTTACCAATACGGCAGAGGCTGATGACGGTACGACAGCACTCCCCATGTTACAGAATGGTGACTTTGATTTTCTGGTGACCGACTGGAATATGCCGGGTATGCAGGGCATTGACTTGCTCAAGGCTGTACGTGCCGATGCCAAACTGGCCAGTATGCCGGTGCTGATGGTAACCGCCGAACAGAAACGGGAGCAAATTGTTGAGGCGGCTCAGGCAGGTGTTAATGGATATATTGTTAAACCTTTTACTGCTCAGACGCTGAAAGAAAAGCTCGAAAAAATCTTTGAGCGCATCGATTAAGCAAACATAATTTTGGAGAGCAGAGACGATGTTGGAAACGGAAGGTCTCATAACCGAAGATAATCTTGCCAGAGTTAAAGACCTGCTGGCGACAATGGAAGCTGGTGATGAAGCTGGCGCCAAAGAGGTGCTTGATGAGCTTGCCCATATTCGCGAAAGTGATATCTATCAGGAAATGGGTAAACTGACTCGCGAATTACATGACGCAATCAAAACGTTCGGTATGGATGATCAGATCGCTACTATCGCCGAACATGAAATTCCTGATGCCCGGGCTCGACTCAAGCATGTTATTGAGATGACCGATAAGGCAGCCAATCGTACGATGGATGCAGTCGAAGAATCCTTACCGATTTGTGAAGGGATGGTATCGCGTTCATCAGACCTGCACGACTCCTGGAAAAGGTTTAGACAACGGGATATGGATGTCAATGAATTCCGTGTCCTGGCACAGCAATTAGATACATTCCTTGAAGAAAACACAAGCGATGCGGGCAAGGTTCGAGCATCCTTAAATGATGTGCTGATGGCACAGGATTTTCAGGATCTCACCTCACAGATTATCAAGCGTGTTATCTCACTGGTTGAACAGGTAGAGGATAAATTAATCGGCCTGGTGTCCCTCACGGGTGAGCAGTTTGCCAAGCCATCTGAGCGTAAACACGAAGATGGCCTGGAAGCGACCGGTCCTGCCGTGCCAGGACTGGATGATGCGGCTGTTGTTTCCGGACAGGATGAGGTCGATGACTTACTCTCCAGCCTGGGATTCTAGGGACTAAAGAGCGAAGTAGGATAGAGGGATCACACAGTGGACGACGAACTACTCCAGGACTTTCTGGTCGAGGCAGGTGAGATTCTTGAATTGCTCAATGAGCAGCTTGTTGACCTGGAACAACGTCCTGAGGATAAAGATTTATTAAATGCCGTATTCCGTGGCTTCCACACCATAAAAGGTGGTGCTGGATTTCTGGGCCTGGATCCTATGGTGGTTGTTTGTCATCGCGCGGAGGATATCTTTAACCTGTTGCGTAATGGTGAACGCACGGTTGATGCTGCTCTGATGGATACCATGCTGCCGGTGCTGGATGTATTGAATGGCCAATTTGATGCACTTCGCGCTGGTGAAGAACCTGAAGCCGCTGCACCAGAAATTATTTCTGGACTTGAGCGGATCCTGGCCGGCGAGCCTGTTACAGATACTCCGCCTGCTGCGGCAGCCGAGCCGGGGGTAGAAACTCAGGCCAGTCCGGCATCAAATGCTGAAAATAGTGATGACATCACCGATGAAGAATTTGAAAACCTGCTCGATGCCTTGAACAAACCTGCCGAAAATACCTCGGCACCTGCCAGCGACGACATCAGTGATGATGAGTTTGAGGCGTTGCTGGATAACCTGCACGGTAAGGGTAAGTTTAATGCAGCCACAGCCAGTGGTTCCCAGGATGTCAAGCCAGCTGCACCGGTGACCGCGAATGGTTCGGATGACATCAGTGATGATGAGTTTGAAGCATTGCTCGATAATTTGCATGGTAAAGGTAAGTTCAACGCGACCGTTGCACAAGATGCCCCCGCGGCAAAACCCGCTGCCCCCGTGGCAAAAGCCTCAGCCGCCCCCGTGGCAAAAGCCTCAGCCGCCCCAAAATCTGCAGCCCCTGGCCCGAAAGCCGTTGCGCCACCAGCCGCGATTGAGAAAGATGCCGGCGCGCAAAAAGACAAGGCCCAGCCACAGGCAGAGACCACTGTGCGGGTTGATACCAAACGTCTGGATGACATTATGAATATGGTCGGAGAGCTGGTTCTCGTCCGAAATCGTATCGACCGTCTAGGCGCAAGCTCGGGAAATGAGGAAATGGTGAAGGCAGTCGCCAATCTGGATTTGGTTACGACCGATTTACAAATGGCTGTTATGAAAACCCGCATGCAACCGATCAAAAAAGTCTTTGGTCGTTTTCCGCGTGTGGTGCGTGACCTGGCGCGCACTCTCAAAAAGGAGATCCGCCTGGAGATGCTTGGCGAAGAAACCGATCTGGATAAAAATCTGGTCGATGCCCTGGCCGATCCATTGGTCCATCTGGTGCGTAACTCTGTTGATCATGGCATCGAAATGCCGGATGACCGCGAACAGGCGGGTAAACCACGTGAAGGTACGGTACTACTGACGGCAGCACAGGAAGGTGATCACATACTTCTGACAATCGAAGATGATGGAAAGGGTATGGACCCGGACATCCTGCGTGGCATCGCGGTTGAGAAGGGCATCATGGATGCGGATGCCGCGGCGCGTCTTGAGAATAAGGATTGCTACAATCTTATATTTGCAGCAGGGTTCTCCACCAAAAAGGAAATATCGGACATCTCCGGTCGTGGTGTTGGCATGGATGTGGTCAAAACTCGAATCGCACAGCTCAACGGTTCTGTTGAAATAGATTCGGAGTTAGGTAAAGGCAGTAAACTGAGTATTAAGCTACCGTTAACTCTGGCGATTATGCCAACGTTAATGGTGCAGCTGAAAGATCAACTTTTTGCCTTACCACTTGTAAACGTCAATGAAATTTTTCATCTTGATTTGACACGGACGAATATTATCGATGGCCAGCTGGTCGTGGTTGTGCGTGAGCGTACGATCCCGTTATATTATCTGAATCGCTGGTTAGTCAAAGGAAATGCCAACGTACCACTACCTAAAGAGGGGCACGTTGTGATAGTGCATGTCGGTACGCAAAAGGTCGGCTTTCTTGTTGATGAATTAATCGGTCAGGAAGAAGTGGTTATTAAGCCGCTGGGAGCCCTCCTGCACGGCACGGAGGGGCTGGCTGGAGCGACCATTACTGGCGACGGCGGCATCGCCATTATTCTGGATGTGCCAGGTCTAATGCATAGCTATGCAAGGATGCAACATTAAAATAGCCCGTCACTGTCTGATCGTTTGTTTCGCAATTAATGAGGTTTAAGGAGAATAATGCATGGCAGTTCGTGTCCTGGTGGTTGATGATTCCGGTTTCTTTCGCCGCCGTGTCACAGAAATTCTTGATTCCGATCCACTGATTGAGGTTATAGGTTCGGCACAAAATGGTGAGGAGGCCGTAGCACAAACTGCCAAACTCAAGCCTGATGTTATTACCATGGATATTGAAATGCCGGTACTGGATGGTATTTCAGCAACACGTAAAATAATGGCTTCGACACCGACGCCGATTATCATGTTTTCATCACTGACGACCGATGGTGCCAGGGCGACGCTCGATGCCCTTGATGCGGGCGCACTCGATTTTTTACCTAAGCGTTTTGAAGATATCGCCAAAGATAAAGAGGAGGCAAAAAAACTCCTCTGTGAGCGTGTGCGTTCGTTGGCTCGGCAACCGGTCAGCCGTATTTCGTCACGACCAACGGCGAGGGCACCCGCACCATCCGGTAGCGCGCCAGGGATAACGTCATCGCATAAACCGACTTCACCGGTGGCCAGACCAGCGGGCATGCCACGTCGTGGTATGGCAAAAGGGGGCATCAAACTGCTTGCGATAGGCACATCGACAGGTGGCCCCGTTGCCTTGCAAAAAGTCCTGACGGTATTACCGGCGAATTTTCCTGTACCGATTTTATTAGTACAACATATGCCAGGGACCTTCACCCCGGCATTTGCACAACGTCTCAATCAGGCCTGTGCCATCGAAGTGCGGCATGCAGAGAATGGTGATGTTCTCAAACCGGGTGTGGCCTATCTGGCACCGGGTGGGAAACAAATGTTGCTCGAAGGTCGCGCGGGTAATCCAACTATAAAAGTGGTAGAGAGTGAACCGAATTTAACTTACAAGCCATCTGTGGATATTACCTTTCGTTCTATTACGAAAATATATCCTAAGGAAACACTAGCCGTCGTGTTAACAGGCATGGGGGCCGATGGCCGGGAGGGCGCGCGAGTTTTAAAACAGGGTGGTTCAACGATCTGGGCGCAGGATGAAGCCTCCTGTGTTGTTTATGGTATGCCAGCGGCCATTGTGGATGCGGGGCTGGCAGAGGAAGTGATTAGCCTGGAACACATGGGAAACAGTATTACGCAGCGAGTATGATGCATGGATGTATTGAGTATAGTTGGAATAATTCTCGGGATTAGTGCCATCCTCGTAGGCCAGCACCTGGAAGGTGGCCATATGAGTGCGCTGGTCAATGGGCCGGCTTTATTGATCGTTTTTGGCGGTACGATTGGTGCGGTGATGCTGCAATCGCCACTCGCCACCTTCGTGCGTGGTATGCGCCTGCTTAGTTGGACCTTCGTACCTCCGAAAATTGAAAACGAAGCCCTTATCGAAAAAATTATTGCCTGGAGCCATATCGCCCGCAAAGAAGGTTTGCTGGGACTGGAGAACATCGAAGAAGCGGAAAAGGATTTGTTTGCACGAAAGGGACTGCAATTATTAATCGATGGTAGTGAACCCGAAAATATTCGTGCTGTCATGGAAGTCGATATCAGTACCCGGGAACACTTTGATATTCAGGCGGCGCGCATCTATGAAAGTATGGGGGGCTATAGTCCAACCATTGGTATTATTGGTGCCGTACTGGGATTGATCCAGGTGATGGGTAACCTGTCTGACCCCAGTAAGCTCGGTAGTGGTATCGCCGTCGCCTTTGTCGCAACGATTTATGGAGTAGGGCTGGCAAATCTGATTTTTATTCCCATTGCGAATAAACTGAGAAACTTGGTGCACTTGCAATCACTCAACCGCGAGATGATCGTCGAGGGCATGGTCGCCATTGCCGAGGGTGAAAACCCACGCAATATCGAAACAAAACTAATGGGTTTTCTGCGTTAAGGCAGGCCGATGGCACGACGGCGCAAATCCAGAGTTGAATATACGGATAATCACGAACGCTGGTTAATTTCATATGCCGATTTTATAACCCTGTTATTTGCGTTTTTTGTCGTGATGTATGCAATATCTTCTGTGAATGAAGGTAAGTATCGCGTCTTATCCGACACCCTGGTCGATGCATTCAGTACACCGCCCAAAGCGAATAAGCCTATACAGCTGGGTGAACCTGCGTCACAGGTAACCACAGCGAAAACAAAGACGGAGGCGATCGGTAAGCCACAACCGGTGATCGCCCCTCCCAAGCCAAGCATCAATGAAACCCGCATGAAAGAAATTGCCGACCGGGTCGAGGCCGTGATGCAGCCGCTGATCGATAAAGGACTGATTACCGTCAACCATAATCGCTTGTGGGTAGAAGTCGAAATGAACAGCAATATTTTATTTGGCAGCGGTAGTTCTGATCTGGAAGATGAGGCCAACGGCCCTTTGCGTGACCTGGCCGGCGTGTTACGTACACTACCAAATTATATTGATGTCGAAGGACATACGGATAATGTGCCAATAAGTACGAAAATTTTTCCCTCTAACTGGGAGCTATCGGCTGCCCGGGCGGCGAGTGTGGTGCATTTGTTCAGCAATAATGGCGTGGCACCTGAACGCATGGCCGCGATTGGCTTTGCTGAATTTCGGCCTAAAGTCTCCAATGACACGCTGGCAGGGCGTCGTGCGAATCGTCGTGTCGTGGTGGTGATATTGGCGGATAAGCATGCCCGGCGGATGACAGAGGAACTCAAGTAAACTATACCTGTGTCCATACCCTTCAGAAATCCGGCATTGTGGCCGCTATTACTGGCAGAGTAGTCCGATCAGATACTCCACAAATAACCCTACAGAACAAATAGTTATAAATATGCATATTTGGGCAGTCGCCAATCAGAAGGGTGGTGTCGGCAAGACGACTACCGCTGTAACACTTGCAGGGCATCTTGCCCGGCGAGGCAAGACGGTTTTGCTCGTTGATATGGACCCCCATGGCTCAATGACCACCTATTTTGGTCATGACCCGGATAGCCTGGATCAAAGCCTCTACACGCTGTTTCAGGATGTCGAGCGAGTTATGGATGTGATCATACCAACCGGTTTTGAAAATCTGAGCCTGTTACCGGCCTCGACGGCGTTGGCAACGCTGGATCGACAGCTCGGTACCCAGGAGGGTAAGGGACTGGTGTTGAAAAACGGTCTGCGGTCACTCGAGGCACGTTATGAATATGTCATTCTCGATTGTCCACCTTTACTAGGCATATTAATGGTGAACGCCTTAGCGGCATGTGAGCACCTGTTACTACCGGTGCAGACAGAGTTCCTGGCCTTAAAGGGCCTGGAGCGCATGCTCAGAACAATCGCGATGATCCTGAATGCCCGTAAGCATCACTTTATCTACACCATTGTCCCGACGATGTTTGACCGCCGTACGCGGGCCTCACTGGAAGCGCTTCGCTCCATGCGCGAGCAGTTTGGCACGGAACTCTGGGACTCCGTCATCCCTATTGACACTCAGTTTCGTGAAGCCAGCAGAGTCGGTAAGCCACTCTCGATCATGGTCCCCTCGTCACGGGGGTCACGTGCCTATGAGGCACTCCTGGATCGCCTGCTTGGGCAGGCCGATAATGTTCGACACTTACAATTGGTAACCTCCTGATGGCTGAACATTCCCCCCTCGCCGATCAAAAAGTCGCGGTTTCAATGTTTCTTGAATCACTGATGCGGGAACCCGATGCATCACCGCCCGTCGTCGCACCAACGTTACCAGTGATTACACCTCCAGTGCTGACACCGGCCGAAATCGTTGTTGATTTGAGCCCGGCAAAAGAAAGCCGTAGCGTTCCAGAGGTCACGCCAGCGCCGGTCGTTGAAACGCCGGTCGAGGTCATCCCGCAGACAGCCGTCGCGGCCACAGAGGTGGACGAGGCCGAGATTAGCGGCGGGCGACCTGAATGGGCCAGAGGTCCGTTTCAGGCCATGTTGTTCAAGGTCGCCGGCCTGTCGCTGGCGGTGCCCCTGATAGAGTTGAATGGCGTGGTGGAGTGGAAAGATGACGTCACCGAAATGCCGGGGCATGCCGACTTTTATATGGGTTTAATGCAGCATCTGGAAAAGAGTATTCCGGTCATTGATACCGCTCGCCTGGTGTTACCAGTAGAAAAGCTGGGTCAATTGACCGGTGACGACCCCAGGGCGCGGGTCAAGCGAGTGGTATTAATCGATGAACATCGCTGGGGACTGGCCTGTGATGAGGTCAACGAGGTCATCACCCTGCAACCAGATCAGGTGCGCTGGCGAACCTCCCGTACCAAGCGGGCCTGGCTGGCCGGTACAGTGGTCGATCACATGTGCGCCCTAATCGATGGCGAGGCTTTCTCCGCCATGCTCAAAGATGGTTCTCACCGGCGTTAATAAACAAATTGGCATAAATCATGCAAAAACTAAAGATATTGACCGAATTTGCCGATATTTTGACACTACGGAATGACACCCAGAGGAGACGCGGGTATGAGTAAGCATGCGGTGGAAACCAGCAACGATCCCATTACACAGTGGGTGACCTTTTTTCTTGATAATGAAAAGTACGGTATTGAGGTCATGCAGGTCCAGGAAGTCCTGCGAATGACGGAGATCGCCCCGGTGCCCGGTGCGCCGGATTATGTCCTGGGGATAATTAATTTGCGTGGCAATGTCGTCACGGTGATCGATTCACGTAAGCGCTTTGGTCTGGTCCCACAGGAACCGGACGATGCTACCCGAATTGTGATCATTGAATCGCAGAACCAGGTGATTGGTATCCTGGTTGATAGTGTCGCCGAAGTAGCAGACCTGCGTGGTTCCGATATTGAAGTTGCCCCCAACGTTGGTAATGATGAAAGCTCCAAGTATATTCAGGGTGTCTCCAATCAGGGAGAGGAATTATTGATCCTGGTGGACGTTAACAAATTGTTGTCTGATGAACAGTGGCAGGAGGTGGCCGCCTTATAAGACGGCGACCCTGTATGCCAGGGAGGCAATACGATGGCTGGAATTGGTGAGATACGTCCCCAGGTGCCGGTATGGCCAACGGGGGAGACGCGGCCCATTAAGCCGGGAGATGGCCGCCGACAAATGCCGCGACACCGGCCAGGTCAGGACAATAACGACGAAGCGAATAGTGATGAGGGTCATGACGATCCCTCGCATATTGATGAGTATGTATAAATGGAAAATAACCTGATCACCTTTCTACAGCACCGTGATTTGACTCTCATCGTTAGCCTGTTGTGTCTGGCCGTTGTCGTGTCATTTTTTTTGTTGTGGCGGTTATCGGCCAGGTTACACCAGCAACAAATACGGCATAACGATTTACGCAAGCAAATGCGTGCCCTGACTTCGGCAGCACTGGGTATGGGTGAACGTGTTCTGGAGATGGAACGCCGACAGAAGCACCTGTCTGAGCGCCAGGAACAGGTGCATATCTACGAGTCCGCCAATCAGCCATATGAACAGGCAATTCGTATGGCAGAACACGGTGCCAGCATAGAAGACCTGGTGGAGAGTTGTGGTGTCAGTGAAAATGAGGCCCATCTTATTGATCTCATGAGCAGGCTGGATAAAGCCAGTTGAGCCCGGAAGGTTCTCTGCCACGTAAAAAAATCTTTGCATTTTCAATTTACGTTCACGTCTGCTTCACAAGTAACGAGTAGCGACAACAGCGTTACACGTTACCTTGGCAAGTTTAAAGATTTTTATAACTCAGCGTCGCCTCCTGGTGCCTTGGCGATGTATTTATGACTTATTACGGCGTATAAGATGCTGCGCCAGGTTTTCGGCAATATGCTGCATCATGATGGCGCTAATACGCGGTTGCTGGCCCAGTAACAAATTGTAGTCCCCGTTATAAATTTCCATGATGACACTGTCAGTGATGACCTGTGCGGATGCCGCTCGTAGCCCCTGCGTGATAAAGCCAATTTCGCCAAAAAAATCTCCCGGCAAGGCGGCATAAAGCATTACATCGTCGTCGATGGAAAGTTGCACTTTTCCGGAGAGCAGAATAAACAGGCTATGGCTGTGATCGCCCTGATGAAAAACATAATCGTCCTTTACATAGCTCTTGCCGTTACAAAGCTCACAGAGATGCACAAACTCATGATCGTGCAAACCAGAGAATAAGGACAGCTTTTTCAGCAATCGAATCAGGCGGCGTCTTGCTTCAGGGCTATATGGGGTGCTATCCAGTCTCAAAACCTGCTCCGTGGTCTGATGGTATTATTCCTGTTGATAGTTTTTGGGTACTTTACCCTTTAGCAGATAGGCAAAGGCAATGATTTCGGCGACCGCCAGATAGAGGGCGGGCGGGATCTCCTGTCCAAGCTCCAGGTGCGAAAGTACCTGTACCAGTTCGGGGCTTTCCTTCAACGGTATATTATTCGCACGAGCGACGGCCAGGATCTGTTCGGCCAGGTCACCGGCACCCTTGGCGGTGACACGTGGCGCGTGTTCCTCGTCATAGTGCAGGGCAACGGCGAGGGTCGGTTGTGTCAGGTTTTTGTCATTCATGCACGTTCATCCAGCAGTCGTGAGTCACGCAAGGGGCCGGGTTCTGGCGGGATACCACACTTGCAGCTGAGTTCATTTACCTCCAGACCGGAATGATTCAGGCGGTGCCGTAAGTGTTCAATATGCTCATGAAAGAGACGTCGGGTATCGGGTAACTCGGTCCAGAAATTTGCCGTAATCGCCTCTCCGGTCAGACTGACTTTGACCCGTATTGGGCCGAGTCCCTCCAGATCAAAGGCCAGGGTCATCGACCAGCTTTGTTCCTGCTCGCGCGGTTGTCCGTTGTGCCCGTCACGCTGCAGCCGCAGGTCAAAGAGATCGATGCCATTTTCATGCTTGACGGGGAGTTCCATCATCCACATATGACGCCCCTGTTGCTCCGCCTGTAGTGACTGTAATTGCTGGCTTTGCATTCGTGCCAATACGCCATCTACCTGTTTTAAGAGTTCATCCGGCATTAGTTTGGTATCTGTCAGTGTCGAGAGACTGGCGTGGCGGGCGGCCTCTGACTGGGCGGTCTGTCGAGATTCAGCCGAGGGCACGGTGGTGGAGGCAGTTGTTGTCGATGTGCTAATAGTTGCTTTATTAGTCTCCGGACTGGCCACTGCCTGCGGGGCAGTGGCCGTGGCCAGAGGGGGAGTTGTCGCATGGCCAGGTTGCGTCGCGGGCCTGCCAGGGCCTGGCGGCAGACCGACTTGCAAGCGCAGGGCCTGTGCCAGACGCAGTAACTGGGCGCGGACATCCTGCTCCGGGTTAAAATGGGGTTGCCCCGTGAGTCGGTTCATCAGGCTGTGTTCGAGAAACTGTCCGCTCAGATGCATGGCCTTGAAGAGCTGGTTTGGATCACGCAACTGCTGGCTGTTGGGTAGACTTTCGACCAGTCGATTGGCAAGTTCCATTACCTGGGGTGGCAGCGGTGAACTGAGTCCGGTCTGTTGCATGGGCAATTGCCTGGCGGCCCAATTGATGTTGGCCAGCATTGGCGATAGCGCTTGCTGTTGTGGCAATTGCAGGCGCAGGGTCTGAGAGAGGATATCCTGTGGCGATTGGTTGAGCTGGACCAGCTGCAGGCTGGGATTTTGCAGGCCCCCTGTCACCCGAGCAACAATTTGCTGGCCGGCTGTTAGTGGCAGGTTCGTGGTTGTCAGTAGCAAGGGAAGGTCAGCCCCTAGTTGCTGCAGGGCCAGGCTGACGTTTTTGCCTTCCACCTGCGTCACCAGCAGCTGCAATATTGCGCCCACCTGCCAGACACGACTCAGCCCCTGCGCACCGGTGGGGCTGGTAGCCGTCGTCGGCAGTGTCGGGTGTATGGTCGAGGTATCCATCCGGCTGGTTGCCGGGGGATTCTCGATGGGAATACCCAGGAGTCCTTTTATATCCATATTGAACTAAATTAATAATTTGCCGATATTAAACATAGATATTAATGTTATCGTCTGAAATGGCCGGTAGTTTATAGCCAGAAATAAAGAATAATCATAGAGGCACAAGATTCAATGAGTACCCCCCATGCCTGGTATATCCGACATAATGGTGAGATTGAGGGCCCCTTCCCAGCAGGTCAGATCAAGCAGGAGCTGCTCCTGGGGCGCTATAAACCGGATGATGAGGTCAGTCATGATAAAGAGACCTGGCAAAAGCTTCGCGCCGTACGCAGCCTGATCCCCGAGGTATTGCTGGCGGCCAGGGATGACCCCGATCGCAAAGAGCGTATCGCCGCCGCCCGTCGCTGGGCGGATGAACGGCGCACTGAACGTCGCGCCGATGCCAGAGGAGAGACCGAAGGTCGGGAACGGCGAGAGGGTGAACCGTATGAATCGGTTGAGTATCGCTTCAATCGTGAGATCACCATGCGGGATGTCCGCGCACGACGCAATAATCAGTGGACTGCGCTCGGTAGCCTGGTCTTGCTTATCGGTATCATTATCTATGCCGCACTTTCATGGCAACCGGACCCGGTAGCCCCGGTGGCCAACTGTGAGGCCCCCGCGGCACCGAATGTCAACTGGAGCCACTGTCGCATGGCGGGCCTGCAAAAACTGAATCAGAATTTTACCGCCGCCATCATGGAGAGCAGCGACCTCAGTGGCGCGAATTTATATGCCTCCAATCTGCAAGGGGCCAAACTCTCCTATGCCGACCTCGGTGGGGCGCACCTGCGTCTGGTGGACTTTAGTCAGGCGAGCTTGAAAGGCGCCTCGCTCCGTAATGCGGATTTGAGCCAGGCCATTTTTAACCAGGCCGATTTAAGTTATGCAGATTTAACCGGGGCCACGATCGAACAGGCGGATTTCAGCCAGGCCAAACTGGATCATGCCATCTGGATCGATGGCAGGGAGTGTCAAACGGGATCCCTTGGCCAGTGTCGATAGTCCATGAAGCAAGGTAATAGACCCTGTCCTGGAAAAAAGCCCGTTGTACGTCTATGTCAGCTTTCTTCTTCAATGCTTTCCACGGTATACCGATCAACGCTTAGGGTGTCCGACCAGTAATCGCCGGGTAGACCTGCTTTTTGTTTTAGCTGCGAGAGGAATTCTTTTGCTGTTGGTAAGCTTTCCCATACCGAGGGCAAAAATGTCCCACGATGACCCTGCTCAGAAAGTATCAGTCCATCGATACCAGGACGGAGTTGCCTCAATAGTTCCTGCTCCGAGGTGAACGATATGGGTTCCGTTGGACTGAGTACGGAGATGTGATATTGCAGTTGGGGATATTCCGCTTCACTGACGGGTGCAAACCGCGGGTCGCGATAGGCGGCGGCATAGGCATTGTCGGCCACGTCGAGCACCAGGGGCTTATGGGCATCGAGTGAACCGATACAACCACGAAGTTCGTTATTGAGGAGTAAGGTTACAAAACTGGCATGGGCCTCCTGTAAATGTACTGGATAGTTGCCCAGCGTTACGGTAATGACGTTACCGTTTTCCAGGCCATACTGAACAGAGGCCCTGGCCAGGTCCAGGAGTTGTTTTTTGTCTGCTGCATTGAACACGTTGGTTATTCCTCCAAAGTCGCCACATAGGCACCGTAGCCGACGACCTGATCCTGCGGCCCCGCTGTGTCGCCGGAATTGCGCAGGTCGAGGGTTTTAATATGCAGGTGTTTTTGTCTGGCCAGATATAAAAGTCCGTTCACAGGATTACGACCACAGGCATCTTCATAGTCAAGAGACTCATAATCGAGTTCTTCAATGGCAGTTGAGGTGCGGCGATCCCGTTTCTGTGCAGCAGCGTAATCGAGATAATGACTGAGGTCTGAGCTGATCACGATTAGCGTATCGTCCTGTCCCCAGAAGCGCTCCAGGATCTCAGCCACTTCGTGTGCCGAGGCCTCACCGACGACCAGTGGCACCAGCTTGAATGCTGACAGGACGGTTTGTAAAAATGGCAGGTGGACTTCGAGACTATGCTCCAGGGTATGCGCGGCGTCATAGCGTCTTACCTGTGGTAGATCCATGAGGCTGTCAATGGCAGGCTGATCGATTGGAATATCACCCAGCGGGGTATGAAAATAATCATCGCTGGTGGCGGCCAGCCCGGCGAAGGGGACGCGATGTGATGGCCCCAGCAGGATGACACGCTGGATAACATCGCGCAGCGGTTTCAGTTGGATATAGGCGCTGGCGGCTACAGGTCCTGAATAGATATAACCGGCATGGGGCACAATAATCGCTATGGGGACAGGTCCGGCGACTGGCTGACTGGCCTGCATAAAGCCGTTGATTGTGTCCTGCAGTTCATGGGCATCGGCAGGGTAGAACATACCGGCGACGGCGGGTTGGCGGATACGGGTCATCATGTGCGATTTATCCTGAATGATTGAATCGATGCATAAGCACCCCCATATATTAGTATAGTCTCACCTTACTCACCTATTGAACGGGAATAAACCCCTCATGAGCGATTGCCCGATTGAAGCAGGTTTCCCGGTTGGTTATTGGCACCGTCTGGATGATGGTCGATTGCAATGCGATCTTTGCCCGCGCTTTTGTAAACTGCACGATGGCCAACGTGGCCTGTGTTTTGTACGCGGTCGACAGGGTAATACGATGGTCTTGACTACGTATGGCCGCTCCAGCGGTTATTGTATTGATCCTATTGAGAAAAAACCGTTTAATCACTTTTTACCGGGCAGCCCGGTACTCTCGTTTGGCACGGCGGGTTGTAACCTGGCCTGCAAATTTTGCCAGAACTGGGATATCAGTAAATCGCGCGAGATCGATACCCTGGCCGATGAGGCGAGCCCCGAGACCATCGCCGACGTAGTGCAGCAACGGGGCTGTAAGAGTGTTGCCTATACCTATAATGACCCGGTGATTTTCCATGAGTATGCCATTGATGTGGCCAGGGCCTGCCATGCTGTGGGGGTGCGTTCGGTCGCGGTCACGGCGGGTTACGTCTGTGCAGAGCCGCGCTTTGAATTTTATCGTGACATGGACGCCGCCAATGTCGACCTGAAGGGCTTTAGCGAGACGTTTTATCACAAGCTCACCGGTGGTCATTTGCAACCGGTTCTGGAAACGCTGGAATACATCAAACACGAGACCAATGTCTGGCTGGAACTGACGACACTATTGATTCCGGGTCAAAACGATTCTGAGCAGGAAATCAATGCCATGACTCAGTGGGTCGTTGAGGAGCTGGGCCCCGATGTCCCCATGCATTTCACCGCCTTTCACCCGGACTGGAAAATGAGGGATGTGCCTGCAACACCTGTCTCGAGCCTGACGCGAGCACGGCAAATTGCCATGCAAAATGGTGTGCGCTATGCCTATACGGGCAACGTCCGCGATGAGGCAGGGGGGAGTACTTATTGTCATCAATGTGGAATAAAGCTGATTGGCCGTGACGGGTATATCCTCTCTGACTGGAATTTATCTGATGATGGCCACTGCCTGTCCTGTGGCGCGGTCTGTGCGGGCGTCTTTCAGGGGCCTGCCGGTGACTGGGGTGCGAAACGCCAGCCGTTACAACTGCAGGCCAATTCGGTATAAAAATTTTTCCTGTTAGTGAATCCGGTCAGCCTGCACAGGTATAATGCGAGCCCTGTCGGTTGGCTGTTCACCCTCGCAATAGCGGAGCCAGTTACATAATAGACGAATACGGAGTTGAAATAATGACGCAATCGAGTCCTGCACGAATCGGAATAGTGACGGTTTCCGATCGTGCCAGTCGTGGTGAATACGAAGACCTGGGTGGTCCCGCTATGCAGACCTGGTTTGAAAAGGCCCTCAGCAGCCCATGGGAGGCCGTGCCCCGGCTGGTGGCAGACGAGCAGGCGGAAGTCGAGGCGGTATTAAAAGACCTGGCCGATAATGAAAATTGTTGTTTAATAGTAACGACCGGTGGTACCGGTCCGGCAAAGCGCGATATTACCCCGGAGGCAACCGAGGCTGTCTGTGATAAAATTCTTGACGGCTTTGGGGAGCAAATGCGAGCCGTGTCACTCAAATTTGTACCAACCGCCATATTGTCGCGGCAGATTGCCGGAATTCGCGGCGAGAGCTTAATTATCAACCTGCCGGGCAAACCCTCGGCAATTGCCGACTGTTTAGATGCGGTATTTCCGGCGGTACCATACTGTATTGATTTAATTGATGGCCCCTATTTGGAAACCGATGAAAGTGTCATCAAGGCCTTTCGACCCAAGCATGCGAAAAAACCTTCTTGAGAACCTGAAATGCAAGACCCAATACCTGACGTAAAAACCCTGCGTGATCTCGTTTTGTGGGGTGAAACCCATTTTACGAATAGCGGTCTGTGGTTTGGCCACGGCATGGACACGGCACTGGACGAATCCGCCTATCTGGTTGGCCATGCACTGGATATCCCACTGGATTACGAGGGGGTCGATGTCGATCAACCACTCGAACTGGATGACAAGCTTAAGGCATACGCCCTGTTACAGGCCAGGATTGAGCGTCGCGTCCCTGCGGCATATCTGACGCATGAGGCCTGGTTTGCCGGGCTGCCATTTTATGTCGACGCGCGCGTGCTGGTACCACGCTCACCCATCGCCGAGTTGATTGAGGTCGGATTTGAACCCTGGCGCGGTGGACGCCCGGTCAAGCGCGTGCTGGATTTGTGTACCGGCAGCGGCTGTATCGCCATCGCTTGCGCCAATGTGTTTCCAAATGCGATTATTGATGCGGTCGATATCTCACATGCGGCACTGACGGTCGCGCAAATCAATATTGATCGACATGGTTTGAATGACCGTATAAAGGTAATCGAGTCTGATTTATTTGCCAGCCTCACCGATCAGCGTTATGACATTATTGTCAGCAATCCACCCTATGTGGGTGCCGAGACCATGAGTCATCTACCGGAGGAGTATCGCAGGGAACCGGAACTGGGGTTGGCGGCTGGCGATAAAGGTCTGGACCTGGTGATTCCTATGTTGCAGCAGGCGAGCCGTTTTTTACATCCGGACGGCCTGTTGATTGTGGAAGTCGGCGAGAGTGAAGCGGCACTGGAAGAACGTTTTCCCAACGTACCCTTTACCTGGATGGAGTTTTCGCGCGGTGGTGAAGGCGTCTTCCTGCTTGATACGCAAACTCTCAAAGAATATCAGAATGAATTTGATAATGAATGTTAAAGCAAACGATAATGAAGCCACAAACCATTATGGCCCGGCTTCTATTGAATAAAATTGATTTACAGACGCAGACAATTTTGGAAATTTCGTGACTGACCAAAGCTTAATTTTTGACGAAGATTTAATACGACGCTATAACCAGTCAGGTCCGAGGTATACCTCTTACCCAACGGCAATACAGTTTAACGAGCAGTTTGGCACTGATGATTACCTGCGCCAGGTTGAAATGAGCAACACCAACAAGCATCCCCTGTCATTATATTTTCATATTCCCTTTTGCGATACAGTCTGTTTTTATTGCGGCTGTAATAAAATTGCCACCAAGGACCGCACTAAGGCAGGCCCCTATCTAGAACACGTGTTTGGTGAAATCGAATTGCAAGCCAAACTCTTCAACCGTGACAAGCAGGTAACGCAACTTCACTGGGGCGGAGGTACACCAACTTTTATTTCGCATGAGCAAATGGCGGCCTTGATGGCGAAAACGCGCCAGCAATTCAATCTTGCCCCTGATAATGAAGGTGAATACTCTATAGAGATCGATCCTCGAGAAATTGGTGCTGACACTATCGCATTTCTACGTGAGCTGGGTTTTAATCGCATGAGTCTCGGTGTGCAGGACTTTGAGCATGATGTACAAAAGGCGGTTAACCGGGTTCAGAGTGAGGCGCAGACTCGAAATGCGATTAAAGCAGCACGCGATGCAGGTTTTTACTCTGTAAGTTTTGACCTTATCTATGGACTACCACATCAAACAAGCGATACCTTTGCACGAACCCTGGATAAGGTTCTGGAGCTATCACCGGACCGTATATCCGTTTTCAATTATGCGCATTTACCCGAAGTCTTTAAACCGCAGCGGCGAATTAATGTCGAGGACCTTCCCGGTCCAGATGTGAAACTGGCCATCCTGAAAATGGCGATCGATGTGCTGACTCAGGCCGGTTACGTCTATATTGGTATGGATCACTTCGCCAAACCCGATGATGAACTCGCCCGGGCGCAGCGTGAAGGTACGCTTTATCGTAATTTTCAGGGCTATTCCACGCATGCAGATTGTGACCTGATTGGCTTTGGTGTTACGTCTATTGGTATGGTGGCGGATTGCTATGTGCAGAGTCTTAAGACACTGGATAGCTATTATCCGTTAATCGAACAAAATCAATTACCGATCTATCGTGGCCTGGTTTTGACGGCTGAAGATAAATTGCGCCGTGAAGTGATTACGCAATTAATCTGCCATTTTTATTTGTCGAAGAAGGTAATCGAACAAGCCTTTAACATTGTCTTTGACGAGACCTTTGCAGGCGAATTATCGCGGCTGCAGGCGTTACAGAGCGATGGTCTGGTTATTTTATCAAAGGATGCGATTCAGGTAGCTCCGGCCGGAAAACTGTTGATACGAAATATTTGTATGATTTTTGATCGCTATTTGTCGGGCGACACCACACAACGTTATTCAAAAGTCATTTAGTATGGGTGCCTGGAAACAAGCATGACCTGGCAATAAGAAGCCTAGGGGCGAGTGCTTTCCTGTAAAACATCCTGTAAAGGCCGAGGCTGGTCGAGGTGAAAGCCCTGGGCGTAGTTGATGCCAATCTTATGGATTTGTTCCAGAATGTGTTCGTTCTCGACATACTCGGCAATGGTATCAATCCCCATAATACTGCCAATCTGGTGTATAGCCTCAATAAAGGCTGCATCGGTACTGTCACTCGTCATGCCGCGAACAAAGGTGCCATCAATTTTGATGTAGTTGACGGGCATATTTTTCAGATAGGCAAATGATGACAGGCCACTGCCAAAGTCATCCAGGGCAAACTGACATCCCAGAACTTTTAATGTGTTAATAAATTTTACTGCACGTGTAAAATTGGCGATAGCGGCGGTCTCGGTAATTTCAAAGGTAAAACGCTTCGGATCGATGTTATTGGTTTTGAATTCGGTGCAGAGGAAATCCATAAAGTTTTCGTCACACAGAGACTGGCCGGAAAGGTTAATAAAAAATCGAAAATTATTATCTTTTGGATGCTGGTTAATATATTCAAAGGTTTTTCGAATAATGTATTTATCAATCGCCGGCATCAGATTATATCGCTCGGCCGCCGGGATAAATGCCATCGGGGGAATGACTCGACCATTCTCTGCCTGAAGTCGAATCAGTATTTCAACTTGCCGCACATCGGTACTTGTCAGAGGATTGTGGTGGCTGGAATTGATTGAGTGAATGTCATGACAATAGAGTATGAACTGGTTTTTATCCAGCGCATCGTTAATTCGATGCACCCAGTGCATCTCTCCACGTCGTTTTTGTAGGTTGGAATCATCCTGGTGATAGATATGAATACGATTGCGTCCCTGGTCTTTGGCCTCATAACAGGCAGTATCGGCCTCGCTTAAAATATCTGATAATGTGCCGGAGGTGGCAAGAATTGGCACTAGCCCTATGCTGACGCCAATCTCAAAAGATTTGTCATCCCAGATAAAGCGGGTGTCATGGACTCGCTGACGCAAGGTTTCGGCAATCAGTGTGGCTTTATTGAGCGGGCAGGCTTCCAGCAGGACACCAAATTCATCGCCGCCCAGACGGGCAAGTATGTCGCTATCACGTAGTATTTCCCGTAAGTTTCCGGAGAGTTGCTTGAGCAGCTCATCACCTGCGGCATGTCCGCAGGTATCATTAATGACCTTAAAGAGATCCAGATCAAGATACAGTAAAACATGTTGTTGATGTTCCACCCTGGCATTATGCAGGGCCTGATTCAAACGACGTTCAAATTCCCGACGATTGACCAGCCCGGTTAAAGAGTCATGAGTGGCTTGAAAGGAAAGTTGACGTGTGAGCGTGCGGATTTCAGTAACATCGCGGAAGATGACGACAGCACCGTGGATATTTTTTTCAGGGTCGATGATGGGTGCAGAAGAATATTCAATGGCATATTCATCACCTGTACTGTTAAATAATGTGCTTTTATTCTGATTGATGGAAATTTTTCCATCAGCGAGTGTTCTCTTAATGGGATTGAACTCTTGTGTGTGAGAGTTGCCGTTGCTCACTCTAAAAACCGTAGCGATTTCTTGGTCCTGTGCCTTGGTGAGGGGCCAGCCGGTAAGCTTTTCGGCGTTTTGATTCATATGCTTTATATTGCCATGCTCATCTGTCGTAATAATCGCATCGGCAATCGAGTGTAGTGTAATTTGGGCCAGTTCCTTTTCCAGAAATAAATGATGCTCGGTACGGGCACTATAACGTGTGACATAGATTGCGATGAGAATACCGGTGAGCAGGGTGAGGCTGCCAAGGACCGATATTATATAGTATGCATTTTGTAGTTCATGCTGATTTAACTGTGCGATATTGCGCGCGGCGAGATGCTGTAGATCCTGAAGCTGCGCTAAAACTTTCATGACGTTGTTTTGTGCGGGCACAGCCTTTGTGATCAGAAGTTGCATGGCATCCGTAAGATGCTCTTCAACCGACATGTCAATCGCCTGACGCTGTAACGGCACGGCAATGCCGGACAGCCTGGCCTGTTGCTGCATGAGACTTAACTCCATCCTGGTAAGCTTCATATCGAGCATTTTTGATCGGGCATAGGCAAAACTTGCCCCGTGTGCCCGAATTCTCTGAAAGATCTCGTCTCGCTCGAAGGGGTCACGGTTATTCATCATCTCAAACAACAACAGACTCCGTGCGCGCGCATCATTCACCATGCTGGCGACCAGCTCCATTTTGACGTTGTGTTCATTGACAATGGTGGAGATGTTTTTTTCGGCGCGTTGTAGCAGCATCAGGCCGATGCTAATTGGCAGAATAAACAGAATGACAAGTGCAGTAAAACTGCTATAGAGGCGTCGTCGTGTTTTTAATGCGCCGTTCACATTAGGGCGATCCTTGCTCGGGCTCATATGCGTCGCGGCAGGCTTTTTGGGGGCTGGGGATAACATTCGAGGGCGGCTGACACTCTACTTATTGTGTGAAGAAGCTAATGATATCGATGTCTCTTCTATAGCGGCAGTCTACATCCGATTCTGAAGTTTGCCAGGCAAATGGCCAGAACGGTAAATTTTTGGTCGCTGTATTTAATTTTTTGATATAAAATAGCGACTTATGTCAGGAAATAGCATTGGAAAACTGTTTAGCGTAACCGGTTTTGGTGAGAGCCATGGCGCGGCAATTGGCTGCATCGTCGATGGCTGTCCGCCGGGACTGGCGATCTGTGAGGCCGATCTACAGGGTGACCTGGAACGGCGTCGACCCGGTAAGACACGTCACACGACCCAGCGCCGTGAGGGCGATGAAGTTCAGATCCTCTCCGGGGTCTTTGAGGGTCGGACCACGGGTACCCCGATTGCCCTGATCATCCACAATACAGACCAGCGCTCCAAGGACTATGGCGAGATAATGGACAGGTTTCGCCCAGGCCATGCCGATTACACGTACCTGCACAAGTACGGCCTGCGCGACTATCGTGGTGGCGGTCGCTCCTCGGCGCGTGAAACGGCGATGCGGGTGGCCGCCGGCGGGATTGCCAAGAAGTACCTGGCCGAGAAATTTGGTATCCGGATTCGCGGTTACATGGCACAGCTCGGCCCTATTCACTATACACAGTTTGACTGGGACGCCGTCGAACAAAACCCCTTCTTTTTCCCCGATGCCGCCAGGGTCCCCGAGCTGGAGGCCTATATGGATGCGCTGCGTAAAGAGGGCAATTCGGTCGGTGCGCGTATCAACGTGGTGGCCACTGGTGTGCCACCGGGTTGGGGTGAGCCCATTTATGACCGCCTGGATGCGGATATTGCCCATAGCATGATGAGCATCAACGCCGTCAAGGGCGTCGAGATTGGGGCCGGTTTTGACTGCATCGAGCAGAAGGGCACCGAACATCGTGATGAAATGACCCCTGATGGCTTTTTAAGCAACCATGCCGGTGGAGTCCTGGGTGGCATCTCCTCGGGACAGGATATTGTGGTCAGTATGGCACTCAAGCCCACCTCCAGTATTCGCATTCCCGGCAGGAGCATCAATGTCAAAGGTGAGGCCGTAGAGGTGGTGACAAAGGGACGGCATGATCCCTGCGTCGGTATTCGCGCTACCCCCATCGCCGAGGCCATGCTGGCCATTACCCTGATGGACCACATGCTGCGTCACCGAGCGCAAAATGCGGATGTGCAAGTCGATACCCCGGCCATTCCCGCCACAATAAAACATGAGTGATCTCATGCTGAGTGATCACGCTAAACTAAAGGATGGTTTTCCTCGCGCCTCGAACCTGGATCCTCGTCCCTGAGCAGATGCCTTACTGGCGGCTATCTTCTTTTTATTTATTCTACTTCGCCAGTCTTGGCGCCCTGATTCCGTACTGGAGTCTGTACCTTAAACACCTCGGTTTTAATATCGCTGATATTGGTACGCTGATGGCGATAATCATGGCGACCAAAGTTATCTCGCCCAATATCTGGGGCTGGATTGCCGACCACACCGGCAAGCGTATGGCCATTGTTCGACTGGGTAGTCTACTCGCCGCCATGACCTTTGCCTGCATTTTTTGGGTACAGAGTTACTGGTGGCTGGCACTGGTGATGTTGCTATTCAGTTTTTTCTGGAACGCGGCCCTGCCACAATTCGAGGCCACCACCTTTACGCATTTGCGTGAAGACGTGCATCGTTACAGTAGCATTCGCCTGTGGGGCTCCATTGGCTTTGTCTTATCAGTATGGGGATTGGGGTTGTTACTCGAAGGTCAGGGCATTGTCCTGCTGCCGATTGTCCTGCTGATGCTTTACGCGGGAATCTGGCTAAGTAGCCTGATGGTACCGGAAGAGGCCGCCGGTCACCTACCCCTGAATCACGAATCACTGAAAAGTGTTTTACGTCGCCCGCAAGTGCTGGGTTTGTTGCTGGCCTGTTTTCTGATGCAGGCCAGTCATGGGCCGTACTACACCTTCTATTCCATATATATGCAGGAGCATCACTACAGCCTGGAATGGATCGGCAGCCTGTGGGCGCTGGGTGTGATCGCCGAGATTATTGTTTTTCTACTCATGCCTCGGTGGGTACCAAAGTTTGGCATACGCAATTTATTACTCGTCAGTTTGGCGTTGGCAACACTACGCTGGGTCCTGACCGGCCTGTTTCCAGAGAATGTAATGCTGATGATCCTGGCGCAGACATTACATGCCGCCACCTTTGGTGTTTACCACGCCACGGCGATTCAGTTAATTCACCATCACTTTGCCGGCCGTCATCAGGGCAAGGGCCAGGCGCTATACAGTAGCTTGAGCTTCGGTGCCGGCGGCGCTGTCGGGAGTTTGTACTCAGGATATAGCTGGGAGTTATTTGGTGCAGAGGCGACCTATTTAATGGCGGCGGGAATTAGCCTGGTGGCGTTTATCGTGGCCTGGAAATGGGTGGTCGTCGAAAAATAATCAGATGCTAGTCCCTCTACCCTTGAGGGAGAGGGCAGGGTGAGGGGGTTAAATAAATCTGTCCTTATAGGAGGTAACCAATATGACTATTGTAAAAGCAACCGAAGCACGTGCAAATCTCTATAGCCTGAATCGAAAAAATGGAGCCGGAGAACAATTAACACTAATATAGATTGAAAGTGAAGATGATTCTCATAGAAAGAGAATCCGAGTGATAAACATGGAGGTTGTATTGGCAAGAAAGCAACGATTTACATTGGTAGGTGTGCCGCAGCATGTGGTACAAAGAGGTAATGACCGCTAGGCATGCTTTTATGCCGAAGAGGACTGCACTTTTATCTGAAGTATCTCGCTGATGCGACTGATAAGTA
Source organism: uncultured Gammaproteobacteria bacterium (assembly GCA_913064945.1). GTDB lineage: Bacteria > Pseudomonadota > Gammaproteobacteria > UBA6429 > Thiohalophilaceae > CAJYAN01. The sequence continues at coordinate 157,194 of CAJYAN010000006.1, read as the reverse complement.
TGCTTATGCAATCCATGCCTATGTCCTTATGACCACTCATATACATCTGCTGGCAACACCGAATCTGGAATATAGTTTGTCGCAGATTATGCAATCAGTTGGTCGATGCTATGTTGACCATGTCAATTAGCACGTTATTATCTAAAAAATATTTTCCCAGTGATTTGGGGCGCAGAGTATAATAACAAAATGGACGTCGATTTTGGTAATTGTATTGATGGTGCCGGTGGTTTGCTGACTGTTTGTACACCCAGATTAAATGCCACTGCCCACTTCCTGAGTCCGCTGAACTTGTGAAAAAATTTATTTCAATTACGAGGTGCTGGTGGCGATATCCAGCGAGATTGTGTTGTTACGATACGTTTACAGTGCGATTACTGGAGAGTAAGAATGTTAAACGATGTAAAGACCAGGCGTAAACTGGTGAATTCTCCGATATTACGTGCAGCCATTATCGGGATGATCTATTTTCTGCCGGGGTTAGGTAAGGCTGTCTATGCTGTAACGTTGCATGTCGCGGTGGCAAGTAATTTTCTGGCGGCGAGTAAGGCACTTGCACTGCAATTTCAAGCAATCAGCGGTATTAGCGTTTCGATTAGCAGTGGTTCTACCGGGAAGCTCTACGCGCAAATTATCAATGGCGCTCCCTATGATGTTTTTATGGCAGCAAATGCACGTGAGCCGGGACGTTTGGTAAAAGGAGGCTTGGCATTGGCAGACAGTCGCCTGACCTACGCCGTGGGCCGACTGGCATTGTACTCAAGCCGTATAATCCTAGCTGGGAAACAGGCGGATTTCATACTCAAATCTAACCATTGGGATCACCTTGCCATTGCTAATCCGACGATCGCACCTTATGGAGTAGCCGCCCGAGAAGTCCTCCAGCATCTCGGTATTTGGCGGAAGGTTCAACCGCGTTTAATAAAAGGTGAAAATATTGGTCAGACTTTTTATTTCGCACGCAGTGGTAACGTGGCGCTTGGCTTGGTTGCCTTGTCGCAGGTGAAATCACAGGAAAATTCGGCTAAACTTCAGTACGTCACTATCCCGCGAGGCTGGTACCAGCCAATTGAGCAACAGGCGGTGATATTATCCCGTAGTCGAATCAAAATCGAAGCCAGAGCATTTCTGGAGTTTTTACACAGCCCGGCAGTTATGCAGCTGTTGATAGAAAAATATGGCTACGGGGGCCTGGGAAAATAGCACTAACGGTTTTATTATGACAATGAACGACTGGCAAGCGATGAGTCTAACACTGCAACTGGCAACGTTGACGGTGATAATTCTGCTTGCTTTAGGTACGCCATTGGCATGGTGGCTTTCTCAAACGCGACATCGTTTCAAGGTTGTCGTTGAAACGGTTACTGCGCTACCGCTAGTGTTACCACCCACCGTGTTGGGTTTCTATCTGTTAGTGCTCCTCGGTGCACATGGACCTCTTGGGGGCTTTTGGCAATCCTTCACTGGGGCGCCATTGGCCTTTAGTTTTGGCGGTCTAGTGATCGCTTCCTGTCTGTACTCCTTGCCATTTGTTGTGCAACCGTTGCAGAACGCCTTTGAACGTCTGGATCGTCGCGCCATCGAAGCGGCATGGACATTAGGTGCATCACCATGGTGGACATTTCTTACTATTATTTTACCGCAGGGACGTCGTGGTTTTCTTACGGCAATTGTGCTGGGATTTGCCCATACCCTGGGTGAGTTTGGTGTTGTGCTAATGGTTGGAGGTAATATTCCGGGTAAAACTCAGGTTGTCTCGATCGCAATATATGAACACGTAGAGAGTTTTAATTATACCGCCGCCAATAACCTCTCTCTTATTTTGCTGGCATTTTCATTTGTTGTATTATTCATTGTCTATGCGATCAACCGTCGCTGGTATAGTGGGGTGGCAGCATGAGTCAGCTTTCGGTAAATGTCGAGCTACAGCGTAACGCATTTCATTTTTCGGTGAACTGTACCATTCCTAAAAAAGGCGTGACCGCATTGCTTGGCCCCTCCGGAAGTGGTAAGTCGACACTGCTTCGGATCATCGCTGGCCTGGAAAAACCGGATCGTGGTCTGCTCTCTAGTGATAGCCATATCTGGTATGACTCACAAAAAAAGATAATGCGCGGTCCTCAACAACGACGCGTTGGCCTCGTCTTTCAGGAGTACGCCCTATTTGGCCACATGACGGTCAGTGCGAATATCGGTTATGGGGTTCATCGCTCAATACGAAAGGCTTTGGTTCGACACTGGCTGCAACGTCTGGAACTACAGAACTATGCACACGACTATCCTGCACAACTGTCTGGCGGGCAAAAACAGCGTGTCGCCCTGGCCAGGGCGTTGGCGCATGAACCCGATGTCTTATTGCTTGACGAACCCTTCTCCGCTGCAGACCCGACTCTGCGAGTTCATTTGCGTCAGCAGCTTAAGGCGGTTGTGCAATCGTTAAATATACCGGTAGTGATGGTGACTCATGATCTGGATGACATCCATTATCTTGCAGACCATGTCGGTGTCATTGTGCGTGGTGAATTATACGAGTTTGGAACTTTGACGGACGTCTTTAACAATCCTACAACCCGACAGGCGGCGCAGGCACTTGGGTGGCAAAATTTTCTTGCCGTACAGAGCATTTCCAGTGATTCAGTTTCAGGGAAATGGGGTCGCTTGAAGCTCGACCGCGAGATATCACCAGACACGGACTGGCTTACGATACGTCCCGAGCATATCCGCCTGACTCGTCAGAATTCCAGCAGTGATAGCCTGGAGGTCAGTATTGTCGAAAGTATTGTGAACGGGGCAGTAAGGATACTTTATTGTCGCTTACCGGATGGTAACTGTCTTGTTGTTCACCGCCCCTGGGACGAACCGGTGCCAGCAGCGGGTGAAACGACACATCTTTATTTTCCACAGGCATTTTTACGCGCTTTGGCTGACGCCGGTCAGGCACATAAACCGATTACCGCAAGCCATGAGAATAATAATCTAACCTCCAGGACAACTGCCTGAAGGGTCACGATTCTCTGTGTACAAGATGACTGTCTATAGTGTACGCCCTGCATCGCTAGATGATGTGATTGGTGATCCACCCTGGCAGCGAGCCACCGATAGACCATTATTTGCGCGTGTGTGACGGATTGCTATCACGCACACCAGGTGCGACGTTTACAATTACCGACGAGACGAATCTGGCGGCCGGCGACAGACACCAGGGGCATAGAATTAAACGGTGAGAAGTGCGTTATAATTTGGTGCGTGATGGGCTTGAGGGTATTTATTTTGCGCCAAAAGCGGTCAGGGACACCATCTATTATCTTGTCGACAAATTGAAATTACCCATCCACGCTATAACTTCATAATTGGCACAACGCTTGCTAGGTATTATCTGTGAATTGGTAACTCCTCTATCAATTTCCTTAGGTTAATTGGGGCAGTTTTACTGCCCCCTTTTTTTGCCTGCAGTAAAGCAGCTTAGTCTTAACAGTGCTGACCAGCTTGCTGCGGGTAAAGTTGTACGCCTAGGTGCATCCCTGATGGTCGCTACAGCGCATCGGGAAATTTGTCGACGTCTTAATCTTTTTCCATCGCCTTCTGGTATGTCCCGTATCTTGCTGCCCCGTTTAACCGGGCACGCTTTAAGAGAGCGTCCTGGGCCTGCTGAACCTTTTCAGTTTTACCCTGCCATGCCTTTAACGCGGCTTGTTGCAGGGCGCGGCCATAGGAAAAGGACAGTTCCCAGGGTTCACCAGAGTAGAGGGAATTCATGGCGTTGAGATTGGCCGTTGCCTCCTCATCTGTTTGACCACCGGAGAGAAAATTGATGCTGGGTACCGCCGCAGGTACTGTGCGGCGCAAGACTTTGACGGTGTGGCGGGCCACTTCCTCTGGACTGGCCTTGCTGGTGGATTCCTTGCCGGGTGTCACCATGCTGGGTTTGAGAATGGTATATTCGAGAATGACCTTGTGACGATGCAGGGCATGGTAGACCGCATGCTGAACCAGCTCGATGACCTCTGCACAGCGTTCAATCGTATGGTCACCATCGATGAGGACTTCGGGTTCGACAATGGGCACAATACCGACCGATTGACAGATGGCGGCGTAGCGTGCCAGCACCTCGGCATTCGCCTCAATACCAAGCGTTGTCGGGTTGCCCGGGCTGATGGGATAGACTTCGCGCCATTTTGCAAAGCGTGCCCCCTGTGTCTTGTAGGCTTGCAGGCGGTCAGCCAGGCCATCGAGCCCCTGCGTAATCATGTCACCAGGGGTATTAACCAGTGGGATTTTGCCTTTGTCGACTTTAATGCCGGTGACGATGCCATTGGACGTCGCAACTTCAGGGAGCGAATTACCATGCTCGTCTTTTTGTAACAGGGTTTCTTCAAATAGAATCGCACCACTAATGTAATTACCGAGATGCGCTGTCGACAGCAATAGACTTCGCCAGGCACGACGGTTTTCTTCCGTAGAGTCGACGTCAATGGGTTTAAAGCGTTTGGCGATGGTAGGCTGACTTTCATCAATAGCGATAATACCTTTTCCCTTTTGTACCATGGCCTCTATCGTTTCCTGCATTTCTACTTTGTTCGTCATGGCAATCCTCATTGAATGGTTGGCAAAGCGTCGTTTTAGTCAGTTCGGTACGATGGTGTTTTTCACTACAAGTAGTGGTTAGAGCTCAGGTTAATGCGGTTATAGATCGATATAGGTAATATTACGTGCAATAAACATGTCTCCTTCCTGGCTCAGTATAGTGTGTCATATTGTCAGTGAATGTGAAGCATAACGTTAAACCGCTGAATACCTGACGACGATGTTAATGCTTTCGATGGTTTGTGTTGTTAAGTTACACAAGTGCAGGCATGGTGGATTTATCAATTCTGCATCAACTCGCGTCATTAATAACAGTCCCCGATGAAGCCAATCTAACGAGTGTAGTCCAGATATCGTAGATTAAGCCGCATTTGTCCGGGTGATCAATAAACTATCGTGGGTGAAAAATATTAAATTTGCCGTGGTCTGGAGCAAACCTATAAAATCGTTGATTCAGGGATGAGGGGGATTGCTTATTGCCATGTCGTTAGGATGGCAGGAAAAGCACCATTCGAGGCCATTTTTGTGCCACCTGTTGCAAATCCGTTGTGCCGGTACCGAGACTCAAGCGGGGAGTGGGAGCTGTATAGTAGGCTGTATACTCTCGGTGATTATTTCCGTAACAAATACCACACTGAGGTGGTTTAGTGTGTCGCTGAATTGCTATTAACCGTGTGATGTCAGGCTCGTTCCGTGGCTTTTTTGCCAATGTCCTATTAGTCAGCAGAACGTCTTCCGGTAGCGATTGTCATAAATTTCAATGCCTCGTATTACCCGTACAAAATCAGGCGTATATAGAATAGCCTGCTAGTATCGCGCAATACCAGGAAAGACACTGGCATGCCGCTGGACGTTTATCGATTATATAGGTAAAAGCACCTATACTAGAATATGGATAATACGATCACTGGTTTGCCAGCCTGGTGCTGTGTAGGGACTGACTAACAGGTTAAAAATCCAGTGAAATTTAACCGTCAGTTGAAGAAGGAGCGAAGCTTAGTCCTTTGGCAAGCGGAGGAGTCTTACAACAGCGCTCACAGGTAAATGACTTTGTGTGAGCCTCGTCTGGTAGACAGTAGTCTCCTGCGGAGGCAACGGTACCTCCGGCACGACCGACGAACAGACCAAGCGCAAGGCCTGCTATATTGTGCTGTCGATATCAATATTGGCATACGTGAGATTGTCATGAAGTCCATCGACCTCAGAAACATCAGCGATTGACAGGCGAGCGCTCTGGTTTCAATGTGATGTAGTGAACAGTCCATCGGTATGAGTTTTTCTGGTTATAGGGTTGGTGCTATGATCTATATCAGAAGTTTCCGGGATTGATGTGTCTAATTGAAATTGACAAAGCTAGTTGGTCATGCAGAAAAATCAGTGGAAGATAAATTCTGAGGTGGACATATATGAGATTAGAAATTGAAAAGATGAGCAAGAAGCAACTACTAGAAAAGCTACGTTTGCTGCAAGCTCCGATGCCTGCTGCATCAGCAGTAAATAGTTTTTCAAAAATCAACACCAACATCCAGAAAAATCAACTTGAATTTGAAATTCAAAATCGTGAATTACGCGAGACACAGCAGAAGCTTGAAGAGGCTCGGAATCGTTTTGCTGATCTCTATGACCTCGCCCCGGTGACTTATGCGTCGTTTGATGAGAATGGAGCTGTAATTAATATCAATCTTACTGGTGTGACCATGCTGGGCTGCGACAGAATAAAAGTTATTGATACACCATTCTCCCGTTGGCTCGTTAAAAACGATGTAGGTAAATTTTTTAGTCATATTCGTGCCGTACTACAGTCTGATACGCATAAATATGGAGAGATTCAAATACAAGGAAAAAACAGCAAGATTTACGATCTTAGAATGGATAGTATTCGTAGTAAAGATGTTGTGACGGGAAAATACTTATGTAGGAGTATACTTTTCGATATTACTGAGGATAATAAAATCAGGCGCGAGACCACGCTGCAGACAAGACAGCTAAAGCTTATATCTGATAGCCTCCCAGCATTGATCGCTTATATTAATAACGCGGAGCAGCATATATTCATTAATAAAACCTACGCCAGCTGGTTCTCCACATCGGCGGATCAAATTATCGGAAAATCTATCAGAGAAATATGGGGTGAGCAGGCCTATTCAAATGTCAATCGGTTTATCACAAATTGTTTTTCTGGAGAGCAGAGAAGTTTTGATATGGAGTTAGATTCATCGGATGGTAAAAAGAAACACATCAACACAATACTTATACCTGATGTAAGTGATGATAATTTCGTATGTGGCATAATTGTACTCATGGGTGACGTTACAGATAAATTGGCGTCTGAAATGATTGACCGAAAACGTCTACTTGAGTCGGTGCACTTTTCGAGGCTCTGTACGATGGGTGAAATGGCAAGCGAAATCGCACATGAGCTGAATCAACCGCTGGCTGCGATCTCTATCTATAGTGATGCCTGTAGGCGGATTATACTGTCAGGCAAAGCACGTCGAAATGACCTCATGCAATCATTAAATGATATTGGCGAGCAGGCTGAACGAGCGGGGGAGGTGATTCGTCGAATCAGGGAGTTTACGAGCAAAAAAGAATTAAAATTTACTCTGACCTCCATTAATAATATTGTCCGGGAAGCGTTACATTTAATCACGATAGAGCTTAAAGCACATAATGTTGAGTTGCGGCTTGATTTTGGGAGTGGTTTGCCTGACATCATGGCAGATAGAATTTTGATTGAGCAAGTCATTCTGAATCTTTCGCGTAATGCAATTGATGCAATGGAAGAAATTGATATGACAAAACGATTTCTGACTATACAAACTGTGGCGCTAAAGACAAAAGAAGTTGAAGTCAATATTATTGATGCTGGTCCAGGACTCACGGGGGGGCAACTGAAGAAAATATTTGAACCATTCCACACAACAAAAAAAACTGGCATGGGTATGGGCTTGACGATATGTCAAACAATTATCGCGGCGCATCACGGTCGATTATGGGCAGCCAGAAATGAATTTTATGGCACAACATTTAGTTTTACGCTTCCACTATTTACTGAAGGTGAATACAATGCAATCTAAAAATATTGTTCACGTTGTTGATGATGATGATGCAGTACGTAATGCATTATATTTTTTAATGCAATCTGAAGATATTCCTGCGATGACTTATGTGTCGGCAGAAGAATTTATTGAAAAGTACTCCCCGTCAAAACCTGAGTGCCTGCTTCTTGACGTGAGAATGCCCGGCATGAATGGTTTACAGCTTATGGAAATATTAAAATCAAAAAATATCGAAATGCCCGTTATTTTTATCACTGGGCACGGTGATGTTGCGATGGCCGTGCAGGCAATGAAATCTGGTGCTGCTGATTTTATCGAAAAGCCATTTGATAATGACAGGTTGTTGAACAGTGTTCGTAAAGGATTGTCAGAATCCATAACGCTTAGTAGTTTGAAGGATCATCAAGATGAGGCAGGAGAAAAGCTTTCTCTTTTGACTAATCGTGAACGACAAGTAATGGATTTGCTGGTGGAGGGAAAACAAAATAAAGTGATTGCTCAGGAGCTTGGTATCAGCCCAAGGACAGTTGAATTACATCGTGCAAAAGTGATGAGTAAGCTCTGTGCCAATTCGTTGTCAGATGTTGTTCGGACAGCAATGACGGCAAATCAGCGTAGTTAAGCTTCAATTCGTACAACTACGTATTTAATAACTTCTGTTTATCCACTAAATTCCAGAGACAAAGCCTTGATGTGTCTATGTCTTGATGGTTTGTTGAGCTTTGAGGGCACCTGGGCGGCATGCAAAAATTGTTGAGGTCGACATGTTGGCGGGTGAATATTGTAGTCGTAATGTGACCATTGTTGGTAAAACCGATAGTATTGGTAAGGCTGCGAAACTAATGCGCCAGTACCATGTTGGTGATGTGCTCGTAGTAACTGCAAAAGATGGAGAGCGTGTTCCTGTCGGGATATTAACGGATCGTGATATCGTTATCGGTGTCATTGCAGAAGATATGGATATTCGCTCCGTTATTATTGAAGATGTGATGAGTCGCAAGTTGATAACTGCACAAGATGATGACGACCTTATGTCGACCATCAAGCGTATGCGAACAAATGGAATTCGTCGGTTACCTATTGTCAACCCGCATGGTGGGCTGGTTGGCATACTATCTGTTGATGATATCCTCGATGTCATCACGGAACAATTAATGGATATTGATCAACTTATTGCCAGAGAAGCAAGCCGTGAGAAAATTCTACGCCCATCGCGGTTGGACGCTGACAAGGCGTAAGCCCTGTCAGGGTCATCGACACTGATGTCAGGATAAAATACAGCATAGGCGGCGATGTGGTTGTTACTCGAGATGCGATATTACGCTTTGTCCTGTCTGATATTTTGCACCACCTTTCTTGGTTTTCATGGGGTATATCACAAAACGAATCTCACTAACCTCATTTGTGGGTCTTGTGTTGCTGAATCATGCCGAGCGCCACAATTGGATGCCGTGGGCAATGTAATCCGCGGAGTAGCAGAAGGGGTTGCCAAAAAAATGGCAATATGGTTATGCTGCTAGCCTTGAAGAGCGCTCCATTTATGCTCAAATCGTTATTTTTGAGACAGAATAACCCTTATTGCATCGATATTCGTCAAAATATTGACGTCTCCGGTCGTGGTACTCCTAACCCATTGTTTTATAAAATGGCAGCTATCGATTAAAGCATGATAAAATAGACCGTGATTGGGTTTTTGCGTCTTGGCGAAAGGATTTCAAAACAGGCGTGCTCGGTCGTATTACAAATTCGCAATTGATGTGTATAAACGAGCAGGAAGACCACTATGTATTTGGAGCACTTCGGGTTAACGGACCAACCTTTTAGACTGACTTCTGATCCAAGATTTCTCTATCTGAGTGAATCGCATGCCCGTGTGAAAGCCTACATAGATTATGCGACCCATATTCAGGATAGCTTTGTCATATTTACTGGAGAAATTGGTTCTGGAAAAACGACACTGATACAGGATGCCGTGGGGCGAATGCCTGATGAGATTGTTGTTGCCAAGATTCATCAAACACAATTAACTGAAAATGAATTTCTACAGGCGGTTCTCGTCGAATTTGGTTATCAGCCGTATAACCTGGATAAAGTTGCCTTGCTCGAGGAACTATGCAGATTTTTTATTGAGCAGAACAATCAGGGTAAGAAAGTTCTGCTTATTGTCGATGAAGCGCAGAACCTAACTAAACGGGTGCTTGAAGAAATCCGTTTATTGTCTGATCTCGAACGCAATAACAAAAAGCTTCTCAATGTTATTCTGCTTGGCCAGCCAGAATTGAATGACGTCCTGGATTCGCCTGAAATGGAAAATCTGATGCAACGCGTACGCCTGCGGTTCCATATAAATGCGTTAACGGTAGAAGAGACGCAGGCTTATATTCAACACCGTATGAGAGTGGCTGGTTGCTCAAGTGCCGACACATTTACGGCGCGTGCAATACCACTTATTCATGAATATTCCGGCGGGCGGCCGCGTTTGATTAATATCCTATGCGACTATGCCCTGACTACAGCGTTTGTAGAAAAACAAAAAACAATTACAGAATCAACGATTGCGACGGCCGTTGATGAATTACAGTGGGTGCCGTATGCACAAAAATATACCTCATCGCGCAATCAAACTTTATCATCGACAGCTGAAATAAAAGTAGCCAAAATTATTATGCGACACGATGACAAGATTATTGGTAAATTTCCGCTAGACAAAGAATTTTTGAATATTGGTCGTAAAGCAGATAATGATATAGCCGTCGATGACAAATTAGTCAGTCGTTACCACGCACAAATATTTACTAATAATGCTAACTCATTTCTACGTGATCTAAATAGCACCAATGGCACCTATATTTTAGATGATCAAGTTGATCTGCAACAACTACGTGATGGGGTAACCTTTAAAATTGGTAGTTACTCCTTTACATATGTTACTGAAGCACACCATGTTAACATTGGTGATGATGAAGCGAGTGAGTTTGGTAAGATTTTGAAGTACAAACCAAAATTAAAATCTTCGCATGTCAGCGGTTAAGCGCTGGCTTTTAAAAAATTACTAATATTCTCATTTCCCGATAATTCTCTATAATGATTGGCAGTGTTAATAGCTGACTTATGGAATAGTCATGCTGGATTATAAAAAAATTACGATGCAAGAGGTAAAGACGACCAGCCAGGGAAGATGGTTGAAGCTGTAGTGACCTAATTAGCATAAGACTTCGCGGCGATACAAAGCAATGTCCTTGCGACACATGCCGTTGCATCAAAGTTGGGGGAGACCTATGTTCTGCAGACAGGTGAGCACTCTAGAGGTGGGCCGGGGACTTTTGTGAGTATTCCAGGAATGGCAGCGCTTTTTACCTTGAAAGCTGATTCCATTCTCACCTTGCAGTATACATTTTTTGCGGTTGATTAGTTCCTCCCTGATTCAGATGTTGTTATATATTTTTACACGGAAAATTTTTGCGAGGTTTACAGAAAACGTGAATCGACATAATTTATTATTGCTGGTACTACTAGAGATAGTGTGTGCGCCCTTGAATGCAGAAGAGATTCTAAGCCTGCCACAGGCAATTCAGATGGCCCTACAATACCGTAGCGAGATACAGAGTGCAAAACTGAGTAGCGAGAGGGCTGAGCTTGGTTTGTCTCTCACAGAAAGTCAGCTTGGCTGGCAGGCAAATGCCAGCGCGGGATGGAAAAATAGCCTGGACCTATTCGGTCAGCCAACTGCCCAGGAAAGTCTATCTGCCGGGATGGTTAAGCAGCAGAGAAATGGGAATGAAATCAGTTTACAGACGAGTTACCAAAAGGATCATAGTGATGCCACCGGTGTAAGCTTGTTTCCGAATCCTGTGGAAAGTTATGGCATGAGTCTGGATTATCGTATCCCATTGCAGAAAGGCAGCGACAATCTTGCATATGGTTATGCAGAGGCGCAGTCGAAAATGTCAATTGCGATATCGGCAGCGCAGCAACGAGCTTCTGCCGAGCGAATTGGCGAACAGGTTATTTCAATCTATCATCATCTTCTAGACCTTCAAATCCAGAGATTAGAACTCCAGCATGCAATTGAGCGCACACGAAAACTGGAGGAATTCATCCAGGAGAATAGCCGTCTGGGAATGGCTGAAAAAAGGGATCGCTTATCGGTACAAGCGAGAATGGCAGCTCAACATGCAGATGAGATGTTGTTACAGCGTGAATGGCGAACACAATTTTTAGAATTGGAAAGAATGGTGGGGAATATACGCGATACCGTAAAGGTAAAGGACTACGATAATATTGTGGGGTTGCCATCGACATTAACGGCCGTGATACGACAGGTAATGAGTCGCGATGCTGTTATTGCCAGCAATAATGCAAAATTCTCAGCAGCCGAAAGTCTATTACAGCTTAACAGGGATAAACAAAAAGATCAGCTGGATCTGGTCGTATCTGTTGGTAATGAAACGCGCCGGGGGCAAAACACAAGTGGTGTCTTAGACCGAAACGAGTGGGTAGGCGGCCTGCGTCTGGAATACCAGCTACCACTGGATCGTCGTGGTGCCGATGCCCGTACGCGTCAGGACCTGATAGAGCTTGATAAAATCAGGCTTGATAACCGTGGTTACGAAGCTGACCTCAAAAATCTCCTGAAGCAATGGTTCCAGGAGTGGAGAATCACGACTGCAACGATCAAACAGTATCGACACCGTAAATCGATTGAAGATTTAAGGTATAAAGAGGTAAAAAGTCGCTACTTGCAGGGTCGTACGGATATACGGGAAATGCTGGATGCAGAGGAGTCATTAAGTACAGCAGAAAAATTGCTTGCCAGAGAGGAGGCTAGACGTTCACTGGTTTTAGCGCTTCTATCCAATCGAATTGGTCGTTTCGCCGTTAACCCTGAGTAGTGATAATGCGTAAACTTATAGAATTTTTAGTGCATCGCGATTTAATCGTAAATCTAGTTTCCATATTTCTGATTGTCCTGGGCGGGTTTACCGCATTTTATGAAATGAATCGGGAGGCATTCCCTAATGTAAATCTTGATAAGGTTCAAATTAACGTTGCGCAACCAGGAGCAACACCTGAAGAAATCGAACGTCTAATTATCACGCCAATCGAACAGGAATTAAAATCGATCGATGGAATCGATACCATGAATTCAGTTTCGTTTCCTGGTTCTGGAAAAATAGAACTCGAAGTCGATCCGGATGCGCCCAATCGAGCTCGTATTACAAGCGAAATTCAGCTGGCTGTTGAACGTGCGGACCTGCCTGCGGATATGCCATTCAAGCCAATGGTGCTGGAGATCGATGGTAGGGTATTTCCAGTGATACAGCTCGCTGTATCTGCGCCTATTTCCGCATTGAAGTTAAAACGCCTTGGCGACAAAATTGAAGATGATTTACTGTCTATCCCTGGTGTTGCGCGTATTCAAATACAGGGTGATCGTAAGGCCGAAATTCGCATCATACCCGATATGGCTAAGTTGCGGCACAATCGAATTACAATCGGTGATATAAGTCAATTGCTAAAAGGCTGGAATATCAATGCACCTGGTGGAGAAGTTCAAACCGAAGACGGACAGAAAGTTGTACGCATCGCAGGCCAATTTCGCAATGTGAGTGATGTAAAAACATTAGTCTTGCGTGCCAATGAACGCGGTAGTGCCTTGCGGATTAGCGATGTTGCCGAAGTCAAAGAAACCCTGGAAAAGGCTGATCGCTATTATGATGTTGAAGGGCGGCCAGCGCTTAATCTGATTGTATTAAAGAAATCTGATGCCGACATTATTGATACTGTAAATTCTGTAAAGTCCTACTTAAAGACAGTACCTGCCAGATATGGTAAAGAAGTTCGCGTCGATACTTTTCAGGATTTCTCACATTTCACACGATTGCGTCTGGGCGTGTTAACAAATAATGGCTTCGTCGGCCTGATACTCGTTTTTGTTACATTGATAGTTTTTTTGCGGCCTTCAGTGGCGCTGACAACTACAATTGGTTTGCCCATCGTGTTTTTAACAGGGCTATATTTTTTGTACCTCACCGGTGTGACGCTGAACCTGATTTCAATGCTGGGTTTTATTATGGTACTGGGAATGTTAGTGGATGATGCCATCATTATAGGAGAAAATATAACCTATCATATGGAAAAGGGTATTCCACCGCGTAAAGCTGCCTCAATGGGCGCGATCGAGTTAGTTGGACCTGTGACAGCAACCGTCTTTACGACAGTAGCTGCCTTTCTTCCACTTATGTTTATGTCAGGTGTCATAGGTAAATTTATTGTCGCCATCCCTACCGTTGTGATCACACTATTATTGTTCTCGTGGTTAGAATCATTTTTGATTCTCCCTAGCCATGTTGCCTATTTTGCCCGGCCGTCTGCTCATCCGGTGGAACGTGCCTGGTTGTTGCGACTTGAACGTTGGTATATCGCAGGACTTACTTTATCCATAAAGCACAAATGGAAGACAATTTTAATATCAATACTTATTTTACTGTCTTCAATAATCCTTGCAAAAAATAAACTCTCCTTCGAGTTGTTTCCCTCAACTGGAGTCGATCAATATGTGGTTCGTGTGACTGGAAAACCTGGTACTGGACTAGAACAGATGCGTCGCACCATGTTGAAGGTCGAAAAATTTATTCGCGATAAGATTCCAGCCGAATATCTGGAAACAACAATTACGACGACAGGTCAAATAGCACTTGATGGGAATGACCCTCTAATGCAAAGAGGTAGTCGTTTCGGTCAGGTTAGGATAATTTACACCCCGGCGGTACTCCGTCCAGAGCATAATGCTGTTATCGAAATGAACAATATAGTGGCAGAGCTACCTGAGAAGTTTAGCACTTATATATTTGCTGGCAGCGAAATCAAACCTGGTCCACCTACAGGACGTCCTCTCGAAGTGGAAATTTCCGGAGCTCATGCCGACCTTAGTGAGAGGGTTGCGTATCGTCTTATAAATTATCTTAATAAAACGAAAGGAATAACCAGTGTAGAAACAGGGATAACATCAGGCGATCAAGAAATTAATATTGTCCTTGATAAGCGCCTGGCTGCTTATACTGGAGTAGATTTGGTGACAGTTGCAAATCACATACGTGCTGCCGTCGATGGCTTGCGCGTCACGACGACTCGGCGAGGGCAGGAAGAAGTTGACGTTACTATCCGACTCCCCGAAAAGGAAAACAAATTAGCGGCATTGCGACAGTTATATGTGCCAAATCGGCAAAATCAACTTGTGAAGTTAACGGCAATATCATCATTTGTTGAACATAAAGGCTATAGCACAATTCATCATAAAGCTGGTGTACGTGTTGTCCGGGTTGTAGCAAATGTTGATAACAAGGAAATGACGAGCCTAAAACTTAATCAGCTTGTTCGAGAAAATGAGACGAAGTGGGTCGGTAAAGACAAAGACCTCGTGAGTATTAATTATGGTGGCGAAAATGAAAAAAATCAGGAATCCTTCGCCGGGCTGGCCAAGTCAATGATGTATGCCTTGCTGGGAATTTTCTTTATTCTAGCAATTCAATTTAATAATATTCTTTACCCCTTAGCGGTTATGGTGGCTATTCCCTTTGGTATTGTGGGCATCATTTTTAGCTTCTATCTCCATAGTCTATTTTGGAAGCCTATGCCATTATCCTTTTTTTCCACCATGGGAATGGTGGCGCTGACGGGGGTGGTGGTGAATAGTGCCTTGATACTGATTGTTTTTATTCAGAGACAGATCAATGAGGGGGTTGAAGTGAGTCAGGCAATTATTGAAGCTGGCCGCCGCCGCCTGCGTGCTGTAATACTGACAGCGAGTACTACGGTGGTCGGTCTGTTGCCTACGGCGTATGGTTGGGGGGGCTTAGACCCGTTTGTTTCGCCAATGGCGCTGGCACTATCGTGGGGTCTGGCATTTTCAACGGGTGTTACTCTGTTCCTGATACCAGCAGTAATGAGTGCTGGCATGACGGCACAATCCAGTTTCTTTTCCCCACTAGGCTATAAAATACGTCGCCTATTTTCCCGTCGGATTATTTAAAATAAAAGAACTCCATCTGAGTACCAGCCAATTCAAGCATATCATGATCGTTCAACCTGCTAGGTTCGGTTGCGATGGGCTTGCCATTAACGGAAGGAGAGTCATTGGTACGACGATTTTTGCTGGTCTTTAGAGCGGCAATGGTGTATCCATCGTTATTACGAGTAATCACTGCAAGCTTGACCCCATTGAAGCCAAGCGTATTGAATGACTTACGCAATTCAAGTACCTTCTTTGCCAATGGTCCATTAATGATCCTGACCCCGGCGAGAGGCTGTCCGCGGGTATCGTTGCCTGGTGAAAATGCGCCGCTAATAACCTGAGTGTCTTCAATTTCTGCACGCAGAAACATCGTCGGTTCAAACTCCTCGGTATCTTCGCGGAAATAGGTAAATTGATAATTACCGGTTTGAATTGTATCGCCATGTTTAAGAATCGATTTTGAAACTCGCGCACCGTTAAGCAAAGTACCATTGGTGCTACCGAGGTCATCGATATAAGTGTTCTCCCCCATTGTACTGACGAGAGCATGGCGACCACTCACAGTTAAATCATTAAGCTGTACATCGTTACCATGTTTACGCCCAATACTAATCGAATCTTTATCGATTTTAAATTCCCGTATTACGGTACCATCCAATGTTAAAATTAACTTTGACATTTTATACCTCTATGCTGATGATATTTATCATCCGTTGACTTATGCCTCACCTGATATTTCAAGGTCATCACGTAGATGTGCAAACTGTGACTTATTTTTGCAATGTAAGTAAGCTTGATCGCCAGAAATCATTTTTGCATCGACCAGGCGAAGCAGAGCGGTGTCCATTAGTTGCATGCCTTGCATGCCACCTCCCTGAATTATATTTTCTAATTGATCTGTTTTGCCTTCACGTATTGCATTTGATACTGCGGAACTGTTCACCATAATTTCTAACGCCGCAATGCGTCCCTTTCCGTCTGCCCGCCTAATTAGCTGTTGCGAAATAATACCGCATAGGGATGTCGATAACATTGTACGGACAAAGGGCTCTTCCCCAGGCGGAAAGACATTAATAATGCGATCGACCGAGGCTGACGCACTATTTGTGTGTAGAGTCGCAATGACAAGAACGCCCATTTCTGCAGCTGTCAGGGCAAGATGGACTGTTTCCAGGTCACGCATTTCACCAACAAGAATTACATCCGGGTCTTCGCGCATGGCAGAGTGTAATGCCTGGGAGAATGTTTTTGTGTGATAGCCAACTTCACGCTGACTTACGAGACAGTTCTTATTCCTGTGGATAAACTCAACGGGGTCCTCAATCGTAATAATGTGCCCCTTGCGCTCCTGGTTTATTGAATCAACTACCGCCGCCAGGGTCGTAGACTTACCGGAACCAGTCGGACCGGTAATCAGGATTAGACCTTTTCGCTGACGGGAAAGATTTTTTAAAATGGGAGGCAGACCAAGTTGCTGCATAGATTTTATATCTGTTGGGATTGCTCTTAATATAGCTCCCATGCCACCCTGGTGCTTAAAAATATTAACGCGAAATCGTGAGATTCCTTCCAGTTCATAAGCAAAGTCAGCATTGCCAGCTTCTTCAAAATATTCTAAAACATGGCCAGGAGTTATTTCATCAATTAACTCCTGTGTCTCTTTGGTGCCTAACTCGCGATATTTTACAGTATAGCTGTCCCCATTCAGACGGATGCGCGGAGGGTTACCGGCCACCAGGTGTAGATCGGAACCACCCTGTTTGACGACCAGATCGAGAAAAACATCTATTCTTGCCATAACAAACGCTAACTCACAGCCAGATTAATTTGTGGAAGAAGATCAGGGTTGGTAACAAAACGCTGGAAGAGCTTCTTCTCCGTAGCGTGAATGTAAGCATCATCAGGGTCAATCAACTTTTGTTCAATAGCGGACAGGAGTGCCTGGTCCATTAGCTGCATCCCTATATCCCGGCTGGTTTGTAATACGGAGGGAATTTGAAATATTTTTTTATTGAGGATTAGGTTTGCAATGCTGGAGGTATTGAGCATGACCTCAACCATGGCTCGACGAGAACGACCATCGACTGAGCGGACCAGCTTCTGGCTTATGACACCTTTCAAATGCTGGGCGAGAAACATCGAGGCCAATGGCTTCTGCACTGTTGGCATTGCATCAATGATCCTATCTAGTGTTTTTACTGCTGAACTCGTATGTAGTGTACCGAGGACAAGGTGACCTGTCTCAGCGGCTGTCATCGCCATCGAAATAGTCTCAGGGTCACGTAATTCGCCAACCAGAATGACATCAGGGTCCTCACGTAGTGCAGCTCGTAAGCCCTCGGCAAAACTACGGACATGTGTACCGACACCGCGTTGAATAATAAGCGATTCTTTGCTTTTGTGAATAAACTCTATCGGGTCTTCGAGTGTAATAATATTAAGTTTTCGTTGACTATTGATATAATCAATCATCGCTGCAAGTGTTGTTGTCTTGCCTGTGCCGGTTGCTCCGGTAACAAGTATCAGCCCCTGGTGATAGGAGAGTAACTTTTCCACAACGGGTGGCAGTAATAAATCTTTTAATGAGGGTATTCTAGGTGCGATTGCGCGAAAGGCAGCACCGGGCCCCGTCAGCTTGCGAAATAAATTGACACGGAAGCGTCCGACTTCCACGTCATCATATGAAATATCTAGATCTTCTCCATTGTTGAACTTATTTAGTTCCTCTGCAGAGAGGATCTCTTTTAGTAAGTCTTCCAACTCAGTTTTATTGAGCTCACGGTATTTGATAGTGGTTAGCTCGCCATGCATACGAATTTGCGGGGGCATACCGACTGACAGGTGAATATCAGATGCACCCTGCTCACGTGCAAGTTTTAAAAATGCATTTATACGAGCAGACACTTAATCACCTCCACTGTCAAATAGTGCCTGTAAGTCCTTTTCAAGGTCTTCGACTTTTTGATAACGGTCTTCCGGTTTTTTGGCCATCGCCTTCATTATAATAATATTGAGTGCCGCAGTGATTTTGGGATTTTTCTCATTGGCTGGGATTGCTTTACCTTCAATATGCTGGAACAGAGTGGCCATATGATCTTCGCCTTTATAGGGCGGACTGTCAGTAAATAATTCATACATCATTACGCCCATACTGTAGATGTCTGTACGGCTATCGATCTTTTTGGCGCGTATTTGCTCAGGGGCCATATAGGTAGGGGTACCTACAAGCAAACCACTCTTCGTAATGCGGGAGTCGGTTTGTGAGGCTGCGGCGGCAAGTCCAAAATCAACCACCTTGACAACATCATTGGGGCCAATGAGGATATTTGCTGGCTTAATATCACGATGGACAACATCAACAGAATGGGCGACACGTAATCCCTTACAAATTTCAATAAAAATTTTTATTGCACGTTTTAAATTCCAGGACTTATTGCTGTGCATCTCATAGGACAGGGAATGACTCTTAAAGTATTCCATGGATATTGCACTTGAACGTCCAAAGGTAATAAAGTCATAAATACGAATCACATTTTCATGAGTAATCCGACGTGCATAACGAAGTTCGTGTATAAACCGCTTAATAACACTTTCATCTGAGGCCATATGAGGGTTAAGAAATTTAAGAATAATTTCTTCATTAACCATCTGATCTTCTACAAGCAGCACAACTCCGAAGGCACCCTTGCCAACTTTCTTTATAATACGATATCGCCCGGCAAGTATTTCTCCTGCTGTCAGTGCTTCAGGGTCAATTAAGGTGACTTCGTGCTGGGTTGTATTGGATTTAACATTTCCAGAAAGGTCGAGCATCATTTCATCATTGCTTTCGCTGATAGAAGGCTGCTCATTATGTTGTGATTGCTGACTCGGATGGATATTGGCAATCATTGTCTGCATGGTTGCCTCAGCCGCTTCTCGCACATCTTCATTTTTAGTTGTTTGTATTAACTGTGTTACTGCACCTTCTATTGAACTTTGATGACTGTCATCCGCCAGAGAGCCAAGGGCATTGAGAATATCTTTTTGTGCAGAGGGGTCAGCACTCTGTAGTTGATCGAGTAAGGGACGTATCGCATTTTTATCATCCAGCTGTATAACGGCCTGAACGGCGACGCTGCATGATTCCGGATGGGATTTAATGAGTTCGATGAGTGGTCCTATGGCACGCTTATCACCGAGGCTTGCGAGGGCATCAGCGGCGCGTTCACGAACCCACCAGTCAGAATCACTTAAGGCCTCGACCAGGTAATCATAGGCGCGTTCGTCTTTAATGGCATTGAGTATTTCGATGGCAGAACGGCGTAGAAATTCGTCCTTATCTTTGATTAAGGAGAGAACTGCCTCTACCACTTTTGGTCCGCCAATGGAACCGAGTGCATCGGCGGCACGGACCTTGACCCACCAGTCCTTATCTTTCATGGCGGTCAAGAGGTCTTTAATGGCACCGGTGTCGCCGACTTCATTTAGTACTTCAACAGCGGCACGACGCACATATTCAGACTCATCCTGTAGAATATCGATAAGGTACTTGATCGTTTCAGGGTGACGGCGCTGGATAAGTGCCTCAATGGCCTTGGACTGTACAGTAAGATCGGGATCGCGTAGCAGTGCTGTAATATGTCGAGGTGAAACTTCTGCCTTGCTATGCGTTAGCCCTTCGAGGGCTGATTGACGAATTAATTTATGTGAATCTTTTAATGCGCTGACCAATGCTTCGCCGGCCCTGGGGTGGGAAAAGCGTCCCATGGTGCGAATAATATGTAGCCGTACGGAGGGATCATCATTATTAATATATTTGAGCAAATGTGGTAGTGAGTCCTCGGTGGCAATTTCTTCAAGGACACGAAAGAGTAGCTGGCGGACATTTTTCGATACCTTTTCCAGCATGCCAAGTAA
The DNA here is from genome assembly GCA_913064945.1 of uncultured Gammaproteobacteria bacterium. Classification (GTDB taxonomy): domain Bacteria; phylum Pseudomonadota; class Gammaproteobacteria; order UBA6429; family Thiohalophilaceae; genus CAJYAN01. The sequence continues at coordinate 136,635 of CAJYAN010000006.1, read as the reverse complement.
AGTATTGGCCTTTAGTGATTTTTTCTTACTCAGCAGTATCTGTACGAGAACATTCTTTGGGATTTCAGGGTCGTCGAACAATTCATAAAGTCGGTTGGCGTCATAACCATTAGCGGTGGCCAGAATACGCATTATCCCGGCGACGACATTTTTATCAGGGTCAGTGAGCCCGTCTATGTAAATGCTTAGCGTTTTGTCATTGAGTAAATCGACGAGCAGTTCTTCTACTGCCGATCCCCTGGGCGCTTCGGCAAGGTTATCGATGAGTTTGTTTATGGCGGAGGGGCCAATTTTTTTTATAGTACTGACAGCATCCCGACATTCCGGCGTATGCACGGAACTGGATTCCAGCAGGACATTTATCGCTTTGTTGGCCTTAAAACCTTTGAGCAGACTCATGACAACCTTTTCATTATCTGTTGATTTTTACTCAAGTTAGTCATTAGCCAGTGGTGATACCTGGATGATGTAGGATTTATTGACCAGACAGATTTCTTTTTCATTCAGGTGGAGCCGAATAAAACGTACATTGTTTTTGTTGAGGTAGTCATACAGACGCGATTGATCCGCAGGCAGGATTTCAGATATTGCCCCTTCCAGGATCGAACCATCCATCATCATCAAACGACAGTGTAGCGTTGTCGCCTTGTCTTCGATGTGAAAACTCTCTGCCGCATATTCGACCCGGATTATCGAGTTTCGATTATAAAAGCGGACGTCGTCCGTTTGCTCTCGTTTGAGTACGACGAAGGGATCGGCCTGATTAATGACCTCGTAAGCCGACTCAGTTGGTGGTAGACCTGTTTGCTCGTGGCGTAGAAAAAGAGAGCCTGTTACTAATCCCTCGGGATGGACCCAAAGGCGGACCTGATGCGGTGTTTTATTGATTTTTAATGAACCGTCCGTCATATGCGTTTCCCTACCATATCCTTTTTGCGCAGAGTGAAATTATACCCTTGTTAGTGACTTACCGCGAGTTTTAGAATTAATCTAAATTATGGAGTCAGCGTCGAAACCGTCCGCCACGGACAAAGTGCCGTGTCCAGAATGGACTGTTTAAATTGGCTATCGTGACATGCCTGTCAGTGGCCGGGGCATGTATAAAACGCCCTTTGCCAAGATAGATACCTACGTGGCTGACGGCGCGGCTACGCCGAAATCTGAAAAAGACCAGGTCTCCGGGACGAAGATTTTTACGCGCAATAGGCGTGCTCGCCCGATATTGTCCTCCGGTGGTGCGTGGTACGCGATGCCCTGTTCTTGCCAGGCTGTAGAACACCAGGCCACTGCAATCAAACCCGGCTCGTGGGCTCTCCCCGCCATAATGATAGGGTCGACCTATCTGGGCGCGTGCCCCTTGCACGATCTTCGTGGCAAATGCTGACGGGGGCACAGGACGTACCGGGTTGGCCTGACACCCATACAGGGCCAGAACGAGTGTTATTAGACTGAGTTGTGTAAATCTAAAATTCATAATAAAAACATATAGATAATATTTATTTATAAAGTATTTTAATAACTATAGAACATTATAATTCCTTTATACAAGCAATATGGCTATATTATCGACAGTTGTTGCTCTAAAATGAAGGTATGGAATTTTCTCCCGTCCCATCAACAAGTTATCCACGACCCATGCGTATCACGGCGGATGGGCAACCACGGCGTGAGCGGAATCCTGGTTCGCTATTCAACCTGCAAACGCGGCCAGCCAATCGGGAGGCCAGTGAACGGGAGGCACCACAGCGACAGGGACTGGTCTTACAACACGCGGATCCACCGTCGGCACAGGAAAAGTGGCTGCGCCTGATGGGGGCGGCGCGACAGGTGGCTTATCAGGCCGGTGAGCAACCGATGGTACCGGCAGAAGCGGCTAACCAGCGGTACCGCTTGCAGCGGACATATTTTGACCAGGAACGGCAGGCCGATCCTCCGCAACCGGCCAGTACGGATTATCGCCTCGCGGCCTATCATCAGGCGGAAAAGCCTGACACAGAAACTTCGCTGGTCGATTTTGTGATCTAGGTAGGCGATAGAATACGGTCTCGGCGGCAATTTCCTGTAGAATCCGGGTCTTTATGACTGATGCCGTGATTCCTGCTAACCGATACCGCCCGAGACATTGATATTCATGCCACCGCGAAAAAAACGCGCCGCACGCGTCCCTTCCAAACGCTCTCGAAAAACGTCCCCCAGGGTGCCCACGTTCCTCTTCCGCTGGCGTCAACGTCTGCTGTGGTCGTTTTTATTCAGCCTGGGTATTTTTACATTGTATGTTGTTTACCTTGACCATCAGGTACGGAGCCAGTTTGAAGGAAAGCGTTGGGCGATTCCCGCACGTGTCTATGCCCGGCCACTGGAGTTGTATCAGGGTAAGGTCCTGTCGATTTCGCAGCTCGAACGTTATCTGGACTTGATGGGATATCGAATTGAATACCGCCCGAAGGAAGCCGGTAGTTATAGCCGTGATGGGGGACACTTTGTTATTTATAGTCGTGGATTTCAATTTTGGGATGGGGTAGAGCCAAAACGTCTCATCGAGGTAATCCTCGATAAGCAGGGCGTTGTCTCTTTGACCGACCAGGCCAGTCATACCGCTATTGATTTACTGCGTCTGGAACCCATGCATATCGGCGGTATCTACCCGTCACATAAAGAGGACCGCATACTGATCAAGCTTTCCCAGGCACCGATGAACTTGCTGAAGACACTTATCCTGGTTGAGGATCGACGTTTTTATGAACACCACGGCATTGATCCAAGGGCAGTTGGCCGCGCATTGTGGGCCAATCTGCGTGCCGGTAGAACCATTCAGGGCGGCAGCACTCTGACACAGCAATTGGTGAAAAACTTTTTTTTAAGCAATGAGCGAACGCTATGGCGCAAGCTTAATGAAGCCATTATGTCCGTATTGCTGGAGATTCATTATCAGAAAAATGAAATCCTTGAAGCCTACCTCAATGAAATTTATCTCGGACAGGACGGTGGCCGGGCGATACATGGTTTTGGTCTGGCCAGTCAGTTTTATTTTGACAAAAACGTCGAAAAACTCAATCTCTCTGAAATTGCGACACTGGTTGCCTTAATACGTGGGCCAAACTATTACCATCCACAAAAAGCGCCTAAACGACTGCTAGCAAGACGCAACCTGATACTCGAAGAACTAGCAGATAAAAAAATTATTCAACCCTGGCAAGCACGTCTGGCGAGCCAGAAAGGCTTGGGTATACAGAGCAATAATCATCGTGGTGCCAATTACTATCCGGCCTTTATTGAACTGGTTCGCCGTCAGTTACGCACTGAATATGATGAGAAAGATTTACAGTCAGAAGGATTGAGGATTTTTACGACCCTGGACCCCTGGATACAGGATCAAGCTGAGAAGGCACTGCAAAATACAGCAACGCAACTTGATTCGATTGCAAAAAAATCAGCGGCTTTGCAGGGGGCGGTGCTAGTGAGCAGTACGACCGATGGTGAAATTTATGCCATGGTCGGTGATCGGAAACCACACGCGGCTGGCTTTAATCGCGCTCTGGATGCCGTCAGACCTGTTGGTTCTCTGATTAAACCGGCGATTTATTTAACGGCGCTATTGCGGCGACATGAATATTCTCCAGCCACTATGCTGGATGATGAGACGATTCGTCTGATGGGCCAGGATAAAAAGACCTGGATACCAGACAACTACGATCATATCTCGCACGGCAAGGTACCTTTATTTGAAGCGCTTACCCATTCATACAATCTGGCAACAGTGCATCTTGGCCTGCAGGTAGGATTTGAATCAATACAAAAAACACTGCAACGCTTAGGTGTCGAACGTGAGATACCTTCTTATCCTTCCATGTTGTTGGGGGCGGTTGGCATGTCGCCACTCGATGTTATGCAAATGTATCACACCTATGCCACAGGTGGATTTCATTCACCATTACGCTCCATTCAATCGGTAATGACGGCTGACGGCAAACCCCTGCAACGTTTTCCGCTACAGGTAAAGCAGGTTGTGAATGGCACCTACATTCACCAGTTAAATATGATGCTACGCCGTGTTGTGACGAATGGTACGGCACACCAGTTGGCAGGCTGGATGCAGAAGAACACCATTGTGGCAGGTAAGACCGGTACGACCAATGATTTACGCGATAGCTGGTTTGCGGGCTTTAGTGGTAGTCATCTTGCCGTGGTCTGGATGGGAGATGATCAAAATCGGCCTACCGGTCTGACCGGTTCACAGGGCGCGATGCGGGTGTGGGCAAATCTGTTTAAAAATATCGACACACAGGATTTGAGTCTGGCGGACCAGCCGGGTCTTGAATATGCCGATATCGATTATACGAATGGTCTATTAGTCGACAAGGCTTGTCAGCGTGCGGTACGCATGCCATTTTTCCCCGGGCAAGCGCCGACGAAAGTGTCGGAGTGTCATTAAAAATTAATAAGGTGCTTCCTCTATGAACGTGTTTGTCAAAAATATTGGTATTCTCGGGCTAGGGGCGATGCTGCTGACGGCGTGCTCACTCGGTCCCCGTGTGCCAGGTGGCGAGTCCGATAGTATCATCCCGGCGGAGCAACAAATCCGGCCGGATGCGGCGACATCACCGGCGATCAGACGCCTGGTTGAGAATGCGCGTCAGGCCTCGCAACAGGGGCAAATGAGTCAGGCAGAGTCGCTCCTGGAACGCGCCATTCGTATTGAACCGAAGAGTCCGCTGTTATGGCATTATCTCGCCCGGCTGCATTTGTTTCAGGGCCATTACCAGCGTGCCGAGGGGCTGGCGACGAAATCGTCAACGCTAATTCAAAAATCACCCAATGACCGCTTACGCGCCGATAATTGGCGAATCATTGCCCATGCCCGCCAGTTTCTGGGGGATACGGCGGGCGCGCAGAAGGCCGAGGCACGGGCGAGCGCGCTATCTAGCGGTAATCATTAAGAAAATTCCATAAGGCATTTCCAGCACGGGCGCAGTAGAGTAGACTCTGATTAAATATTCACCTTAACTGGACGCTATTTTAAGGGAAACTCGCCGATTTTCATGGCAAATAACAGAAGGTCTTCATGAATCTCTATGCCGTCGATAAACTGATTGCTCAGGCCCGCCGGTTGGCGGCGGACTACCGACGCGCCACCGGAAAGTCCCTGCCCATCAGTGGTGAGATTGCCGTGCATGATGCCTGTAGCCTGCTTGGGCTGGAGGCCTGTGATAACCCGAATGCGGGTTATGATGCGATGGGCCATGGCGAGCGCGAGGGTAAGCGCCTGCAGGTAAAAGGTCGTGTAATTTTTAATGAGGCCAAAAGTGGTCAGCGCATTGGCCAGCTAAAATTAGAGCAGTCCTGGGACAGCGTTCTATTGGTGCTAATGAATGCCGATTTTGAAACCGAAGAAATCTACGAGGCCGAACGCGAGGTTATTCTTGAGGCGTTAGAGAGTGCCGGCAATAGTGCTCGAAAAAAACGTGGTGCAATTTCGGTCTCTCGCTTTAAACACATTGCGAGTTTAGTCTGGTCTCAGGACGAAGGTGTGGTCAGCAATGAGATCTGGGATAATCAGGCCAGTGTGCCATAAGCCACTTTAATAAACGTTAATTCTGCGAATCGCAAATGTATTCACCAAAAGACATCCTGGGTGAGGGTGGGGCCTTAGCAAAACATATAAAAGGTTTCTCACCTCGTCTCTCACAACAACAAATGGCCGAAAAGGTTCTGGATGTTATTGAATCGGGACAGCACCTGATTGCCGAGGCAGGTACCGGTACCGGTAAGACCTTTGCCTATCTGGTACCGGCAATTCTCTCCGGCCGTAAGACCATCATTTCTACCGGCACGAAGAATCTACAGGACCAGCTCTTTGGCCGTGACCTGCCGCTCATTCGTGATGCGCTTACCGTGCCGGTAAGTGTGGCGTTGCTAAAAGGCCGTAGCAATTATCTTTGTCTGCACCGGCTGCGTGTCCATGAAGAAGAAATCAAACATAGCAATCATCAACAATGGAAAGATATCCAGATTGTTCAGAAATGGTCAGCGCTGACACGTGGTGGTGACCTGGCTGAATGTAATCAATTATCTGAGAGTAATTCGATCTGGCCCATGGTGACCTCGACAGTGGACAATTGTCTGGGGCAGGATTGTGATGATTTTCAAAACTGTTTTTTAACTCAGGCACGCCGCGAGGCACAGGCCGCCGATATTGTGGTGATAAATCATCATCTGTTACTGGCAGATATGGCCCTGCGTGATGAAGGACACGGCGAGTTACTGCCTAAGGCCGATGTCTATATTATTGATGAGGCGCATCAGTTGTCGGAAGTCGCGAACGGTTTCTTTGGTCAGCGCCTGAGTAGCTTTCAATTAACGGAACTGGCAAACGATATCCGCGCCGAGTATCGTAAAGACATTAACGAGAGTGATGACCTGCTTGTGCAGACCGACAAACTGGAGACCTTAGTCAAGACGGCACGTCTGGCACTAGGAACAAGAGTCTCGCGCCAGTCATGGCAACAGTTACAGAATATTGAGCAAGTGAACGATGCCCTCGCCAACATAATGGATTTGCTTGAATCCCTTATTCAATCGCTGGAACCACTCTGCGAACGCAGCAAAGGTCTGGAAAACTGTCACAATCGCGCCGTCGAACTGACCAGTCGCCTGAGCCTGTTAAGGAATTTTACAGATAAGGAAAATATTTACTGGCTGGATGCTCACCGGCGATCGTTTAGCCTGCATCGGACGCCATTGCAGATTGATGAGGTCTTTCATCAGCATCAGGAAAGTATGGGGGGCAGCTGGATCTTTACTTCAGCAACACTGGCCATTGGTGAAGACCTGAATTATTTTGCCAGGCAACTGGGGATTGCGAAGGCGCAAAGCTATTGCTGGGCCAGCCCGTTTGATTTTCGCTCCCAGGCACTACTGTATTTACCCAATCACATGCCCGAACCTAATACACCACAGTATACGGATGCGTTTATTGATGCTGCCCTGCCGGTGTTACAGGCCAGTCGTGGTCGGGCCTTTGTCCTGTTTACCAGCCATCGTGCCATGGAGGCCTGCGCGCCGTCTTTCGAGGCGCGGCTAGATTATCCGATTTTTAAACAGGGTGATGCGCCACGTGATCAATTACTTAATCGTTTCCGCGAAACGCCGAATGCGATTTTGCTGGGCTGCCAAAGTTTCTGGGAGGGGGTTGATGTCCGGGGTGAAGCACTCTCCTGCGTGATTATTGATAAACTGCCGTTTGCCTCACCGGATGACCCTATTTTGCAGGCACGTCTGGCGATGTTGAAGGACCGTGGCGGTAACCCTTTTATGGATTACCAGGTGCCACAGGCCGTCATCACATTGAAACAGGGCGTGGGTAGACTAATTCGCGATTATAACGATAGTGGTGTGATAATGATTGCCGACCCGCGTCTGCTAAAAAAATTCTACGGCAAACGCATTTTAAAAAGTCTGCCGCCGGCACCGATTGTGCGTAGCATTGATGAGGTTAGAAATTTCTATACCGTGGTTAATCCCGGCACAGAGGTAATGCTTGAATCATGAAATTACTGGCGATTGATACGGCAACCGAGGCCTGTTCCGTGGCGCTCAATATCGATGGTGAGATTATTGAACGTTATACCATTGAACCGCGTAGCCATGCCAGTCAGGTACTGCCGATGGTCGATGAACTACTGGCGGAGGCGGGCCTGGTGCTGACAGCAATGGATGCGATTGCCTTTGACCGTGGCCCCGGTTCATTTACCGGCATCCGCATTGGCACCAGTGTGGTCCAGGGACTGGCCTTTGGTGCCGATATCGGTGTAATACCTATTTCCAGCCTTGTGATTCTGGCACAAACTGCCTGTGCTGGCGTTGAGACGCCTGACATGGTTGCCATGTTAGACGCCCGTATGGATGAGATTTACTGGGCAGTGTTTCGGCGCCAGGAGGGTAAGTTTATCTTGCAAGGCGAGGAACAACTCTCGACACCGGATAAACTTATTTTACCGGCAGGAAAATGGGCCGCTGTCGGTACGGGATGGGGTGCCTATGGCAGTCTTTTACAGCAGCACACCATTATTGATTGGTGTGAAACGCTGCCTGAGGCACTACCACGGGCGGCCGATCTTGCAGAACTGGCGGCTGGCGTATGGGAAAGCCAGGGTGGGGTGGAACCAAATCAGGCACTGCCGGTCTATCTTCGGCATAATGTCGCCAGCAAGCAGCAGGTGGATCGTAATTAAATGATTACAAGGAATAGCGCCATGCGTCGAATACAGCTTTTGATGCTACTAATGTGTTCACTGCTGATCCATAGTATCTATGCAGAAGAAGTCGGTGCTGTGATTGCGCCAAACGCAGCGCTCAGCAACCCGCCGACATCGACGGCAGAGGTGAAAACTGCGACGCAGGCGGTTTCTCCAATCTATATCAGGACAGTGAAAGGCGATTTAAATAAAATTTATCAACAGGTATTTACTTCACTGGAAAATAACAGTTACTTCATCGTCTTCGAGCCGAATATTGGCAAACAGCTGGAACGTTTTAAGCAACGCTGGGGTGATAATTATAATAAAAACCAACTTGAAAGTATCCGCAGTATGGTTTTTTGTAATACCTGGTATGCCAATGAAGTCAGTAATCAGGACCCGACCTTGCTCGCGCTTTGTCCGATGCATATTACCTTTACCGAAAAGCAGGGAATCGTCACGATCCTCTATATTCGCCCAAGTCAGGTGGCCAGGGGTAGTAAGGCAGAAAAGTTGGCGCTGGAGATAGAACAGGATGTCGTCCGTGCTATCGAGGCAGGTTTGAACCAGTAGTGTTAGGGGGACTCCAATCGTAACTGGTCTGATCAATCCCGAGATGCATTATCGATTCATAATGATGCTCGACGCGATGTCACTGCAGAAATCTCACGACTCAGGTTTTATCACTCCGAAGTAAGCAGCGAGTAGAACAGTTATTTTTGCGATGTATTGACAGTTGTGGGGGTCATTTTTTCATCGCGCTTACGCCGATGATGCTCCGAGTGTACGATTAGAATGACCCCAGCAACGACAACGAGAATCCCGAAACTGCGTGTCCATGACACGGTTTCGTTGAGTAACGGCCAGTTCACAGCGACGACATAGACAAGCACATAGCTCAGACTCAACATCGGATAGGCGAGACTGAGTTCGAGGCGGGCGATCGCAAACAACCAGAATAACATGGACATGGCATAACTGACCAAACCGACAAACAACCAGCCGAATACCACTGGATCAAACAGTCGATCGAAAAATTCAAGTCCCTCGCCGTGGTGTTGTGCAATCAGCAGCATCGAGGCCTTCATACAGAGCTGTGCGGCGGTGGACAGCAGGATGCTGCTCGTCATGCACAGATAGGCATTACGGCGTGAAGTCATGACAGGGATACCATCCATAAGCCGATGGTAACCAGGATGACGCCGAGCCAGCGGCTGGCGGTGACGGTTTCTTTTAGCTGGTATCGCGAAACCAGCGTGACTAGAATAAAGCCAAGACTGAGAAATGGCGTCGCCTTACTGACTTCCATGTGATAGAGCACAACAAGCCAGACCAGCATGCCGCTCGCCAGACAGGCAATGGCCAGATAGGTCTCTTTAAAGACCAGGACCTGTGAAATAAATCCGGGGCTGTCCGCCTTGGTCACGACTCGCATCGTGGCCATTTTCTGTAACAATTGCCCGCTGGTGGTGAAGACCAGGGCGAGCATGATCAACAGATAATTATTCATTAATGAATATCCCTGATGTAGACAGGCGTCGAATTTTTTGTGTTGAATTATTTTGCAGGCACATAGGGTTTCAACCACACAGAGAACATCTCGGTCGAATAATGTTGTGCGTCTTTGCCCAGAATAGCACGGGTATTCGGGATACATGGATTTTCACAAAATAGAGCGATATCATGCTTGAGTTCACCCCGGTCTTGTTTGGCAACTAGTCTTTTCAATCCTTCGACACCAAGCTTGCGATCTTTATGCTCGGGATAGCTAAGTCCATAGTTGAGTTCGCCATAATAGACCAGAAAAATATTCGTCCGTTTAAAGACCCAGGCAACGGCACGTACCACATTACCATCAGTAACAAAGATAGTATCCGGTTTTATTCGATGTTTTACCTGCTCAAACAAGGCATTGGGAGACTTACCATCCAGCATGGAGGTTGGCAGCGAGATGATTAACATCAGAAACAGCACTACCGAGGAGGCGGCAATGGCCATGACTGATTTTCGGGGCAGACTGAAAAATCCGGCAGCAATGTTCAATGCCAGGGCGACAAACAGGCTTGCTATCATGCTGTAAATCTTTATCGATTCCGTAGCGGAATATAGTGGGTCATTGCTGAGGTACTGGTTATACAGCAGAAGGCCGAGGCCAGTGAGTAAGAGTAGACTATTAATAACAACGCCCAGCACAAGCAATCGTTTCCTGCCGGCTTTAAAGTAATCTAATACGCCCACCGCGACCAGGATCGCGGCCGGAATCATGCAGGGTAGAATGTAGGTAGCCAATTTACCTTTGGAAATTGAGAAAAATATAAAGGGTAGCAAAAACCATAGCAGCAGATAAAGAAACAGGTCGCGATGTTCTTTATTGAGTCGAAAACCGGCAATGGCGGCAGGGATAAAGGCCAGCCATGGAAACATTGCAGCGGGTAGCATCATGACATAGGCATAGTTTGGCGCCGCGTGCTGGGCGGTGGGTGAAAGAAAACGCCGGATATGCTCTTCCCAGATAAAATAATGCCAAAAATCCGCTTCTCGATGATGAATAATGATTGCCCAGGGCATTACCGTGAGCACGGTACTCAATACCACCCACCAGGAGGACTGCAAGAGAAGCCGGAAACGTTTTTGTATCAGACAATAGGGTAACAGGATCAGCCCCGGCAGGGCGATCGCCAGAAAACCTTTCGATAAAAAGGCCAGACCGAACAGCAGGCCACTGGCCAGCAGGTAGTTACGCTGAGTGACGGTCTTTTCCTTCGTCCTGGCAGCGAGGTAAAACAACATCATGCCGGCACTTAAAAAAAGTGAAAACGCATTATCCAGCACAGCGAGATTACCCACGATGAGGACCTCGGCAATACTGAGAAACACCATCGCCGCTGTCAATGCGGTGCGCTGTCCATATCCGGCACGGCTTAATAATAGCCAGATAAACCAGGCCGTCAGGCCGGTTGCCAGGGCACTGGGCAGGCGCACGGCAAAATTATTTTCACCAAGTAGTTTTATCGAGATAGCATTTAGCCAGTAACCCATTGGAGGCTTTTCGAAGTAGCGCAGGTCGATCAGATGCGGTACAGCCCAGTTACCTGATTGCAACATTTCGCGTGGTATTTCCGCATAGCGTGACTCATCCGGCGTGGCCATGGGGCGAACCCCGAGGGGTAATATATAAACCATGGTGTAGGCCAGGAAGAGTAATATCATCGCCACACGCATATGCTCTGCTCCAGTGGGCGGTGCGCCTGATGTTGACGTTGAATCCGGATGTTGAAATTTAAAAAGATTGTTTAACATAGTGACGATACCGTATCTTGTAGACACATGCTGCCCTGACGGCCAGGTAGATTACCAAGACGGATTGTTCCTTCGGCAATTTCTTCGTCAGGCGGTAACAGCTCATGTAGGCAGACAAATTCAATATTTCGTTGTCGCGCCTGTGTTAAAAAGTCGTCAAATAGTTCGGCACAAATAATCCCCTCTACTTCGGCATGAATCGTTAGTACATTCAGCTGGTTCGGCTTAATCATTGACAGGATGGTTTCATTATAATTTTCGTTGCTCACACCATTCTGACCGATCAACTCATCGTATGTCGGCAGAGTCACGGGAATTTGGGGGGCGCAGTGTTGCTGATTTATGACGGGCCGGAAAATAGAGGTGCCACGACAGTCACTATTGTAGCGAAAGCCAAAGGACTCTTTTTCCAGTAGCACCTGTTCCGTACACTTCCAGCCTGCCGCGGCGGAACAGGCGGGACGATGACCGATGGTGCTTTGCAGGGCCGCAAAGCCCTTTGCAATTTCTCGTCGGCATTGCGGGCCGGACATGTGTTCGACATACTTTTGCCATTTATGGTGGTCCCAGGCATGCAGACCGACTTCATGGCCCGCCGACTCGGTAGCCTGGATGATGCTACCCAGGTGTCGACCGATATTACGCCCCGGCCAGAATGTCCCGGCAAGCAGAATATCCCAGCCATAAAGACTGGCAGCATTGGAGCGCAACATTTTGATTAGAAAAGCCGGCTTCAATAGCCGCCACAGGTGTCGTCCCATATTGTCCGGGCCGAGACTGAAAAAAAAGCTTGCCGCAATCTGATGCCGGGCAAAAATATCCAGCAGACGTGGCACACCGAGACGTGTGCCACGAAAGGTATCGACATCAACCCGCAGGCCGACTTTGATGGTTTTGTCAGACATTCCTAACGCGCAAACGTTGCCAGTCCATTATTAATCGCGGCATGTCTATTTCTCTGCCTGCTTTTCCGCGACATAGTCCTCGAGAAAATAATCCAGCGTCATGCTAATGGAATCTCTGGTTGAAACTACCGGCTCCCAGTCCAGCAGGCGCTTGGCATTACGAATACTCGGTTTACGATGCTGGACGTCCTGGTAACCTTCACCGTAATAGGCGAAGCTCTCCAGTTCGAGCATGCCAGCCAGTGGCGGGAAGTGACTACGCAGGGGATGTGCCTCAAAAAGCTCAGTCAGGTGTTCGGCCAGTTCGCGGATGCTGGCCTCGTTATCCGGATTACCGATATTGATTATCTGGCCATCACAGACGTTGTCTTTATTCTCAATGACACGGAACAGACACTCGACGCCATCAGTCACATGGGTGAAACAGCGTTTTTGCGCTCCACCGTCGATCAATTGAATCGGTGTACCTTCCACCAGATTAAGGATCAGCTGGGTGATGGCGCGTGAGCTACCAATGCGAGCCGAATTCAGTGAATCCAGACGAGGGCCCATCCAGTTAAACGGACGGAACAGGGTAAACTTCAGACCCTGTGATTTACCATAGGCCCAGATGACGCGGTCGAGCAATTGTTTACTACAGGAATAGATCCAGCGCTGTTTGTTGATCGGACCGAGAATGAGACGTGAGTTGTCTTCATCAAAGTCGGGGTCATCACACATACCATAGACTTCAGAGGTCGAGGGGAAAATAATCCGCTTGCCGTATTTGACACAGTGACGCACGATGCGCAGGTTTTCCTCAAAGTCCAGTTCAAACACGCGTATCGGATTACGGGTATATTCAATCGGCGTGGCGATGGCGACTAAGGGTAAAATGACGTCACACTTCTTGATGTGATATTCGATCCATTCACTATGAATGGAGATGTCACCTTCATGGAAATGGAAATCCGGTTCCTGCAGCAGGCGACCAATGGCATCGCTATTAATATCCATACCATGGACCTCATAATTGCCATCCTGCAACAGACGTTCGGTCAGGGCATTACCGATAAAGCCGTTGACGCCGAGGATCAGGACGCGGGTCTTGCGTTTGCTGTACATGCTGCGTGCCGATTCACGCTCAAAACGACTGCCGGTGACCAGACTGAGGACGCCGCCTACCTGGGTGCCACTCATGGGGACCTGATTGTCTTTTTGTGCTGAGACGATTTCCAGGGCACCTTTACCACAGGCCACAAGTAAGGGATTCGTCGATATTACTGTGCCGGGTGCTTTGCCTTCTGTGCTGACGTCGCTCAATTTGGTCTTCCAGATACTCACCTTGTCCTGGCGGCTATAGGTGAACGCGCCGGGGAAGGGATGAGTGACAGCACGGATGAGATTACGCACTTCGACATTGGACTGACTCCAGTCGATCAGGCCATCGGCCGGGGTACGGCGGCCAAAAGTAGTCGCGTCGGCGTCTTTTTGCGGAATGCTTTTGGCCTTACCATCGCGAATCAGAGGCAGGTATTCGTCGAGCATAGGCCCCAGACCTTTGACCAGTTTACGGTGCAGGTCTATGGCCGTGTCATCATCTTCAATCGGGAAGCTGTACTGCGCAATAATGTCACCGGCATCGGCTTTGGCATTCATGACGTGCAGAGTACCACCGGTTTCTTTTTCACCTTTTAGCAGGGCCCAGTTGATCGGCGCACGACCACGGTACTTTGGTAACAGTGAACCATGAAAGTTGAAACTACCCTGTTTTGGAATATCGAGGATTGGTTGTTTGATCATATGACGGTAATAAAATGAAAAAATCATATCCGGTTTCAGGTTGCGGATACGTTCAACCCATAGTGGGTGGTTGATGTCTTCCGGGGTATAAACAGGAATATTGTGTTCGGCCGCCAGTTCGGCAACGGACGAGAACCAGATGGCTTCTTCCGGAGAGTCCGGGTAGGTAAACACGGCCTGGATGTCAAAACCATTGCGTATAAGCGCGGCGATGCCCTCGCAACCAACATTTTGATATGCCGCAACCACTATCTTCATAATACTCTCTCCATTTCTATATCGCCGGATCCCCCGGCCAGATTAAAATTAAAATGATGCTTATTTATTTTCAGCAGAAGTCTGCTGGGAAACAATTTCTCGAATAAAGTAGCGCGGTCGTGCACGCACGTCGTTATAGATACGGCCGATGTATTCGCCCAACAGCCCCATCGCCAGTAGTTGTACACCGCTAAAGAGAAACAGGATCGAAAAGACCGTCAGTACTCCTTGCGCAGCCCACTCCGGGCCATAGACAAACCGCATCAGTAGCAGCAGACCGCTGAGAAAAAAGCCCAGCACTGCCAGACCGCCGCCGAGCAGGCTCAACAGACGCAAGGGGAATGTCGTCATCGAGGTCAACAGGTCGAACTGCAGATTGATCAACTTGAGAAAACTGTATTTTGATTCATCATTTTCACGGGCGGCGTGTTTGACTGGAATCTCGGTTGTCTTATGCGCGAACATATTTGCCAGAATCGGGATAAAGGTACTGCGTTCATGACACTGCAGCATGGCGGTAATAATGGGCCTGCGGTAGGCGCGTAGCATACAGCCATAGTCGTGCATTAAGACCCCCGTGGCCATTTGCGCGGCCTTATTGACCAGCCAGGAAGAGAGCTTGCGAAACATGGAGTCCTGGCGCAACTGGCGCACGCTGCCCACAACGTCAAAACCCTTTTCAATCTCAGCAACCAGGTTGGGTACTTCCTCGGGTGGATTTTGCAGGTCGGCGTCAAGGGTGACGACCACTTCACCACGGGCCTGGGCCAGCCCGGCCATGACGGCAGAATGCTGGCCATAATTGCGATTCAGTAGCACGCCGACGATCTCTGCATGTTGTTCGCTGGCCTGACGAATCATCGATGCGGATTCATCATGGCTGCCATCATCGACGAGGACAATTTCATAAGTCTTACCAATCTCGATGCAGGTCCTGGTGCAACGCTCAATAAGCTCGGGTAAATTAACTTCTTCGTTATAGACAGGAATCACTAATGACAAATACACAGAGCTCATGTTGACGGACTCCTTAAAATTGATTTAATGGCCTCGACGACACGAATGACATCTTCGTCGCGCATATCCGGAAACAGCGGTAACGAACAGATGCGCTCCGAGTTCCATTCGGTTTCCGGCAGAGAAAAGGCGTGCTGGTAATTCTCTCGATAATACTTCTGTAAATGCGCCGCCTTGAAGTGCAGACCGCTGCCAATGCCTTTGGCCTTTAACTCGGCCATAAAATGATCCCGGCTCATGCCGACGTTGTTGATATCCAGGCGGATAATAAACAGGTGCCAGGCATGTCGTGTGGTCGAGGCCGGTGTCTGTAACGGTTGTATTGCCTCAATCTCAGCCAGTTTCGACAAGTATAACCGCGCAAGTTCCGCACGGCGCTGATTCATTTCGCCCAGACGGGCAAGCTGGCCGATACCGAGCACGGCGTTCATATCGGGCAGGTTGTATTTGAAACCTGGCTCCTGTACTTCGGCCTGTGGTGCACGTCCCTGACTCTGGCGGTCAAAGGCATCGACACCAAGGCCGTGAAACCGGAGACGGCGAATATGGTCGGCCAGGTCCTGATCATCGGTACAGAACATTCCACCTTCACCGGTGGTGATATTTTTGATTGGATGAAAGGAAAAGATGACGTGGCCATCGACACCAATTTTTCTGTCGAGGTATTCCGTACCCACTGCATGGGCCGCATCTTCTACCAGGGGGATGTCATGTTGACTGGCTAATTGACGCAGTGGATCGAGTTCCACGGCGGCACCTGCGTAGTGGACCGGCACGATGAGGCGGGTGCGATCACTCATCAGCGGTTCGACCGTCTCTGCCGAGATCATCAGGCTGTCGCGGTCGACATCGGCGAAAATTGGCGTGGCACCGCAGGCCGTGATCATATTGACCGTCGAGACCCAGGTGAGCGATGGGGTAATGACTTCATCGCCCGGACCGATTCCCAGGGCATGCAGCGTCAGGTGCATCCCGGCGGTGGCGGAGGTCAGGGCGACGGCGTGACGACAACCGATGGCCTCACTGAAAGATTGCTCAAATTCTGCACACTTGGTGCCTGTGGTAATCCACCCTGATCGAAGCACCTCGGCCACGCTGCTGATCTCACCTTCCGTAATTGAAGGCCGCGAAAACGGTAAAAAACCTGTATCCATAGAGGGGGAACCATCACTCTCGAGCTAAAAGTGAAATCTTAACCGATTTGGCCTATAGAATCATATATATAAGTCAGTTCTGGAAGTGGTTTATATAAACCGTCACGCGACAGATGAGTTTTGCTGGCGTGAGCCTCGCTGTTGCGTCATTGGGCTTGTCGCTGGGCACCAGGCACCGTTGACATGCTGTGATGGTATTTCGCCACAGGTCGATGACATTACCGAATGACTGACTCCGAAGAAACAATACAACAAAAAATGTAGCATACAACAAAAGGTGCAGTGGTAGTCGCTTTCATTTCGCCGTCTAACCCCCATTAATCGCAGTAAGTTATTGATTTATAGAATTTTCACTCTTGGCGTGATACTTGCTAAATAGTGATTAGGGAGAGTCAAATTTACAAAGCATAGGTAGGTCGCTGCACCTTCCTCCTCATGAATGTGTCGTTTGAGGTGATGCTAGTGATCGAAGGACCTGGGGCATGCCCGTGATTGGCCATAGAGCCACGGTGGTATGTCAGACATGCGGGAACGAAACCAGCGCGGGACGATGTGCCGACTCGGGGGTTGTCGTGATCGAGTGACCTGTTGGCATTGGTATCACGATGTAGCCGAGGTATGCGATGTCGGCGAAGTCTTCGATAGCGTGATGCCGCGTTGACAGTTTTTGTGGTGTCAAACTTCTATGTCTGACATTGGTGATTGCGCGGGGTTCAAAATGCCAGCAGCTGGTCGTGCAGGGCTGGAATGATTTGTGTTCGGCTGTTTATTTTGGTGAAGCTTTTATGCGCCGTATTTTGCATGGCGACAATTTGGCGTTAGCACGACAGACCGGGGTATCCACTGGACAGCAGAACGGCGCGGCGTCCTGTGCGCGGGAATGTGTGTATAGCCGTGTCAATATCGCCGTGGTGCCTTGCAGCGACTTGTTTAAAAACAGTCACCTCCCTGATATCGAAAGCGGACGTTTCCGTGTTACGACAAGGGCGTAGTGTGATTCCGGAAACGGCCAAAATTTTAATGAAACAAGTTGAAGGAAGCATCGAATGTCAACAAAACATCACCCTACGTGGTTATTACATGTGTTGCCTTTTTTACGCTGGAAAAATCGCGTAACACCAGGCACCATCAAGAGTGATTTGATTTCAGGTCTGACCGTTGCCATTGTTGTGGTGCCACAGGCTGTAGCCTTTGCCTCGATTGCCGGCATGCCACCACAGTATGGCCTGTATGCCGGTATGATCCCGCCTATTATTGCGGCCTTTTTTGGCTCCTCCTGGCATTTAATGTCGGGACCGACGACCGCTGCATCGATTGTGTTGCTGAGTTCCCTGAGTGTGTTTGCCGAACCATTGACCCCTGAGTATGTCAGTCTGGCGCTGACACTGACCTTTATGGTGGGGGTGCTTGAGCTTGGCCTGGGGATCTCGAGAATGGGGACGCTGGTCAATTTTATTTCCCACTCGGTCGTGGTCGGTTTTACGACGGGGGCGGCAATTCTGATTGCCAGCAAGCAGCTGAAAAATTTCTTTGGGGTGCCCATTCCGCGTGAAGGGAACCTGTTTATGACCCTGGAGCACTTTATTCAGCAAATTCCCCATACCAATGGGTATGTGTTTGCCATTGCTCTGGCCACGTTTATTTCCGGTATGCTGGTTAAACGTCTTGTACCCAGGATCCCTTTTCTGATCGTGGCGCTTATGACAGGGACGATTATGGGAGTCATCCTGAACCTGATGTATGGTAAAGGCATCACCGGTATCGAGACAGTCGGTGCGCTACCGCAAACGTTCCCGCCAATTTCAATGCCGGATTTTTCACTAAAAACCATTACCGACCTTGCCCCGGCCGCACTGGCGATGACACTGTTTGCCCTCACCGAAGCGGTCTCCATTGGCCGCGCGCTGGGGATTCGCAGTGGTCAGCTCATTGACGGTAATCAGGAATTCATCGGTCAGGGATTATCCAATATTGCCGGAAGTTTTTTCTCCGGCTATGTGGCGACGGGTTCGTTTAACCGCAGCAGCCTTAACTACCAGGCCGGTGCCAAGACGCCCATGAGCGCCATGATTGCCGGGACCCTGGAGATCTTTATTGTGCTGGCAATCGCACCACTGGTGGCCTATCTGCCAAATGCGGCGATGGCCGGTATCCTGTTCATTGTCGCCGTTGGCCTGGTGGATATACCGGCGATTAAACATATTTTTGCCTCGACAAACTCTGAACGTGCGACGTTTCTGGTGACCTTTTTATCGGCGCTGTTTCTGGATCTGGAATTTGCTATTCTGGCGGGAATTCTGCTGTCACTAATGTTGTATCTGATGCGGGCTTCGCGGCCACGGGTGGTGACGCGTGTACCGGACCCCAGTCTGCCAAATCGAAAATTCTCCAGTGAGCTGGAGAATTTGCAGGAATGTCCACAACTGCATATCATGCGTATCGATGGCTCGTTGTTTTTTGGCTCTGTTGCTTATATCCGTGAGAAGTTTTCGAAGCTGGAGCAAAATCATCCTGAACAGAAGCACCTGGCGATTGTCGCGCAGGGAATTAGTTTTGTGGATATCGCCGGTGCGGATGTCCTGGCCAATGAGGCCGCGCGACGCCGGGCTGATGGCGGCGGTCTGTATCTGATTAATGTGAAGTCAGGCCTGTGGGAATCCCTGGAGGATTGCCATGCGATCGATAAAATCGATGCCAATCATATTTTTCGTACCAAGTCAGCAGCTCTGCACGGGATATTTCAAAAGCTTGATAAGTCCATCTGTCAGAGCTGTACGGCACGTATATTCCTCGAATGTGCCAGCATTGCGCCGGCTAACGTTGATGGTGTTCAGGCGCAAAAGCAGATAACGACAGGATGAGTTAGCTAACAGGCGCCGGACTGACGCACAGGTCTGGATGTTAACTTGCGAGTCAACGTAGTGTGTCGCGTAATTCCTTCCGGTTTTACATCTTCACCAGGGATTTGGTCAGGGGTGACATCAGTCATGGTGTCATCTGTCTGACGTGTATTCTGCCGGTGAGGAAGTAATAAACGCCATATCGTGGTAGTTTGCGCGTTAGCATCGCCTGAAATGACGATTTTTTATTTTGGAGATATTCATGACCGTCCATGAGCCGAAAGAAGACACCGCAAGCGCACCAAAGCGGTCGCGCTTCAAGTCAAATTACAATCTTACGTCGCGTAATGCCTGGCAGATTCGATTTGCCTTATGGG
This sequence comes from uncultured Gammaproteobacteria bacterium, assembly GCA_913064945.1. Classification (GTDB taxonomy): domain Bacteria; phylum Pseudomonadota; class Gammaproteobacteria; order UBA6429; family Thiohalophilaceae; genus CAJYAN01. The sequence continues at coordinate 116,765 of CAJYAN010000006.1, read as the reverse complement.
GCGGGGCGCTGGCCATTGGTTTAACCGCGACCTGGTTTGCCCTGGCCGCGGATAAGGCCAATGAGGTGTTTCTGTATGGGCTGGGAATTTCACCGTGGATGGCGTTTATCATTTGCCCGGGGGGCTTAATGCTGGTGAGCTGGCTGACACGTCGCTGGTTTCCGGGCACCGAAGGTAGTGGTATTCCTCAGGCGCTGGCGGCTCTCGAAGTCAGTAGCAAAAGTCCCTTGCGCCCAAAAGTATTATCGATTCGAATTGCCATTGGCAAAATGTTCCTGACACTACTCGGTCTTTGTTCGGGTGCCTCCATTGGCCGTGAAGGTCCGACCGTGCACGTCGGTGCCTCGATCATGTTTGCCCTCGGACGCCGTTTGAAGGCACCACCACATTATCTGGAACGGGCGTTAATCCTGGGCGGTGGTGCCGCCGGTGTTGCCGCGGCGTTTAATACACCGATTGCCGGGATCGTCTTTGCCATTGAAGAGCTCAGTCGCAGTTTTGAGGAAAAGACCAATGGTATCGTTATTGCCGCCGTTATTCTGTCCGGTTTTACCGCGCAGGCGGTACTTGGCAATTATAATTATTTTGGTACCAGCTCGGCATTAATGACGGGCTGGGAGGACTGGCTGGCCGTTCCGCTGTGCGGCATTATTGGTGGTCTGTTGGGCGGCCTGTTTAGCCAGATTTTGATCACTGGTTCTGAACGGCTTGCGCCGTTTCGTCTACGTTACCCCATGTGGATCGCCGCTGGCTGCGGCCTGGTGATAGCCACGACAGGTTTTCTGTCAGGGGATCTGAGTTATGGTACCGGCTATCACGAAGCCAGCGAGATTATTGCCAATGGACAGGCCGTGAGCGTGGGTTATCCGTTTTTTAAATTTTTTGCCTCAGTAGCCTCGTACTTAAGCGGTATTCCCGGTGGTATTTTTGCTCCTTCGCTGGCCGCCGGCGCCGGTGTTGGTGCCGACCTGGCACAACTGATTCCCGGCATCTCGCCACACGTGCTTATCATGCTCGGCATGGTGGCCTATTTTGTTGGTGTGGTGCAGACACCACTGACAGGCTTTATTATTGTTATGGAAATGACCAATAATCATTCCCTGCTTTTACCCTTAATGGCAACGGCCTTTATCGCTTTTGGCGTTTCACGCGTGGTATGTCCGAAACCCATTTATGAAGCCCTGGCGCGGGTCTTTTTGACGCCGGCGGCGCTTGGCAAAACCGATGAAACAGAGGAAACACTGCCAGCATCATCCAACGGTTCGAAAGGTACGTGAAGATTTGTTTTTGGCATTAACCGAGACGATGGTCGCGGTTAGGCTTCGCTAGAGTCGATTGTAAGCGTAAAAAACAGCCGCCGCCTGGCGGCTGTTTTTTTGCTGGTCTTGTGGCAACGCTCACTGACGAACGGATGCAGGAGGGCTACTGATTATTCAGCAATAGAAGAGCAGTCAATTACCGAATGCGGTAGGCCGAATGGCAGGCGACACAGGTAGCGGTCACATCGGCCAGACTACGATAGGCGGGTAATAATGCCCCTTCCTGCGCCTTACGCGCAAAGCGACTTGCGGCCTTGTGCATGTTTGTCCCAGCCATCTGCATCCCTTTTGGCATAAACCTGGCCATATGACTCGCACCATGCAGGGGCAGCGAGGACATGCCCAGTCGTTGCTCTGCGATATCCGCTGCCTTATCCAGTTTGCCAGTGGACATCAACGTCAGTATCTCATTCAGGGTGATTAAATGATCCCGCATGTTCGAAAGCATGTGGTGCTGCATCATATCGGGTAGCGCGACCAGCTGTCGCGGATCATCTGCCGCATAGCTCATAGTGCTCGTCATGCAGGCCATGCCAGAGATCAGTATAAACATCAGTCTGTTTTTCATGTGGTGCTCCCGTGGTGATAGCAGGTATATGCCTAGGACATACATCGGCTGTGGCTAATTGTTACCTGAGACGTAAAGCCGTTCGGTTTATCATGACCGGCGAGGTCCCGGCTTAATACGCCCCGGCTGGTATAGATATGTTAATCTTATCGCCTATCCGCCAGCTTCTAAAGACAGACTATGCTACCAGACAAGAATGCGTCAACTGCACAACAGCTTCTTCACAGCGTCTTTGGCTATAACCGTTTCCGCCTGCAACAGGAGGAAATGATCCGCCAGCTTGTCAATGGCGGGGATGTTCTGGGGTTAATGCCGACGGGGGGAGGCAAGTCACTGTGTTATCAGATACCGTCTCTGATACGTGACGGTGTCGGGATCGTGGTTTCACCGCTCATTGCCCTGATGCAGGATCAGGTCGATGCCCTGCGGCAGGTCGGTGTACGGGCGGCCTTTTTGAATTCCACGCTGACTGCCGAGGAAGTGCTGGCGGTGGAGTCGGCCATGCGGAATAGTGAACTGGATCTGTTATATGTGGCACCAGAGCGTCTGTTAATGCCGCGCATGATATCACTAATGGCTAACGCAAAGCTGGCGTTGTTTGCGATTGATGAGGCGCATTGTGTCTCACAATGGGGTCATGACTTTCGACCGGAGTATATGCAGCTCTCCATTTTGCACGAACGCTTCCCCGATGTGCCGCGTATTGCCTTAACCGCCACGGCCGATGCGCCCACCCGCCGCGAAATTATTCAGCGTCTGGCATTGCAGGGGGCGAAGGTCTTTGTCAGCGGTTTTGATCGGCCGAATATTCGTTATCGTATTATGGAGAATCAGGGTAATGCCCGTGAGCAGTTGTTGCGATTTATTCGTAATGAACATGAGAACGATGCCGGAATTGTCTATTGCCTGTCACGCAAGCGTGTCGATGATACTGCCGTCTGGTTGAGTGGCAAGGGTCTCAAGGCCTTACCCTATCATGCCGGTCTCAGCACAGAACAGCGCCAGCAGCATCAGGCACGTTTTCTGCGTGAAGAAGGTGTGATCATTGTCGCGACCATTGCCTTTGGCATGGGGATCGACAAACCCGACGTACGTTTCGTCGCTCACCTGAATCTACCGAAGAGTCTCGAGGCTTATTATCAGGAGACCGGGCGTGCCGGACGCGATGGTCTGCCAGCGAATGCCTGGATGATGTATGGCTTACAGGATGTGATCACGCTGCGGCAGATGCAGGAGAACTCCGATACCGACGAGGCACACAAGCGTATTGAACGCCACAAGCTTGATGCCATGCTTGGCTTTTGCGAACTGACCACCTGCCGTCGTCAGGCGTTGCTGCGTTATTTCGATGATCACCTGGAGCACCCCTGTGGTAATTGCGATACCTGCCTGCAACCGCCTGAGACCTGGGATGCTACCGAGGCCGCACAAAAGGCCCTGTCTTGCGTCCATCGTACCGGGCAACGCTTCGGGGTGAACTATGTGGTCGATGTATTACTGGGGAAGACAGATGAACGCATGCAGCGTTTTGGTCACGATCAGATCAGCACGTTTGGTATCGGCAAAGCACTGGAGCAAAATGCCTGGCGTCACCTGTTTCGCCAATTGATCTCACACGGCCTGTTGCGTGTCGATATCGAAGCCCATGGCAGCCTGCAGCTGACCGAGGCGAGTCGCCCCGTGTTGCGCGGTGAACAACGCCTGTACCTGCGCAAGTTTGTTAAAGCCAGTAAGAGTAAAAGCGCCTCGCGCAAAGGCAGCACGGGCTATAGTCAATCTGCGGATGCCAGGCTCTGGGAGGCCTTACGCAAGCGACGTGCGGAACTGGCGGCACAACAGGGGGTGCCCGCCTATGTCATTTTCCATGACGCCACGTTGATGGAAATGGTCGAACGTCAACCGAAAAGTCTATCACAGATGGCAAATATTTCTGGCGTAGGTGAACGTAAACTCGATGCCTATGGGGAAGACTTTCTAATCGTCATCACTAATTATCTTAATGAGTCGCATGATGCGCCTGTTGATACAGCGGCAGAGACCTTGAACCTGTTTCGTCTGGGTATGGAGGCTAATGCCATTGCTTCGCAGCGCGATCTATCTCTTGCGACCATTTATGCGCACCTTGCTAAAGCGATCCAAAATGGTGATGTCAGCCTGCCGGAAGTTACCGGCCTTGATGAAGGCGTGATCAATATGCTACGTAACGCCATTGAACAACATGAATAGGCGGGGCGACTCAAACCGGTGTTTGATGCCCTCGCGGGAAAGTATGACTATAATATCTTGCGTTGTATTAAAGCGGCGATGTAAATGTCCTTACTTGCCGGAGTGGTAGCGCAAGAAATTCACTATAGGTGAGGGTAAAAAATATTGAATAATGACGCGAACGAAAAAACTGTCATTGCGAAGGCATGAGACGACTGACGCAATCTCATGGTGCAGGGCTTCTTTTTGAGATGGTCGCGTAAACACTGAACTATAAGCATTTTTTGTGTTTCCTCGCAACGACCGATTTGTGAGATATTATGGGGTTTCCTTCGTGTCAGTGATTGAGCTATCACCGCAATATAGTGATTAAATACAGTGAATGGCTTAAATACCATTTAAACACAATGAAAAAATCCTGTCATTGCGAAGGCGTGCAGCGACTGACGTAATCTCGTAGGGTGTTTTTTTTGCCGAGATTGCCGCTTCACACTGAAATGTAATTACTTTCCAGTGTTTCCTTGCCATGACCCGTTACTGAAATTTTATGGAGTCCCCTGGTGTCAGTGATATATTGCGTGATGTGCTGATTTTCATCGTACAACAGTAAAATTATTAATGTTGGCGTTGATGGGGCTTTGCTCGAAGCAGTTTTCTGTTATAGCTTACTTTTGTCGGGTCTCAATGATGATGCATAAATATGACGATATCGGTAGTGTCCCTGTCGAAAATTGCGAAGTTATTGCGTGACCCTGGTGATGGTACAACTTCCGGTGATTGTCGGGCGACCTCCTGGCGGTGTGCCGCCGGACTGTGGAAAATCGCTCACGGTCTCAGGCGGTACGTTAATGGAGGCTTGGCCTGCTATTAATTACAGGGGTGCTTTATCAAGTTCTGGTTTGTAATAATAATAACAATTGTGTCCTTCAGTCTTGGCGGCGTACATGGCGATATCAGCACAACGGGTCAGGCCAATGACTTCCTGGCTGTCCTGCGGGTAGATGCTGATACCGATACTACTACTGATCTCGATGGTATGGCCATTGACCTGACAGGGCTTGTTGATTGCAGCAAGGACCTTTTTGGCGAGGACGGACGCTGCCTCCGGCGTTGACAGATCCTCCAGCATAATAACAAATTCATCCCCGCCCATACGTGCCACCGTATCGTTTTCACGCACTGTGTTTAATAAACGGGTGGCGGTGATTTGTAATAGTTTATCACCGGTATCGTGACCATATTTGTCATTGACGGGTTTGAAATCATCCAGATCAAAGAACAACAGGGCAAATAATGAGGAATGCCTTTTTGCACGTTGTACGGCCTGGTTGAGACGATCATTGAACAGATTTCGATTTGCCAGTCCAGTCAGATAATCATAGTGGGCCATTTTGCGTAGCTGTTCTTCGGCGGCCTTGCGTTCACTGATATCGGTAAATATGGCAACGAAGTGGCTTATCTCGTTGTCACTATCGCGGACTGTGCTGATACTGAGGTGTACCGGAAAAATACTACCATCCTGTTTTTTATTTAGTATGTCACTTTGCCATTGACCAGATTGCAGCAGAGCCGAGGTCATTTGATCATATAGAGAAGGGGGCATGAGGTCGGAACAGAAGTTGCGACTGTTCTGGCCGAGTATCGCTTCCTTCTGATAGCCGCTCATAGCAGAAAATGCCTTATTGATAGCGATAATCCGCATATCGCTATCGGTGATCATAATACCATTACTGCTGGCATCGAAGACAGTCGCCGACAGGCGAAGTTCGGTTTCAGTTTGCATACGCTGTGTCAGATCGATGCTGTAGCAAATGCCCTGCTCGGATTCACCATCGAGTAACACGGCGCCAAGATAGACCGGAACATGGTGACCGTCCCGGTGAATGAGCTCATTCTCAGTAGGAATGCAAACTCCGGTGTCCGGAATTTTTGCAAGTGCCTGTTCATTCAATCTTGGCAGGCCCTCCGGCGTGAGGTCTCGCCAGTTGAGCTTTTCCGTCTCGATGTCCTGCCGGCGATAGCCCAGCATTGCGAGAAAGGCATCATTGGCATCGAGCACGTGTCCATCACCATGCCAGTTGATGATCCCCAGCATATTTGACTGATATAGACTACGAAAGCGCCGTTCACTGACGAGCAGGGCCTTTTCCGTGTTTTCAATGCCCTGAATGATGCGATGGGTGATCAGCATGACAACGAATAACAGCAGTGAAACCAGCGCCAGACTCGTCAGGGTTAGTGTCTTTTTCACCCAGCGGGCGCCTTCGCTGAGGACATAGGAAAAATTGTATTCCTGATCTGCAAGCTGCCAGTTGAGGCGCTCTACGTCATTGAGTAGTTGTGTAATTTTTTGCTGATCACCGGCGCGGACGGCCTGGTGTATTTTACCAGCGACGTCCTGTAGCTGGGTGATTGATTTGTCGGCCTCTGCCCACACTACAATCGCATCGCGCATATACGAAAAATGCTGGAAGTATAAAAAAAAATAAATCATGCCGGGTATGTCATCGGGATAATTCTGGCCAACCTGAAAGGCCTGATAGGCATGTTCAATATCGACGGGGTCCGACTGTAAAATCAGGCGCGCCTGACGATCTCCCAGCGGTACTTTGAGAGAGGTTAGATACATCTGATAGTCGGACTGCTTGTGAGAATGTGCATATCGTTGCAGGTGAAAGACGGCGTCTTTCTGTGCGCGAGAATAGAGACCCTCTCCACGCACATAGGAGCGTACGCTATTCATGATCTCTGATTGCAGAAAACTGAGTCCGACCAGTGACAAACTCACCAGTACAAATAAGACGACGATCATATAGACTTTATATCGCATCGAAATCTTGTCGTCCTTCCCGGTGCCGTTAAGCCTGCTTTGTGTGAAGTTCACCATACCCCGGTTTGATCCATAAACCCTTAATAATTACGTGTCTGCGATTAAAGCTGCCATCTCTTTCAGCACCAACAGAATGAGACAGGCACAGTGTAATTAGCGACACAGGAGTGTAAATATTTAATAATATAGTTGAGGTAATATCTGTAAGGGTATAAGCAGGCACGCCTGTTCGTCTGCGAGTTGGATGGCGAAGCCAGAAGTGGCTTCATGACAACAGAATAGCCCGATAATGTGCTTTTAATTTTCGCAGAGTCATACTGATATAAAAAATAGCATTGTCGATGGTTTTTGCAACATCATCATTAGACGCGCCAATTGAAGTCTGCCGAACCCCCGAGTCGAGAGTTCAACAGACACTTCAGATGCTTTTTGAAATAGGGCGCTAATCGTGGCGAAGGTCAAAACGATCCAGGTTCATGACTCTGGTCCAGGCTCTGACAAAGTCACGCACAAAGCGTTCTTGCGAGTCCGCCGCCGCATAGACTTCCGCCAGGGCACGTAACTCGGCGTTGGAACCAAATATCAGGTCGACACGTGTGCCTGTCCATTTAGCTTCACCGCTGACACGATCACTGCCCTGAAAAATCGCCTCCTCCGTCGACGTCGCCTGCCAGCGGGTTGCCATGTCGAGCAGGTTGACGAAGAAGTCATTGCTCAGTGTTTCAGGCCGATCTGTGAAGACACCGTGCGGTGTCTGTCCGACGTTGGTATTCAACATACGCATTCCACCGATCAGGACCGTCATCTCCGCTGGTGTCAGCGTCAGCAGTTGCGCCTTGTCGATCAGTAGTGCTTCCGCCGTGACGCTGTACTTGCCTTTCAGGTAATTTCGGAAACCATCGGCGATGGGTTCCAGCACCGCAAACGCCTCAACATCGGTCTGCTCCTGCGAGGCATCCATTCGACCGGGTGAGAACGGCACGATGACCTTGTGACCGGCATTCTTTGCCGCCTGTTCGACAGCCGCGCATCCCGCCAGCACAATCAGGTCCGCCATCGAGACGGTCTTGTTAACGTCACGCTGGATTGCTTCAAGGGTCTTTAGGACTTTCGCCAGTTGTTCCGGCTGGTTGACCTGCCAATCCCTCATCGGTGACAGACGAATGCGCGCGCCGTTGGCACCGCCACGCATGTCGGAACCACGAAAGGTCGAGGCGGAGGCCCAGGCGGTGGATACCAGTTCGCCAATTGATAGACCCGAAGCCAGAATTCTGGTCTTTAATTGGGTGATGTCCTTGTCGTTGATCAGTTCATGATCGAGCGCCGGGATCGGGTCCTGCCAGATCAATTCTTCGCTGGGCACTTCCGGGCCAAGGTAGCGCGAACGTGGCCCCATATCACGGTGTGTCAGTTTAAACCAGGCACGGGCGAAGGCCTCGGCAAACTCATCCGGATTTTCGTGGAAGCGGCGTGAAATTTTTTCGTAAGCCGGATCAAAGCGTAAGGCAAGGTCCGTGGTCAGCATGGAGGGCACGGTACGCTTGCTGGCATCGTGGGCATGCGGTACAGAATTGGCACCGGCACCAGCCTTCGGTATCCACTGATGAGCACCCGCCGGGCTCTTTGTTAACTCCCAGTCGTAACCAAACAGATTCCAGAAGAAGTTGTTGCTCCAGCGGGTTGGTGTAGTAGTCCAGGTCACTTCCAGGCCACTGGAAATAGTATCGCCCGCCTTACCCGAACCAAAACGGCTATTCCAGCCGAGGCCCTGTGCTTCGATCCCCGCGGCCTCGGGCACCGGCCCCACCATGGCGGCGTCACCGGCACCATGGGTTTTACCAAAGGTGTGTCCACCGGCAATCAGCGCAACGGTTTCTTCGTCGTTCATGGCCATGCGTAAAAAGGTATCGCGAATATCTTTAGCGGCCGCGAGCGGGTCCGGCTTGCCATTGGGGCCTTCGGGGTTGACATAAATTAGCCCCATCTGCACCGCGGCGAGGGGGTCTTCCAGATTCTCGTGCTCACCACTATAACGTTGGTCTGCCAGCCACTCCTTTTCGGCACCCCAGTAGATGTCTTTTTCGGGCTCCCAGATATCTTCACGACCACCGGCAAAACCGAAGGTCTTGAAGCCCATGGATTCGAGCGCGACGTTGCCTGTAAGAATGATCAGGTCGGCCCAGGAAATTTTGCAGCCATACTTTTGTTTAATCGGCCAGATCAGACGTCGCGCCTTATCCAGATTGACGTTGTCAGGCCAGCTGTTAACGGGGGCAAGACGCTGGTTAGCCGTACCGGCACCACCACGGCCATCGCCGGTACGGTAGGTCCCCGCACTGTGCCAGGCCATACGAATAAAAAAAGGTCCGTAGTGGCCGAAATCCGCCGGCCACCAGTCCTGGGATTTCGTCATCAGTGCCTGGAGATCTTTTTTCACCGCCGCCAGGTCGAGTGAGTTGAATGCTTCCGCGTAGTTGAAATCCTCGTCCATGGGATTGGAGCGAGACGAATGCTGGCGCAGAATGTCCAGGTGTAATTGATTAGGCCACCAGTCCTGGTTTGAGGTACCTCCACCACCGGTGTGGTTGAATGGGCATTTATGATCTGACATACGGCTATCTCCCTATAACTTATATTTGCGTAGTGTTGTTACTGTTATATGCTTTAACGCTGCGATTAGCCAATATATCTTTCTGAAAACAGTAATAGGTATTACCGATAACGAGATAATTTGTTGCTTATTACTCACGGTGCTAGATGAACTTCTACTAAAAAATGGATGTTGAGAATTTGTAAGCGGGTATTGTCTTGCTTAATCGTATTGCGCAGGGGGAGCTGCATTTGATCGTTTGTCATTGCGTCGACATCAATGGATAGGGTGATCAGGTGCCTCCCTGCACATGAATCCCCTTGAGTCCCATAACGATACGATCAAACGGGTAAGATCTAGCGACCACCTTTCGCGGGTGACTAGAGTGTCTACCGGGAACAACCTGTTCGCGGATATAGTGTGTTGCGTAAAATAGTAATTTGCTGCTTGCGGTCTCTGCGGTGAGAAACACACTGTATGCGTGACGACTTCATTTGTTACTGAACGGGCATCTGCATCAATTCCGAGACTTCCAGTGAACCACCAATTTCAAGGAAAGGACAGGCCTGGGCAATGGCCAGGGCCGCCGCCAGCGAGTCTGCTTTAATAATCGAGAAGCCAGACATGGCACTGCTGCCGCCTTCTCTGATGGTGCCATCCGGACTAACGGTGTGTGTATCTTTTAAAGGTATGGTCGGACTGACAACCGCATCGCCGAGAGATGATAACCACGCCATATATTTATCAAAATGTTTGCTGGCTTGCTCAGGGCTGGATGGGTGATCACCACCGAGATAAACAAATACGAACTGTGTCATTTAGATTTCCTCATTGAATAGAATTTCGATTGCTCTTTACGTGAAGGCCTCTGGTACGAATTATTCGTCACCGAATGGATCATCGGCAAGGAGAACACTAAGATAGGGCGCATACGTTAAAACAGCACCCTGCAAAATTCCCAGATTATTGAAGGCAGTTTCCATTTGAGAAAAATTGGCCTCGCTATGTGGCTCTGTCTTTAGTGCTTCAAGGGCAGCGAGCAGAGGTTTTATTTCTTCATTGTCAACGTACAATTCGAGTAACTGAATAGCCTCTTCAACTCGCATGGCATTCACGGTCTGGACTTTATTTTTTAATCGATCCTGGCCAAAGGCTTTAAATTCAGGCGGTTCTTCATAAATATTAGCGGCAAGCCCGGCCGCTTGAGTAGAGGCAGCGACGCCAACGTAGGCATTACCATCCTCCAGAATTCGTTGCTTCAGTGTGTCAACAAAGGCATTAAATTGTTCAGAATTGGGTTTGTTTAAGAATAGCGACAACACGGGCTCGAATTTAACGCGGCTATGAAAGACCAGGTGCGAACTGGTAACAATGGGCTCCGGGTTTAAGGTTGATAGCCCGATCGATAGCCTTTGATCCTTGAAGAGTCCTTTGATCCGCGCATTCACCACATCATCTTCCAGCTCGAACTCGCGAGTGCCATTAAAAAAATGTTTCTGTATTAGCTTGGTTGTCATAGTCGTTTGATTGTTTTCCTGAGTATCTTTGATTTTAGTAACTCGATAAATCGTTGATGTCTGTTCGCGGTTTTTACATTTTTTACACAACTCAAGGCGAAGCACTCCCGGCGTTCCGACATCCAGTCCTGCTTGTAGGCGTCATTCCCGGTAAGAAAATCGATCTCGTCCACCTTGTCCGTATCGATCACGTATTCCATGAGGAAGCTGGTCAGGATAGAGCCTGGCGAATACTGCTTCCACGCTTCATCATACGCCAGCCTGAATATACTTGCCTTGCCATGAAGTACGAACCAGAGCTGTGCCGCGACAGGTTGCCCGCAAACATATAGAACCGCAAGTCTGGACCAGCCCTGTTGTGAGAATCCTGCCACAACGCCGTCCAGAAAGTCGACATACTGCTCATTCGCCTTCCAGCTGGCATTATAAACCAGATAGTAATCAGACATAGCCAGTGGAACTTCATCGCCGCTAAAAAGGCGAATTTTGTAACCGTGATCACGGTGTAGTTTACGCTTTTTTCGGACAATTGTATTGCGTAAGCGGGCAGGACGGCTTGCCAGGTAATCGACATAGGACTGCTGTTGGAGGCGATAAATCCAGTTATAGTGTCGAAAGTGTCGTTCACCGTGATATCCGGCGGTGGCCAGGGCCTGGTGTAAACCGGTTAACCTGCTGTCATTATCGGCAATCGGTTCCAATAGCAGTGAGTGTATAGGCCACTGGCTCAAACCCTGCGCCAGACAAGTGAGAATCCGCTGCTGATCGTCGTCCGCCAGGAGCAGGCTATAGTGACTCGTGTATCGGTGCTTGAGTGAATAGCATGTATTCCCATGACCCATTATCAGCGGCAGGATTGCCAGCACGTTACCGTCGGAAATCACGCAGGCCAGCAAAAGGGCCTCAGCATCATCCAGTGTGGCGGCTACATTCTCAAGCCACGGGCGCGAGAAAAAGAGATTGACTTTCTCACCTTGCGCAAATCGTGCATGAGCACTCTCTGGCAGTTGCTGCCAGTTGTTGTAAATAACAAATTTCATCATACTTAAAAGGGGTCGTGGTGCTTTAATATTAACCAATTTTCGATACGCAGGTCTACCTAAATGGCTACCGCCAACACTTTTGTTTAAAGCCATTTGAATCTGTTGGCGGAGACGATCATTGCCGAGTGGATACTTATATTGAATGGATTTTTGAATTTGAGTGATATCTTGCTGAGGAAGCCGCGACGAGGTTAAGTTCAATATTGCGATATCAGCTAAGAAGATAGTTTTCGGCTTCAATGAGACTGGCTTAATGTTGCGCCTCCCATAAGCTGCCACTGGACGACAGGTTTTATTAATAGGATGGACATCGACGCCCGATATGTTGAAACGAGCATTGTGGTGGTTACAATAAAAGCCACTGCCGCTGTAGGTCGTAGTTAGACGTTGTTATTACGTTGCCTTTACTTGCATCAGCAGAATTCGTCAGTAAGGTGTCTGGATTACGGTTACGGAGAAAAGATACACATTGATTACAGGACTTCCCGCAAAAGATGTCTGATCACCATCCTGGACTGTTTACCTTCAGGTATGTTGTCTACCGCCATACTAAATTTGCATCGTTCACCTGCGGGCGTGATAACCGTGAGGTCGTGGATATCACCGCTGGATTCCATTCGATGACGCGCATATTCAGGACCATACTTGCGTGGCGGAAGCCGATTACTGATTATCGCCTCAATATTTGAGGTGCCCCGGATATCACCAAAGGATGATGCTGTTGACCACAATGCATCGGGATGAAACAGTCTGACCGCACCGCTGCCATCTCGCCTGTCAACACAATCAAGAAATCGCATCAAAAGTAACCTCTTTGAGTTTCGAGAGGCATAGCTCGTGTGAAGCAATGTCTGCGATCGAGACGAATTGGGTTCTTTTAATTCTGTAGCATACAATTTTTGAATGTCCTGATTTTCAAATGACCGTCGTCGCGCTGAATTTTTGTCTACATTATAGATTGCTTCCATGCGCTTTTCGAGAATCATTGGCTCCATGGATTTGGGTTCGCCACCACCCCCCAGGCAGCCACCAACACATGCCATGACCTCAATAGCGACGTACTCCTCTCGCCACGTTTCCGTTTCCAGCATACGCTGCGCTGCGGCAATGCCATTGCATATAGCAACTTTGCCTATGCCGGGAATGTCGGCTGTTTTCACTGCCTTGCTTACGCCGCGGAGTTGATGCCAGTCCAATGGAAGCGAGCTTTCCTCACCGATGAAATGAGATGCGGTACGCACAACTGCTTCCATGACCCCGCCTGATGCTCCAAAAATCTGTCCAGCACCAGTACTTTCACCAAGTGGATTATCGAATTTACCATTCTCCGATAGTGCGCCAAACGCAATATCACGCGCTCGAATCATCCTGGCCAGTTCGCGGGTTGTTAAAACATGGTCTATATCTCCTGACACACCAGGACGCACAGCTTCATCTTTCTTAGCCGTGCAGGGCATCACACTGACGACGTAAGGTTCTGTCATACCCTCTGCGAATTCAGGGCCGAGTGCATAAGCGAATGCTCCTCGCTTTGTAAGTGCGCCATGCATTTGTTGTGGTGATTTTGTCGTACTTAGAAGAGGCAGAAGCTCAGGTCGATTAATCTCAACCCAGTTGACCCATCCCGGACAGCAGGAAGTAAAAAGTGGTAAGGACTTATGATTCTTGATACGCGCCAGTAACTCTGTTGATTCCTCCATGACCGTCAAATCAGCTCCAAAATTAGTGTCAAAGACATAATCAAAACCTAGCTGTCTCAACGCATTAATCAGCCTGCCCGTACTCACGGTACCGGGTTTCATACCAAATTCTTCACTAATGGCCATGCGTGTAGCTGGCGCAACTTGTACTGCAGAAACACGTCTACGTGCATCAAGGGTATGGAGGACATCGTGCCAGTGTGGGGTCTCGATCAAGGCCCCGACCGGACAAACAAGCGTGCATTGACCACAGGAGATACATTTAGTGTTAGCCAGGGATTGATCAAAAACAGTGACGGGTAAGCGACCTGAGCCACGCTCTGCAAATCCAATCACGTATTGTTGTTGTCGGGCATCGCCACACACCTCTACACACAAACCGCATTCAATGCATTTTGACAGTTCACACCAGATACTCGGCGATGTGTGGTCAGTCAGTCGATGTTCTGGATGCTCGACAGAACCTCTTGGAACTTTTTCCCAGATGTCTTCAAGTTGATACTCACTTACAAAATTCCGCAGCTTGCAGGAACCATTAACTTCACATTGCATACAGTCGTTCGGGTGACGCGCCAGTAGCCACTGGACATCTGTTTTGCGAAATTCTTGTAATTCCCTGGAATCTGTCTCTACTATATCGCCATCTTTCGCATCAGTGGCACAGGCAGGTACGGGCCTATCTTCACCAGAAACATTAACGAGACATACTCGGCAAACTGCATGAGACGGCAGGCAGGGATAGTGACAGAGCGTGGGGATATGTACCCCCGCTTTTCTGGCCGCATCGAGCAACGTTGAACCACCAATGATTTCGATAGATCTGCCATTAATTGTAAGTGTGATCATTTTACACTACTAATAAAAAATTGGTGTATCGGAACGACTAAGCTGAACATCCAGCTTGGGGGATTTGTATTGAATATGTCTGGTATTTATATAATAGTTTAAAGTTAAGTTATTTGATATGCACAAAAGGGGACGTGGTGCATTAAGATTAATCAGTTATCGATGCATAGGTCTACCTAAATGGCTATCGTCGACACTTTTGTGTAACGTAATTTCAGTCTGCTCGCAAAAACGATCTTTTCGAGTGGATACTGATATTGAATGGATTTTTGAATCTGAGTGATATCCTGCTGAGGAAGCCGCGACGAAGTTAAGTTCAATATAGCGATACCAGCTAAGAAGATAGTTTTCGGCTTCAATGAGACTGGCTTTATGTCGCTCCACCCATAAGCTACCACTGGACGACAGGTTTTATTAACAGGATGGACATCGACGCCCGATATGTTGAAACACCCTGGAAATGTCTGTTTCATTCGCTGGTGTCATTAGAAGATGAACATAATTCGTCATCAGGACATAGGCGTGGAGCTGTACTGTATAGCGTCGATTACCCCGATAAAAATACCAAGACCCTCTAGTTAGTGATTGTAAAACGGCAACAACGACCACCTCGAACCATGCACTCTCGATGATCAACAGATGCACCGTTTAGCGCGGAAGTAATAAATGCAATATCAAGCTCACATACTGTTTTACACTCTTCAGCCAACTGATGAAATACGCAATTATTTGCAATTATTTCAGGAGCACCTTCATCGTTGGTGTTTGCACGGGCCTCATATCCTAACTCAAGCATAATTTGAACCAGCACCGTTAATTTTTCATTTAGGGTTTCACTTTCGTCTAGCTGAGCTTGATATTGCCTGGCAATTATTTCACCGAGTTCCACCATATAAAGACTCAGCTCCTGCTCACCAAGTTTTTTGCGTAACAGGTGAATTAGCGTATTAGCGAACAAACCATAATGTCGCGGAAATACCTCTTTACCGTTTGATGTGAGTGTATATCGCTTGCTAGGGCGTCCACCGGTACTTGACTGAATAGTATTTTGGACAAACCCTAAGCCTTCTAAAGTAGTTAAGTGCTGGACTACAGCATTTCTCGAAATATCAAGGGCTTGGGCCAATTCGTCAACGGTCATACCCACTTGGTTAACTAACAAGAGCTTGAGCAAAGACTGCTGGCGTTCACCAATGGTATTGAGTAAGGACGACATGCTCAATATCCTACTCGAAGAAACCTACTTAAGCAATATATATCACTTAAAACATATTTAACTTGTAAAAGTGACTATTAAATCCTATACTTCTTGCTCCTATTTCACTTTGAGAATACATAAGAGGTATCACTAATGAATTTATTAAAAGTTTTAGCCACAGTAACAACCACAGTAGTTATGTTGGTAAGTTCATCAATTGCAATCGCCGAGACCAACTGGTTCGGCGGGGAAGTTCATAATGGGGCTCCGGCACTAGAGGTAACCGCTGCCTTAGTCAAAGCTGGTGGAGGTACAAGTAATTTCAATTTTGCTACCGCACTGGTATCGATGTTAGGAGATGAAACAGTCCATGCAGAAGTTGAAAAACTAAACAGGCAATATGGAAATGAGAATGTAAATGCCTTTATTAGTGGTATGACGTTTGCGGTCAATAGTGCGCTAAAACATGCCACTGAAGCTGGAATTAAACTGCCCGTTGCACCGGCGAACCTGAAAGGTGCAGAATTGGCTAAAACGCTTGTTGTTGCAGGTACAGCACCTGATGGAACGTGGTGGTCGGGCTATTTATTTGATAAAGCATTGTCTAATCAAATTCACATTTTAGTAATGAAGGATATTGATGCAAAATTTGGACACGCAGCAGACATGACGACTCATAAAATCCTTAACCAGGCAATGTACGATGTTGCCCAAGCACTAGGTTATAAAGACGTTAAACTTGCTTCGCTGCACTAAGTTACTACCAGGGCGGCAAGGAAGCCGCCCTGGTAAAAAGGGGTAAAAGGAAAAAGGGGTCGTGGTGCTTTAATATTAACCAGTTACCGACGCGCAGGTCTACCTAAACGGCTATAGCCGACACTTTTGTTTAGCGCGATTTCAATCTGCTGGCGGAAGCGATCACTGCCAAGCGGATAATTATATTTAATGGATTTTTGAATCTGAGTGATATCCTGCTGAGGAATCCGTGAAGAAAAAAGTGCGCTATATGCCGCACTTCGTAGTGTGCTACTACTACCGAGGCGTACATAGACGTCATGTTCAATGATGTTAGGGTTTGTCAATCCACAGGCATGGTGTTGATAAGAACTCCATCGGTAATCTTCTGGAAAAGCCACCATATTTGCTGCGACGGGGTTAAGTTCAATATAGCGATAACAGGTAAGAAGATAGTTTTCGGCTTCAATGAGACTGGCTTTATGTCGCCCCTCCCATAAGCTGCCACTGCGACGATAGGTTTGATTAATATGGCGAACATAAAGACGCCCGATATGTTGCATCACCC
The DNA here is from genome assembly GCA_913064945.1 of uncultured Gammaproteobacteria bacterium. Classification (GTDB taxonomy): domain Bacteria; phylum Pseudomonadota; class Gammaproteobacteria; order UBA6429; family Thiohalophilaceae; genus CAJYAN01. Next base: position 99,646 of record CAJYAN010000006.1, on the reverse strand, counting down.
TGGAGATGCCTGCTTCATCCGCTGGGGTCATAAGAAGATGAACATGATTCGTCATCAGCACATAGGCGTGTAGTTGTACTGTATAGCGTCGACAACCCTGATAAAGACACTCCAGATAATACAGATAATCCTCATCACTAAAAAAACAGGCGTCACGATTGTGACCACGATGAACAATATGGGCAGGGATATTGCCTAAATAGACGCGGGGTTTCCTTGGCATGACACGTTCCTTGTGTATGTAGAAATCGACTTCCTGTCGAGATTCGGGATGACTATAGCAATGTGGTGGTTAAAATAAAAGCACTACGACCCCTTTAGTTTTTGTATGTAGAAATCGACTTCCTGTCGAGATTCGGGATGACTATAGCAATGTGGTGGTTAAAATAAAAGCACTACGACCCCTTTAGTTAAGTGTGCTAGATTTGTCGTTATGAATACTTCCACCTGTGTCTATCTAGGCGATGCCCTGGCGCGCTACCACTTCGGGCAATCGCATCCGTTTGGACCATTGCGTTACCCGGCCTTTAAGGATGCGTTTTATCGCCTTGGACTTGATCAGCTTACTGACATTCGTGAAGCAGTTAAGGGCACGGATGAACAGGTGTTACGCTTTCATACCCTGAAGTACCTCAACAAGGTCAAGGCCTATTCCAAAATGGGCGGCGGGTATCTAGATGAGTGCGATACACCGGCCTTTGCTGGTGTCTACGAGGCGGCACTGGCCGTTGTTGGTACCACCCTGGATGCGCTGGCACAGATAATGACGGGCCAATGCCGGTACGCGTTTACCCCAATTGCGGGGCTGCACCATGCCCGCCGTGATAGTGCCGCGGGCTTTTGTGTCTTTAATGACTGTGGGATAGCGATCGAGACACTGCGATCAGAATACCAGGTGAAAAAGATCGCCTATGTGGATATCGATGCGCATCATGGTGACGGTGTCTATTACAGTTTTGCCGATGATCCCGATGTGACGATTGTTGATATTCATGAAGACGGTAAAACGCTGTATCCCGGTACCGGCGATAGCGCTGAAACGGGTGATGGTACTGCAGCCGGTAGCAAGCGCAATATTCCGCTGCCGATGGGTGCGGGGGATGCACAGTTCTTCGAGGTCTGGCAACAGGCGGAGGCATTTCTGGCGGCGGCGAAACCAGAAGTTATACTGTTGCAATGCGGTGCCGATAGTCTGGCCGGTGACCCCATTACGCACTTGCAATACACCTCTGCCACGCATGCACATGCCACTCAACGTTTAGTGACGCTGGCGGAAAAATATTCTCATGGCCGCCTGCTGGTGATGGGAGGAGGGGGATATAACCTGGAAAATATTGTTACTGCCTGGACCAGCGTAGTCAGGGCATTAGTCGACGCCACTCACTAGCCGAGTAGTTTGACCAGGACCTGTTCGTAGACGGCCGAGAGTTTGTCCAGGTCATCAACCGCGACATGCTCATCAACCTTATGGATCGTGGCATTCAACGGTCCCAGTTCAACCACCTGCGCCCCGGTCGGCGCAATGAAGCGACCATCGGAGGTGCCACCGGCCGTGGAGAGTTCGGTGGTATAACCACAGACCTGTTGAATACTCTCGCTCACCGCTTCGACCAGTTTACCTTTGGCGGTGAGAAAGGGGTGACCGGAGAGCGTCCATTTGATGTCATGTTGTAGCGCGTGTTTGGCAATCAAGGCATCGACACGTTGACGTAACTGTTCTTCGGTCACTTCGGTGGAAAACCGAAAGTTAAACACCATGTGCAAGTCTCCGGGAATGACATTGGTCGCGCCAGTACCGGCATTGATGTTGCTGATCTGAAACGTGGTCGGCGGGAAAAAGTCGTTGCCCTGGTCCCATTGCTGCGCGCACAGCTCGGCAATAAACGGCGCGGCGCGGTGTACCGGGTTATCGGCCAGGTGCGGGTAGGCCACATGACCCTGTTTGCCCTTAATCGTCAACTCGCAACCCAGTGAACCACGCCGTCCGTTCTTGATCACATCGCCAAGCTTATTGGTACTGGAGGGTTCACCCACCAGACACCAGTCAATTTTTTCATTTTTCTGTTCAAGATACTCAACCACCTTGACCGTGCCGTTAATCGATGGACCTTCCTCATCGCTGGTGATCAAAAAGCCAATGCGGCCTTTGGGTTGATGGCCATTAGCAAAGTAGCGTTCGGTGGCCGTGACCATGGCGGCAATCGAACCTTTCATATCGGCGGTGCCGCGACCATATAACAGGCCATTATCGATGGTGGCCTGAAAGGGCGGGTGTGACCAGTTGGCCTCCGGCCCGGTGGGGACGACATCGGTATGACCGGCAAACACGAACAGCGGACCTCGCGTACCATAGACCGACCACAGGTTATCGACGTCATCGAAACGCAGGTGTTCGTTGTTGAAGCCCAGCGCCGCCAGGCGTTCGGCCAGCAGTGCCTGACAGCCTTCATCCTCAGGTGTCACCGAGGGACGGTTGATGAGATCAATGGTAAGGTCGAGTGTGTTGGTCATGGTGGAATTCTTTGTTGTGAATATTGTAAGTCAGTTTATGCCCGGTTCGGGTACGGGAGTGACGCGATATTTATTCTCCCTGCTGTCCGTATAACACCCTCTCCCTCTTGGGGAGGGCTGGGGTGAGGGGATTATAACAGGTAACGTACTGTTTTATTGCCCCCTCATCCCCGGGACAAAACCGGGCCGGCTTTAAACTTCTCCCTGAGGGAGAAGGAATGCATCCGTTCCTGGCATGGCAAGATGTCATATTTCCTGCACCCTCTAACAATGCAGTCAGCCACAAGGCTACAAACGTAGCCATCATTATCATTATGTTAACGAATCAGCAGGATTGATTAGCCTAGATTTTTATAGGCAGACTCGTCAAACCCGATCAGTACAGTTTTGTCGCCGACAAGCACCGGGCGTTTGATGAGTGTGGGTTGTTCCTGCATCAGGCGAATGGCGCTGGTTTTATTTAGACGGTCTTTATCGCTGTCCGGCAGGTCGCGCCAGGTACGACTTTTTTTATTCAACAGCTCCTGCCAGTCGGCTAACTGTAGAAGGGTCTTGATCTCTTTGCTCTCGATCGCTGGCTTGCGCATATCACGGAACTCATAGTCGATATGATGTGCTTCAAGCCAGCGGCGAGCCTTTTTCACGGTATCGCAATTGCTAATACCATAGAGTGTGTACATGCGGATTAGATGTCGCGCAGTAGTTCGTTGATGCCGACCTTGCTACGGGTCTTTTCGTCAACCTTCTTGACGATCACAGCACAGTACAGACTGTACTTGCCATCCTTCGACGGCAGGTTACCGGAGACTACGACGGAACCAGCAGGAATACGGCCGTAGCTGACTTCACCGGTTTCGCGGTCGTAGATCTTGGTGGATTGGCCAATGTAGACGCCCATGGAGATGACCGAGCCTTCTTCAACGATCACACCTTCCACGACTTCTGAACGCGCACCGATAAAACAGTTGTCTTCGATAATGGTAGGCGCAGCCTGCAGGGGTTCCAGTACACCACCAATACCGACGCCGCCGGAGAGGTGCACGTTCTTACCGATCTGGGCACAGGAACCGACCGTGGCCCAGGTGTCGACCATGGTGCCGCTATCGACGTAGGCACCGATATTTACATAAGACGGCATCAATACCACGCTGGGGGCAATGTAGGCACCACGACGGACACTGGCCGGTGGTACAACACGCACACCATCGGCACGAAAGTCGCGTGAATTATAGTCGGCGTATTTGGATGGGACTTTATCGAAATAATTGGTGAAGCCGCCTTTCATGAAGGCATTGTCCTGCATACGAAAGGAGAGTAATACCGCCTTTTTCAGCCACTCGTTAACCTGCCAGGCACCATTGACCTTTTCGGCCACGCGTAATTCACCCTTGTCGAGCTTGAGCATGGCTTCATCGACCGCCTCTTTGACAATGGTCTCGACACTCATGGGGGTGATCTCCGCACGGTGTTCGAAGGCGTCTTCAATAATCTTTTTTACATCACTCATTTCATAATCTCCAATTCTTTATGGCGGCACTATAGCAAAATTAACAGGGAAAAGGGACAAGGAAAAACTCGAGTTACGTAGGGTGGACATCGATACGTAGGGTGGGCACGGCCCACCGGTACAGGATTTGTGACATCGCTGGTGGGCGATGCCCACCCTACGACGAGGCCGGAAAATAGAGTGAAAGAGTCCAGGTGCCAGGACCGAGGAAGAACACTAAACTATTTGTTGAATCTTGAACTTCGTTACGTAGGCTGGGCACGGCCCACCGGCACAGGATTTGTGACATCTATAGCAAAATTAACAGGGAAAAGGGACAAGGAAAAACTCGAGTTACGTAGGGTGGACATCGATATGTAGGGTGGGCATGGCCCACCGGTACAGGATTTATGACATCGCTGGTGGGCGATGCCCACCTTACAGGATACGAAGTACTAGAGGCTGTGTATAAATTGTTTGATACGCAAGGCGGCCTCAACACATTCCGCCAGTGGCGCCACTAGCGCCATACGAATACGCCCGGCACCGGGATTTCCCTGTGGTGTATCGCGCGATAAATATGAGCCGGGCAGGACCGTGACATTTTGCTGGGCAAAGAGTTGCTGGGCAAAACGGGTGTCAGCCATGGGGGTTTTTGACCACAGGTAAAACCCGGCATCGGGTGGGGTCACATCCAGGCAACCGTCCAGTTCAGCAAGCACGGCAGCAAACTTTTCACGGTAGGCCTGCCGATTCGCCTCGACATGGTTTTCGTCTCCCCAGGCGGCGGCACTGATATATTGGTAAGGCACCGACATGGCGCAGCCGTGATAGGTGCGATACAACAGGAAGGACTTGATGATCTCGGCGTCACCGGCGACAAAACCGGAACGCAGGCCCGGCAGGTTGGAGCGTTTCGACAATGAGTGGAATACGACACAGCGATCAAAATCGTGCAGACCATACTCCCAGGCGGCCTCCAATAAACCGGTCGGTGGTGCGGTATCGTCAAAATAGATCTCGGAATAGCATTCGTCCGAGGCGATGATAAAGTTGTATTTTTGCGATAAGGCGATGAGTTGTTGCAGGTATTGCTTGCTGGCGACTTTGCCGGTGGGGTTGCCGGGTGAACAGAGGTAAAACAACTGACAGCGTTGCCAGTCAGAATCACTAATGGCGTTCAACTCGGGCAGGAAGTCATTGGCAGCGGTGGTGTTTAAATAGTAGGGCTCGGCACCGGCCAGTAGTGCCGCGCCTTCATAGATCTGATAAAACGGATTGGGCATCATGATCAAGGGCGAAGTGCGACGGTCAATGACGGCCTGGGCAAAGGCAAACAGGGCCTCGCGTGTACCATTTACCGGTAGAATCTGCCGATCGATATCCAGTGCATGATTGGTTAAGTGAAAGCGTCTCTGCAACCAGTGGCCAATACTCGCGCGTAACAACTCCAGACCTTTGGTTGTCGGATATTTATTCAATAAGCTGGACTGTTCCTGGAATATCCGGGCCGCGAATTCTGGTGCCGGGTGTTGCGGTTCGCCAATCGACAGGGCGATATGGGGTAGCGATGCCGGTGGTTGTACCTCGGACTTGAGCCGATTGAGCTTTTCGAAAGGATAGGGATGCAGTTTATGTAAGTCAGAATTCATATAGGAGATTTTCTTGCTGTTAAAGGAGCCTGCCTGTTACATTTGCCCGATGGGCAAGCCAATAAGACATAGTATAAGCGACCTGCAGTCATTCGCCAAAGACTCATCCATGTTACCGGTGGTGGCGTTATTGCTGGCGGCTACATTGTGGGGTGTTTTCTGGTATCCGTTACGCTGGTTGCAAGCGGCGGGCCTAAGTGGCCTGGGGGCGACACTCTTTATATATGTAGGTGCCAACTTACACCTGTTGTATTTTATGCGTGGTCGGGGCAGCGAAGTGAAAGGCCATGCCTTACCCCTGTTACTGCTGGCACTTAGTGCCGGCTGGTGCAATATTGCGTTTATTTTTGCCATGCTCGATGGCAATGTGGTACGCGTACTGCTGTTATTTTATTTATCGCCGATCTGGACCAGTGTGCTGGCGGTCCTGTTTCTCAAGGAAAGACTGGATCGTTTCTCCATCCTGATTTTAGTCATCGCCTCAGTGGGTGCCGTCGTCATGCTGTGGCAACCGGCGCTTGGTGCCCCCTGGCCGCAGGATGCTGCCGACTGGTTCGCCCTTAGTTCCGGTCTGACGTTTGCCATTGCCAATATTATTTCGCGCAAGTTTCATGCCGTCTCGGTGCAAAGCAAAACGGCAGCGACCTGGCTAGGGGTTCTGGCGCTGGCGGTGATTGGTCTGTTGTCTGGACACACGGGTGTGGGCAGCATTAGTCCGACCGCCATCCTCGTCGCTCTGCTTGTCGGCGTTATCGTGATGTATATTATGACCATGAGTGTGCAGTATGGGGTGAGTAATATGCCGGCGCACCGCTCGGCGATTATTCTGTTGTTTGAATTAGTGGTTGGTGCAGTATCGGCATTATTACTGGCCAACGAGTCGGTACGCCTGCTGGACTGGTTGGGAGGTGGCCTGGTGGTGCTGGCGGCCATCGGCACGGCGAGGCGACAGGCTTATGATTAAAGCGATTCATCATGTAAGTTTGATTGTGGCGGATACGGACCGTGCACTGACATTTTATTCTGACCTGCTGGGACTGGTGAGTGATTCCACGCGCCCAGACCTTGGTTACCCCGGTGCCTGGTTGCAGATGGGCGGGCAGCAGATTCATTTACTGGAGTTGGCCAACCCCGATCCTACACAGGGCCGGCCCGAGCATGGCGGACGTGACCGGCACATCGCGTTTTACGTCGATTCGCTTGACGACTTAAAGACGCGTTTGCGAGGACAACAGATAAAATTTAGTGAGAGCCGTTCCGGTCGGGCCGCACTGTTCTGTCGTGACCCCGATGGCAATGCCCTGGAGTTTATTGAACAAGCGAATTAAATCGATGTTTCATTCACCGGCGAGGCGAGGCACTACATCTGACTGAATCCCAAAATATTAACGTTGTTGTCATTGCGAGGCGCGCCTGAAAGACTGCGGTATTTCAGTCGCGACGCGGCAATCTCGCTGGTTCATGTCACTACCCGAGATTGCTTCAGCCGCGCTGCGGCTTCACAATGACGAAAGTTTCGCTGATGTGAGATAGCAAATTATTTTAAGCGGTATTTTTGTACGCACGTTTTCGTACTCGCTCAGGTGCTTTTCCAGTATGGGCTACATAAAAACGATCCTTGTTGTCATTGCGAGGCGCGACTGAAAGACAGCCGTATTTCGGTCGCGACGCGGCAATCTCGCCGGTTCATGTCACTACCCGAGATTGCTTCAGCCGCGCTGCGGCTTCGCAATGACAAAAGTTTCGCTGATGTGAGATAGCAAATTATTTTAAGCGGTATTTTTGCCCGCACGTTTTCGTACTCGCTCTGGTGTTTTTCCAGTATGGGCCACATAAAAACGATCCTTGTTGTCATTGCGAGGCGCGACTGAAAGACTGTGGTATTTCGGTCGCGACGCGGCAATCTCGCCGGTTCATGTCACTACCCCGAGAGTGCTTCAGCCGTATTATCCAGTAATTCGTAAACGATTTTGGTTAGACAGTCCTGTTGTTGTGTACTAAGTTCACAGTTGTGATAGTCGGTTAAATAAAAAATATCTTCGGCGCGCTCACCAAAGGTAGCGATCTTGGCGTTTTGCAGACGCACGGCGCAGTGTTGCATGGCGGCGGCAATTTGCGAGAGCAATCCCGGCCGGTCGTAGGCGACAATCTGCATCGCGGTGCGCTGGTTTTTCTCATCGGGCCAGAACTGAATATTTGTCGCAAAGGTAAAGTGTTTGCTCTGGCGCGGGAGTCGGCGTTGGACACTGGTCGTCTGCTCTTCGTTATGCAGCAGAATGCTTTCCAGTTTTTCGTTTAACTCGACCAGTCGATTGTTCTCCTGGATGGGTTGCCCGTTATCTTCCAGCAGGATAAAGGTATCCAGAGTATAGCCGTCTGTTGAACAGAGGATGCGGGCATCGGCGATGGTCAGGGCCATTTGTTCAATGCTCGAGGTAACACGCGAAAAGATATCATCCTGTTCTCTGGTATAGATAAAGACCTCGGTACCGCCGCGCCGCGTCTCCTGACGGACCAGGACAATGGTGTCGTCACGGTTTTCCCGGTCGAGAATAGACTGACTGTGCCAGATTACTTCATCCGCGGAGTGACGCAGAAAATACTCATCGCCAAGGCGCGCCCAGAGTTGTTCAATATCGTCATCGACCAGTGGTATTTCCGCCAGCCTGGCGCGGGCCTCGGTCTTGATGTCGCGAATAATTTCAGATTGGAGTACCGGGCTCTCCAGGCCTTTACGCAGCGCCTTCTGAGTACTGTGATAAAGGTCTTTGAGCAGGGCATCTTTCCAGGTACTCCAGACAGAGGGACTAGTACCACGAATATCGGCAACGGTCAGCAGGTATAAATAATTAAGACGATTGCTATTGCCGACTGCATTGGCAAAGGTGTTAATGACCTCCGGGTCACCGATATCCTGTCGTTGTGCCGTGCTGGACATGAGCAGGTGCTGACGTATGAGCCAGAGTATGAGTTTGGTATCGTAATCACTCAGGCCGTGATTGTAGCAGAACGTTTCAGCATCGACGGCACCCAGTTCCGAGTGGTTACCACCACGCCCCTTGGCGATATCGTGAAACAGGGCGGCAATTGTCAATAACTCCTGTTTGGGAATGCGCTGAATAATATCACTGCACAGGGGAAATTCCTGCGAATACTCTTTCACCGTAAAGCGCCGCAGGTTTCGAATCACAAACAGGGTATGTTCGTCGACGGTATAGACATGGAAAAGATCGTGTTGCATCTGGCCAACGATGTTCGCAAAGGCGGGCAGATAGGCGGCGAGTACACCGTATCGATTCATGCGTCTTAGTTCATGAGTAATACCGCGGGGCTGTCGCAGGATTTCCATAAACAGGCTACGACAGCCCAGGTCGGCACGGAACTCGGCATCGATTAAATAGCGATATTGCCGAATGGCGCGAATGGTATCGGCGCGCACTCCCTTGAGTTCGGGGTGTTGCTCCATTAATAAAAAGACTTCCAGCAGGGCAAAGGGATAGTGTGCAAAGACATTGCTGTGCTTGACCTGTAGAAAGCCGTTGTGTGACTGGAAGCGCTTGTTGAGGGGGGTCACTTCATGGTTGGCATCACTATGGAGAATCGTTTCCTGGAAGAGCTGCAACAGCATTTCATTCAGGCGACTTAGCTCCATGACCGTGCGATAGTAGCGCTTCATGAACTGTTCGACAGCGAGGTGTTTCGGTGTGTCCTGGTAACCAAAGTGTTTGGCCAGCTGGCGCTGGTGATCAAACACCAGGCGGTCTTCGCGGCGTTTGCTTAGTAGGTGCAGGCCATAACGGATTTGCCATAAAAAGGCCTGACCCTCGCAGAGGTCTTTGTATTCAGCTTCTGTCAGGAACTCGTGTGTCACCAGTTCGTGCAGCGTATCGGCATTAAAGTAACGCTTGGCGACCCAACCAATCATCTGAATATCTCGCAGTCCTCCAGGGCCTTCCTTGATATTGGGTTCGAGGTTATACGCCGTGTCGTTATATTTCTGATGGCGTTTGATCTGCTCCTGCCACTTGGCGGAAAAAAATTCTCGACTGGGCCAGATTTTGTCAGGACCACAGCCCTGGTGTTGTTGATCGAACAGGGCCTGTGGACCGATAAGTAAACGTGCCTCCTGCAGATTAGTGGCGACGGTGATGTCATTACGGGCTTCGGCGACACACTCATCAACGGTGCGGACGCTCTGGCCGACTTCCAGGCCAATATCCCAGAGAAAGGTAATGAACTCGCTAATGCTCAGATCATATTGTTTTGTTGGTGATGCCAGCAAAATCAGCACATCGATATCGGAGTGGGGATGTAATTCGCCACGGCCATAGCCGCCGACGGCCAGCAGGGCGATATCGCCGGTCTCACCGAAGCGCTGCTGCCAGGTGAGACACAACAGTTCATCAATTACCGCCGCATGTGAATGCACCAGTTCGGCGGCACTGCGACCCGCATAAAAGCGTTCGGCCAGTACCGCCTTGGCATGTTGCAAGGCCTCACGATATAGTCGCAGCGGTTGTGAATGGTCAGCGAGTTTGAGGCGGAGGGCCTGGAGATCGAGTAATTCCGTATCATGGCTGGACAACACTAAAAGGTTTCCTCTTTACGGCGGGTCAGGACCTCGTGCCCCGTCTCCGTGACCAGGATGGTGTGTTCCCATTGGGCGGAGAGGCTTCGATCCTTGCTGATGACGGTCCAGCCATCTTTCATGAGTTTAACGTGGCGCTTGCCGACATTGATCATCGGTTCAATGGTAAAGATCATGCCGGTCTCCAGTGCCATGCCTGTGCCAGGCTGACCATAGTGCAGGACCTGCGGATCTTCATGAAAGACCTTGCCGATCCCATGGCCACAGTATTCCCGCACCACCGAGTAATTCTGGCTTTCGGCGTGTTGCTGGATGACATGGCCGATATCGCCGAGGTGAGCACCGGGTTTAACCTGTTCGATGCCCAGCAGCATGCATTCATAGGTCACCTGGGCCAGACGCCTTGCCTGGATAGAGGGCTCACCGACAAAAAACATTTTGCTGGTATCGCCATGATAGCCATCCTTGATGACCGTGATATCGATATTGACGATATCGCCATTTTTGAGGCGTTTTTCATTGGGTATACCATGACAAATTACATGGTTAACCGAGGTGCAGATAGATTTAGGAAACCCATGATAATTGAGCGGGGCCGGAATCGTCTTTTGCACATTGACCATATAATCGTGACAAATCTGGTCCAGTTCGAGGCTGGTAACGCCGGCCTGCACGTGGGGTTCAATCATTTCGAGGACTTCGGCGGCCAGACGTCCGGCGACGCGCATTTTTTCGATTTCTTCGGCTGTTTTAATCGTGACTGTCATTTAATATAACCAATTGATTAATAAGAAAATAATAGGGCGGCTCGCGAGAGGGCGCTATTTCATGTCCACATAGAAGACCAAGGTACTGTCGTCCAAATTTGTTTTATGGTATAAAGCGCACGCCGTAATGGCAATCGTAAGTACCGGTTTTACCGGAAATTAATCCACACATGCACCGACACGTATACTAGGGTGCCCGCAAGGGTTGGTATATGGGGTACATGGAGGCTCAACCCAGGAGATAACTTGATGAGCGATGTAAGCATGCGCCAGATGCTAGAGGCTGGCGTGCATTTTGGCCACCAGACCCGTTTCTGGAATCCGCAAATGGCACCCTTTATTTTTGGTGACCGTAATAAGATCCATATTATTAACCTCGAAAAATCCTTGCCTATGTACAAGGACGCGCTGAATTTTATTGGTTCAGTAGCTTCCAACCGTGGCAATATTTTGTTTGTTGGTACCAAGCGTTCGGCGCGCGATGTTGTGCGTGAAGAGGCCGAAAACTGTGGTATGCCTTTTGTCAACCATCGCTGGTTGGGGGGCATGCTGACAAACTTCAAAACCGTACGTCAATCCATCAAGCGCCTGAAAGAACTGGAAGCCATGAATGAAGATGGTTCCATGGAAAAGCGCAATAAAAAAGAAGCCCTGACCCTGAGTCGTGAACTGGAAAAACTGGAGCGCAGTCTGGGTGGCATCAAAAACATGAATGGTCTGCCCAGTGCAATCTTCATCATTGATGTTGGTCACGAAAAGATCGCCGTCAGCGAAGCGAACAAGCTGGGTATTCCGGTGATTGGTGTGGTCGATACCAATAACAGCCCGCAGAATATTGATTACATTATTCCGGGTAACGATGACGCGATTCGCGCGATTCGTTTTTATGCGCAGGGCGTAGGCAGTGCGATTTCTGAAGGTCGTACGTCCATGGCACATGTTGCGGCCAGCAGCGATGACTTTGTCGAAGTCGATGAAAGTGATGACGTTGTCAATCCGGCCAAGAAAAAGACGGCCAAGAAAAAGACCACGGCCAAAAAGAAAACTGCCAAGAAAAAGGCTGTTAGCGAAGAGGCGGCAGCGGAAGAAACTGACGAATAAAAACGTCAGAACTGGCAGATAAAAAAGGGGGCGAGTGCCCCCTTTTTCAAAAAACAGATTGAATGCAACAAGTCGATGAATTGAAGAGGAAATGAACATGGCAATCTCAGCAGCGATGGTTAAAGAGCTACGTGAGCGTACCGGCGCCGGCATGATGGAGTGCAAAAAGGCACTGGTAGAAACCGATGGTGATCTCGAAGCGGCCATTGAAGCAATGCGTAAATCCGGTATGGCCAAGGCCGACAAAAAGGCCGGGCGTACTGCCGCGGATGGTCTGGTTTCCATTATGGTGTCTGCCGATGCCAAGCAGGCCGCTATTGTCGAAGTCAATTGCGAAACTGATTTTGTTGCCAAGGGTGATGACTTTATTAATTTCGCGAATCATATCGCGAAGAGCGCCCTGGATAATCAGCCGGCTGACCTGGACGCATTATTGGCATTACCCGGTCAGGATGAAGCCACCATTGATGATTCGCGTAAAGCGTTGATCTCAAAGCTGGGCGAAAACATGAATGTGCGCCGTTTCCAGCTGATCAATGCCAAGGGCACGGTTGCCAGTTATATGCACGGCGCACGCATTGGTGTTGTGATTGATACCTCCGGTAGTGAAGAGCTGGGTAAGGACCTGGCGATGCATATTGCGGCAAGTCGTCCCATGTGTGTCTCTGATGCAGAAGTCGATCCGGAAGTGATTGCCAAGGAACGTGAAATCTATACAGCCCAGGCAGCGGAGAGTGGCAAGCCGGCGGACATCGTTGAAAAAATGGTCGATGGTCGCGTCAAAAAATATCTGAAGGAATGTACTCTGCTGGGTCAACCCTTTGTGAAAGACGCGGACCTGACTGTCGAGCAATTACTAAAGAAAGTTGGTGCTGAAGTTTATTCCTTTATCCGTTTTGAAGTAGGTGAAGGTATCGAGAAAAAGACCGAGAACTTTGCCGATGAAGTCATGGCGCAGATTAAGGGATAAAATCTTTATTCAAATAGCGGATATTCAATTCACAATAAACAACGGGCCGGACAATGACAACAAATTCCTCACTAAAGTATCAACGGGTCTTACTCAAACTTAGTGGTGAAGCACTGATGGGTAGCCAGGAATTTGGCATCGACCCGAAGGTTGTTGAGCAAATGGCCTGTGATGTAAGTGAGTTAGTCAATGCCGGTGTTCAGGTGGCGATTGTCATTGGTGGCGGCAATATTTTCCGCGGCCTGAGTCTGTCTGCGGCCGGAATGGATCGTACGACGGCGGACCATATGGGTATGCTGGCGACGGTGATCAATTCATTGTCGTTACAGGATGCCATTGAACGTAAGGGTGTGCCGGTGCGGGTCATGTCGGCCCTGGCCATTCATCAGGTCTGCGAAGATTTTATTCGTCGCCGCGCCATTCGACACATGGAGAAGGGCCGCGTCGTCGTGTTTGCGGCCGGTACCGGCAATCCCTTTTTTACCACCGATACGGCCGCCAGTCTGCGTGGCACCGAAATCAATGCGGATATCGTCATTAAGGCAACCAAGGTTGACGGTGTCTACGATTGTGACCCGGAAAAAAATCCGCAAGCGGTGAAGTATGAACACCTGAATTATGATGCCGTCATTAATGACAAGTTGGCCGTCATGGATACGACCGCGATTGTCCTGTGTCGTGATAATGATATTCCAATTCGCGTATTCAACATGAGTAAAAAAGGTGCCCTCATGAATATTGTAAAGGGAAATAACGAAGGCACCCTGGTCGATAATGGAGCTACTGCATGATTGATGATTTAAAAAAAGATGCTGATACCCGTATGGGCAAGAGTATTGATTCACTGAAAAATGACCTCAGCAAAATTCGTACAGGTCGAGCCCATCCTTCAATTCTTGAACATATTACCGTGGATTATTATGGCTCTGAAGTACCGTTGAGTCAGGTCGCCAATATTAGTGTTGCCGACGCCCGTATGTTGACGGTCACTCCCTGGGAAAAGCCGATGGTGCCTGTGGTTGAAAAGGCGATACTGACGGCAGATATGGGCCTCAATCCGGCAACTGCCGGTGAAGTGATTCGCGTCCCGCTACCCGCCTTGACGGAAGAACGCCGCAAGGACCTGATCCGTGTGGTCAAGCAGGAGGGAGAGGGTGCCAAGGTGGCGATTCGTAATATTCGGCGTGATGTCCTCGGTGATTTAAAAAGTCTTTTGAAAGAAAAAGATATTACCGAAGACGATGAACGTTCGGCGCAGGCTGATGTGCAGAAGATTACCGATAAATATGTCGCCGAAGTAGACAGGCTATTAGTTGAAAAAGAAAAGGACTTGATGGAGATTTAATCCGTCAGGGAATTTCATTTAAATCCAAGTAGGCAAGGGGCGGGTATGTCTACCACCGATGCAAACATCGAAGATTTACCGATGGGCTGCTTGCCACGGCACATCGCCATCATTATGGATGGTAACGGTCGCTGGGCCCAGGCCAGGACTCTTCCCAGAGTCGCCGGACATCGTGCGGGTGTCGAAGCCGTACGTGGTGTAGTGCGTGTCTGTGGTGAACTGGGTGTCGATGTCTTGACCCTGTTCGCCTTTTCCAGTGAAAACTGGCGTCGTCCGCAAAAAGAAGTCGGTTTGTTAATGGAACTCTTCATGACGGCGCTGCAGGGCGAGATCAAAAAACTGCATAAGAGCAATGTCCGTTTCCGCCTGATCGGAGACAGAAGCGCTTTCAAAACCAAACTTCAAAAACTGATTAATGATGCCGAGCAACTAACAGAAAAAAATACCGGTCTGACACTGATCATCGCGGCAAACTACGGTGGTCGTTGGGATATTACCCAGGCGACACGACAGGTTGCCCAACGTGTTGAGCGCGGCGAGCTCTCGGCAGACGAGATTACTCCTGAACATATCCACGCCGAAATCAGTATGCATGACTTACCCGAACCGGATCTGTTTATTCGAACCGGTGGCGAACAACGCATCAGCAATTTTCTAATCTGGCAACTCGCTTATACGGAGCTGTTTTTTACCCGCACGCTGTGGCCTGATTTTAACCGGGAGGTTTTACAGGAGGCCATTAATTCGTTTGCTCAACGTCAACGCCGCTTTGGTTTGACGGGTGAGCAGGTTGAGAAAGTCAAGAATGCTTAGGACCCGGTTCATTACCGCCTTTGCCCTGGGCCTGCCGGCCATGTGGCTGGTTTTTCAGGCAAATCAGCTTGTCTTCTGGTGGTTTTTGTTTGTCACGGTTATTTTGGGCATGTGGGAGTGGTCGCGCCTGGCGGGGATCACTTCGACCATGGCACGGCTGGTTTGTACACTGGTATTTGGCGTGTTAGTACTGGCCGTACACTATGTCGATTTCTATGCCGTCATCGATGGCTGGAAAGTGTTTGCCTTTCTCTCGTCCTGGTGGTTAGCCGCCTCGATCCGGGTAATCCGTTTCTCGGAAACATCCATTCAACTTGGCCTGGTCGATATTATATTTCGGTATATTGAAGGTTGTATTGTGTTGCTGGGCCTGCTGTTGGCATTACATTTATTACATGCACAACCCGCCGGTCCCTGGCTGGTATTGACACTCTTATTTCTAATCTGGGGTGCAGATAGCTTCGCCTATTTTACCGGACGTCAATGGGGGAGCGTAAAACTTCTGCCTCGCGTGAGTCCTGGGAAGACCTGGATGGGGGTGATTGGTGGTGTCATTGGCGGTACGTTGGTCGCCTCGAGTATTGTATTTTTTCAGCCGCTATTGAAACCGGATGTGCTGTTCGTCATACCTGTGATTGTGATTAGTATTTTATTTTCAGTTATGGGTGACCTGTTTGAAAGCATGTATAAGCGAGAGGTTCATCTCAAGGATAGCAGTCACCTGTTACCCGGGCATGGTGGTATTCTGGATCGAATCGACAGTCTTATGGCGGCGGCACCCGTGTTTGTCATGGGGCTGTTCCTGGTCGGGGTTATCCGATGAGGGGAATTACGATTCTGGGGGCAACCGGCTCTATCGGTCTGAATACACTGAATGTGCTGGAGCAACATGCGGATCGCTATCACATCGTCGCCTTGACCGCTAATCAGCAGGTTGAACGCCTGGCGCAACTTTGTGAAAAATATCAGCCGACCTACGCGGTTATGGCCAAGGCCGAGGCCGCCGAAGAATTATCCAGCAGAATTAAAAGGTCGTGTCCGAATACCGAAGTACTTGGCGGTGAAGCGGGACTCGTTACGGTCGCAGCGCATGAGTCTGTTAGTGATGTGATGGCGGCCATTGTTGGCGCGGCCGGTCTGGCTCCGACCCTGGCGGCGGCCAATGCCGGTAAGCGTGTCCTGCTGGCGAACAAAGAGGCCCTGGTCATGTCGGGTCAGTTGTTTATGGATGCTATTCGACAGAATCAGGCCGAATTACTACCGATTGATAGTGAACATAATGCCATTTTTCAGTGTCTACCTACGGACTATCATCAAGGTCTGTCAGCGGTTGGGGTCAAACGTATCCTGTTAACCGGTTCTGGTGGCCCGTTTCGAAGCGTCGATATTGAAAGTCTCTCCAGGGTCACACCGGATGAGGCCTGTGCACATCCTAACTGGGATATGGGGCGTAAAATTTCGGTGGATTCGGCGACCATGATGAACAAGGGGCTGGAGTTTATAGAGGCCTGCTGGTTATTTAATGCACAGCCCGATGAGATTGAAATTGTCGTACATCCGCAGAGTATAATTCATTCCATGGTGGAATATATTGATGGTTCGGTCCTGGCACAACTGGGGCAGCCTGACATGCGTACCCCGATCGCCCATGCCCTGGCCTGGCCGCAGCGAATGTCCTCAGGCGTACAGCCCCTGGACCTGTTTGCAGTTGGGCGTCTGGATTTCGAGAGACCGGATTTTGCCCGTTTTCCATGCCTGCGCCTGGCCGCTGAGGCGTGTCGCCGTGGAGGAACAGCCGCCACCATCATGAACGCGGCCAATGAAATTGCCGTGGAGCATTTTTTGAATCAGGACATCCGATTTACCGATATACCAAAAGTGATTGAAAACGTCCTCTCCCGAAACAGTATCGGAAGTGCCGACCGGCTTGAACACGTCATGCAGGCCGATCAGGAGGCACGTCTCCTGGCCAGGGCCGAAGTGGAAATGTGTCGGCAAACAAACAAGCGACAGGAGAGGGCATGAGTAGCATACTATTTATGATCGCGGCTTTTCTGGTAGCGATTAGTATTTTGATCGCGGTCCATGAATTTGGACACTTCTGGGTAGCCAAGAAGCTGGGCGTGAAAGTGCTGCGTTATTCCATCGGTTTTGGAAAACCACTATGGAAGCGCACCTTTGGTCCCGATCAAACCGAGTACGTGATTGCGGCATTGCCTTTGGGCGGCTATGTCAAGATGCTGGATGAACGTGAAGGCGAAGTGGCACCGCAGGAACTGAATCGTGCCTTCAATCGTCAACCCGTTATGACACGTATCGCGATTGTCGCCGCCGGCCCAATTTTTAATTTATTGTTTGCCATCCTTGCCTACTGGGCCATGTACACCATTGGTATGGATGACATTAAACCGGTTATTGGTCAGGTCTACGTGGATTCCCCTGCCAGTCGTGCCGGTCTGCAAAAAAACGATCAAATCCTTTCTATCCAGGGACAAGCAACGCCGATTAATAGCATTGCCAGTGAACAACTGATTCTGGCTGCTCTGGAAAAAAACAATGTTACCCTGCAGATTAAAAAAGCCAATGGTACTCAGCAGGATGTTCAGCTTGACCTGACGCATTTTAATGATGCGGCCGAGCCCTCGAAATTTTTCCGTGAGATTGGTCTGCGTATGTGGTTCCCCGAGATTCCCGTCGTGGTTGGGGAAGTCAGTAAGGACAGCCCGGCAATGCAGGCAGGTTTACAAACCGGTGATCATATACTGCAAATTAACGCCACCCCCATGAATGACTGGCGTGACCTAGTGACGTATGTGCAGGCCCACGCAGGAAAAAAATTGAGCCTGGAGATTGAGCGGAATGGATATCGCAAGACACTCCTGGTGACTCCTGCAAGCGTGACAGTTGAGGGTAAACAGATTGGAAGGCTGGGAGTCTCGCACACACCAATCAAAATCCCAGACGACTTGATTGTCCACTATCAGTACCCATTTTTTTCCGCCTTGCCAAAATCACTGAAGGCGACTTGGGATAAAACTGTGATGAGTCTTCAATTATTCATGAAATTACTCTCCGGTAATATTTCAGTAAAGAATATTAGTGGTCCGATTGGTATCGCCCAGAGTGCGGGGGCTTCCGCCAGCGCAGGCCTGCCCTGGTTTCTTGGTTTTATCGCCTTTGTTAGTATTAATCTCGGAATTTTAAATCTTCTCCCCATCCCCATTCTGGATGGCGGACATTTGATGTATTACTGCATCGAGGCGGTGAAGGGTAGTCCTGTGTCGGAGTCAATTCAGGAAATGGGGCAACGTGTTGGTATGGCCTTACTGTTGACATTAATGATGTTGGCCTTTTATAACGATATCGTACGAATTTTTAAATGATAATGAAAAAAATCTTTTTTTTGCTGCTGTTGTCTCTGTCACTCTCTTTGTCGATGCCTGCACAGGCACTGGAGAAGTTCGTTGTAAAGGATATTCGCCTGGAAGGACTGCAGCGTATATCAGTTGGTACGGTATTTAACTACCTGACAATAAAAATTGGCGATACTTTTGATAAGGAACAATCCGCCCAGGCCCTTAGTCGGCTGTATAAAACCGGCTTCTTTAAAGATATTTCCTTTGAGCGTGAAGGTAATGTACTGGTAGTGTTTGTTGCCGAACGTCCGGCTATCGCCAGTATTAAAGTCGAGGGCAACGATGTTATCAAGACAGCTGATCTGAAAAAGGCGTTAGCTTCGGCTGGACTCAAGGAAGGTAGAGTATTTAACCGCTCCGTACTTGAGACCATCGATCGTGAGTTACAACGACAATATTATGCATTGGGAAAATATGCAGTCAAAGTCGACACCAAAATAACGCCCCTGGAGCGTAACCGGGTCGATGTCCTGATTAAAATAGCGGAGGGCGAGGAGGCCAGAGTTTATAAACTCAATATTATTGGCAACCATGTTTTTGATACAAAACAATTGACGAATCGACTGGAATTGGGCGGCATTTCTTTTTTCGGTAATTATGATAAATATAACAAGCAAACCTTGCAGGGTGATATTGAAAAGTTACGTTCCTTTTATATGGATCAGGGATATATCAATTTTACTATACGCTCCACTCAGGTAGCGCTGACGCCGAATAAGGAAGATGTCTACATTACAATTAATATCTCTGAGGGTGAGCGATTCACTGTTCGTGATGTCAAAATCATCACGGACCCTGCCATTTTGTCGGTTGCTGATATTAAAAAGATTATTACGTTTAAAAAAGCAGAAATTTTCTCGCGCAAAAAAGTTTCTGAGACGAGCAAGCTTTTAAGTGATGCCCTCGCTGAGAGAGGCTACGCCTTTGCCAATGTCAATATTGTCCCCGATATTGATAACGATTCACGCAGTGTCGCCCTGACGGTCTATGTTGACCCTGGTCGACGAGTCTATGTGCGGCGTGTCAATATTGTTGGTAACACAAAATCAAAAGACAAGGTGATCCGTCGTGAAATTCGCCAGATGGAATCCAGCTGGTTGTCGACCAAGAGTGTCTCCGAATCAAAATCTCGTCTGGATCGACTCGGATTTTTTGATGAGGTTAATGTCGAGACCCCGGCTGTCCCCGGCACGCTTGATCAGGTGGACGTTAATTATTCCGTAAAGGAACGGCCTACAGGCTCTCTCTCCCTGGGGGTCGGCTACTCTGACCAACAGGGTGCCCTGATTAACTTTTCCCTGTCGCAAGATAATTTTGTGGGTACGGGTAATAAGGTCAGTGTCAGCATCGATAACAGTCAGGTGACAAAAAATTACAGTTTTGAATACTTTAATCCGTATTTCACCGAGTCGGGTGTCAGCCGCGGATTTAGTGTCTACAAACGTCAGGTAGATGCCGCACAGGCGGCGATTAGTAATTACTCGACAAATAGCTATGGACTGACTTTGACGTTTGGTATTCCCTTGTCCGAATATTCAACATTTCGTTCTGGCCTCGGTTATGAGAAAACCGAGTTGTTGACATCGACGACGACCTCAAAAGACTTCACGGACTTTATCGACAAATTTGGTTCTACCTATGGTGTCTATACTCTGAATAATTCCTGGACCAAGGACAGGCGTGATCGTGCGATTTTTGCCTCAGCCGGGTATTTGAGTCAGGTGACCGTTGATACCACTATCCCGGGTAGCGACCTCGAATACTATAAAATTGGCTTTCGGCATAGCCAGTATGTGCCCATGCCGTGGGGCATGAATCTGGCGGCAACGCTGCAATTAGGCTATGGTGACGGTTATGGAAAAACGGGTTCGTTACCACCGTTCCAGAATTATTATGCCGGCGGCGGGCGTTCTGTCCGGGGCTATGACAATAGCAGCCTGGGGCCATTAGACACCTTTGGAAATCCGTTAGGTGGTGACCGCCGTATTGTGGGTAATCTGGAGATGATTCTGCCCACATTTGATGGCCAGGATAACAAGTCCATGCGCTTTAGCCTGTTTGTGGATGGTGGCTATGCTTATGGGGTGGGTAAGCCACTGGATCTGGGTGAGCTACGCTATTCGACGGGTGTATCGATGATCTGGCTGACCCCGGTGGGTGCCATGCGCTTTAGCCTGGCCAAGCCATTAAATAACAAACCGGGTGATAAGCTGCAATCTTTCCAATTTACATTGGGAAGTCCATTTTAAATCGTATATTATTAGAGCACTTTACTGGATTGAGAACGCTAGAAATGACAAAGCCAATGACAGCATTTGTATTCCTATTTGCACTCCTGTCAATGACCGGGGGGGTGCTGGCGGAAGAATTGAAACTCGGGTTTGTCGATACCGCCTATCTTCTGAAAAAAGCGCCGCAAGCGGATGCCGCCAGAAAAAAACTGGAAAAGGAATTTGCTCCACGTGAGAATAAAATCCTCGACATGCAAAAAAGTCTGAAAAAAATTGAAGATACGATGGCAAAAAATGCCGTAGTGATGAGTGACAGTGCGCGTAAAAGAAACGAACGTGAAGTCCTCTCACTTCAGCGGGATATTAAACGGGCCAAGGAAGAGTTTAACGAGGATTTAAATCTACGTCGTAATGATGAGCTTGGCAAACTACAAAAAATTGTCTTCGATGCAATTGTACGTATCGCCAAAAAAGATAATTATGACCTGATACTTGGAGACAGTGTGTTATTCGCAAACAAGCGTGTCAATGTCACCGAACGTGTTTTGCAGCAATTAAAAGATGACCATTCATCACCCGGTGTTAATTCAGCTACTGAGCAAAAATAACGGTTCATCAATCAATAGCTCTGGGAGTTACCTCATTGTCGTATACACTTCAGCACTTGGCAGATTTAGTGAATGGTGAAGTGGTAGGTGACCCCAAAGTACAAATTGCTTCAATTGCTACACTCGATAAGGCATCTCAGGGTCAGATTGGTTTTCTGATTAACCGAAAATATCTTGCCCCCCTCGCAGTGACGCAGGCCTCTGCCGTGATTCTCCCCAGCGACTGTCTGGAGTCCTGTCAAACAAATGCCATTGTGGTTAAAAATCCCCATGCGGCCTATGCAAAAATTGCAATGCTGTTGCATCCGACGGCAATGCCCGTTGCGGCTGTGCATGCCTCTGCCGTTGTTGAAGCCGATGCCAGCATTGCCAGTGACGCCTGGATTGGCGCTAATACCTATATTGGTAGAAATGTTCAGATTGGTCAGGGTGTGCAGATACATGCAGGTACTGTGATTGAAGAAGACGTCTCCATCGGCGCGGGTAGTATACTGCGGGCAAATGTCACTATTTCCAGAGACTGCCATCTTGGTAAACGGGTCCTGCTACATCCGGGTGTTGTCATTGGTGCTGATGGCTTTGGTCAGGCAAATGATGAAGGTTGCTGGCTGAAGGTCCCGCAAATCGGCAGGGTAATTATTGGCGATGATGTCGAAGTCGGCGCCAATACAACGATTGACCGCGGCAGTATCGAAGACACCAGGATTGGTGATGGTGTGAAGCTGGATAACCTGATACAGGTTGCTCATAATGTCGAGATTGGAGCACATACGGTGATCGCTTCTTCAACGGCGATTGCAGGTAGTACCAAAATTGGCTGTCATTGTATGATTGCAGGTGCTGTCGGTATTGTTGGCCACATTGAAATCACCGATAATGTGACTATCCTCGGTATGTCCATGGTGAGTAAGTCGATTATCCACGCGGGTGTTTATGGGGGAAGTATTCCCGCCACTGAAAACCGTAAGTGGGCGAAACAATTGGCCAATATGCGTCATTTAGGTGATATATTAAAACGTGTAAAAAAACTTGAGCATGAAAAGGATTAGGCCTTTATTTTTTTAAGGAGTCAATTTTGACTGAACAACTGGACATTTATCAAATTCTTGAACATTTGCCGCATCGTTATCCCTTTTTATTAATTGATCGGGTACTCGAATGTGAGCCAGGTAAGCGTCTGGTTGGGCTGAAAAATGTGACCCATAATGAACCTTATTTTACCGGCCACTTTCCCAGTCGGCCGGTTATGCCGGGCGTATTGATCCTTGAAGCACTGGCGCAGGCAACGGGTATACTGGCTTTTCGCACTATGGGTCGTGTCCCTGATGCAAACTCGCTTTACTATTTTGTCGGCATCGATAAAGCGCGTTTTAAACAACCGGTAAAACCCGGTGATCAGATTCATCTGGAAGTTGACTACGTCAAGCAGTTGCGTGGTGTCTGGAAGTTTAATGGCCAGGCACTTGTTGATGGCAAGGTGGTCTGTAGTGCCGAACTGATGTGTGCGGAGCGTGAAGTGGTATGACCATTGACCCCCGAGCGGTGGTTGACCCTTCGGCAAAAATTGCCAGTAATGTCGGTATTGGTCCCTTCAGTGTCATTGGGCCGAATGTTGAAATCGGTGAGGATACCGAGATTGGCCCACACGTCGTTATCAACGGACCGACTCGTATTGGTCGGGAAAATCGTATATTTCAGTTTTCCTCTATTGGTGAAATACCGCAGGACAAGAAATTTCACGGTGAAGAATCCCGACTCGAAATCGGCGATCGCAATACCATTCGTGAATTCGTTACGATCAATCGTGGTACGGCCGATGGCGGTGAGGTAACGCGCATTGGTAACGATAACTGGTTAATGGCTTATATTCATATTGCACATGACTGTTGCGTTGGTGACCATACCATTTTCGCCAACGGCGCCTCGATTGCCGGTCATGTCAGCATTGGCGATTATGCGATTCTGGGCGGCTTTACCCTGGTACATCAGTTTTGTACTGTCGGAGAACATGCCTTTTGTGGCATGGGGAGTGCAATCAGTAAGGATGTGCCCCCGTATATTATGGTTAACGGTAATCCCGCTCATCCACATGGGCTAAATAGTGAAGGATTAAAACGACACGGCTTTTCGGCAGAGGCGCTCAAAATCTTGCGCGATGCCTACAAGACCATTTATCGCTCCGGCATGACCGTGGAAGAAGCTCTAGTCAAGCTGGAAGTAATGAGTGTCTCGCAACCGGAAGTCCTACCGCTAACCCGTTTTTTAAAACAATCACAACGCGGTATTTTACGTTAGACTACGCCAAGCATTTCCAGCGTCAGGTCCGCCACCTGCTCTGTGGCGTCGATATCTCCCAACCGTTCTTTGACAATCTGCAATGTGGCAATGGTGTTCTGCCGATAGTCGTCATCATGTAGAAACCGTAATACCGCGTTGGCAATCAGGTCAGGTTTTGCGTCGTGTTGAATCAGTTCCGGTACCAGGCGCTGGTCGGCGACGATATTGCACAGCCCCAGGTGTTTGATCTTTAGCATGCGCCGCACAATGTAATAAGTCAGCCAGGCGACCTTGTTAATAATCACCATGGGTTTTTGCATCAGGGCGATTTCCAGCGTGACCGTCCCGGAGACTGTCATAATGGCATCACAGACTTCAATCACGTCGTAACTGCGACGCGGAATAATCTTGATATGGGAGCGTAGCGGATCCGTATCGAGGTTGAGAAAAGCCTCGTTCATGGTTGATGCCAGTGGCATCACAAATTGTACCTCGGGCTGTTGTTGATGAATGATTCGCGCCGCCTTCATCAGTATGGGTAACAGGCGTTTAATCTCGCTCTTGCGACTCCCGGGAAAAATGCCGACCACTGGTTGTTCCGTCTGCAGTGAAAATTCTGTGAGTAATTCTGGACGGGGTTTGCTGGATTTGACCTCGTTGACCAGCGGATGACCGACATAACGTACCGGGACCTGGTGCTGTTGGTAAAAATCCGCTTCGAATGGAAAGACCACGGCCATCATGTTGACACGTTCGCGTATGGTGTGGACACGTTTCTGTCTCCAGGCCCAGACCTGTGGACTGATATAAAATAATACCTTGATACCAGCCGCTTTGGCATCTCTGGCCAGGCGCAGGTTAAACTCCGGGTAGTCAACCAGGATCAGTAGTTCAGGATTACGCTCAAGCAATAAAGCACGCATCTGATTCAGGGCACCGAATATGACCTTGCGGTGTGCCAGTACTTCGATCAAACCGACCACCGCCATCTCGGCGGCATCGACCAGTGTCTCGACACCAGCGGCACGCATTTTCTCACCGCCAATGCCAAAGAACTCAATATCGGGCTGCTTTTCATGGACGGCACCGACCAGTAGCGCCGCGTGTTGATCGCCCGAGGCCTCGCCGGCAATGATCATGACCTTTTTCACGGCGGCGTCCTTAAACGGCGGAGCGAATAACCTCAACGATACGATCGATCTGCGCCGTTGTCAGTTCCGGAAAAATCGGCAGTGAGAAACATTCACTGGCCACCTTTTCCGTGACCGGTAGTGTTATCTTGCCATATTGATCGGCAAAGACTTTTTGTTGATGTAATGGAATCGGATAATACACGGCACAGGCAATATTTTTTGCCGTAAGGGCCTGCATAATATTATCGCGTTGACTACTCAGGGCCGTGTACTGATGATAGACATGGGTGCCGATGCCATCTTCAAAGGGGGGTGTCAGCAGGTCTTTCAGTGACTCGGAATAATAATGTGCCGCGCGTCGACGTCCGGCATTAAATTCCTGAATACGTTTTAGCTTGATGCGCAGAATCACGGCCTGTAATTCGTCAAGCCGACTGTTATAACCGATGATATCATGGTGATAGCGTAGCTTGCTGCCATGATTACGTAACATTAAGAGTTGTTCCGCGATGGCATCATCATTTGTGGTAATCAAACCTCCATCGCCATAGCAGCCCAGATTTTTGCTGGGGAAAAAGCTATGGCAGCCAACATCGCCGATACTGCTGGTCATGTTGGCATTGATATCGGCACCAAAGGACTGGGCACAATCTTCAATCACTTTCAGGTTGTGTTTTTTGGCGATGGCCATAATGCTGTCCATATCCGCCGGTTGGCCAAACAGGTGTACGGGGATAATGGCGGTGGTCTTGTCGGTAATGGCCGCTTCAATCAGTGCCGGATCGATATTGAATGTCTTCGGGTCGATATCGACAAAGACGGATTTGGCACCGACATACTCAATTGCCTCAGCGGTGGCGATAAAGGTAAATGAGGTCGTGATGACTTCGTCGCCAGCCTTAATACCGGCCGCGCGTAAGGCCAGGTGCAGGGCATCGGTGCCGGAGGCACAGGCGATCGCATGTTTGACACCAAGATAGGCGGCAGTCTCTTTCTCAAAGCTCTGTACGTTGGGACCAAGGATAAACTGGGTATTGCCCAGTGCCTCCAGTATGGCCTGATCGATTTCGTCTTTCAGGTTGTGATACTGGGTTTTCAGGTCGACCATGGGGATCATATTTATTATTCCTCTATTGCTTAATGCTGGATTCTGAAAGGAGGCGGGTAATTTCCATTGCGGTTTCCAGTGCACGTTTGCCATCTTCACCGGAGACAACAGGTGCCTGATGCGTTTGAATACAGTGCAGGAAGGATTCAATCTCGCTCAAGAGGGCGTCACCCTGAGCAAAGGCCTGTTCATCACTCTCTATATTGGCAACCCCCGGAAACATTTCACCGTCGCCCTTGCGGTGAATACCCAGGCTCTTGTTCTGGAAGTCGATGCTGATATAGGCATCATGTTGAAACAGGCGCATTTTGCGTTCGCTCTTCATCCCGGCACGGCTGGCGGTGACATTGGCAACGCAGCCATTTTCAAACTCCAGACGGGCGTTGGCGATGTCGATGTCCCTGGACAAGACCGCAACGCCCTTGGCCGTAATGTGATTGACCGGTGAATTGACGATATCAAGAATGATATCGATGTCGTGGATCATCAGGTCAAGGATGACACTGACATCGGCACCACGAGGGTTAAACGGCGCAACGCGATGTGATTCGATAAACAGTGGCTGGGTCAGGGCGCTATCGAGTGCCAGTATCGCCGGGTTAAAACGCTCCAGGTGCCCAACCTGAAAAATGACCGCTTTGGAATTTGCGATATCAACCAGGGTCTGTGCCTGTTCGACCGTTACCGTAATCGGTTTTTCCAGCATGACATGGGTGCCGGCCTCCAGAAAGACTTTGGCAACTTCGTAATGTAGCTGTGTCGGCACCACGATACTGACGGCATCAACCTTACCCACCAGTTCATGGTAGTTATTGATGGCGCGAACGCCCAGTTCTTCGGCGACCCGTTGGGCATTTTCAGGATTGGCATCACAGACAGCAACTAATTCTGCATTTTCGAGCTGATGATATTTTTGGGCATGGAATCGACCAAGATAACCGACACCAATTACTGCTGCTTTGATTTTTTGCATTACCGACTTGCCTGCCTTTTTGTATGCCAACGCGGTGAGTATGTCGCAAGCCTGTGTAACAGTACTGAAACCACTTCTGGTTGATCTGGGGAGCTGCCTGCACCATCATATCCATGTATGATCTCATCGTTTGTCTGTTAATTCAATGACATCGGACGATTCTTGGACAGACAAACAGGACAGTAATTTGATAAATTCAACGCTTGATGATGTACAGCTCGACCAACTGATTCACCAGTATCCTTTGCTCGCCGGTGTGGATGAAGTCGGGCGCGGGCCACTCATTGGTCCGGTGGTGGCGGCGGCGGTCATTCTGGATCCGGCCAATCCCATCGTTGGCCTGGCCGACTCAAAAAGACTCTCTGCATCCCGGCGGGAGCAACTGGCCGTGGAAATTCGGCGTACGGCGCTGGCCTGGGCGGTAGCGGAGGCCAATGTGGAAGAAATTGATACGTTGAATATTCTGCATGCCAGCCTGTTGGCGATGCGTCGTGCTGTCGAGGCTTTGTCCCCCACCCCTGAATTTGTCCTGGTGGATGGCAATCGTTGCCCGCTATTGCCGTGCCCGGCAGCGGCGGTGATTAAGGGCGATAGTCGGGTGGCCGCGATTAGCGCGGCTTCTATCCTGGCCAAAGTGGCGCGTGATCAACAAATGATTGAAATGGATAAACTGTATCCCGGCTATGGTCTGGCCAGACACAAAGGCTATCCGACCAAAGCCCACTTTGCCGCCCTGCAACAACTTGGTATTACTCCCGACCACCGGCGCAGTTTTGGGCCGGTCAGACGTATTCTTGAGGCGCTGAATTAAGCGGTAAATCTCGCCAGAGTCACCTCTGTGAATCGAGCATCAGTATGCTATGCTGCTGACACAGATAACCGAAGAGGGAAGCATGTCTTACCCACTGATCCTCCGCCTGGACATTAATGGTCTGCCTGTGAACTGGATTCACTGGCAGGAAGCTGCCTGTCTTTATGCAAGTGATCGGGTGGCCTGGACAGCCGGTGAAAACGTCTTTCCCCTGAGAGGTGGTTTTTCACGTAACCTTGAACGCCAGACACTCCTCTATATTCATTCTATCATTGCCACCAAGGGTGAGTATCGTCGTTACCGCAAGCCTATGACGCCACCTTTGACTAACCGCGAGCTCTTTCGTCGTGATAGTCATATGTGCATGTACTGTGGCAAAACCTTTCGTGAGAGTGAATTGACGCGTGACCATATTCTACCGATCTCCAAAGGCGGCAAAAATCACTGGTCCAATGTGATCTCCGCCTGCAAACGCTGTAATGCCCATAAAGGTAATCTGACCCCGGACCAGGCTGGAATGCCATTACTGGCGATACCATATATTCCCAATCTGGCGGAGTATCTGTTTCTTCGCAATCATCGCATTTTGACCGACCAGATGGATTTTCTCAAAACACAGTTCAAACATGGTGAGCGCCTGTTACGGCATCAATAAGCTGTGTGCCGCACGGCTTACTTAAAATGGTGTCGTCAAGCATGGCCTCTCGTCAGCCTCAGTCCGCCGCATTACGGGTGACGTCCCTGACACGCGTGCACGCCAGGTAAATCCTAAGAAGGCACTTCATCCTATCGACTTGAGGCAATTGCCTCTGATTGATCGGGGGCAAGGCCTGCGTTGAGATAGCCGGTCGAGGTGGTTGAGACCGGACTTACGATGGCGCAGTTTTACCTGACGCATGCGGATAGTGATTCGGCAAGGCCGAGCAGACGTTTATGTGCCGAGCTGAAAACCGCCGGTGGCTGCTGTCCGTATTATTCACCGGTCTTTTACGATCCTGGCATCGCTTTGCCAACCTGCGCTGGTGGCTTGAATTGAAGGCGGGGGGCGGATGTCACCGCTAACGCCGGTGGCGGTTCTGGTGTTGCAGTCCGCCAGCCACTGACCGTCACCTGGGCTAAATTAATTTCCGCTTAAGTGACTGATTCCTTGTTACCATGTCGAGTCTGAAAAGATCAAGACTTGTTCCGCCTGCCAAACCTTTGTAACGTCAGCCTATGCCGCATCGCTTTGTCCATTTACGTCTGCACAGTGAATATTCACTGGCCAATGGCGTGGTCCGCATTAAGCCGCTGGTCAGGGCGGTGGCGGCGGCGAATATGCCAGCCGTGGCCCTGACCGACCAGGGTAATCTGTTTGCCATGGTGAAGTTTTATCGCGCCGCCATGGCGGCCGGGGTCAAGCCCATTATCGGGGTGGATGTCTGGCTGCATAATGAACAGGAACATAATCAGCCCTCGCGCCTGGTCCTGTTGTGTCAGGATGATACGGGCTACAAAAATTTAACCCAGCTGGTTTCACGCAGCTATCTGGAAGGTCAGCACCGTGGTATGCCAATCCTGCAACGTGATTGGCTGGAGGGACATACCGATGGTCTGATTGCGCTGTCGGGTGGACGGCTGGGCGAAGTCGGCATGGCGCTGTTAGCCGATAGAGCCGATCTGGCGGGGCAGTTGCTCGGGGACTGGCAACGCTGGTTCCCGGGACGATTTTATCTCGAACTGCAACGCACCGGCCGTGAGAATGAAGAGGTCTATATTCAGCTGGCGGTGGCCCTGGCCATTGAACACGATCTGCCCGTGGTCGCGACCAACGATGTGCACTTCCTGCAGCAGGATGAGTTTGAGGCCCACGAGGCCAGAGTCTGTATCCAGGATGGACGCACCCTGGACGACCCCCGGCGCGCCAAACTGTACAGTGATCAGCAATACCTGCGAACAGCGGAGGAAATGCTCGAGCTGTTCGCGGATCTGCCCGAGGCCCTCGCCAACACGGTCGAGATCGCCAAACGCTGCAACCTGGGCCTGACCCTCGGCGAGAATGTCCTGCCGGAATACCCCGTGCCCGAGGGCATGACGGTCGATGACTATTTTAGAGAAGAATCCCGCCGGGGCCTGGAAAGACGTTTCAAGGTACTACTCGACCCGCAGGACCCCAACGTGGCCGCCCGCCGTCAGGAATATGAAGAGCGTCTGGAGATTGAGCTGGACGTGATCATCGGCATGGGCTTTCCGGGTTACTTTCTTATCGTCGCCGACTTTATCCGCTGGGCCAAGGAAAACGGTATCCCGGTTGGCCCGGGACGTGGTTCGGGGGCCGGTTCTATCGTCGCCTATGCCCTGACGATTACCGACCTCGACCCCATTGAATACGACCTGCTGTTCGAACGCTTTTTGAACCCGGAACGTGTCTCCATGCCGGATTTCGATGTCGACTTCTGCATGGAGCGCCGCGACGAGGTGATCGCTTATGTGGCCGATCGCTATGGCCGGGAAAAGGTCTCGCAGATCATCACCTATGGTTCCATGGCGGCCAAGGCCGTTATCCGCGACGTGGGTCGGGTGCTGGGACAGCCCTATGGATTTGTCGACCGTATTGCCAAGCTGATCCCGTTTGAGATCGGCATGACGCTTGATAAGGCCCTGGAGCAGGAGGTGCAGCTACAGGCGCTCTATGATGAGGATGAAGAGGTCCGTGGCCTCATTGACCTGGCTCGCAGCCTGGAAGGACTGGCGCGCAATGCCGGCAAACATGCAGGCGGTGTGGTTATCGCCCCCTCCAAACTGACGGATTTCTCACCGCTGTACTGTGAAGAAGGTGGCCAGAGTGTCGTCACGCAGTTTGACAAGGATGACGTTGAGGCCGTGGGACTGGTCAAGTTTGACTTTCTCGGCCTGCGTACCCTGACCATTATCGACTGGGCGGTGCAGACCATAAATCGCCAGCGGCAGGTACTGGGTGAAGCGCCACTGGACATCACCTTGCTGCCTCTGCAGGACGAAGCGACTTTCCGTCTGTTGAAGGACTGTGCCACCACGGCGGTGTTCCAGCTGGAATCCCGAGGCATGAAAGACCTGATCAAGCGCCTGCAACCGGACAGTTTTGAGGACATCATTGCCCTGGTGGCCCTGTTTCGCCCCGGCCCGCTGCAGTCTGGCATGGTCGACAACTTTATCAACCGTAAGCATGGCCGGGAACGAGTCTCCTATCCCGATGCCCAGTACCAGCATGATTCGCTCAAACCGATCCTGGAGCCGACCTACGGCATTATTCTCTACCAGGAACAGGTCATGCAGATTGCCCAGGTGCTGGCCGGTTACACCCTCGGCGGTGCTGATCTGCTGCGTCGCGCCATGGGCAAGAAAAAACCCGAGGAAATGGCCAAGCAGCGCGAGGTCTTTGCCGAGGGGGCGAAAATCAATGGTATCGACCCGGACCTGGCGACGAAGATCTTCGACCTGGTGGAGAAATTTGCCGGTTACGGTTTTAACAAGTCGCACTCGGCGGCCTATGCCCTGGTGTCGTACCAGACCGCCTGGCTCAAGACCCATTACCCGGCGGCCTTTATGGCGGCCGTGCTGTCGGCGGATATGGATAACACCGACAAGGTGGTCACGCTGATCGACGAGTGCCGGGATATGCAGCTCAAGGTCGAACCGCCCAATGTCAATCTCTGTGAGCACCGCTTTACGGTGGATCTTACCGGCGACGGTAAGGGTATCATTTATGGTCTTGGCGCGATCAAGGGAGTGGGTGGCGCGGCCATCGAAGGTGTTGTCCAGGAACGGGCGCAGAATGGTCCCTATAAAGACCTGTTCGACTTTTGCCAGCGTATTGATCTACGTAAGGTCAACCGCCGTACCCTGGATGCACTTATCTATTCCGGTGCCATGGATGTCTTCGGCCAGACCCGTGCGACCCTGTTGGCGACCTTGCCCGCGGCCCTACAGGTGGCCGAGCAACAGAGTCGAAATGCGAGTGCCGGTATCGAAGATATGTTTGGTATGTCGAGTCAGGCCGACAGCGGGCCGGTAAGCTATGACATCCACCCCGAGTGGCATGAGGAGCAGCGTCTCGCCGGGGAGAAACAGTCCCTCGGACTCTATCTGACCGGCCACCCCATTGAGCGCTATGTGCCCGAACTGAATGATTTTATCACGGCCCGTATCGTCGACCTGAGCCCGACCCGCGAGCAGACCGTGATTGTTGCCGGTCTGGTAGTTGCTATGCGGGTCATGAATACTCGCCGTGGCGACAAAATGGCCTTTGTGACCCTCGATGATCGCAGTGGTCGTATCGAAATGGCAGTCTTTTCCGATGTCTATGAGAGTAGTCGAGAATTACTCGCCAAGGACAAACTGGTCGTCGTCGCTGGTGAGGTCAGCGTGGATGACTATAGTGGTGGCTATAAAATGAGCGCCAAACACATTTACGATATTAATCAGGCCAGAGAGCAATACGCCCGCTGCCTGTTGATCTCGGTGGATACGGCCAGGGCGGGTAATGGCTTTGTGCCCGAGCTACGAGGCGTGTTGCAACCCTTTCGTGAGGGGCGCTGCCAGATTGAAATCGACTATCAAGGCCCGGGGGCGAGGGCGCGCCTGGCGCTGGGTGAGGACTGGGCCGTACAACCAACCGACGAACTCCTACACCGTCTGCGTCACCTGGCCGGAGAGCAGGCGATCAGGGTGATCTACCCGCGTAGTAACCGCTAGGCCGCCGCGTCAAATGATGATTGGCTTTTTTTAGGCTAACTGCTTCAAATCGTTTATAATTTAATACTATTGTTCCGTTAACATAATGCTAAGTGCAAAATAAGCTTTTGAATCGTGGAAGGCAGCATTGTTCGCAGCGGTGAGGGGCTTGAAGACATGTTACGCGAGAACCGTAGCCATTCCTTCTCCCTCAGGGAAAGGGTTAGCGCCTGCCCCGGACGTGATCCGGGGATGAGCGGATCAATACTACAATGAGTTACCTGTTATGATCTGCTCACCTGATCCCGCTTCCGCTGGGAGAGACCGTTAACAGGATCGCCGTGGATAGTAATGACAGACAACCGGACAACGACTAAAGACTACTATGAACCTGAACTTTCTGGACTTTGAACAACCCATCGCCGAGCTAGAGGCCAAGATTGAGGAGTTGCGTTTCGTGGGCTCTGATACAGAGGTCAATATCAGCGATGAGATCTCCCGCCTGCAGGCCAAGAGCCGCGACCTGACCGAGTCGATCTTCTCCGGGCTCAAGTCGGCACAGATTTCACAGCTGGCACGTCATCCGCAGCGACCCTATTTTCTGGATTATGTCAGCCGCATTTTTACCGATTTTGAAGAACTGCATGGTGATCGCGCCTTTGCCGATGACAAGGCGATTGTTGGTGGTCTGGCCCGCTTTGAGGATAAGCCGGTCATGGTCATTGGCCAGCAAAAGGGTCGTGATACCAAGGAAAAGGTGCAGCGCAATTTCGGCATGCCGCGACCGGAAGGCTATCGCAAGGCACTGCGTCTGCTGGAAATGGCCGAACGCTTTAAATTACCCGTCTTTACCTTTATCGATACCCCCGGTGCCTATCCCGGTGTCGGTGCCGAAGAGCGTGGCCAGAGTGAGGCCATTGCGCGGAATCTGTTTGTGATGTCAAAACTGAAAACACCGATCATCAGCACCGTCATCGGTGAGGGTGGTTCCGGTGGTGCCCTGGCGATTGGTGTCTGTGACCGACTCTTGATGTTGCAGTACAGTACCTACTCGGTGATTTCACCCGAAGGTTGTGCCTCGATCTTATGGAAGAGTGCTGAAAAGGCCGCCGATGCCGCCGAGGCCATGGGGCTGACCGCGCCACGCCTGAAAGAACTGGGTCTGGTGGATCGCATTGTGGCCGAACCGCTGGGGGGCGCGCACCGTGATGTGGAGGTCATGGCCGATTCATTAAAGTTGACACTGCATGAAACCCTGGAGACCCTGGAAGCGTTGCCGCTGGATAAGTTACTGGAGCAGCGTTACCAGCGCTTGATGAGTTACGGTAATTTTACGGAGTAAAAAATGCTGACCCACGGCGGGCGCAGGGTTCATGGGGGATGACATTCAGCGAAACAGGGGAGTTGCCGATCATTGAAAAGAAATGTACCAATGATATTTAATGAATAAACGATTCTCTGTGATCCCCGAGCCTCCTGTGGTTGAACCAGCATTCCTTCAAGCCCGAAAATGACCCTTACCCCGGCGCAACTTCTTTCGGACCTGGCGAAGTTTCCCAAAGCGGAACGATACTGGATCGCCTTTAGTGGTGGCCTGGACTCAAGCGTGCTGTTACACGCCATGGCCGCCAGTCGTCAGGCGTTACAGGCCGATGTCGCCGCGGTTCATATTGACCATGGGCTGCAGACGCAAAGTCTTGTCTGGCAGACACATTGCGAGAAATTCTGTCACGAGTTGAATATCCCGCTGACAACGCTGATGGTCGACGTCGACCGTCAAAGTGGCAAAGGACTTGAGGCAGCGGCGCGTGCGGCGCGCTACCAGGCGTTCGCCTCAATTTTGCGGGAGGGGGATGCGATCTGTCTGGCGCAACACCAGAATGATCAAGCGGAGACCCTGATGTTGCAGTTATTGCGTGGCAGCGGCGTCGCGGGGCTGGCGGCGATGCCGCGCAGTAAACCCTTCGCCTCGGCGACACTGCTACGACCCTTATTGCCGTATTCACGTAGTGAACTCCAGACCTATGCCGAACAACACGGACTCAACTGGATCGAAGACCCGAGTAATGAACACCTGACCTTTGATCGCAATTATTTACGTCATGAGGTCATGCCTTTATTAAAAAAACGCTGGCCGGTGACGGATCGGAGTATGGCGCGTAGTGCCACTCATCTGGCCGAGGCAAACGCCTTACTGCTGGAAGTCGCCGCAGAGGACTGGCAGAGAGCGCAGGACGGTCCCCACACAGAGCTATCAATGGAGACATTAATCAGTTTGTCGCCTGGTCGACAGCGTAATTTAGTGCGTTACTGGATTCATCACATCAACTCGGCACCACTGCCGGACACAAAACGCCTGCAGCAGATTTTTAGCGAAGTGATGGCGGCTAGCGGGGATGCCGAACCCTGTGTCCGCTGGCAAAACGTTGCGCTACGCCGTTATCGGCAGCGACTCTACTTGACGACCGCTGAATTGGCCGTCGGGCAGACGCATGCCTGGGATTTACGTCAGCCCTTGAGTCTTGGCGCGTTAAACATCCGACTTAGCGTTGAACCCTGTGACGTGAATGGACTGGATGCCGACCTGACCGGGCGGCACAATATACGCATTGGTTTTCGCCAGGGCGGGGAGGTGTGTCGGCCAATGGGTCGCGGTGGACGACACCACGAGTTGCGTAAGTTGTTTCAGGAGTGGGGTATTCCACCCTGGCAACGTCGACGAGTGCCACTGCTCTATGTGGGGGATGAGATTGCCGCGGTTATCGGTTTTTGTGTCTGCGAAGGCTATGCTTCTCAACGACAGACACGTGGACTGAATATCAAAATTGAGGATTTATCGGGTGATGGCATTGCAAGACAAAGCGAAAACAACGACAATACTGCTGACTGAGCAGCCGTATAGAAATACCCACGGCAACCTCACTGTTGAGGGCCACCAGTCATTAAGCAACGCTACTTTTTACCCCAACCAGCAAAGCGATCAATGACGAAGTTTGTATTTATAACGGGTGGTGTTGTGTCCTCTCTCGGGAAGGGCATTGCTTCCGCCTCTCTGGCCGCTTTACTCGAGACCCGCGGCCTCAAAGTCACTCTCCTTAAACTCGATCCCTATATCAATGTTGACCCCGGCACCATGAGCCCGTTCCAGCATGGTGAGGTCTTTGTCACCGAGGATGGTGCCGAGACGGATCTGGACCTGGGGCACTACGAACGTTTTGTGCGTACCACCATGACGCAAAAAAATAATTTTACCACCGGACGTGTCTACGAAAATGTGATTCGTAAGGAGCGCCGCGGGGATTATCTTGGTGGCACGGTACAGGTGATCCCACATATTACCGATGAGATCATTGAGCGTGTCTATGCCGGTGCCGAGGGCTATGATGTCGCCATGGTCGAGATTGGCGGCACCGTGGGCGATATTGAGTCACTGCCGTTTCTGGAAGCCATCCGACAAATGGGTGTCAAACTGGGTCATGATAATGCCCTGTTCATGCACCTGACACTATTGCCCTATATTCCAACGGCAGGTGAGATCAAGACCAAGCCGACTCAGCACTCGGTCAAAGAATTACGCTCCATCGGTATTCAACCGGATATATTATTGTGTCGTGCCGATCGTCCTATTCCCGAGGATGAAAAGCGCAAGATTGCCCTGTTTACCAATGTTGAGGCACGTGCCGTTATTGAATGCCTCGATGTGGATAGTATTTATAAAATTCCCGCGCTATTAAATGAGCAACATCTCGACGATATCGTCGTCGATAAATTACGCCTCCAGGTGCCGCCCGCGGATCTCAGCGAGTGGAACCGAGTGGTAGAGGCCCAGGCCAATCCCAATGGCGAAGTGGTCGTGGCTATGGTTGGTAAATACATGGACCTGACCGAGGCCTACAAATCGCTATCGGAGTCCCTGATTCACGCGGGTATTCATACACATACCAAGGTAAAGATTCAGTACGTCGATTCCGAGCAGATCGAAAAAGAAGGCACCGCCTGCCTGGAAAATGTCGATGCGATTCTGGTGCCGGGAGGTTTTGGCGAACGCGGTGTTGAGGGTAAGGTGGCGACCGTCAAATTCGCACGCGAGAATAAGATTCCTTATCTGGGGATTTGTCTGGGTATGCAGGTGGCCGTGATCGAATATGCACGTCATGTCGCGGGTCTCTCCAAGGCAAATAGTAGCGAATTCGAGATAAATACCCCGGACCCGGTGATTGCCCTGATTACCGAGTGGACAGCAGCGGATGGCTCAGTCGAAAAACGCACCGATGCCTCTGACCTTGGTGGCACCATGCGGCTGGGGGGGCAGGAATGCCGCTTACAGCCGGCGACGCGCGTGCGTGAACTCTACGGCAAAGAGGTTATTGTTGAACGGCATCGACACCGTTATGAATTTAACAACAACTATCTTGAGCGCCTGCAAACGGCAGGTCTGGTCATTTCAGGGAAATCGATGGACGATAGTCTGGTCGAAGTGGTTGAGCTTGCTGATCACCCCTGGTTTGTAGCCTGCCAGTTTCACCCGGAATTCACCTCGACGCCGCGCGATGGCCATCCACTGTTTAGCGGATTTATCACCGCGGCGCGTGAGCATCGTCATGTGCAACAGCCGCAGGCAGCCAACCAATGAAACTCTGTGGCTTCGATGCGGGCCTGGAATATCCCTTCTTCCTGATCGCCGGTCCCTGTGTGATTGAGTCCGAAAAGATGGCGCTGGAGACGGCAGACCAGCTAAAACGCATCACTGACGATCTGGGCATAGCCTTTATCTACAAATCATCTTTTGACAAGGCCAACCGCACCTCCGCCAATAGCTTTCGTGGGCTCGGTATCGAAGCGGGTCTGCGTATACTGCAAAAGGTTAAAGATGACATTGGCGTGCCGGTGTTGACCGATGTACATGAGGACACGCCACTGGATGAAGTGGCGGCAGTAGTGGATGTCTTACAGACTCCGGCGTTTTTAGTGCGTCAAACCAATTTCATTCAAAACGTGGCCCGCCAGGGCAAGCCGGTCAATATCAAAAAAGGCCAGTTCCAGGCACCGTGGGATATGCAGCATGTGGTCGACAAGGCCCGCGCGGTGGGCAACGATCACATCATGGTCTGTGAACGTGGTGCCTCCTTTGGCTATAACACCCTGGTCTCGGATATGCGTAGCCTGGCCGTGATGCGTGAGACACAATGCCCGGTCGTGTTTGATGCAACACACTCGGTTCAACAACCGGGTGGACAGGGCGGTACGTCGGGCGGGCAGCGTGAGTTTGTTCCGGTACTGGCACGCGCCGCGGTTGCGGCGGGCATCGCCGGGATTTTTATGGAGACCCATCCCAACCCGGCACAGGCTTTGAGTGATGGTCCAAATGCCATGCCGCTGGATTTAATGTCGTCACTACTAAAAACATTGAAAGCAATTGACACGCAGGTCAAACAGGATGGCTTTCTCGAACTGAAAATCACAACGTAATTATTTGTAAATCAAAACAAGAGAGAAGAAGTATCAATGGCAAGTACTGTAATTGAAAATATTATTGGTCGAGAAATTATTGATTCACGTGGTAATCCAACGGTGGAAGCCGATGTAGTGCTGGCAGATGGCAGCGTGGGTCGTGCCGCCGTACCCTCAGGTGCCTCGACAGGGACGCGCGAAGCGATCGAGCTGCGCGATGGTGATAAGCAACGTTTCGGTGGCAAAGGCGTACTAACAGCGGTTGGCCACATCAATAATGATATAAAGCATGCACTGAAGGGTAAAGATGCGGCAGATCAAAAAGCTGTCGATCGCATCATGCTGGACCTGGATGGTACCGAGAATAAAAGTAATCTGGGCGCCAATGCACTGCTGGCGGTTTCCATGGCCTGCGCCAGAGCGGCGGCACATTCACAGGGTAAGCCCCTGTATGACTATCTTGATCAGGGTAATGGTTTTCAGATGCCGGTGCCCATGATGAATATTATCAATGGCGGTGCACACGCGAATAATAGCGTCGATATGCAGGAATTCATGATTATGCCTGTGGGTGCTCCGAGCATTAATGAAGCTATCCGCTATGGCGCTGAAGTCTTTCACGCCCTTAAATCTGTCCTGCATGATAAAGGTTTGAATACGGCCGTGGGTGATGAAGGGGGCTTTGCGCCAGACCTGCCATCCAATGAAGCGGCTATCGAAGTGATTCTTGAGGCGATTGCTAGGGCAGGCTTTAAGGCGGGCGAAGATATTATGATCGCTATCGATGCTGCCAGTAGTGAGTTCTACAAAAATGGTAAATATGAGCTGACGTCGGAAGGCAAATCGCTGAGTGCCGATGAACTTATCGATGTGTTTGTTGACTGGTGTAACAAGTATCCCATTGTCAGCATCGAAGATGGTCTGGCCGAAGATGACTGGGACGGCTGGAAGCGACTGACCGAACGTCTGGGTGACAAAATCCAACTCGTCGGTGATGACCTGTTCGTCACCAACACCAAAATTTTGCAGCAAGGCATTGATAAGAACATTGCCAACTCGATTTTGATCAAGGTCAACCAGATCGGTACGCTCACAGAGACCCTGGAGGCGATGGCCATGGCACGCAAGGCCGGTTATACCGCCGTGGTCTCGCATCGCTCTGGCGAGACGGAAGACACGATCATTGCCGATTTGGCGGTAGCGACCGGTGCCGGTCAAATCAAGACGGGTTCCATGTCACGTTCGGATCGGGTCGCCAAGTACAATCAGTTGATTCGCATCGCGGAACTACTCGGTGAAGATGCATACTTCCCCGGCCGCGACGCCTTTTATAATGTAAAGGCATAAAATTCCGCTTTGGCAGTACGGTATACAAACCGCTGGCGTCATCTAAACTCAGTAGTGTCTACTGGAATTACGCACTGTTTGGAGATAAGCTTGGGTCACGATGACACAGAAAAGCGGGTAATAAGACGGTTACCATGAAGCTGTTAATACTTCTATTGGCGGGGCTGTTTGTACTTCTACAGTATGACCTGTGGTTCGGTGAGTCCAGCTTGCCCAGTTACTGGCAATTACAACAGAGTATTCAACAGCAGCGTCAGAATAATCAGAAATTTAAAGAACGCAATGCCAGCCTGGAGGCGGAAGTCAAAGACCTTAAGACAGGCTTGCACGCGGTTGAAGAGCGGGCCCGCAGTGAACTTGGCATGGTTAAAAAAGGCGAGGTCTTTATCCAGGTGGCGGATTAAAAACAGTATCGAGGGATGAGTGACGAGTCTCGAGAGAACCTAACAATAGATAGTCGTATTGGGTTGTAACAACATGCAGATACACACTCAAAAACTTTTCCATTTTTTCCTTATCACTCGTGACTCGAACTTCTTCACTCATTAATTATTGGGCGGTTATTCCCGCAGCAGGCGTTGGTAAACGCATGCAATCCAATATTCCAAAACAGTATTTGCGACTGCAGGGTCGGACGATTCTGGAACACACCATACATCGTCTGGCGGCGGTCAGTAAGATAAAGGGGATTGCGATTGCCGTCGCCAAACAGGACCCCTACTGGCCTGAGCAGCAATTTGATATTCCACAAAGTGTGTTTCGTGCCGAGGGTGGTGATGAACGCTGTCATTCTGTCCTGAGTGCATTGGATACCTTGCAGTCGCATGGCGCAACCGCAAACGACTGGGTTTTGGTGCATGATGCGGCACGGCCCTGTGTGCGTCGGAGTGATATTGAACTTCTCATGGATGCCGTTACAACGGGTGGACAGGGTGGTTTATTGGCAATACCGGTACGCGACACCATGAAGCAGGCAAACAACAACCTGTGTGTTGAACAAACTGTCGAGCGGTCACATCTCTGGCATGCCCTGACCCCTCAAATGTTTCGTCTACAGGAATTACTTTCGGCGCTAACTGCCGCCTTACGTGATGGATACCTGGTGACGGATGAAGCTTCCGCGATGGAATATGCGGGTCAGCAACCATTATTAGTTGAAGGGCATAGCGACAATATCAAGATCACGCGTCCGGAAGATTTGGCATT
Source organism: uncultured Gammaproteobacteria bacterium (assembly GCA_913064945.1). Lineage (GTDB taxonomy): Bacteria > Pseudomonadota > Gammaproteobacteria > UBA6429 > Thiohalophilaceae > CAJYAN01. Next base: position 59,160 of record CAJYAN010000006.1, on the reverse strand, counting down.
GGCGGCGTTTTACTTGCAGAATCAGGACAACGAAACACAGACGTTTACTGATGGACAATGATCTTTAACGCAAAGGCGTCAGGAATTATTTTCTAACAGTTGAGTATGTGTTGAGCGCATGACGATGAATCTCCCGACAAGCCGTTTGTGACAGGCGGATGTGGTTAATTAATATTTAACGTTGCGTCTTGGCGTTGAAATTGTTTTCTAATCTGGAAAAAACATGAATATAAGAGTTGGACAGGGTGTTGATGCCCATCGTTTTAAGGACGACGGTAAACTGATTATTGGTGGGGTGGAGATTCCGTATTCCAAAGGTATGGAGGCGCACTCCGATGGCGATGTCCTGATCCATGCATTATGTGACGCGGTCCTTGGTGCGCTGGGTGAAGGCGATATTGGTAAACACTTCCCGGATAATGATGAAAAATATAAAGGGATAGATAGTCGGATTTTATTGCGCCGTGTCGTGGCGCTGATGCGGGATAAAGACTATCAACTCAAGAACGCTGATATCACAATTATTGCCCAGACGCCAAAAATGTCTCCATACCTGGATAAAATGAATCAAATTCTGGCGGCGGATCTGCACACAGAGGTGGACAATATTAATATTAAAGCGACGACCACCGAAAAGATGGGCTTCACCGGACGGGGTGAGGGCATAGCCGTGACGGCTGTCGTTTTACTTGGTGGCCAGTAATGCCGATCTAGTCATGCCTGGTTGCGATATCATTTTTAACCTCGTCCGAAGGCGTTAATCCCCTTAATTTCCCGCGTATACGAAGTAGTCTTTTCTACATCTTTGCTCAAGTTTCATGGTTGCAATCCGATAAAGTAATAGTAAGTCACCAGCCTGGCGATGGTTTTTGTGCGTGTCGGTTATTGATTGGGCTGTTCGAAAATCTTTAAATTAAGGGGTATAGCGGTGGAATCGATATTTGGAGTGTTTCGTAATCTGAAGATTACCATCAAGGCAATGATATCGCCTGTAGTGATTATTATTTTGTTGCTGGTGGTCGGTGGCGTCGCCTTTACGAGTCTGAACAGCATTCAGCGTGAGGTTCAGGGGATTACGCAGGACCTGGCACCGGATGCCGGTATTGCCGCCAAAATTATGCGTCAGGTGTATCGAAAACGCTTGCAAGTGAAAAATTATCTTCAGACCTCCAGCACTCAATCCATTGATGCCTTTAATACTGCGGATGAGGATTTACATAAAATCATGCTCGAAGCGCGTGCTGCGATTAAAAGTCCGCAGCGCGTCAAGCTGCTGGATAGTATCGATTTGTTGAACAAGCAGTACAACGATGCCTTTCATAAGGTGGTGGTAGTCAATATGAATAAGCGTCACGAACTGGTCAATAAGGTTCTGAATGTCAAAGGCCCGCTGATTGAAGAAGCCATTACAAAAGTTATGGATTCAGCGTTTAAAGACTCTGATACAAGGTCCACCTACTATGGTGGTGTTGCCGAGAAACATCTGTTGCTGGCCCGGCTGAACGTTTTCCGTTTTTTGAATGACAATAGCGATGCCTCACGGGATCGCTTTATTGCCGAGTTTGACAAGAGTAAGGAAAGTCTGAATACCCTGCTGGCGAATCTGGCGAACCCCGAGCGTCGCCAACTCGTGAAAACTGCAATTGAGGATATTGATATCTATGACCTGGCCTTTTTAAAGGTCGTCAAGGCCATTCAGGATCGTAATGCCGCGGTTAATAATATTCTCGACAAGAATGGCCCCATGATGGCAGAAGACACAGTCAAGCTACGCGATAGTGTGTTTGCGGCATTAACCGAGCAGGGCAAGATTGTCGAGGCGAGTGTCCTGAGTACCGAGACCACCATTGGCATCCTGAGCGTCATCGCGGCACTGTCCGGCTTATTAATCGCTTATTTTGTGATGCGTGGCATCGTCGGACCGCTGCGTCAGGCAACCGAGCTGACGGGTCTTATGCTGCAGGAAATTGCTGAGGGTAAGGGCGACCTGACGAAACGCGTCCCGGTAAACAGTACGGATGAAGTCGGCGAACTCGGTAACAATTTTAATATCTTTGTTGAGAAACTACAGAGCATCATTAGTGAGATATCCGGTGCCACCTCGCAGCTGGCGGCCTCGGCAGAAGAAATGGCGGCCGTAACGGAGCAGACCAGCGCCGGTGTGGCTAATCAAAAGCATGAGACAGAACAGGTCGCCTCGGCCATTACCGAAATGACCTCGACCGTGCAGGAAGTCGCCAGCAACGCCGAGCGGGCATCAAGCGCCGCCTCCGATGCCGATAGTGAGTCCAAGGCGGGGAGTCAGGTTGTGGCCAGTACCATTAATGCCATTAATGATCTGGCAAAAGAGGTGGAAGAGTCTGCGGTGGTGATTGAGAAGCTGAAAGGCGATAGCGAAAATATTGGCACCGTACTGGATGTCATCAAGGGCATTGCCGAACAGACTAACCTGCTGGCACTCAATGCCGCTATTGAGGCTGCCCGCGCCGGTGAACAGGGGCGTGGTTTTGCGGTGGTTGCCGATGAGGTGCGTACCCTGGCGCAACGCACCCAGCAGTCAACAGCTGAAATTCAAAACCTGATATCGGCTCTGCAAGGCGGTGCAGAACAGGCGGTTACCGCGATGAGCCAGAGTCGTGAACGTGCCAGCTCGACGGTAGAGCAGGCACAACATGCGGGTGAGTCACTCTCATCCATTACGCGGGCGGTCGAAACCATTCTGCAAATGAACACGCAGATCGCTACCGCGGCGGAAGAGCAGAGTTCGGTGTCAGAAGAAATCAATCGAAATGTCATCAATATTCAACAGATTTCCGAGCAGACCGCCGCCGGGGCCGAGCAGACCTCGACCTCAAGTGCCGAACTGGCGCGTCTGGGTGAACAGCTGCAATCCCTCGTGGGGCAGTTCAAAGTTTAAAGTATCACGCGTCGCAGGTGGGCAGCCGCTTTGGCTGCCATGCGATCCAGACCGTGGAGGGGGCTGGACTTCTGGTCTAAAGTTTCGCCACGACAGGACCGATAATATAGGTACAAAAATAGTTTGATTAACGGTGCCGCGATGGTATCCGTTAGGAGAGTGAGATGGCCACGCAAAATTCAGGCAGCATTGGCAACCAGGAAAATCATCTGGAGCTTCTCTTGTTTCACCTTGGAGACAAGCAGCGGTTCGGGATTAACGTCCTTAAGGTTAGTGAGGTCATTCCATGTCCCTTTTTAACCAAACTCCCCGACAGCCATGCCTCCGTCTGTGGTGTCGCCACATTAAGAGGTGAGGCGATTTCCGTGGTTGACCTATCACAGGCCATTGGTCGCTCGCGTTTGCAAAAAGAGGGTGGCTGTAAAAATGGTTCGGTGATTGTCACCGAAATCAATCGTACCAAGCAGGGATTTCTGGTGGCGGCAGTGGACCGTATTGTGGTCCGTGACTGGAAAAATGTCCTGCCCCCGCCCAAGGGACTGGGCGCTCGCAGTTATTCCTCCGGGGTGACACAGGTCGATGACGAGTTGATCCAGATCCTGGATGTGGAGCGCATTATGGCAGAGGTTAATCATCAGCCCATCGTGATTAGTCAGGACCTGGGTAAAGATATGCCCGAAGGCGGGCACGACCAGCGTGTACTGGTCGTTGACGACTCTTCTATGGCGCGTTCACAAACAGTAAAAACGCTGGAACAATTACAGGTGCCGTATGTCACGGCGATCGATGGTAAAGAGGCCCTTGAACTATTGAAAAAGGCGAATGCGACCGGTGCCGACCCAGCGGGTCGTATCAGTTTTGTGCTCTCTGATATCGAGATGCCGGAGATGGATGGCTATACCCTGACCAAGGCGATTCGACAGGATAACGACCTGCGTGATCTTTATATTCTGTTACACACCTCGCTCAATGGGGCGATTAATACTGAGCGTGCCAAGCAGTGCGGGGCGAATGCCTTTTTGACCAAGTTTGTGCCCAACGACCTGGCAAGTGAGGTGGTCAAAGGGATGCAATATTGTGTGGCGAATGCAGCATGAACAGATAGGGACTAGTTTCCAGGGACGAGGGTCAAGTAATGAAAACCGCGCCATTCAGCGCGGTTTTTCTTATTCTAGACAACACCAAAGATAAGCTGTGACTAAAAATGGCTATTTGCCATTCCCGCGAAGGCGGGAAAGTATGCTTTGCTCGACCCTCGACCCTCGACCCTCGACCCTCGACCCTCGACCCTCGACCCTCGACCCTCGACCCTCGAACTTGTTATATACTCCGCGTTATGACGTTTAATCCTGATGCTATTCAAATCGTCTTCCCGTATGCCTATGGTCAACCTGCGAGTACGGGCTGTCTACGGACGCAAGCCGAAGACTTTTTTGTTGAGGAACAACTTTCGTTTGCACCTGCCGGTGAGGGTGAGCACGTACTGGTGTTCATTGAAAAGCGTGAATTCAATACGGATGACATCGCGCGGAGTCTTGCCCGGCATCTCGGTTTACACAACAGGGATGTGAGTTATGCCGGGCTGAAGGATCGCTGTGCCGTTACCCGGCAGTGGTTTTGTCTGACCCTGCCCGGGAAGCCGACGCCTGACTCCTTCGGTCTGCCCGAGGGGGCCAGGGTACTGCAGGTGGCCCGTCACCACCGTAAACTGAAAAAGGGTGGTTTAAAGGCCAATCGCTTCGTGTTACGTATCCGCAATCTGCAGGGCGATAAAGATGACATTGAGCGACGCCTGCAATCGATTATGGCGCATGGCGTCCCCAATTACTTTGGCGAACAGCGTTTTGGCCGAGAGCGCCGTAATCTCATCCTGGCAGACAAGCTGTTTGACCGCGCTATCCGGCCTAAGCGACACCAGCAGGGACTCTATATTTCTGCCGCACGTTCCTGGTTGTTCAACCTGGTATTGGCAGAGCGGGTACGACAGGCCTGCTGGAACCAGCCGTTGCCTGGCGATGCCTTTATGTTCGATGACAGCCTGCAATACTTTGTTGAAGCGACTATCGGTGACGAGACTCAGACGCGTCTGGATCATCTCCAGATTCACCCCAGTGGTCCGCTGTGGGGACGCGGACAGGATTTTCTCTGTGCCGAGGCGCTGGCACTGGAGACGCAGATATTGCAACCCTACCAGGACTGGTGCGAGGCGCTGCAGGGTCTGGGGTTAAAGCAGCAACGGCGCAGCTTCCGTCTGCTACCACAGACAATGCAGTATGAATGGTTAGGTGATAGCTGTTTGCAGCTATGTTTTACCCTCCCGAGAGGGACGTATGCAACATCAATAATGCGAGAGCTATTTATTGATCAGGGTGCTATTAGCAGTGGATAACAAATATGAGACAACGTGGTTAATGTCTTGTCCCTGACTTCCTGTTGCAGTTTTTTATTTAGTGAATTTTAAATTGACTTACCAGATTTTGCAGATCGGTTGCCAGCCTTGCCAGTTCATGTGAAGAGGTTGTGGTTTGATCGGCGCCCGCTGCAGTCTGTTCGGATATTTCGCTAATGCGGGTGACGTTCTTGTTGATTTCTTCGGCAACCGAGGACTGTTCCTCAGCAGCGCTGGCAATATGAGTATTCATATCGGTAATTGTTTCTACCGCATGGGTAATTGCCTCAAGTGCAGAAGCCGCTTCTTTTGCCTGTTCGACTCCGGATTTTGCCTGTTCGCGACTCTTTTGCATAACTTCGACCGCCGAGCGAGAGCCAGTTTGGAGTCTGGTAATCATTTCTTCGATTTCCTGGGTTGACTTCTGGGTGCGTGAGGCGAGGGTTCGTACCTCATCCGCCACTACGGCAAATCCACGGCCCTGTTCACCCGCGCGCGCCGCTTCAATAGCTGCGTTCAATGCCAGTAGATTAGTCTGTTCGGCAATGCCCTTGATGACATCCAGTACGGTGCCAATAGTCTCGCTGTCTTTTTCTACACCTGAAATGACACTGGCAGCATTTTCAATTTCATCAGCCAGTCGTGCAATGACAGATGAAGTATTCTGTACTACTTCCTTGCCACCTTTGGCCTCGTTGTCGGCATTGGTGGCGGCACCGGCGGCGTTGGAGGCATTGTTGGCCACTTCCTGTACGGTAGCATTCATCTCATTGATGGCGGTGGCGACCTGGTCCGTCTCACTGCGTTGTTGATCAATATTTTTAGCGCTGTCTTCTGCCACGGAAGACACTTCTTCTGAGGCGGTTGCCAGTTGTCCGGTGGCACTGATGACCTGCTGGATCAGAGCGGAAAATTTTTCTGTCATGGCGTTGAAATGATTCGCTATATTACTCATTTCATCACGGGCGCTCAGTTTGATCTGTGTCGTCAGGTCACCATTGGCGAGTTGTTCTGTCGCATCACCAATTTGCTGAATACTTTTTAGTACCGCAAAATAGAGGCCAACAAATAAATAGGCCACGGCAAAGATGACAATAGTTACAGTGAGTATCGCCAGCAGGCGTGTATTACTGGCATCTTTGATACGAACCATAAATAGACCATCGAGTACCGGTGCCAGGCTGTCATACATCTGAAATGAGCCATCAATGGCCCGGGTGGATATCTTAAAGGCATCGTTACCGCTAACGGTAATATTCTCTGCGTCTAACAGCTTACCCTGAATCAATGCTTGCATTGCCTCGATTGCTTTGTCGTTGGTATCGACTGCCGACTTCAAGTGTTTGGCGATTTCAGGATTGGTGTCAAAGGCAGCATTCATACCCGCATGCAGCTCGGAATAGTCATTTTTAATTGTATTGGCAAGTACAGATAGCTTTGTATATGTCCTTGGTGTGAATTTACCCTGGGCGGCAACACTGGTACTGATGGCGCGGGCAATCCCCATATTCTGCAATAGACGAGGTAGTGTGATGACGAGGGCAGCGCCCATATAATAACTGTCCAGTTTCGGGTCGAGGGTAATCCCGGAGTTGTCAGCAACGTGGGTCATTAAAGCGCGCATATCTTCAATCAAATGGATATGTGCCTTGATAGCATCATTTGCCGTCATGTTGATGCTATTGGCTTTGATCGTCGCCCACTGCTGCTGAATTTTACCAAGCATGCCCTGAGTCTTTAAATCAGCCCCCATTTCCATGTCGACAGTAGTCAGGGCAGCGAGTTGTTGGTCGACACTTCGCCGTTTGGCAAAAATACGATCTTTGAAGTTAGCTGCACCATTAATGAACGCGGCTGTCATAGCGCCGTGTTGTTGTATTTGTTCAAAGGGCCTGCGCACGGCCTTAATATAGGTAAGGCCCATGCGTTCATGCTTTAGAAAACCAACATCAGAGTCAAGCGAAGAGATGAGTAGTGAACTCAAGACTACTAAAGAGATCAGAATTATGACGAAAATCAGTGTAAACTTGGCCGGATACTTCAAACGATCCATTAGCAACATCGCGGGTGTGAAAATTGACTTCATATCGAGCGCCTCCCTTTATTCAACCTATCCCCAAAAGACGCCCTCAGCGTGGACGTTTCCATGTCTGTCCTAAAGCTATCGGCTTACAAAATTAAAGCTTTAATTTTGTGCAATAAAATCCTTATAGTAGTGTCAGTACTTTTTTTGCAAAGGATATTACGGAAGGCAGGGTCTATTTTTCAGTAGCTGCTGCCCTGAATCCTGAACTGCGAGACTAGCTGTTGCAGGTCGGAGGCCAGTTTGGCCAGTTCATTCGCCGCGGCCGTGGTCTGTTCCGAGCCCTCGGCGGTCTGTTCAGAGATTTGACTAATGCTGGTGACATTGCGATTGATCTCTTCAGAAACGGCGGCCTGCTCTTCGGCGGCGCTGGCGATTTGGGTATTCATATCATTAATGGTGGTAACGGCGCGGGTAATCGCATCCAGTGACTCGATGGCCTCACGGGCCTGATTGACGCCACTCTGTGCCTGTTCACGACTACTGTCCATTACCTGAACGGCATTACGCGCACCGCTTTGTAATTTTTCAATCATGGACTCGATTTCCTGAGTCGATTTCTGCGTGCGCGAGGCGAGGGTACGCACCTCGTCGGCAACCACCGCAAAGCCTCGTCCCTGTTCACCGGCACGGGCGGCTTCAATCGCGGCATTTAAGGCCAGCAGATTGGTTTGCTCGGCGATGCCTTTAATGACATCCAGCACCAGCCCAATATTTTCCGAGTCCTGTTCTACACCCTTAATAACACCGGCCGCGTTTTCAATCTCCGAGGCCAGTTTTGCGATGGCCTGTGAAGTGCCTTCGACAACGGAACGGCCACCTCTGGCTTCATTGTCGGCATTACTGGCCGCGCCGGCGGCACTGGTCGCATTGCCCGCCACTTCCTGCACTGTGGCGGTCATCTCATTTATGGCCGTGGCCACCTGGTCGGTCTCGTGACGCTGACGTTCCACATTATCGGCACTATCCCGGGCGACCGAGGAGACTTCCTCTGAGGCGGCCGCTAATTGTGTCGTCGAACTGGCGACCTGCTGAATCAGGGCCTCAAATTTTTCCAGCATGGCATTAAAGGCCACTGAGGTCGTGCCAATTTCATCGGCTGAATGAATCTCGATTCGTTGTGTCAGGTCGGAATTTGCTTCGATGCTCTCAATCGTCGTGCGCAGATTATTGATTGGGCGGAGAATGGAGCGGCCAATGAAATACGCCAGAATCAAACCAAGCATCGCCGAGAGGATAATAATCGAAGTCATTATTTGAAATGAGCTGCTACTCTTTGCCTTCGCCTTATTATAAAAGTCGCTACCCTTGACGTTGGCATACTCTGCCAGGGCCTTCATGTGGTGGTCGATATTATCAATCAGCGCCGAGCCTTTGCCGATCGCCAGGACCGTTACCGGTTCCTGTGGCGCATTTTTCTTGGCGTTAATAATTTCGTCGCGGATCGGTTTCCAGGAGCGAAACAGGGCGACGGTTTCGGCAAGCATGGTCTCGCCTTCCTTGCCAGAAATCCGTTCTTTGACAACGTCGAATTCCTGATAGACATTTTTCTCATGCTCGTCGAGTTTGTTGCTGATGGCCTCGATGCTGGCGGGGTCTGTGGTGAGGCGCACATTTTTTAGCTCACGGTGCATTCTGATAATATCGGCGTCTGCCTGTAAGGAGGCGCGAATGACGGCGAGGGGATGATGATAGAGCTTGTCCGTAAAGCTGCTCATCAGCTGTACCTGCACGAGTGAAAAGACTCCCGTCACGGCGGTTAAGGCAACAAGTACAACAAAGCCAGCAATAAGTTTGTTACGGATAGTTAGCATGGATTTTAACGCCATCGAATACTCCAGAAGTCGAGATTGGTTTTATTCCGCCCATAGCGGCTATTTACTGAAAATCTTTAGGGGAATGACACTTATAATCAGGCGAAGAGGCGTCTTCCACACATCAGGCACCTTCCGGCAATGGAGGGGCGACATTAAATTGGGAGATTACCCGCTGTAAACTGATCGCCATGCGTGAGAGTTCCTCACTGGAGGCCGTAATCTGGTTTACCGCCGCGGCGTTTTGCTCGGCGACCTGACTAATCACCGTGACATTACGATTGACCTCCTCGGCGACGGTGGTCTGTTCTTCGGCGGCACTGGCAATCTGGGTGTTCATGTCGCTAATACGGCTGACGACTTCGTTGATGGTTTGCAGTGAGGTGCCCGCCTCATTCGCCTGTGCCACACTGGCGATGGCCTGCTCACGGCCTGTATCCATTGTGCTGACGGCATTTCTGGAACTTTCCTGTAGACGACTAATCATGGTCTCGATCTCAGCGGTAGAGTCCTGTGTTCGTTTGGCGAGGGTTCGGACTTCATCGGCGACAACGGCAAAACCACGGCCCTGCTCACCGGCACGGGCCGCTTCGATGGCGGCATTTAATGCCAGCAGATTGGTCTGCTCGGCGATGCCTTTAATGACATCGAGTACCGTGCCGATATTGTCGCTGTCTTTACCCACCTGTTGAATGACATCGGCGGCCTTCTCAACCACGTCGGCGAGTGACTGAATCGAGGCAACGGCCGTTTCGACGACCTGTTTGCCATTTCGGGCTTCGGTATTGGCCTCATTGGCGGAGTGTGATGTTAGCTGCGCGTTGGAGGCAACTTCCTGTACGGCCGCCGTCATCTCATTCATGGCCGTCGCGGCTTGCTGGATCTCGGACTGCTGCTGGTGGATTCCTCGGTTGCTATCTTCACTCACCGCGGCGAGTTCTTCTGAGGCTGCCGATAATTCGTCGGATGAACGTCCCATTTGAGTGATCACGTCATGCAGTTTGTCTCGCATGGTACTTAAGGCGCTGAGTAATTTTCCGATCTCATCATTACCATCGGCCTGCACCGATTCCGACAGATCACCGCTGGCGATCTTTACGGCGACTTCCAGCGCATGTGAGAGTCCCTTGACCAGGCGGGAGACGCCGGTGATGACCACAAAAAAGATTACCGCGGTGATTATGGCGGTAATCACGGCAAGAGAAATCAGTATTTTGTAGGCGGACTGCTCGTGATGTTCGGCGGCGAGTGCGGCGACTTCGGTTGATTTATTGATCTGATTTAAGAGTGTCTCACTTGTCTGATTTAGTATTGTTTGCGACTTTTCAATTTTATCGGCATATGCCAATGCCTCCTGTAGCTTGCCACTGGCAATGGATGCCAGTGCCAGTTCAACCATGCCGACAAATTTTTTATGTTCCTGCTGTAATTGTGTCAGCTGATTATTGGCTATCTTATAAAGTGCCGTGTCTTGTGTGCTACCTGATGCCGCCAGCCCCGCCACGGCGATACCCAGGCCTGTCTTGAACTCAGTTTGAATAATGACTGTCGCGTCTTCAAAATTCTTTACGGCGCGCTTGAACAGACTCTCGGTAGCGGGAGTCTGCCGCATTTCCTCACCAAGGCGAAGCGCACGCTCGTAACTAAGCGACTGTTCGAGTTGCTTGATCGTGACATTGGTGACGATGCTGGTGAGGGGGATATCGTCCTCGGCGATTCCCGTTAGCTGTTCACCGATACCCTGGATGCTGAAAAGGGCATAGTAAATTGCCACAACCAGCGCGGTTATCAGCGTACCTGTCATGGCATAAATTTTGGTGCGTATTGAAATGTTGTTGAGCATCTTTTGAAATGACATGAGCGTAGTCCTCAAATAGTTTGTGCGGCGTGTTCAACAAATCACGATTATTCGGCGTTTGCGTCAGACGTTGTGTGCTGACACCTGTTTGAAATTTTTTTATCGGCATGAGTCTCTGACAGAATGCCTGGAAATAAAATCGTGAGCCGGTGTGCCTCGTCGCGGACGTCGTGTTTGGATACTTTCATCTGCTGTCTCTTTCAGATTGAATATGTCTGGTGCTGTTTTTACAGTTAAAACAGGTACAAAATTGATTTTGTGGGTCTGGCTATCTTGCCCCGTTCCCTTACAGTTCGTGCTGTTGTCCAGTCGATATAGCGGCAGCTTTTTTAAAAAACTTTATATGTATGAGCATATAAATAATGACGCTACGGGCGAGTGTCCATGCTTAACACATGGTTAATAACAACACTGGTACGGAATAAACGTTGTGGAAGTTAACGGCGGCGCGATGCACGTAACAAAACATACACTGCACCGGAGCCACCGTCGGCAGGGCGGGCAGAGCAGAAGGCTAAGACCTCATCTAACTGTTTAAGCCAGTGGTTGAGCTTGGTCTTCAGTACGGGTAGCTGGTTGGGCGATCCAAGGCCCTTGCCATGAATGACCCGAATACAACGTAGCTCACGTTGAAAGGCGGTCTGTAAAAATGTCGCCGTCGCCAGACGCGCCTCATCGGCAGTCATGCGGTGCAGGTCGAGTTCTGCCTCAATCAATATTTGCCCACGGCGCAGTTTTTTCATTGTCGCTGGCGGCACACCGTTGCGGCAGAAGCGTAATTCTTCTCCACTCGTAACATCGGCCAGGTGAATAGGATCGGATAAGTTATCCAGTCGCTTGTCCTGTTCAATCGTTTGGGTTTGACGTCCGCGCGGGGAAGGTTTTTGCTTTTCGATCCGGACTTTACCAGTCTCCGGCAAGGGACGTACATCGCCGATGGCATCGCGGAATAAATCGCGTTCTTTCGCAGAAACAGTCGGTATTTTTTTCTTCATCGGACACAGTATAAAAGATTTGTTCCTGAAACAAAGGCTTGCCATAGTGCGGGGAGGGAGATTCAAGTATAGTATGTTGTCGTTACGTGGGGGTAACAACGACCGACAACTCTTTTCCCACCGGATGACGTGACTGGAACGAATGCATATTTTACTCAGCAATGATGATGGCTATGAGGCCAGGGGGATCCGTCATCTGGCCGTTTCACTGTATGACCTTGCCAGGATTACCGTGGTCGCCCCGGATCGTGACCGCAGCGGTGCCAGCAACTCCCTGACCCTGGAAGACCCGATTCGCGCCACGAAAATGGCGGATGGCGTCATACGCGTCAACGGTACACCAACCGACTGTGTGCATCTGGCCATTACCGGCCTGCTCGAGGAAGAACCGGATATGGTCATCTCGGGTATCAATGCCGGTGCCAACCTGGGGGATGATGTCCTCTATTCCGGCACGGTGGCGGCCGCGATGGAAGGCCGGTTTCTGGGCTATCCGGCAATTGCGGTTTCCCTGGGCGGTCGCTGGCCACTGGAACACTTTGAGACGGCCGCCAGGGCGGTGCGTCAACTCCTGACTCGTATGGCGTCTCATGAACTGCCCGCGGCGGCTATCCTCAATGTGAATGTCCCCAATATCCCCTGGGATCAAATCAAAGGTATTCAGGCGACGCGCCTGGGTCATCGCCACAAGGCCGAGCCGGTGGTCAGGGCGAGTGACCCACGGGGCCGTGAGATTTACTGGGTTGGCCCACCGGGTGCAGAGCAGGACGCCGGTCCGGGCACCGACTTTTATGCCGTACGCAATGGTTACGTCTCCGTGACCCCCCTCCAGGTCGACCTGACCCAGTACGCCCTGCTTGATAGCCTGGGTGACTGGCTGGAGACCGAGGCATGAACTTAATGCAGTTACAGGGCATTGGCATGACCTCGCAGCGAACCCGGGATCGCCTGATCGAGCGCCTGCGCGATAAGGGCATTGTCAATGAGCAGGTGTTGGAGGTTATGCGGACCACACCACGACACCTGTTTATTGATGAGGCCCTGGCCAGCCGGGCCTATGAAGACACGGCCCTGCCCATTGGCCATGGACAAACCATCTCCCAACCTTATATTGTGGCGCGTATGACCGAGGTGTTGCTGGAGGGGGCGCCCATTAAAAAGGTGCTGGAGGTCGGGACCGGCTGTGGTTATCAGACGGCGGTGCTGGCGCAACTGGTTGATCAGGTGTTTAGCGTAGAGCGTATTCCACCCCTTCAGGAACAGGCCAGGCAACGCCTGGCACAACTGGATCTACGCAATGTTATTTTTCGTACCACTGATGGTCACTGGGGCTGGAATGCATTTGCACCCTATGATGCGATTCTGGTCACGGCGGCACCGGAGGAGGTCCCGAAGGAATTGTTGCTGCAGCTCAGTGAAGCAGGGCGCTTGGTGATTCCGGTTGGGCAGGCCGGTCAGCAACGTTTATTTGTGATTCGGCGACTGGCGGATGATTTTCATCACGAAGCGCTGGATTGGGTCAGTTTTGTGCCGCTGGTAAAAGGACGCTAGTTTGAAACTCTTTTCTAAATTATATGAACGTGTCATGCAATGGGCCAAACACCCGCATGCCAATCGATATCTGGCCGGGCTCAGTTTTGCCGAGTCTTCCTTTTTCCCCATTCCGCCGGACGTCATGCTGGCACCGATGTCCCTGGCCAAACCCGACAAGGCCTGGCGTTATGCCCTGCTGACCACACTGGCATCGGTCTGCGGAGGTATCCTTGGCTACCTGATTGGTATGTTTGCCTTTGACCTCATTGAACCCTGGTTGCACAAACTGGGTTACTGGAGCCGTTATACCGAAACGGTTGAATGGTTCAAGGTCTGGGGGGTCTGGATGGTGTTTCTGGCCGGGTTTTCACCGATCCCCTATAAGGTCTTTACGATTTCTGCCGGGGTCGTCGGCATGGCCTTTCTCCCCTTTGTCCTGGCCTCTGCGATTGGGCGGGGGGCGCGTTTTTATCTCGTTGCCGGTCTAATGGTTTGGGGCGGAGAGCGGATGGAAAATATCCTGCGGCAGTATATCGATCGCCTTGGCTGGTTAATGATCCTAGTAGTCATTGTTGGCTACTTTTTATGGAAGTCGTGAAGCCGAGTCAGCTGACAATATCGCTGGTATTGGTAGCACTGTTGCTACTGAGTGGCTGTTCCCAGACAGGTATCTATACCAAGAATTATTTTCATCCCTGGAAGCGTGCCTCAGGTTCGGTGCCGTCGCCATCGGGGGCGCATAGAGATGCCGATTATTATGTCGTACAGAAAGGGGAGACGCTTTATTCTATTGCCTGGCAGCACGGTTATGATACCCGTCAGCTGGCGAGCTGGAACGGGATAAAACCACCGTATACCATCTTTCCCCTGCAGAAAATTCGACTAACACCGCCACCACAGGTTGTGCAGCGCAGTAATCCTGCGCCCATCAGGCGCAATCGCAGCTATCGTCCAGCGCCAGTCACGCCGACACTGCCGTCACAAAATCAGGACAATGAAAAACTGGTCTGGTACTGGCCGAGCAGCGGACGATTGTTAACCACATTTTCACATACCGATGCAGGCCGCAAGGGGATCGATATTGGGGGCCGTCTCGGTCAGCCGGTCCGGGCTGCCGCCGCCGGAAAAGTTGTGTATAGTGGCAATGGCCTGAGGGGATATGGCAATTTGATAATTGTGAAGCATAACGAAGAATACTTCAGCGCCTACGCCCATAATAAAAAAAATCTGGTAAAAGAAAATCAAACTGTAAAGGCCAGACAGCAAATTGCCGATATGGGAAAGAGCGGAACGAAAACAGTGCAGTTACATTTTGAAATTCGTCGCGATGGAAAGCCGGTTAACCCTTTACGCTATTTACCCAAACACTAAACAAATGCAGGCAGGTCGAGAGGATGGAGCGACGTAACTCGATGCAAAAAAAAGACGCGGAAAAAAAATCGACGGATGCGGATGTCGAGCCGGAGGAACTGGTCGACGATGACGACACGCTGTTGCTGGAGACAGAGGATACGGCGCAAGAGGTCATTGACGATAGTGAGGCCAAGACGACTTTTGCACCGGGCGATGTCTCTGATGGCCAAATGGATGCCACTCGCCTGTATTTGAGTGAAATTGGTTTTTCTCCCTTACTCACGGCGGAAGAAGAAGTCTTTTATTCCCGTAAGGCGCTTAAGGGTGATATGGCCGCCCGGGCCAAAATGATCGAGTGCAATCTTCGGCTGGTGGTCAAGATCGCCCGGCGCTATCTCAACCGTGGTCTGGCCCTGCTCGACCTGATCGAAGAGGGCAATCTTGGTCTTATTCGTGCTGTGGAGAAGTTTGACCCGGAGCGTGGCTTCCGTTTTTCGACCTATGCGACCTGGTGGATTCGACAGACCATTGAGCGGGCCATCATGAATCAGACCCGAACCATTCGCCTACCCATTCACGTGGTAAAAGAGATCAATATTTATCTGCGTGCAGCGCGTCATCTGGCGCAGACCCTGGACCATGAACCCAGTCCGGAAGAGATTGCCGAGATGCTGGATAAACCTATTGGCGACGTGAAAAAAATGCTGGGGCTAAATGAGCGTATTGCCTCAGTGGATGTCCCTCTGGGTCAGGATACTGATAACTCTCTGCTCGATGCGATCCCGGATGAGAATAATACCGACCCCGTTATTCTGTTGCAGGATGACGATGTCCGCGCCAACCTGGATAACTGGCTGGCACAACTTTCCGATAAGCAACGTGAAGTCGTGGCTCGTCGATTTGGCCTGAACGGGTATGATGTCTCAACCCTTGAAGAGGTAGGCACCAGTATTGGCGTAACCCGAGAGCGCGTGCGACAGATCCAGATCGAAGCCCTGCGCAAGCTGCGTGAAATTCTTGAACACGAAGGTTATTCCTGTGAGGCCTTATTTAAATAATAGTGCCTTTCAACGCAACCACGCGAAGGCGTAAAGTTTCAAAGACAAAAAATAAGCGTAATGTTTAATGCGCGAAAAGAGTAAGAGGGGCATTGGGTAAAGTCATCATTTCCTCATGATTCCCCGGAGCTGTAATCAATAAATACTCTGCGCCACGGCGTCTTTGCGTTGAATGACGTCTCTAAATCAAAATCCCCGCCACTACCCGACGGCCTTCTCCTCGTAATAGATTATAGGTTCGGCAGGCTGCATGGCTGTCCATGATTTCATAACCAATCTGGGCTTGCAGCAGTGGGGCCAGCAGGCTGACGTCGGGAAAGCGGTGCGTGGCACCGGAGCCTATTAATACGAGTTCCGGTGCTAAGGCCAGGATCGTGTCTAAATGATGACTTCCCAGGGCCTCGATACTGGATACCGGCCAGTCTGTGATTAGCTGGTTCGGGGTCAGGATAAAGCTGGTCCTGAGGGTTTGTTTTTGCGGTCGCGGGCGTTCGTCCTCGGTCTCTGTCGTCATGCCCAGCAGCACTGTAATCTCGCCGGGCTGGTAGCCGATGACAGTGTAGCGGTCGCTGTTTTCAAGATTGAATTTCATGTCCTGGATTTCCGTAAAACTCGTTTCGTCATTGACAGTTAGCGGGCCTAGCCGTTAATGTTACCAGCTTTGCGGGCGGGCGTTGAGCCCGTTGGAACAACCACATTTTAACACTTTCTCAGGGTTACTCGCTTGATCGACGACTTTCCTAGAATCAAACGGCTCCCGCCCTACGTCTTCAATATCGTCAATGAATTGAAAGCCGCCGCGAGAGCCCGGGGTGAAGATATTATTGACTTTGGCATGGGCAATCCTGACCAGCCGACGCCCCAGCATATTGTCGATAAGCTGGTTGAGGCTGCCCAGCGGGGTGATACGCATCGTTACTCGGTTTCCAAGGGCATCCCTCGGCTAAGACGGGCCATTTGTCACTGGTACAAGAACCGTTTTGACGTGGATTTGGACGCGGATTCCGAGGCCATTGTGACCATCGGCTCCAAAGAGGGGCTGGCCCACCTGGCCATGGCGACTGTGGGTCCGGGAGACGCGGTCCTGGTGCCGAACCCGGCTTATCCCATTCATCCCTATGGTTTTATTATTGCCGGTGCGGATATCCGTCATGTACCACTGGTGGCGGGTGTCGACTTCTTTGAGGCCCTGGAAAAGGCGATTAAGGATTCCTGGCCCAAGCCCAAGATGCTGATACTCAACTTCCCCGGTAATCCGACGGCGCAGTGTGTGGATCTGGCGTTTTATGAAAAAGTCATTGCCATCGCCCGTGAGCATCAGATCTGGGTGGTGCAGGATATTGCCTATGCGGACCTAGTCTACGATGGTTACAAGGCCCCGTCGATTCTACAGGTGGCGGGAGCCAAAGAGGTCGCGGTTGAATTTTTTTCGCTCTCCAAAAGCTACAATATGCCCGGCTGGCGAGTTGGCTTTATGTGTGGCAATGCCACCCTGGTGGCGGCGCTGGCACGGATGAAGTCGTATCTCGACTATGGCATGTTCACCCCCATCCAGATTGCGGCAATTGCCGCGCTGGAAGGTCCGCAGGACTGTGTGGCCGAGATTTGTGAGCGCTATCGAAAGCGTCGCGATGTCCTGTGTGAGGGCTTAAATAGCCTGGGCTGGGCGGTGGAAAAACCCCGGGCCACCATGTTTGTCTGGGCACCGATTCCCGAGGCCTATCGTGAAATGGGCTCACTGGAATTTTCGAAGTTGTTACTAAAAGAGGCCAGGGTGGCGGTCTCGCCCGGCATTGGTTTTGGTGAGTATGGCGATGACCATGTGCGTTTCGGTTTGATCGAGAATGAACACCGCACCCGTCAGGCGGTGCGCGGTATCCGTGACCTGTTCAAGAAAGATGGTCTGATCCAATGAAGGCAATTCAAAAATCATTGAAACTGGCGAATGTCTGTTACGACATCCGCGGACCGATTCTGGCCCGTGCGCGGCAAATGGAAGAAGAAGGTCAGCGGATCATCAAACTTAATATTGGTAACCTGGCATCGTTTGGCTTTGCCGCACCGGAAGAAATCCAGCAGGATGTGATCTACAACCTGCCCAATGCCTCGGGTTATTCGGACTCCAAAGGTCTGTTTGCCGCTCGCAAGGCGGTCATGCATTACACCCAGGCGAAGAATATTGAAGGTGTTGGCCTGGAGGATATATATATTGGTAACGGTGCCTCTGAATTAATTGTGCTGGCCATGCATGGCCTGCTGAATAATGGTGACGAGGTGTTGGTGCCGGCACCGGATTATCCGCTATGGACGGCGGCGGTGAGCCTGGGCGGCGGGGTGGCGCGTCACTATATTTGTGATGAGGCCAATGGCTGGCTACCGGACCTGGATGATATTCGCGCCAAAATTACCGATCGTACTCGCGCCATTGTGGTCATTAACCCGAACAACCCTACGGGGGCACTGTATCCTGATGATCTTTTAAAAGCGATTGTTGAGATCGCCCGTCAGCACCAACTCATCATCTATGCCGATGAGATCTATGACAAGATGCTTTATGATGAGGCCCAGCACACCGCAATCGCCTCGTTTGCCGACGACGTGCTGTTTGTGACCTTTAATGGTCTATCAAAAAATTACCGTGCCTGTGGCTATCGTTCGGGCTGGATGGTGGTCTCGGGCGAAAAGGAGCACGCCAGGGATTATCTGGAGGGACTGGATATTCTGGCCTCCATGCGGCTGTGTTCCAATGTGCCAGGGCAATACGCGATTCAGACGGCACTGGGTGGTTATCAGAGTATCAATGACCTTGTCGCCGAGGGTGGACGCCTGCGACGTCAGCGGGATATGGCCTATGACATGCTCACTTCGATGCCCGGTGTCAGTTGTGTCAAACCACGGGCGGCGTTGTATTTATTTCCACGTCTCGATCCAACGCTGTATCCCATTCAGAATGATCAGGCGTTTGTCCTGCAGCTGCTGGAAATGGAAAAGGTCCTTGTCGTACAGGGCAGTGGTTTTAACTGGCCGCAGCCGGATCACTTTCGGGCGGTGTTTTTGCCGAACGCGGATGACTTGCAGGACGCCATGCAAAGAATTGAGCGTTTTCTGGCGCACTACCGCAAGCTGCATGCATAATGGTCTTTACGCATACGAAATGAATAATGGAAAAAGAGTTACGCTAAAATGAAACCAGTCAAAGTAGGTCTATTGGGATTAGGAACCGTCGGCGGCGGCACCGTCAATGTATTGAAACGAAATGCCGAAGAAATTTCACGTCGCGCCGGGCGCGGCATTGAGATCACACACGCCGCGGCGCGCGACCTGTCACGGCCACGTATTTGTGATACCGCCGGTATTAAGCTGACGACTCATCCGATGGATGTGGTCAATGACCCAGAAGTTGAAATCATTGTGGAATTAATTGGTGGTGATGGTCTCGCCAAAGAGCTGGTCGAGAAGGCAATCGCCAATGGTAAGCATGTGGTGACGGCCAATAAGGCCCTGATCGCCAAGCACGGTAATGAAATTTTCCAGGCGGCCCAGGCCAAAGGTGTGATGGTGGCCTTTGAAGCGGCGGTCGCGGGCGGCATTCCGATTATTAAGGCCATTCGCGAAGGTCTGGCCGGTAACGAGATTCAATGGCTGGCCGGGATCATTAACGGAACGGGTAATTTTATTCTCACCGAGATGAAGGACAAGGGACGTGACTTTGTCGATGTCTTAAAAGAGGCACAGGCACTGGGCTATGCCGAGGCCGACCCGACCTTCGATGTTGAGGGTATTGATGCTGCCCACAAGCTGACCATTTTGGCCTCCATTGCGTTTGGCATTCCGTTGCAGTTTGACGCCGCTTATACCGAAGGCATTACTAAAATCACTCGCGACGATGTGAACTATGCCGAGGCCCTTGGCTATCGCATTAAGCATCTGGGGATCTCCCGCCGTACCGACAAAGGGATTGAATTGCGCGTGCATCCCACTCTAATCCCGGAACGTCGTCTGATTGCCAATGTTGACGGTGTTATGAATGCCGTTTTAGTCATGGGCGATGCGGTGGGACCGACGCTTTATTATGGCGCCGGTGCGGGAGCTGAACCGACTGCCTCCGCGGTCGTCGCGGATCTGGTGGATGTGGTCCGTGCATTAACTTCGGATCCGGAGAATCGTGTGCCACACCTGGCCTTTCAGGCGGATGCGCTTTCTGATCTCCCCATCTTGAAAATGGACGACATTGAGACGGCATACTATCTGCGTATGCAGGCCGCGGATGAGCCAGGTGTCATGGCCAAGGTAACCACCATACTGGGCGGGCAGGGGATTAGTATCGAGGCATTGATACAAAAAGAACCCGTCGACAAGTCCACCGACGTGTCTGTCATCATGCTGACCCACCGCGTACAGGAGGCCCGAATGAACCAGGCCATCGCCAGCATCGAGGCATTACCGAGTATCCACGGTGCAGTGACTCGTATCCGTATGGAAGCACTGGATGCGAATTAAATGTATTAACGCAAAGTCGCAAAGGCGCGAAGCGTTATTAAGTATTTAAAGATAACAATTTGAATTGATACTGGAAAATGTATGGCATAGCAGTGCTTTGAATTATCAGAGAGTTATGCAGCATCGTAATCAAATATTCTTTGCGCCATAGCGCCCTTGCGTTGAAGATGAATAAATTTAGGAGTAAAAGTTATGCCTTTTCGACCACGTTACACCGGCTTGATTGATAAATACCGTGACCGCCTGCCGGTACATGATGACACGCGCATTATCAGTCTTGGTGAGGGTAATACGCCGTTAATTCGTTTACACAATATCCCGGTTGCCCTGGGCAAAGACGTCGATATTTACGTCAAGTACGAAGGCCTGAACCCGACCGGTTCGTTCAAGGACCGTGGTATGTGTATGGCCGTGACCAAGGCCGTTGAAGAGGGCAGTAAGGCGATTATCTGTGCCTCGACGGGCAACACCTCGGCGGCGGCGGCAGCCTATGCGGCGCGCGCTGGTATTAAAGCCTTTGTCTTAATTCCGGAAGGCAAGATTGCCCTGGGTAAACTGGCACAGGCGATGATTCATGGAGCGGTTGTTATTCAGATCAAAGGTAACTTTGATGAAGGCATGCAGCTGGTCAAGGACGTTGCTGAACATGCGCCGGTGACCATTGTGAATTCGATCAACCCCTATCGTCTGCAAGGCCAGAAGACCGCTGCCTTTGAAATTCTGGAAGAACTTGGCGCGGCACCGGACTTTCACTGTATCCCTGTCGGCAACGCCGGCAACATTACGGCGCACTGGATGGGCTATAAGGAATATCACGAGAACGGCATCGTCAACAGCCTGCCCAAAATGGTGGGCTATCAGGCCGCGGGTTCTGCGCCCTTCATGCGTGGGGCGATGGTCGATAACCCGGACACCGTCGCCACTGCAATCCGGATTGGACATCCACAAAGCTGGGACAAGGCCTGGGTTGTGAAGGAAGAGTCACAGGGCTGGTTCGATGAATGTACCGATGAGGAAATCCTGGCCGCACAAAAACTGCTGACCGAAAAAGAAGGCGTCTTCTGTGAGCCGGCCTCGGCGACTTCACTGGCCGGTGCCATGCGTGATATCAAATCCGGCAAGATCCCCGAGGGCAGCAAGATTGTCTGCACCCTGACCGGCCATGGTTTGAAAGACCCGGATACGGCAATTACACAATGTGAAGGTAGCAACAATATGATCACGGTAGACGCGACACTGGATCAGGTTAAAGCGGCTATTCTCAGTAATATGCAGTAACGCGTGGCGAGCGCCGCTTCCATCACTGAACTGATTGTCTATGCCCCTGGCCTACTGGGGCCGTATGCAGGACAGGAACAATGGCAGGCGGCTGACTGGCCGGCGCTGGGACAATTTCAAAAACTCCTCTCCCGTGCAGATTCGATAAAAAATGATCATGCAACACGGGATGATAACGCGGCCTGTTTTTCGTATTTTAATGTCGATGCCACACAACAGGCACTGCCGCTGGCGGCGGTATCGCTTCTCGCGGAGGGGCGGTCTCCTGGCAATGACTACTGGTTACGACTGGATCCGGTCTGTCTGCTGGTAGATCGTGACGATGCGATATTAATCGCCCATGAGGAGCTGGCCTTAACAGCGGAAGAAGCTACTGCCCTGCAGGCGGCGATACGCCCCTTGCTGGATGAGTGGTCGGTGAGTTTGCAGGGAACTACTTCGCATCACTGGTATCTACGCCTGCCCCGGCCTATCGCCTTGACGACCACGTCTCCCGCGCAGGTAAGGGGTTTTACCATCAGCCGACATCTGCCGCAGGGTGAGGACGCTATGCAGTGGCACCGACTTATGAACGAGGTGCAAATGACCTGGTATAGCCACCCAGTGAATCAGCAACGCGAGGCGCAGGGGCAATTAACCGCCTCGAGTGTCTGGCCCTGGGGCGGCGGTGTACTGCCCGTAAAGAACGATGTCAACTACACCGCCGTTTATAGCGATGACCTGATGGTGAAGGGTCTGGCAATACTGCATGAAATTGCCTGTCGGCCATTGGCAGCGGCAGTACCATCGGAAATGCAGGGCAGGGTATTGGTGGTGGATCTCTCCTGGCGCGAACGGCAACAGCAACAGGATGCCCTGGCCTGGTTTGAGGCCCTGCTGCAGTGGCAAAACAATGTCTTGCAACCGATCGTTGCTCAATTGGAAGCCAACAGCTCGCTACGCGTAACGTTTGATTTTGGTAGTCAGCACACCTATGTAGTTAATCGTCAACATCTGCATCGTTGGTGGCGCCGGACAAAATCGTTACAACAATTAATCTCAAGCACCGCATGAAAGCTGATTTTCAAATTCAACGTCGGCCTGTCAAAAATACCACGAACTGGTCTAGCGACCTCGTGCCCGTCTTACAACGGGTCTATCAGGCTCGTAATGTGCAGGGACCGGATGAGCTGGATTATCACCTAAAACGTCTGTTGAGTTTTACCGGCCTCAAAGGCATACAGCAGGCCGTCGATCGTCTGGTCGTGTGTCTACAACTGCAACAGCGTGTCGTGATCGTTGGTGACTTTGATGCCGATGGTGCCACCAGTACCACCCTGGCGGTGCGCGCCTTAAGGGCCATGGGCTTGCAACAGGTGCGTTATCTGGTACCGAATCGTTTTGAATATGGTTATGGCCTGACCCCCGAAATCGTTGCGGTTGCCAGCCAGGAAAAACCGGACCTGATCATCACCGTCGATAATGGTATCTCCAGCATCGCCGGTGTTGCGGCGGCGAATGAATACGGTATCGAGGTGCTGGTCACCGACCATCACCTGCCTGGGGAAGACTTGCCCGCGGCAGTGGCGCTGGTGAATCCCAATCAACACGGTGATCACTTTGCCAGTAAAAATCTGGCCGGTGTCGGTGTAATTTTCTATGTCATGATGGCCTTGCGGGCAAGGTTGCGGGAACTCGACTGGTTTACTCAGCAGGGCATCGAAGAACCCAATCTCGCCCGCTACCTGGACCTCGTTGCACTGGGTACCGTGGCCGATGTGGTGGTGCTGGATCACAACAATCGTATCCTGGTGTCGCAGGGGCTGGCACGTATACGCTCAGGTCAGTGCAGTCCCGGTATTCTCGCACTTTTAAAAATTGCGGGTCGTGATTACCAGCGCATTGCGGCCTCCGACCTGGGTTTTTGCGTCGGTCCGCGGCTCAACGCCGCTGGTCGGCTGGAAGATATGTCACTCGGTATTGAATGTCTGTTGAGTGATGACCCGAACCACGCTATGCCACTGGCGGTGCAGCTGGATGAGCTCAATCATGCGCGACGCAGTATCGAAGCGGGCATGCAGGAACAGGCCCTGGCGGTCTTAAAGACCATGCAGTTTGATAATAGCGATGCCTTCCCCGTTGGCGTGTGTCTGTATGACGAAACCTGGCATGAAGGTGTGATCGGTATCCTGGCATCGCGTATCAAGGAACGCCTGCATCGACCCGTGATTGCCTTTGCCTCGGCGGGTAACGGACTCATCAAGGGTTCCGCGCGCTCTATCCCGGGGGTTCATATCCGGGATGTGCTGGCTAGTGTCGCGGCGCATCATCCGGCGTTGCTGGAGAAGTTCGGTGGCCATGCCATGGCTGCCGGTCTCACCTTGCAGCCGTCGGCCTATGAAGCCTTTACCACCGCCTTCGATGCCGAGGTGAGAAGTGTGGTGAATGAGGACCTGCTCACAGGCGTGATCTATAGTGACGGTGACCTGAACGCACAGGAGCTGAACCTGCAAACGGCGCAGGCCCTGCGTGAGGCCGGTCCCTGGGGGCAGGGGTTTCCGGAACCGATCTTTGATGGCGAATTTGAGGTCGTGCAAAAGCGTATCGTCGGTGAGCGCCACCTTAAGTTACAGCTACGATCCCCTGGAACACAGGTGGTGATGGATGCCATTGCGTTCAATACCACGGATGCCGCGTGGCCGGCGGAGGTGCAACGCCTGCAGCTGGCCTATCGACTGGAGGTCAATGAATTCAATGGCCGGGTTACACCACAGCTGATGGTTGAACAACTGCAATGTCTGCCGGGGTAGGCTCTCTTTTTCATCGGCTGTGTTATGATGTACGACTTTATGTAGAGACAAAATTTGGTAGTGTTATGTTAGAAACAAATCTCATCCAGCAACACATTAAGGAAATGCAGGGACGCGCCGAGTCCTTGAGGGGGTATCTTTGACTTCGATGCGAAGTCGGAACGCCTGGATGAAGTTGTGCGTGAACTGGAAAACCCTGATATCTGGAACGAGCCGGAGCGCGCCCAGGAACTTGGCCGCGAACGCGCCCGCCTTGAGACCATCGTCGAGACCCTCAGCAATCTGAAAAATTCGCTCACCGACGCCAGTGAGCTACTCGAACTGGCCAGTGAAGAAGATGATGAAGCCACCGTCGAATCGCTGAGCGCCGAGTTAGCGACGCAGGAAAAGCAGCTCCAGCAGCTGGAGTTTCAGCGCATGTTTTCCGGACCGATGGATGCCAATCATGCCTTCCTTGATGTGCAGTCCGGCTCCGGCGGTACCGAGGCACAGGACTGGGCCAATATGTTGTTGCGTATGTATCTGCGCTGGGGTGAGGCCAATGGTTTTGAGACTGAATTGATTGAAGTCTCGGCCGGCGACGTGGCGGGTATCAAGAGCGCCACCATAAAATTCAGCGGCGAGTACGCCTTCGGCTGGTTACGCACCGAGACCGGTGTGCATCGCCTGGTGCGAAAGTCACCGTTTGATTCCGGTAACCGTCGGCATACCTCGTTTGCCTCGGTGTTTGTCTCCCCGGAAGTGGATGACTCCATTGAGATCGAGATCAATCCATCGGACCTGCGCGTGGATACCTATCGCGCCAGTGGTGCCGGTGGGCAACATATCAACAAGACCGACTCCGCGATTCGTATTACCCATGAGCCCTCCGGCATCGTGGTACAGTGCCAGAGCGGCCGCTCGCAACACCAGAACCGTGACAATGCCATGAAGCAGTTGAAGGCCAAACTGTATGAAATGGAACTGCAGAAACAGAACGCGGAAAAAATGGCCCTGGAAGAGACCAAGGCCGATATCGGCTGGGGGAGTCAGATCCGTTCATATGTGCTGGACCAGTCGCGTATCAAGGACCTGCGTACCGGGGTAGAGACCTCCAATACCCAGGCCGTGCTGGATGGCGATTTGAACAAATTTATCGAGGCCAGCCTGAAGAGCGGGCTTTAAACGTTCAGTTGAACCGCAATGATTCATGGATGTAGGGTGGGCACCGCCCAGCATTGAGTTTTAAACAGAACATAACAGTGGGCTGTGCCCACCCTGCATAATAAAAGTGGAAACATCATGTCCGATAATACTGCACAACCGCCCGTCGACGAAAACAAGCTCATCGCCGAACGGCGCGACAAGCTGAATAAAATTCGACAGGAGGGCATCGCCTTTCCAAATGATTTTCGCCGTAACGTCATGACCGGCGAGCTACACGCCGAATACGGTGATAAAAGCAAGGAAGAACTGGAGTCGCTCGGTGTGCGGGTCAGTGTCGCCGGGCGTATGATGCTCAAGCGTATTATGGGCAAGGCCAGTTTCGCCACTGTGCAGGATATGTCCGGTCGTATCCAGTTTTACGTGGTGCGCGATGACCTGCCCGAAGGTGTCTATAACGAACAGTTTAAAAAATGGGACATGGGTGACATCATCGGTGGTGAAGGCGTGCTGATGAAAACCAACAAGGGTGAGCTGTCGGTCAAGGTTGATAGTATTCGCCTATTGACCAAGTCGCTACGACCGCTGCCGGAAAAGTTCAAGGGCGTCACCGATCAGGAAATCCGCTATCGCCAGCGTTATCTTGATTTGATTATGAATCAGGAATCGCGTGATACCTTTCAGATGCGTTCCAGAATTATTACGCACATCCGCGAGTTTTTGACGCAGCGAAGTTTTCTCGAAGTTGAAACCCCCATGATGCAGGTTATCCCCGGCGGTGCCACGGCTCGACCTTTTACGACTTATCATAATGCCCTGGACATGGAACTGTTCTTACGTATTGCACCGGAACTGTATCTGAAGCGTCTGGTTGTGGGTGGCTTTGAGCGCGTCTTTGAGATCAATCGTAACTTTCGCAACGAGGGTTTGTCGACACGTCACAACCCTGAGTTCACTATGATTGAATTTTATGAGGCCTACGCGACTTATCATGACCTGATGGACATTACCGAGGCCATGCTGCGCTCGATTGCCGAAAACGTAGTCGGTAAAACCCTGATTCCCTACCAGGGCGACGAGTATGACTTTGGTCAGCCGTTTGCACGTATGACGGTCAAGGAATCGATTCTACATTTTAATGCGGATATCACCCTGGCGGAGCTGGATGATATCGACAAGGCGCGGCCGATTGCCGAGCGTTTAGGGATTGCCCTGAAAGCCTCTTATGGCCTGGGCAAGATCCAGATTGAAATTTTTGAGAAGACGGTTGAGCATCGTTTAAAGAATCCCACCTTTATTACTGCCTATCCCACCGAAGTGTCGCCACTGGCACGTCGTAGTGATAATGACCCGTTTGTGACTGATCGCTTCGAATTTTTTGTGGGTGGTCGGGAGATTGCCAATGGCTTTTCCGAGCTGAATGATGCGGAAGATCAGGCAGAGCGTTTTCAGAAACAGGTAGAAGAAAAAGAGGCCGGTGATGACGAGGCCATGTTTTTTGATGAGGACTATATCACCGCCCTGGAGCATGGTATGCCACCGACGGCAGGTGAGGGGATTGGTATCGACCGTCTGGTGATGTTGTTTACCGATTCCCCTTCGATCCGTGACGTCCTCTTATTCCCGCATATGCGCCCTGAGTAGCGAAGTATTCGCTACGAAGAAGTGCCCTCGGGGTGCGACCAGAAGTATAACGAAGTTATAATTTTGGAAGTGTTGAACGACGCTCAAGGAGATTATAATGTACGCCCCGAGTGATGAAATCACACTAATAAAAAAGGCCGGTGTTATAACCGGCCTTTTTTTATGATGACAGGACGTCTAGCTGATGAGGGCAGACTTGACCGCCTCGATTTGCTGATTGGTCTCGTCCATGTCGACCACGCTGACATCCGGTTGCAGGCCCAGTTTGGCGAAGGCCGGAATTGTACTCCAGTCGATTTTGGTTAAAGGGTGATCGCTGCCGAGGTAACTTTGTAGATTGGCGACCATGACCACATCGACGAGGTCAGTCTGTGGACTATTGCGCTGCAAGTCTTCGTGTTCAGCCGCGACGGTGATCAGCTCCTCGGGAAAGTTCCACTTGCGTAGGATGGCGGATCCAATGCTGGTGTGTGTCCTGGCGATAATACGATCCAGTAGTTCCTCATCCTGTAGTAATTCCGGAACATCTTCGGCACGGCTCAATATCGGCAGGCTGCCGATATCGTGGACGAGTCCGGCGAGCAAGGCCTGATCGGGAGGGAGTGAGGTGAACTGTGCCGCCAGGGCATTGCTTATGGCGGCCACCTCGGTACTGTGTTCCCAGATCCGGCGCAGACGTTTATCGGTGGCATCCGATGTGGCCTGAAACATCTGTTCCATGACAATACTGGTGACCAGATTGCGTACCATGTTGGCACCCATGCGGGTAATGGCAGCGTCAACGGAATCGATTTCCCGATTGGCGCGAAGCAGGGGGCTGTTGGCGATCTGGATCAGACGTGCAGACAGGGCGGTATCGGTGGTGACAATCTTGGCCACGTCCGAGAGCCCCATGGACTCATCTTCCAGGGTGTCGCGGACCTTGAGGGCCACCTCGGGCAGTGTCGGTAAAACGAGGTTATCGCTTTCAAGGTCTGCCAATAGCTCCTTAATGAATTGCTCTTCCATTTAGATCCCCAGAACAGTTTTGGATTTGTAGTGTCTTCAGGCTGTATCGGTAATGCTATTGAAAAGTTGAGTATTTTTTCATGTCAACCGTGATCAGGCCGCGCCATCGACGCTGTAAGGTAGCGCTTTAAACTGAAGTTGCGTCTGCACGTCGCGATTGGCGATTATTTCATCAGACTCAACGGCTTCAATTTGCATGACGACCAGCACATCGCAGCCTCCCTCGGGGGCGGGGTGACTAAGCAGGATTTTGCCCGCACTCTGTCCCTGAGGATCCGACAGGCGGTGAACCTCATCGCCGACCGCGGGGCAGGTGGGGCTATCAATATGTGCCAGATAGGTGCGGCGCTTTAATTTTCCCAGATAGTGGGTGCGGGCGACGATCTCCTGTCCGGGGTAGCAACCCTTTTTAAAGCTCAGACCATCAATCCAGTGCAGATTAATCATTTGTGGCACAAAGGCCTCAACCACGGGCGCGGTGATTGAGGGTAGACCGGCCTGGATATCCAGCCAGGTCCAGTGGTGGCTGGCAACAGGACAGCTTGCTGCAGATAGCGTGGTCCACAGTGGCTCGATCTCCGCCATGGGGCCGTAAATTTCAAAGCGTGGTGACCGGCCGGGGATGCGGATACAGATTAGGTTGGCCTTGCGGCTGACCGCATTATTGGTGTCGGGGATTGAGCCGATGGCGGCCTCGAGAAGCGGGCAGGCCTCCGGACCGGCGATCCCAATTTGTACATAGTCGTTACTGGCATCGGCAAAAATCACCTGACTACGAAGGACAAACATGCGTAAGCGTTTAAGCGTGGCCTCGACAACATCGTGTTCCATGCTCAGTAAATAGCCATCGTCAGCCTGCAACAGGCGAAAACTGGCCAGAATACGCCCCTTTGGTGTGCAGTAGGCGGATAGTTGGCTCTGCTGACTGTCGACGGCCAGGACGTCATTACAGAATTGTCCCTGTAAAAACGCCTGCGCATCAGCGCCGCTGGCCTTTAGCAGACCGCGATGAGAGAGATCGACCAGTAGGGTTGTCCGATCAATGTCCTTAACTTCGAATTTGCTGCTGGCGAATTCGGTGACAATACCCTGTTCTAAGGCCGCACCTTGTTGCTGCAGAAAAGTCTGCCAATATTCGTTCATAAAACTGCTCCGCTATGAAAACTTGTCCGGTGAGTGTATAACATTTAATGCTTGCTGGAATTACGCTACACTAGTGTACAGAATGATAACAAATACTAGACGTCCGAAGTTTCTTAACTTATTTAAAATACACCTGCCAGTGACAGGGGTAACATCCTTCGCACATCGAGTGAGTGGTGCATTACTGTTTGTTAGTCTACCGTTCTGGGTCTATCTCTTTTCTCTCTCGCTACACAATGAAGCCTCTTTTAAACTCGCCCTGGGTTACCTGACGAGTCCATGGACCAGGCTGGTGCTGTTAATCCTGCTGTGGTCTATTTTGCACCACCTGTTCGCCGGGATACGTTTTTTATTACTCGATATACATCTTGGCCATTCATTAA
The DNA here is from genome assembly GCA_913064945.1 of uncultured Gammaproteobacteria bacterium. Lineage (GTDB taxonomy): Bacteria > Pseudomonadota > Gammaproteobacteria > UBA6429 > Thiohalophilaceae > CAJYAN01. The sequence goes on along the minus strand of CAJYAN010000006.1, from coordinate 29,272 downwards.
AGAGTGCTCGTCGTAGTGCCTGGCTGGTCAATTTTACCGGGGCGATCCTGTTCGTGGTCCTGGCGCTATGGTGGCTGTTATGAGTTGGCGGGCGCAGGGTCTACGTACCTGGTTATTACAGCGCTTGACCGCCATCTATATGGCGCTCTATCTGCTACTCGCCTTACTTGTTCTGTATTCCCACCCCGTCACAGGGTTTACGGCATGGCATGATCTCTTTCATCAACCGGTGATCAATATTGCCACTATTTTTATGTTTGCTTCGATCTTTTATCATGCCTGGGTTGGGGTGCGCGATATTCTGGTTGACTATGTGCAGCCGCAACCCCTCCGTTTTATGATCCTCACCCTGGTCTCAATACTGCTATTGGCGTTAATGCTTTGGGTAGTCTTTTTAATGTTTGGAGTTTTGCAAGGATGACACTCGCGCGACGCAAGTTTGACACGCTGGTTATCGGTGCTGGCGGTGGTGGCCTGCGTGCCGCCCTGCAGCTGGCACAGGCGGATGCCAAGGTCGCCGTCGTGTCCAAGGTCTTTCCGACACGCTCCCACACGGTTGCCGCGCAGGGGGGGATTAATGCGGCCCTCGCCAATGTCCTGCCGGATAACTGGCACTGGCATATGTATGACACCATCAAGGGCAGTGATTACCTGGGGGATCAGGATGCCATCGAGTACATGTGTCGCGCCGCCTCGAATCTGGTGGTTGAGCTGGAACATGCGGGCGTGCCCTTTTCACGCCTGGAAAATGGCAATATTTATCAACGGCCCTTTGGTGGACAGAGTCAGGACTTTGGTGGCAAACAGGCGGCCCGCACCTGCGCCGCCGCGGACCGCACCGGACATGCCATTTTGCATACCCTGTATCAACAGAACATCCGCGCCAAGACCCATTTCTTTGATGAATACTTCGCCATTGATCTAATTAAGGATGAGGAAGGCGTGATCCTTGGTGCACTGGTGATGAGTATTGAGACCGGCGAGCCTCTGTTAATTGAAGCCAAGACAACGCTGCTGGCAACCGGAGGCGCCGGACAGTTGTTTCGGACCAATACCAATGCCCATATTAATACCGGCGATGGTCTGGCCATGGCTTTGCGTGCGGGCATTCCATTGCAGGATATGGAATTTTTTCAGTTTCATCCTACCGGCATTGCGGGCAAGGGCATGTTGATCTCTGAAGCCGCGCGCGGTGAGGGTGGTTACCTGACGAACAAGAACGGCGAACGCTTTATGGAGCGTTATGCACCGAATGCCAAGGACCTGGCGAGTCGTGATGTTGTGAGTCGTGCCATTTTTATCGAAGTACAGGAAGGGCGTGGTTGCGGTCCGAGCGGTGACTACGTCAATTTAAATATTAATCACCTCGGCGAAGAGGTCCTGAACAAACGCCTGCCGGCGATATGTGATTCAATTCGAACCTTCCTGCGCGTCGACCCGGCCAAAGACCCGGTACCCATCTATCCCACTGCACATTATACGATGGGGGGGATTCCCACCAATCGCCAGGGACAGGTGGTCGTACCGATTGAGCACGGCGAAGAGCCCATCCCCGGTCTGTACGCGGTTGGTGAATGCGCCTGTGTCTCGGTGCATGGTGCCAATCGTCTCGGCGGTAACTCACTGCTCGATATTGTCGTCTTTGGCCGGGCGGCGGGCAATGACATTATTGGCTATCTCCGCGAGCATCGTTACCACCGTCCCATTAATGAATCAGATGTTGAACAGGCCATGGCGCATTTAACACGCTGGGATCGCAAGGGTGATGGTATTTCAGTGGCCGGTCTCCGAGGTGAACTCCAGGCAATTATGGAAAAATACTGCGGTGTATTTCGTACCGAAGAAATCCTGCAACAGGGCCTGGAGAAGGTGCTGGAGATTGAACAACGTCTGGATGATGTGGTCTTGTATGATCATAGTAAAATATTCAACACCGCCAGGATCGAGGCCTTTGAACTGGAGAATCTGGTGGATATTGCCCTGGCAACTGTCAAATCGGCACTTTCGCGGCAGGAAAGTCGCGGCGCACATTCACGCGTTGATTATCCCGAGCGTGACGACAAGCACTGGTTGAAACACTCGTTGTTTTATAAGCAGGATCGGCGCATGGCCTATAAACCCGTCAGACTAAAACCACTGACGGTCGATACTTTTCCCCCGAAAGAGCGAGTCTACTGATATGCGCTTCTTAATCTATCGTTATCATCCGGAGAAAGATCAAAAGCCTTATATGCAGGCCTTTGAACTCGATGGGCTGGATAAAAACAAAATGTTGCGTGATGCATTATTGTTGATCAAGAAGCAGGATGAATCCTTTACCTTTCGCCATTCTTGCGGCGAGGGTGTGTGTGGCTCGGATGCCTTAAATATCAATGGCACGAATGGTCTGGCCTGTATTACGCCTTTATCAAGTTTAAAAGAGCCTGTCGAGGTACGTCCTTTACCGGGCATGCCGGTAATCCGTGACCTGGTCGTCGATATGGCGCAGTTTTATAAACACTATCGAGAAGTTAAACCTTATCTCGTCGTCACAGACCCGGAGCCGGAAGTTGAATTCAAACAGTCACCGGAAGAGCGGAGTAAACTCGATGGCCTGTATGAATGTATACTCTGTGGTTGTTGTACAACCGCCTGTCCCTCCTTCTGGTGGAACCCGGAAAAGTTTCGTGGCCCGGCGGCATTATTGCAGGCCTATCGTTTTCTGGCGGATAGCCGTGACCAGGCGCATGATAAACGCCTGGAAGAACTGGATGGACCCTATCGTATGTTTCGTTGTCATACGATTATGAATTGCGTCAATGTCTGTCCGAAAGGACTCAATCCGACCGAGGCCATCCACAACATCAAGCGCATGATGATGAAGGATGTCGTGTGAACAATGAGGAGCAGGTAACGGTCGCGCAACAGCATCAGCGTTTAATGTGGCAGTGTCGTCGCGGTATGCTGGAACTGGATATATTGCTACAGGGATTTGTTGAGCGTTGTTATCATGACTTATCCGCTACTGAAAAACTGACGTTTGATCGCCTGCTCACGTATTCAGATCAGGATTTACTGGAATACTTTTTTCAACAGGCACAGGCCGACGATAAGGACATCGCCAATCTTGTCATCTCCATACGAAACGCCATTACGCCTTAAGCTCTCTCTGAGCGTCGCCTACAAATGCTGGCTGATAACCGGTTACACCAGCGCCATGCTGGTGATGCTCTTTCTGACCAGTCTGGCAGTTTCACTGAAATTGCTGCTGTTATTAATGCTGGGTGTTGCCCTGTACGGACAGTGGCGACAACTGTGCAGTTTACCAAGCAGCCTGATTCAGCAAACGGATGCTGACTGGGTTCTCACAGGGCAGACAGGCAGAAAGGTTAGCGCCAGACTACTCGATAAGGCTTATGTGACACGTTGGCTGATTATTCTGTATTTTAGAATGCCGAACGATAAGCCGCGTAGTGTCATGGTCTTCGCCCCCATGCTGGACAAAAACAGTTTTCGTCGCTTGAGTGTCTATTTACGTATGACGAATCTGCGGCAATTTATGACTGACGAATAAAGTTTGTCGGCGTCAGCAGGGTATTGCAGGCAGGTTTAGTTTTATCAAGCGTTGGATAGTCGAGGGTATAGTGGAGACCGCGGCTCTCTTTACGCTGGATAGCGGAGGTAATAATAAGTTCGGCCACCTGAACCAGGTTACGCAATTCCAGCAGGTCGCTGGTAATACGAAAGTTGCCATAGTATTCATCGATTTCCCGCTGCAATAGCTGGACGCGGCGCTCGGCTCGTTGCAGGCGTTTGTTGGTCCGTACAATACCAACATAGTCCCACATAAAGCGTCGTAGTTCGTGCCAGTTATGTGTTACCACGACCTCTTCATCAGAGTCCGTCACCCGGCTCTCATCCCAGTCCGGCAACTTGGGCGGGGCGGCAATATTCTCCTGACGTTCGATATGCTCGGCCGTGCTTTTGGCAAATACCAGGCACTCCAGTAGCGAATTGCTGGCCATGCGATTGGCGCCGTGTAGCCCGGTAAAGGCGGTTTCGCCAATGGCATACAGGCCCGGGATATCGGTTTCGCCATCGAGATTGGTCATGACGCCACCACAGGTATAGTGGGCCGCCGGGACCACCGGGATGGGTTGTTGGGTAATGTCATAACCAAAGGCCAGACACTGCTTGTAGATGTTGGGAAAATGCTGGGTAATAAATGCCGCGGGTCGATGACTGATATCCAGAAACAGGCTGTCGCAACCAAGGCGTTTCATTTCATGGTCAATGGCGCGGGCGACAATATCGCGTGGTGCCAGCTCGGCCCGTTCATCGAAGTGTTGCATAAAGGTCTCGCCGTCGGGTAGCAGGAGCTTGGCACCTTCGCCACGCATGGCCTCGGTAATTAAAAAGGACTTGGCCTGTGGGTGGTAAAGACAGGTCGGGTGGAACTGGTTAAATTCCATATTGGCTATCCGACAACCGGCACGCCAGGCCATGGCGATACCATCCCCCGTGGCGGTATCCGGATTGCTGGTATAGAGATAGACCTTACTGGCACCTCCGGTGGCGAGTACGGTGAAGCGGGCCCGGCAGACCACGGCATGATTGGTCTGGCGATTGAGAATATAGGCCCCCAGGCAGCGGTGTCCCGGCAGACCAACCTTGCGGCTGGTGACCAGGTCAATGGCGTTGTGTTGCTCAAGGACGGTGATATTGGGATGTTCCTGGACACGCTGTTGCAGCGTCGACTCGACGGCCTGACCGGTGGCGTCATCGGCGTGCAGGATACGGCGGTGACCATGGCCACCCTCGCGGGTCAAATGGTAACTACCACCATCTTCGGCGCGACCACTTTCACGCGTAAAATTGACACCATTCCCAATCAGCCATTTGATGGCCTCCGGGGCATGCACGACGGTGTGACGGGCGACCACCGGGTCACAGAGCCCGGCACCGGCATTCATGGTATCGGCGATGTGCGACTCAAAGCTGTCTTCCGGGTCCATGACGGCGGCAATACCGCCCTGGGCATAGTAGGTACTACCTTCCGTTAAATTACCTTTAGAAATCAATGTGATATGATGTTTTTCCGCCAGGTGCAGGGCAAGACTCAGGCCGGCAGCACCGCCGCCAATGATTAAGACGTCACAGGATAGTTGTTGCATGATTGAGTGTATCGGTAATTAGAGATAGAAGGCTCGTATTGTTTAAGAGTTTAGTTTCTCACGGGTGACGGTGCTACAATGTGCAGGTCTTAATCTATTGATTTGACGAAAGAATACCATGATATCCGAGAAGACCATAGTGGCATAGAAGCGCCCGTGGTTTTGAACTAAACGGTCACAGTGAATGTCGTACTAGGCATCTGCGGGCCTTTTATGATGTTCCAGCAGTTGATGGCAGGGGAGAAAAGGCCTGAATGGTCGAGCAGGTAACAGATCAGACACTCGTTGAGCGGGTGCAGCATGGTGACAAGAAGGCGTTTGATTTACTGGTGATTAAATATCAGCAGCGCGTTGCCAATGTGATTAGCCGCTACATGAGAAGTTACCCGGATGATGTCCTGGATGTGGCGCAGGAGGCCTTTATCAAGGCCTACCGTGCCCTGCCTTCATTCCGGGGAGACAGTGCCTTTTATACCTGGCTGTATCGGATTGCGATCAATACGGCCAAGAACCACCTGGTATCCCAGGGTCGACGACCGCCGGCGACGGATGTGGACGCAGAAGACGCGATTTATTACGAAGATTCGCGCCTGCATGACCATGATACCCCCGAGAGCCGACTGCTCACGGATGAAATTGAAAAGGTAATTTTTAAGACCATCGAGTCGTTACCAGAAGATTTGCGTGTTGCGATAACACTGCGTGAAATGGAAGATATGAGTTATGAAGAAATTGCCGAGGCCATGGACTGTCCGATAGGAACGGTGCGCTCACGAATATTCAGGGCACGTGAGGCGATCGATAAACAATTGAAACCCCTGTTGAGTTGATATTTAAAGGCGGTGAAGAAATGGATAAGCATCAATCAGAGAAATTGTCTGCAGTCAGCGATGGCGAGGCAGTCTATGACGATGTCATGTCAAGATTGGTTACCTCCAATAAGGACTTTCAGAAACAGTGGGAACGTATTCATATCATTCGCGATGTGATGCGCGGTCAACAGGTTTCGATTAAGGCGCAGGATCTGAGCCTTCGAGTTTCACAGGCGTTGGAGAGTGAACCGACCATTCTGGCGCCGAAAAAACGCTTCAATTCCCAGCACCTGATGAAACAGGCCGGTGGTTTTGCGATTGCGGCGACCATGGCGGTTACCGCCGTACTGACTGTGCAGCAGCGTAATGTCACACCGCAAAATGAGCCATTGACGGTTGCCAGTTTCCCGTTGACCCCCAACCAGCCGGCTGCAGATAATTTTCAAACGGTCGCCAGTCAGAGTGAATTACCTCGCGTTAGTTCTGCGGTAGAGCGAAAGCTGAGTCGATACATTGTCAATCACAATGAATATTCGGCGACCTCCAATATGCAGGGAATGTTGCCGTATGTGCGCATCGTAGGCTATGTACCAACCCAACAGGTTGCCAATGAAAAGTAGTCCCGGCCGATTATTTACTGCAAATCTAGTCCTCCTGATGCTGCTCAGCGCCTCGGCATGGGGAGGTGAAGAAGACGTCCGTCACTGGCTGGAGAAGATGCAACATGCCGCGCATACGGTTAACTATGACGGGACCTTTGTCTATTCACGGGAAGACCAGCTGACCGCCATGCGATTGATTCATCGCGCAGACAAAACGGGTGAGCAGGAGCGTCTGATCTCGCTGGATAACACCGGGCGCGAAGTGATCCGTGATAACAAAAAAGTGACCTGTATTCTGCCGGATAGTAAGGCCGTCGTGGTTGAGAGGGATCGACCGGCCGGACCTTTTCCGCCGCCTTTTCCCTCTTCAATTAAAGAATTGCAGAAGCATTATGAGTTTGCGTTGGCCGGTCAGGGAAAAGTGGCGGGACAAATGGCACAAAAAATTTATATTCAGCCCAGAGACCAATATCGCTACGGCCATCGACTCTGGATAGATGTGAACACCGGATTGTTGTTACAGAAGCATTTGATGAATGAGTCAGGCAAGCCGCTCGAAAAATTTATGTTTACCCGCATTGAATATTTAAAGACGGTTCCAGATGCCCTGTTAAAGTCTCAAACGATCGGCAAGGAATATACCTGGTACGAAGCGGATGATAAAGCGCTGGTGCCGGGGGAGTTTAAGCGTAAATGGGTGGTGGCCTGGTTACCGAGCGGCTTCAAACAGGATATGGAAACAGCACACAAACTGCCATCAACGGGCAAACCGCTTGAACACCTCGTGTTTTCTGACGGCCTGTCCTCCATTTCTGTCTTCATTGAACCGCATGCTGAAAAGGGTAATCACCTGATTGGAGCAACCACCATGGGTGCGGTTAGCGCCAATGGCCGGCATGTGGATAATTATAATATTACTGTCGTTGGTGAAGTTCCGCAAATTACGGTTCGGAAAGTCTGCGACTCGGTAGAGATGGAAAACAAAAAATAAAATGCTGACGGAAACAGGACAGGTGGTGACGCTTGATGGACAGTTCGCGTTTATTGACGTGCAGCGTAAATCCGGTTGTCAAAGCTGTGCGGTTAAATCGGGGTGTGGTACTTCGACACTCGCGGCATTATTTAATAAACGATTTTCACATGTCCGGGCACTAAATACTCTACAGGCCAGTGCCGGGGACATGGTAGAGCTTGAGCTCAATGAGTCTGCGCTGGTTTTTATGACCTTCTGGACATACCTGTTCCCCATTGTCTCGATGTTTGTCATGTCACTATTAGTCGCCAGCGTAACGCATTACAATGGCTTCGCGGCGATGGCCGGTTTGGTTGGGCTGGTAGCGGGGCTCGTTATATCAAGGCGGATTATTCGGAGTCGACTTGATACGAAACAACTGCATCCGGTCATCTGTAAAATCGTTAATTCCAGTTATAGAGGTAGTTAATTGCATGTATTGTAAAATCGCCAGGCCGGCAGGCATGATGCTGGGTTTTTTCCTGTTAACACTTGTTGCACAGGCGCAGGAATTACCCGACTTTACCGGATTGGTTCAGGAAAATAGTGTCGCGGTCGTCAATATTAGTACGACACAAAAAACCATGCATCGTAGCAGTCTGCCCCCCGGCCTGCAGATACCGGACATGCCTGAAGGTGCCCCCTGGGGAGAATTTTTTAAGAAATTCTTTGGTGAGAATGGCGGCAATGGCGAACCCGAAGAATATAACGCCACCTCACTGGGTTCGGGTTTTATCGTCGACAAGCATGGCTATATTATTACCAATTACCATGTTGTACGCGATGCGGCTGAAATTATTGTCCGTCTAAAAGATCGACGTGAGTTTTCCGCAAAAGTCATTGGTACCGACGAACGCAGTGATGTGGCGTTGCTAAAAGTCAATGCAAACGATTTACCGGTCGTCAAAATTGGCAGTTCAGCAAAACTCAAAGTGGGTGAGTGGGTCATGGCCATTGGCTCTCCCTTTGGCTTTGATCATTCCGTATCGGTAGGGGTGGTCAGTGCTATGGGGCGTAGTCTCCCCAGCGATAATTATGTGCCCTTTATCCAGACCGACGTTGCGATTAATCCTGGTAATTCCGGTGGACCTTTATTTAATCTCAAGGGTCAGGTAGTCGGTATCAATTCGCAAATCTACAGCCGTACTGGCGGGTTCATGGGGCTGTCGTTTGCCATCCCAATTGATGTCGCCATGGATGTTATCAAACAATTGAAGCATAACGGGCACGTGAGCCGTGGCTGGTTAGGTATTTTGATTCAGGATGTCAATCGAGAACTTGCTGAATCCTTCAAAATGAAAAGACCGATGGGTGCCGTTGTACTGAAGGTCCTGCCGAATAGCCCTGCACAAAGGGCCAAATTTGAAGTGGGGGATGTTGTCGTTGAATATGACGGACACCCGATTGAACGGTCGTCGGATCTGCCTCTGGTGGTCGGGCGTACCCCCGTTGGTAAAAAAGTACAGGTACGCGTTATCCGTGAAGGCAAGTCAAAACTGTTGACCGTGAGTATTGATGAACTACCGACAGAGGACAAGCTGGCCTCCAGTGAGGAACAAGCGGATGATACGTCCGATGATAATCGCCTGGATGTCACGGTCACCGAGGTGAGTGATGATATCTATAAGCAGCTGGAGTTACCCACCAGGGGTGTCGTTGTGAAAGAGGTTGATAAAGGGGCGGCGCTGGATGCCGGTATCCGTCGTGGTGATATTATCCTGATGATCAATAATAAGAAGGTCACTGGCTTAAAGAGTTTTAACTCGCTGGTGGAAGCCATGCCGGAAGGCAGATCGGTACCGATCCTTATCCAGCGTGGGCGTAGCCCGGTATTTCTCGCCGTTAAAATTACGGATTGATGACGACTGCACTCATACTGTACTCCCGCGAGGGATGTCATTTGTGCGAGGCGTTTATCGATGAAATGCGGCGATTTGATGCCAGCCTGTTGCCGCGGCTGATAATTGTCGATGTGGATGCCGACGAAGGGCATGTGCAACAGTATGGTGACAAGGTCCCCATTCTATTGTTGGGTGAGACCGAAGTCTGCCGCTACTTTTTTGATGCCGAGAAGATCAAATCTTGTTTAAAGCTGTAGGGGGATTCGCTAGAATAGACACCGACTCAGTTGTCCATGCTATAACTGCATGATAATTATATAAATTTTATAAGGAGGCGCACACGACGCCTCCTTTTCGTATGTTTTACTGCTTAAGGTGATGTTTGGTGGATGATCGGCTTTCCCGAATTCGTAACTTTTCCATAATTGCACATGTGGACCATGGCAAATCGACCCTGGCGGATCGGTTTATTCAGCAATGTGGTGGCCTTGCCGACCGTGAAATGGCGGCACAGGTGCTCGATTCCATGGATATCGAACGTGAACGTGGTATTACCATCAAGGCTCAGAGTGTCACTTTATATTATAAGGCGCAGGATGGTGAGACCTACCAGTTGAATTTTATCGATACCCCCGGTCATGTCGATTTCTCGTATGAAGTCTCGCGCTCGTTAGCGGCCTGCGAAGGCGCCCTGCTGGTGGTGGATGCCTCGCAAGGGGTGGAGGCGCAAAGTGTCGCCAATTGCTACACCGCCATAGAGCAGGGTCTCGAAGTCCTGCCGGTACTGAATAAAATTGACCTGCCCTCGGCCGAACCGGAACGGGTTATGGAGGAGATAGAAGAAATCATCGGCATTGATGCCCATGAGGCACTCTCGGTTAGCGCCAAGAGCGGCCTCGGGGTAGCCGAGCTGCTGGAAGAGATTGTGAAAAAGATCCCGCCCCCCAGTGGTGACCCGGATGCGCCCCTCAAGGCACTGATTATCGACTCCTGGTTTGACAGTTACCTCGGTGTCGTCTCGCTGGTCAGGATCATGCAGGGACAACTTCGCAAGAAACAGAAAATTACGGTCATGGCGGCGGCGCGTCATTACCAGGTGGATAAGGTCGGGATATTCACGCCCAAACGCGTAGAAAAAGATTTTCTGGGTACCGGTGAAGTGGGTTACATGGTGGCCAGCATTAAAGAGATTGATGGTGTCCCCGTCGGCGATACGATAACGCAATCGGACAATCCGGCGACCGAGGCACTGGCAGGTTTTAAGCCGGTGCAGCCTCGCGTGTTTGCCGGTCTTTTCCCGGTGGAGGGAGAAGACTATGAAGACCTTCGCGAAGCCCTGTCGAAGTTACGACTTAATGATGCCGCGTTGTACTATGAACCTGAATCATCCCAGGCGCTTGGCTTTGGTTTTCGCTGTGGCTTTCTTGGTCTGCTGCACATGGAGATCATTCAGGAACGGCTGGAACGTGAATACGAGCTTGACCTGATCACCACCGCGCCGACGGTCATCTTTGAAGTCCTGACGAATAAAGGTGAAATACTTCAAATCGATAATCCCGCCGCGCTACCCGAATTAAATCAAATCGAGGAAATTCGTGAACCGATAATCGAATCCAATATCCTGGTGCCACAAACGTATGTGGGTAACGTCATTACACTGTGTGTCGAAAAACGTGGTGTACAGAAAAAAATGCAATACATGGGCAAGCAGGTAATGCTGACCTATGAACTGCCAATGAATGAGGTCGTGCTGGATTTCTTTGACCGGCTCAAATCGGTGAGTCGTGGTTATGCCTCCATGGATTATGAATTTAAACGCTTTCAGGCGGCAGATTTAATCAAGCTGGATATACTAATCAATTCTGAACGTGTCGACGCGCTGTCGGTGATTGTGCATCGTAGTAATTCTGAGTATCGCGGCCGCGAACTGGCATCGAAAATGAAAGAACTTATCCCCCGGCAAATGTTTGAAGTTGCCATACAGGCGGCAATAGGTGCCAAAATTATTGCCAGAACCAATGTTAAGGCCTTGCGGAAAAATGTCATCGCCAAATGTTACGGTGGTGACGTCTCACGCAAGCGCAAGTTGTTAGAAAAGCAAAAAGCAGGCAAAAAACGCATGAAACAAGTAGGTAAGGTCGATATACCCCAGGCGGCATTTCTTGCTGTATTAAACTTAGGAAAAGAATAATGAATATAGATTTTTCACTGGTATTACTCGTATTGGTTGTTGTGACCGGCCTGATTTGGCTGCTAGACACTTTGTTGTTTGCCAGGAAACGGTCGGCGGGACAGGAACACAATGAAGAACAGACGATAAAAGAGCCGGTTATTCTGGAATATGCAAAATTCCTCTTTCCCGTTGTCCTGATTGTGTTCTTATTGCGCGGCTTTATCGCTGAACCCTTTCGTATCCCCTCAGGCTCAATGTTACCAACCTTAGAAGTGGGTGACTTTATTCTCGTCAATAAATTCGCTTACGGGATTCGTATCCCGGTCTGGAATAAAAAGGTTTTTGGTTCAGGCACACCACATCGCGGTGATGTCGTGGTTTTTCGTTATCCGGAAGACCCGAGTGTCGACTATATCAAACGAATCATTGGTGTGCCGGGGGATGAGGTCGCATATTACAATAAAGTTATCTATATTAATGGTAAGAAAATGCCCCAGCAGAATGTAGGCACTTATCATCAGGATGGCAGTTATGTGCAGTATCAGCGGTTTCATGAAGACCTCAAAACGGTACAACACGATATTCTGAAAACCGATATCGTTGGCACCGGAGATTTTGTCATCAAGGTGCCTGCACATAGTTATTTCGCCATGGGCGATAACCGGGACAATAGTCGAGATAGTCGTTATTGGGGTTTTGTGCCAGACAAGAATCTGATTGGACAGGCATTTTTAATCTGGATGAACTGGTCGTCTGCCGGTGGGCTGAAACTGAAACGACTCGGTACTGTCATTCACTAGGAGATAGTCGATAATGAAGCATATCAGACAGCAGCAGGGACTAACCATGATCAGTTGGCTGATCATACTGTCCGCTCTTGGATTTACGGTCTTCCTCACCATGAAGATTATTCCCGTCTATATTAGTGGTTTTAATTCATACTCATCGCTGGACTCTATGACAAAAGAACCAGGATTGGCCAATAAGTCACTTTCCGAAATAAAGGAAATGTTATGGCGTCGTATGGATATCAATATGGTATCGGATATTACTAAAAATGATATTTATGTTACCAAGGCTAAAAATGAGATCAGAATTGAAATAGATTATGAGGTGCGGGAAAATATTATTTCAAATCTGGACATCGTTGCACGATTTAACAAGGCCGTAACGATTCCGACGACCAATGCAAGATATTAGCAAGCTCGAGGCGCAGCTCGGTTATACGTTTAAAAATAACAAGCTGCTGGAGCAGGCATTAACGCATCGAAGTGCAGCCAAAGATCATTACGAACGTCTCGAATTTTTGGGCGACTCTGTTCTTGGTATGGTGGTGTCCCGAGAGTTGTATAATCGTTTTAAAAATGCCACTGAGGGCGAGCTGACGCGGCTACGATCACAGGTCGTTAAAGGCGAAACCCTGGCAAGGTTATCCAGAGGCCTCGGTCTTGGCGAGTATATTGTCTTCGGACCTGGTGAACTTAAATCCGGAAGCCGTCGCCGAGCCTCTATCCTGGCTGATGTTCTTGAGTCGATTATTGGCGCAATCTATATTGACGCGGATTTGCATACAGTAGAAGCAGTGATATTGAGGTTGTTTATCGAGCCGCTGGCTGATAGCAATCCAGAGAAAATCATCAAGGATCCCAAGACGCGTTTACAGGAGTATCTTCAGGCGCGCAATATTGACCTGCCGGAGTACCAGGTAACTGAGGTCACTGGACCAGCGCACAAACAGCACTTTACCATCGAATGCCGGATCAATAGCCTGCAGCTAGAGACGCAGGGAGAAGGTGGTAGTCGTAAAGTGGCCGAACAGGATGCCGCCGAAAAAATGTATCAGCGAGTCACACATGAGTGAAGTGGTTTTTAAAAGCGGTTTCATTGCCATCATTGGTCGACCAAATGTGGGTAAATCCACGTTGCTAAACCAGCTCATTGGTAAAAAGATTAGTATTACTTCGAATAAACCACAAACGACTCGTAACCGCATCCTGGGCATTAAAACGACGGAGACACACCAGTTTATCTATGCCGATACGCCGGGTATACATCATGAACATAAAGGTTCCATTCTTAATCAAAGAATGAATCGAACGTCCTATGCAGCCATTGAAGATGCGGATGTTAATCTGTTTATCGTGGAGGCCGGAAAATGGTCGGACGAGGATGAAAGTATCGTTGAGCGATTTAAATCAACCAGTATCCCGGTCCTGCTAGTCGTCAATAAAGTCGATTTAATGCCTAACAAGGAAGAGCTGTTACCTTTTTTACAGCGTATTGGCAGTAAGGCAAACTTTGAGAAAGTCCTGCTGGTTTCCAGTCTCAAAGGAGATGGTGTCGCCAGCCTCGAAGAGGAATTACAGGCCTACTTATCTTTTGAGGGGCAATACTATCCTGCCGAGTATGATACCGATAAGTCCGATACTTTTATTTCTGCCGAGATCGTCCGTGAAAAACTCTTCCGCATGCTGGCGCAGGAAATTCCTTACCAGGTTGGTGTTGTTGTTGATAAAATTGACGTCGACAAAAGACTGGTAAAAATCTATTGTACGATCTGGGTGGCACGGGAAGGACAGAAACGCATTATTATTGGCAAAAAGGGTGAGAAACTGAAAAAGATCAGCACCCTGGCGCGCAAGGATATGGAAGCCTATTTTCATAAAAAAGTATTTCTAAATGTCTGGATTAAAATTAAGGAAGGCTGGATCGATAGTGAGAACCTGTTAAATCAGCTAGGCTATCACGACGAGAACGGCTAACGACGGTGCCTGAACGATTCGAGGACCTGGCTTATATTCTGCACAAACGTGCCTATAAAGAATCCAGTTATATTATCGATTTGTTTACTCGCGAGCAGGGCGTGGTGTCGGTGGTCGCTAAAGGCGCAAAATCCAATAAATCAAAGTTTTATCTGAATCTGCAATTGTTTAACATGCTGGATGTGGCCTATAGCGGTAGGTCAGAATTAATGACCCTGGTGCAGGCCGATGTAAATCGTTCGACGTCTATCGCAGGTCAGAAGAATATATTTTGTGGCTATTACATCAATGAACTTTTACTGCGTCTATTGCACAAACATGATCAACATCCTCAATTGTTCGATAGCTATAAGCAAATCGTGTTTGCTCTGGCTGAGGTTGATAAGCCGGAGCCGCTATTACGACGTTTCGAAAAAACATTACTCGATGAAATTGGCTACGGTGCAGATTTTACCTGTACGGTCGATGGACGCGCGCTAGAGGATGAATTAATGTATGTCGTTTCGCCGGGTGAAGGGGTTATGGCAGCAGCTCCCGGACAACGTTCTGAACTCCTGGTGAGTGGCAAAAGCCTCCTCGCCTTTGCCGCTGATGACTTCTCGGATGAAAAGACACAGCTTGAAACAAAAAAACTCATGCGACGAATATTACAACACTATCTGGGAGATAGACCTTTGAAGAGTCGTGACTTGTTTGCAAAAACAGCAGGTAATTAATATGCACGCAAATAGCATTTTACTGGGTGTCAATATCGATCATATTGCCAGTCTGCGCCAGGCGCGCGGTACTTCCTATCCCGATGTTCTTAATGCCGCCCGGATTTGTGAGCAGGCTGGTGCCGACGCCATTACCATTCACTTACGTGAAGACCGTCGCCATATTCAGGACCAGGACGTTCGGCAGCTAAAAGCGGCACTTCAAACTCGAATGAATCTCGAAATGGCGGTGACCGACGAAATGCTGAGGATTGCGCTTGAGATACAACCAGAAGAGTGTTGCCTGGTCCCTGAGCGACGTGAGGAATTGACGACTGAAGGTGGTCTGGATGTCATCCGCTTTGAGGCACCGATTCGCAATGCCTGCCATAGACTGGCAGACAATGATACTCGTGTCTCATTGTTTATTGATGCGGATATGGCGCAACTGGATGCGGCCGCCAGGACAGGTGCGCCTGTCGTGGAGATTCATACAGGGCATTTTGCTGATGCGAACACGCCATCTGAACGTCAGCAGGAATTTAATCGTATCCTGGCGGCTGTTGACCATGCCAGGGCGCTGGGATTTATCGTTAATGCCGGGCATGGTCTGGATTATGAAAATGTTAGTACGATTGCCGCCATCGCTGATGTGAATGAATTAAATATTGGTCATTCGATTGTGAGCGAAAGTCTGTTTATTGGACTGGAAAGTGCTGTCAAAAAGATGAAGACCTTGATGCAGCGGGCGCGCGCAGCGGTTTAGAGCAGGTGTTCCTGGTGGTAATGAATCACTGCCAGGACGTCCTTCTGCACACTGGTAAAGCGTGTTGCAACATCGTTCAGGTCTTTTCGGATGCTATTTTCCAGCGCCCGGGCGCTGGACTGCAGACTGGGAACCCCACAATAAGCAGTGGCACCAGTGATTTTATGCGCGATATTCCAGCATTCTTCTTTGTTACCGATTTGCAGGGCAGACTCCAGCTGAGCCATGTTTTTGGGTAATTCGCTGACCATCATGGCAAATAATTCCAGCATTAAGGCACGATTACCATCGACTTTCTCAAGGGCCAGCTTTTCGTTAAATATATCCATCTTGTATCTTGGCGTTCTGCAGCAGGTTGGTTAAAGTAAGCATCAAGTTTAATATGAATAATTCATTTTGGTAACCGCATGAAACAGAATTTCCCGACAATAGAACAATTTATAGGCAATACACCACTGGTCCGTCTGCAAAGACTGGTTCGTTCGACAGGGAGTTGTGTCTTGGCCAAGCTGGAAGGAAACAATCCTGCGGGTTCGGTTAAAGACAGACCGGCACTGAGTATGATCCTGCATGCGGAGTCACGTGGTGAGATCAAACCCGGTGATACTCTTATCGAGGCCACGAGTGGTAATACGGGCATTGCGCTGGCCATGGCGGCGGCGATAAAGGGTTATAAAATGGTGCTGATTATGCCGGAGAATATGAGCGCGGAACGTCGTGCCATTATGAAGGCCTATGGTGCCGAACTGATCCTGGTCAGTGCCGAAGCGAGTATGGAAGGTGCCAGAGACCTGGCGCTTGAAATGGCAGCACAGGGCAAGGGTAAAGTTCTGGATCAATTTTCCAATCCGGACAATCCGCTGGCGCATTATGAGAGTACCGGACCGGAGATATGGCGTGATACCCAGGCTACGGTGACGCATTTTGTCAGTGCTATGGGCACGACGGGCACCATTATGGGAACCTCGCGCTATCTAAAAGAACAAAATGCGGCAGTGCAGATTGTCGGCGTTCAACCGGCCGAAGGTGCAAAAATTCCCGGTATTCGTCGCTGGCCCCGGGAATATTTGCCGAGTATCTTCGAGGCCAGTCGTGTCGACACCATTATGGAAGTCTCACAACAGGAGGCCGAACAATGCACACGCCAGATGGCTAGTGAAGAAGGTATTTTCTGTGGCATCTCTTCAGGAGGCGCTATCGCCGCCGCGATTAAAGTGGCCGAGTCGGTCGATAATGCCGTGGTGGTGACGATTGTCTGTGACCGCGGTGATCGTTATCTCTCAACGGATGTCTTTCCCGCCTGATGAAACATGATACTACTATATATATAGCCGAGGTCGTCGACCTGACACATGAGGCGCAGGGTGTGGCGCGCATTGATAATAAAACCGTCTTTATCGATGGTGCCTTGCCGGGTGAACGGGTCTCATTCCGTTACCAGCGCCGCAAACGCAACTTTGACGAAGGTGAGCTGGTGGAGATCCTGGAGGCTTCGCCGGATCGTGTTCAGCCGCACTGTGAATATTTTGGCATGTGTGGTGGTTGTAGTTTTCAGCACATTAAGGCCGAGCGTCAGATTCAGTACAAGGAAAAGCAGTTACTGGATTCCTTAAAACATGTTGGCGGTATTACTATCCCCACGTTGCTCCCGCCGCTGGATAGTGCCGAGCACTGGGGTTACCGTACCAAGGCGCGCCTGGGTGCCAAGTGGGTAAAAAAGAAAGACCGTGTCCTGGTCGGTTTTCGCGAAAAGCGTAAACCCTTTATCGCCGACATGACACACTGCGAAATATTACCAACCGATGTCTCCAGTCTGTTGCCTGCGTTTGCCACACTTATTGCCAGCTTATCGAATCCGGATAAAGTGCCGCAGATTGAAGTGGCGGCAACCAGTGCCATAAATGCCTATGTCATACGCCACATGTTTGATCTAACAGAAGAGGACATAAATAAATTACTGGCCTTTGCTAAAGAACATGGGGTGGCAATATATTCACAACGCAGTGGACCTGACTCCATTTGTCTGTTGTATCCGGAATCCGTTACGCTGCAATATGATATTGCCCCCTATGATGTCAGCTTTGAGTTTCAGCCGTCAGACTTTACCCAGGTCAATCAAACCATCAATGCCCGCATGGTCGCACAGGCGCTGGAATTACTGGAGCTGGATAGCAACGACAAAGTGCTGGAACTGTTTTCCGGTCTGGGAAATTTTTCACTGCCTATCGCAAAGCAGGTCGCACAGATTACGGCCTTTGAAGGCGATAAGGGTCTGGTTGAACGTGCCCTGCAAAATGCACAGCGAAATGGTATTGAGAATATTCAGTTCTATACCGCTGATTTATTTGATGAGACGGATTTAATTAAAAAGCAATTACCTGAGGAATATAATAAGCTGTTTCTAGATCCACCGCGCAGTGGTGCCATGCAGATATTACCCAAGGTTGTACATAAAAAAATTGAACGTATTGTCTATGTCTCCTGTAATCCGGCTACACTGGCCAGGGACGCCAAAATCCTGGTCGAAGCGTTGGGTTTTAAATTACAAAAGGCGGGTGTTATGGATATGTTTCCACAGACGTCACATGTTGAATCAATTGCCCTGTTTACACGCTAATGGCCAGGGAGATTGAAAAGAAATTTCTGCTGAAAAACGATACCTGGCGTCAGTCTATAAAACGCTCGCGCCAGTTTGTTCAGGGCTACCTGATAGGTTCAACGCAGGCATCCGTGCGAGTACGCATAGAAGGTGAGCAGGCATTTATTAATATTAAAAGTGCAACACTCGATGTGACCCGTGATGAGTATGAGTATGAGATTCCATTGACAGATGCCAGAGAAATGCTGGAGTCTCTCTGTGATAAGCCACTCATCGTTAAGGCGCGACATGATGTTATGTTTGGTAATAAAAAGTGGGAGATTGACGAATTTCAGGGTAAAAATGTCGGTTTACTTGTTGCGGAAATAGAGCTCGACTCAGTCGATGAGGTCTTCGATATGCCTGAATGGGCAGGACAAGAGGTCTCTGATGATGCGCGTTATTATAATGTCTGCCTTGTTAAACATCCGTATACGACCTGGGATAAGTAAATTTCAACTATTGTAATGAGACAGCAACACATCAAAATCAATATTCCTCGACAACAACTGGAATTGTTTGCCGCCGATGAACTTATTTGTCGATATGACATATCCACCGCCAGTAATGGCGTGGGTGAAATCAATGGTAGTGAATGTACGCCACGCGGTCGACACATTATACGGGCCAAGATTGGTGAAGATGCCAGGGCGAACACCGTCTTCAGGGCCCGACGTCCCACGGGGGAAACATTTAGTGAGGCGCTGCGGCAGGAATTTCCAGAGCGCGACTGGATCCTGACGCGCATTCTATGGCTAAGTGGTAAAGAACCAGGCCGAAACCGCCTCGGCAATGTCGATACCATGCGTCGCTATATTTACATCCATGGTAGTCCGGACGCCGACATTATGGGAGTACCGTCATCGCATGGTTGTATCAAAATGAAAAATGCAGATGTCATCGATCTCTTCGCCCGTGTCGAGGTTGGCACGGTGGTGGATATTATTGATGACGTGCAATCCAGGGAGTCCAATAGCTGATGTTAGGTCCACTGTTTATCGATATCGAAGGTTTTGAGCTAACGGCAGAAGACCGGGAAATCCTCCAACATCCGCTGGTCGGTGGGGTAATCTATTTTTCACGTAATTTTGAATCACGTGAACAGATCCGTGAACTGACGCGTACGATTAAAGCACTTCGTCAATCAGCGTTGTTGATTGCCGTTGATCATGAGGGTGGCAGGGTACAGCGTTTTCGTAATGGGTTCACCGTCTTACCCGCGGTCAACACGATCGGACTTGCCTATGATGAGCACCCGGAAGATGCGTTGAATCATGCCTTTCACCATGGTTGGCTCATGGCGGCCGAACTGCGGGCAGTGGGGATCGATTTCAGTTTTGCCCCCGTGCTGGACCTGGATTATGGTCGGAGTCAGGTCATTGGTGATCGCGCGTTTCACCAGGACCCGGAAAAAGTCGCGCGCATCGCAGGGGATTATATTAAGGGTATGAATGCCGCGGGCATGGCCGCGACGGGTAAACACTTCCCGGGTCATGGTTGGGCTCGTGAAGATTCACATATTGCGATTCCGCAAGACGAACGTGAGCTTGAGAGTATCCTGCAGCACGATGTCATTCCCTATACACGCCTGTATAATGATATGTTAACGGCCATTATGCCGGCACACGTCATCTATTCACAGGTTGATATCCAGCCCGCCTGTTTTTCCGCACAGTGGTTGCAGGAAATTTTACGCAAAAAAATCGGCTTTGAAGGCTTAATCATTAGTGATGACCTGAGTATGGAAGGGGCCAGTATTGTCGCTGAGGCTATTCCGGATAGAGCACTAGCAGCGATAGAGGCGGGTTGTGATATGGTCTTAATCTGTAATCAGCGTGAGGCAGTTGTCGCCACTCTGGATAGTTTAAAATACGGCATCAGCAGTGAATCGCAACAGCGTATCGAATTACTGAGAGGGCTGGATGTGTACGATCACGAAAGTGATGAATATAAGCGTAGTTGGCAACATGCCTGCCGATTGGTTGCAGAATTAACCGAGCTTACAGTTTAAGGTATTGAGTATGGATTTATCGACATTGAATCAGTTGCTACATGATCTGCCACAGGACAAGATCTGGATGGTCAAGGTATTTGCGATTATCTTTATCGCCTTGCTGGTAGATTTTTTTCATAAACGGGTTTTGCGGTTTTTATATAGCAAGACAAAGGATTCCGCTTCGCTGTGGGATGATGCCTTACTACAGGCATTAATGGGGCCGACGTCTGTGTTGATCTGGGTCTTCGGCATGAGCTTCGCCGGGGATGTCTTTCATTTTCAATATAGTGCCTTGCTTCGTCAATTGGTCGTGATCATTGTTGTCGCCTGGGTCGTCGTCAAGTTTATCAATTTTGTCGAAAAAAACATGATCGATTCGGCGGAAAAGGCCAGCAAGTTTTTAGATAAAACCACGTCGCACGCTATAACCCAGTTATTGCGTATTTCAGTCGTTATCTCGACCCTGTTAATCACCTTGCAGACTGTGGGTATCAATATTTCTGCGGTGCTGACGTTTGGCGGCATTGGTGGCCTTGCCGTTGGTTTTGCCGCCAAGGACTTGCTGGCGAATTTTTTTGGGGGGCTAATGATCTTTCTCGACCGACCCTTTTCGGTCGGGGACTGGATACGTTCACCGGATCAAAACATTGAGGGGACGGTAGAGAATATCGGCTGGCGTCTGAGTCGCATACGCACGTTTGACAAGCGCCCCCTGTATATTCCCAATTCGACGTTTGCCCGTATATCGGTTGAGAATCCCTCACGTATGACAAATCGGCGCATCAATGAGACCATTGGCCTGCGCTACGAGGATATTACCAAGGTCGAACCAATTCTGAACGATATAAAAAGCATGCTGCATTCACACCAGGATATTGATACGCAACAGACGCTAATGGTTAATTTTACTTCCTTCGGGGCATCGTCACTGGATTTCTTTATTTATACCTTTACAAAAACCACAAACTGGAAAGAATTCCACGTCGTTAAGCAGGATGTCCTGCTCAAAATCGCTGAAATTATCAGCCGGCATGATGCCGAGATTGCCTTTCCGACCCGGACGCTGCATATTGAAAATGACGCGACCACGACTGCATAGGATCCTATTATGAGCGAATCATTTACCGACGTCCTGGCCAGTGCCGACTGCCTGTTCACCAAGCTCGAAGTTCAGGCTGCGGTAAAACACATGTCCGCCAGGATTGAAAAAGACCTGCAGGATAAGACACCGCTGGTACTGTGTGTCATGACGGGCGGTCTAATCCCGTCCTGTATGTTGCTCGAACACATGAATTTTTTACTTGAGATAGACTATATTCATGCCACGCGTTACCAGGAGAAGACGAGTGGTGGTGTTCTGGATTGGCGTGTAAAACCGAGCAAGTCACTTGAAGGTCGGCATGTCCTGATTATTGATGATATTCTTGATGAAGGTATTACACTGAAGGAAATCGTTGCGTATTGTAAAGATAATAATGCCGCATCCGTACGCACCGCCGTCCTCACGATTAAGCATCATGGCCGTCCACACGCCATTGAGGCGGACTATGTTGGTCTGGAATTACCCAATCGCTATGTGTTTGGCTGTGGCATGGACTACAAGGGCTACTTCCGTAATCTTTTTGAAATTTATGCCGTTCACGGGATGTAAAATATTATGAGTAAAATTGCAATTATTGGTGGCACCGGACTCACGTCATTAACAAATCTGGAGATCGTCAACCGCGAATTGGTACATACCGATTTCGGTGAACCCTCAGGGCCTATGACACATGGTCTCCTGGCGGGTCATGAGATTATATTTCTGGCGCGGCATGGTTATGGTCATACCATCCCACCACACAAAATCAATTACCGCGCCAATATCGCGGCCCTGAAAGATGCCGGTGTTGAAAAGATCATAGCCGTCAATGCGGTTGGGGGGATTACCGAAAAGATGGTCCCCGAAGCCCTGGTCCTGCCTGATCAAATAATTGATTACACCTGGTCTCGTATTAATACCTTTTTTGAAGAAGGTCTCACCCAGGTTGTACATATTGATTTTACCAATCCGTATTGCGAGGAATTACGGCAGCAGATTATAAAAGCCGCCGAGGTCGCCGGTATTCCACTCATCAGGCCCGCGACATACGCGGCTACACAGGGGCCGCGTCTTGAAACCACCGCCGAGGTTAAACGTCTGGAAAGCGACGGTTGTGACCTGGTGGGTATGACAGGTATGCCCGAGGCCTCTCTGGCGCGAGAGCTGGACCTTTGTTATGCCAGTATTTGCGTCGTCGCCAACATGGCGGCGGGTAAAGGCCCGGCGGAGATTACCATGGAAGAGATCGATAAAAATCTGCAAAAGGGCATGGCCGATGTGCGTACGCTCTTGGAGAAAGTTATTGCCCTGTTATAAAGCGTTGATTATCTCAGCCAGTGTGCGCGATTTGCCTTCAGCCCAGGCGCAACCGAAGTGAAATGCTTACTTGCGGCGGGTTGGTGATTTAGCCGGCTGTTTAGGCACATCGACGGGCGTGATCAATACCAGCATGCCGATAACCGGGTGATCAATATAGTGTAATTCCTTGCTGCGCATACGACGACTCTGTGTGGTGACATAGACGACAGAGGTAGGACGGGTCTTTACGACCGCCTCGGTTGCCGCAACAGGGACGTCGATGGTCTCAGCCGGGGCGGGTAATGGAGCCAGGCCATCGGCCTCAAAGCGTAATGTCGTCTCCACATGCAGGTAACGCGATAGGCTCACAGTGATTAAACCTTGCAGGGTTGCCTGGGTATATAGCGGTGGTGTTGTGGCTGCCTGCCCGGCGGCGTCGGCTGGTGCCGTCGTTGCCGGGGCCGTCTCCGGGAGAATGGTCTGTTGAAAATACACGGGTACAGCGACGCTACTCTCCAGACCCGGTTGACGCCAGGCAAGGTGCGTCAGGAGCCGATACTTCTTTGAAGCGGCAATTTTTGCTGCCGCGTTAGAGAGTTGATAATCGCTATCGGGCAGCAGTCTGAAATAATAATCAGGAATAAATTCCGCCGGGGGATTGGGATCAGGCGACCCCAACTGGATATAGTGTTCTGGCATTTTAAGCGGCTGTGGCTCGGGAATTAGCTCCGGTAACGTCTTTAACGCATCATTATTCTGAAATATCACCATCTCGATGTCGTAATAGCGTTGATTATCGGCGGCATCGCTATTTGTGGCCAGCCCGCTAAGTAGCATAACCATCAGTAGAAAGGTGAATTTTTGAGCAAGCGTGCGTAAAGTGAGCATAAAGTTTCCCATGGGGTTTGACCAAGATTATCACATAAGTTATTGTATTTAAACACTCTATTATGCGATGCTTGGCACAATCCGGGCATTTGTTTAGAAAAATTCAAACGGCCCGATATAACAAGGGAGCCACCGGGGAGAAGGGTTGTCAATGGGTGTTCTGGACGATTTAAAAAAGCAGTCCGCCGAGCAGCGTGCGCGTGAAGATGCACAGCGACAGCGTGAACAACAACAACAGGAATTTTACCAGCAGGAGATCCGCCCCCGGCTGGAGCAGGTCTATACCTATCTCAATGAACTGACGGAACAGCTCAATTATATCAAGCCCGACCTCAAGTTTACCTATGAACTCCCCGGCGGTGTGCAGCTGGCTTCCCTGAAACAGGAAAACTACAGCATGGAAGCCGACAGTCGTGACAAGATGCAGCAGGTCGCTTTTCGCTGTTACTGTCAGTCACCGGGCGAGGTGGTGTTTCGAGTTGAGGGTAAGAAGACCTACGATAAACTCAATGAGTTCATGCACCAGTGCCGCCTACGCTACAAGACCAGCCAGATCAAAGACGATATGCACAACGTCGTCGCGGCGGAGATCAGCGTCGAAAATATTATTCCAATCACCTTCCAGTTCAATGCTGATATTGAAAACGGCAACATTATTCTATGGATCCGTAATTTCGAAAAACTGGGTGTTCGTAAAATTATGCTTCTACCCAGACAGGTGAACGAGAGCATGCTGGACGACCTGGGGAAATATGTCGTCCGTGAAGCCGAACGTTTTATGCAACTGGATATTGACGAACAAAGCAAAAAACAACTCCAGGAAAGAATACGACAGGAACAAATACGTCGCGAACTTGAATTGAAAGTCGTGGAGCAGATGCGTCAGGAAGAAGAGCAAAAAGAACAGCAGAGTAAGTTAATGTTTCGGATCAAGAAACAGGCGCAGGAAGTACTTGAGAAGGCGAAGAAGAAAAAATAAAGAGTGGACGAGGATGGGGTATATTATGGAGTCTATAAGCAATAATTGTTCTCTGACTCTGAGGCATCCCTAAAAAAAGCGGTCAAAAACAATAATTTAGGTATAAAAAATGATCAGGTGGACACGCATGGTATTTTTTGATCTTGTATTAGGTGCTGAGGTTAATATAAGGAAAACAACATGCATGCCACCCAATTACTTAATACGCATTTGAAGGAAGCACTGTCAAGAGGTTCATAAGAAGCGAATGACAACATTGATACTAGCTACCACAGCATTAATGAACGGCAAGAAATTGTCCGTGACGGGTCTGGGCTGTGCCATATGTAATCAAACTAAAACCAAACACAATATTAAACGTGCTGATCGTTTAATAGGCAGAGCAGCGATGCATCAAGACCGTTCTGTCATTTACAAAGCCATGGCAACCCACATGATTGGTGCACAACGTCGGCCAGCCATCCATATTGATTGGTCAGATCTAAGTGCTGATCGCGAATTTCATCTTCTGTGGGTCTCTATTCCGGTTGATGGTCGGGCATTAACGCTCTATGAAGAGAGTCATCACCAACGTCACAATGGGAATCCGCAGGTACACAAACGTTTTCTTATGCGACTCAACGCTATATTACCAGACCACTGTCACCCTATCGTCGTGACGGATGCCGGTTTTCGCACACCGTGGTTTCGTGCTATCGAAGAGATGGGGTGGGATTTTGTAGGCCGCGTCGATGGGCATATGATGTTGTCTGCACCAGGAGAGGAAGAGTGGATACGCGTCGAGGAAGTATTTGAGATGGCGACAACACGCAGGCGTTATTTAGGTGAAATCGATCTGTTGCGTAACAACTCGCTGAGATGTCACGCTTATTTACTAAAAAACAGTAAACAAGGCTGCATCAAGAAAACGGTTTTTGGTGAACGTTGCGCGATGAAATACTCTGAGAGGAACGTGCATCGTGAACGCACGACATGGCTGCTTGTCGCCTCACTTGATAAACGATATGCC
Organism: uncultured Gammaproteobacteria bacterium; assembly: GCA_913064945.1. Taxonomy (GTDB): domain Bacteria; phylum Pseudomonadota; class Gammaproteobacteria; order UBA6429; family Thiohalophilaceae; genus CAJYAN01. Next base: position 3,566 of record CAJYAN010000006.1, on the reverse strand, counting down.
AATATTTCACAGATTTTTCATTTATACAAAACACGTACGAAGATTGAAGAGGGCTTTCGTGACATCAAGATCAGTCGTTGGGGATTTGCGGTTAACGAAGCTCGTCGCACCACCACCTGCCGCTATGAAAACCTGTTATTGGTAGCGCATCTGACGACATTTGCTGTCTGGCTGATTGGCAAGATCGCCGGGTTAAAACAGTGGCATCGACATTATCAGGCAAATACCGTGAAAACTGAAAAGGTGCTTTCAACTTTTTTTCTGGGCCTTGAGGTCATTAAGCGAGGAGCGGATGATTTTTTGAAATCAGAGTTTATTGAAGCAATGAGACAACTCCAGCTACAGCACAGTGAGTCATGTGGTTATGTATGATTTTGAGGGGATCGGTCAGTCGTTGACCCCATTTAACCCTTTGTATTGAATTGGTTTAATGTAGTTAGTAGTCTAATATGAATAATGAGTTTAATATACATAAAATGATCGGTCTTATTTACACGACTGCCGCCGATCCTGAACAATGGCCTGAATTGCTACATGCACTGGCAAATTTTGTCGATACAGTTGATTCTGAACAGGCAGATAACAGTGATATAATTCGAAGTGAAAATTTAGCATCCCTATTCGGAAATGCACGAACTAATTTTTCGTTGGCTACAGCTTTACAGTATCTCCCTAGTCTGGAGCCAGATAAACCAGAACAACAAAATTCCCTTTCGCTTAGTAATGTTTCGCCTGTTTTACTTTCTCATTTTAAAAATGCATTACTGGTGTCAAAGCGACTGGTAGATTATGAAGAACAAAAAGACATGATTGTCACGTTAATAAACCGCCTTCCTGTTTCAGTTATTATCGTTAATGCTAATGCAGAAATTATTGAATGTAATAGCCAGGCTTTGTCGCTACTAGAAAGCGGTGAGTTGCTTTATGTTGATAAGCGACGAATAGAATCTGTCAATGAATCCACTTCCAGGAATTTGCGTAGTGCAATTGAAAAGATGGCGCATAGCGCGCCATCTTCAAAGAGTGATCTTGCGTTGATGCTTTCTCATGGCTCTGATGAGTCAAATAACATAATGGTATACCTGAGTCCTATTAAGGGTAGCGATATGAGTGATTCTTCGCATGTTGCAATGTTTGTTTCACGCCCAAAATCACAGCCGTTTATTTTGCCATCCTCTTTTAGCGCGCTATATAGTCTGACTAATAAAGAAAGTGAAATTGCTGCATTACTGGTGCGAGGTTACAGTATCAAGGAGATTGTCAATAAAAGAAAGACTAGTGAACATACTGTACGTTCACAGGTAAAGGCGATATTAAGTAAAACAGGTTTGAACAGACAGTCGGAACTGATTAGATTAGTCCTTGTTGGACCAGGTGAGAATGTACGGGATTCTATGCGATTGTTAGGTCATAGATCAACATTGTCGGATAACGATAGCAATACGAGGACGATTAAGTTACCAGATGGTCGCATTCTTGCTTTCCAGGAATATGGTCGAGTTGATGGCGTGCCAGTTATTTTTTTGCATAGTGTTCGTGGCTGCCGGATTGAAATAGAAAATCTTGCGGCGCAAGCAGCATTAGAAAAAGGCATACGTCTGATAGCACCTGACCGACCTGGCTTTGGACTCTCAGATCCAAAACACCTAGACAGTGTTCTTGATTATGTTCAGGACATTGAAACACTGGCAGATACTTTGCAGTTAGATAAATTTAGTATAGCCGGTTATGTAATGGGTGGGCTATTTGCAAAAGCTGTGGCTTACGCTATTCCGGAAAGAATCGAACGATTGTTGCTTATAAGCTGTGGAGTTACAGCACATTCTGCTGAAGATTTTGATGGGATGATCCCTCTTTATAAAATGTCACATAAACTCGCACGTAAATTTCCACAAGTGCTGAGGATGCTTTCCTCTATTATGGTTCGTGGAATGTTACGTAATCCTGAACGTTTTTTTAATCAATTTGCGACACAACTAGAGCCGTGTGAAGCTGAATTGTTCTCTTCTCAGGAATTCCGTGAAAAGATATTGAGAGCACTTCAGGAAGCTTCTAATCAGGGATCATATCACATAGCGCGTGAAGTGGAATTATTCAATCACCCCTGGGGTTTTATAGCCGCAGACATAAAAATCCCCACCATACACTGGCATGGTGAAAGAGATTCGCATGTACCCTGTATTCTGGGAAGAAAACTTGCTGCATTACTGCCTGATAGTCAGCTAATTATCATGCCCGAGAGGGGACACTTTTTGCCTTATCTGCATATGACAGAGATTTTTGAAAATTTATTAGCAAGCCTTAATAACAAGCTTATGTAGGGTAAAAGGGGACGGAGTTTATGCGTCTTAACTTAACTGCCATGGATTAAACTGGAATTATTTTGTTAAGCTACCGCCACTCCTTCCACGCTGGGAACTTCGCTGACGTCATCAAGCATATTGTCGTTATTGAGATCCTTGAACATTTGATCAAGAAAGACAGTCCCTTTGATTATATCGATACCCATGCCGGGGCGGGGCTTTATAATCTTAGCTCAGATCAGGCGTCTAAGTTACAGGAATACACTCAGGGTATAGGCAGGCTCAAGGTTGAGGACTGGCCGGATCTATCTACATATTTCGATGTGCTACGCAAATACAATCCTTCCGGCAAGTTACTGCATTACCCCGGCTCACCAATGATCGCCTTGCATCTACTGCGAAGGAAGGATCGTGCCTGGTTGTTCGAACTTCACCCGGCTGATGCGGAGACCCTGGTGAAGAATACCTATGAGGATGATCGTATCAAGGTCATGCGTGAGGATGGCTATAAAGGTCTGCTGTCCCTGCTACCGCCGGTGTCTCGCCGGGGCCTGGTTCTGATTGATCCTCCCTATGAAATCAAAACGGACTATGATCAAATACTGAATACGGTTATTAAGGCGCACAAAAAATTTCCTACCGGGGTCTATGCCATCTGGTATCCGGTAGTAGACCGTAAACGCATTGAAAAGTTAGAGGCCAAATTTAATGCCTCTGGGATTAAAAAGATTCAGCGCTTTGAATTGGCCATCACTGAAGATATGCGTGGCCTCGGGATGTCGGCAGCGGGCATGGTTGTCATTAATCCGCCGTATAAGTTGATGGAGAGCATGGGACTAATACTGCCGAAGCTGGTTCAGACACTTGGGGAAGATGTTGGGGCTTCATTTAAGTGTGATGAGTGGGTGGGGGAGTCGTAACGCATACTAAATTCGAGATTGCTTCGCGTTGCTCGAAATGACAGGAGCAAGGCCAAACTTTTTTGAAATGAAATTCACAATACTAGAAATGAAACATTCCTAGTCCCCCTCAGGTGTAGGGTAAGATGAGGGGATCTATAAAACAATGTGTTGTCTATTGGCTATTCCCTCACGCCAGCCATCTCCCGTAGGGAGAGGGGGCTAATAGCGAAGTAATCGAGCCTGTAAATTAAATTGTGTAACTGCTCATTAATTATTACTCTAATTTACAGGAGAATAAGGAATGAGTATAGCGATGAACGAAAAGGACATGAGAGCACTGGCAGCGGAGCTGGCGAAAAAC
>CAJYAN010000005.1 GCA_913064945.1 uncultured Gammaproteobacteria bacterium | reverse complement strand
ATGGACCATGCCGCTGCATCACTGGAATGTCGCGTTGAATCGATTTATGCTGGAATATCAGGGTCGGTTACCGAAGGGTTTCTAGCCATGACCGAACGAGCAGTTACACAGAATTATTTACAGGGTCGTCAGGGTCTGACCTCAATTATTCTTTAGAGGCAATTAAGTATACTGTCCCCGGAATTCGCGCTAATCATGATCGGTAGGTAGAGACTTGCATGCATTCCTATTACCTACAATATTAAAAAGGCGCTGTGCCCATTAAACCTTATTGGTTCAGATTCAAAAAGCTTTGACACATTCCTTAAATGGGCCCAGACCACTGGACTCCAGAATTGCCATAATTGTAGGAATTTGACTTGAATATGCAACATAGCAAAAAATAGGGTGATTTCTATCGCTATCAGTTGTATCGTATAAAATGTCAACTAAAGGTGTTGAATCATCCAAACCAATTCTAACAACACCAATATGCAAACTCATTGGATCAACTTTTTCATGTAATGCCATTCTAACTTTTGACAACACCCTACTATTACCTTTCAATCTTTCATTTAGCTCTAAGCCAAAGTAAGTCGATAATTTAATAAATCGTGACGTTACTGCCAAACCATATAATGGCTGGCCTGCTCTCTTAGCCAATATATTAATTACTTGTGACATATACGTTGCATTTTTCAACCCAGCTTTATGAAGTGTTTCTGGATTTGTACGTATCTCACTATGTGCTGCCACAATTAACTGAGTTGGAATAAAACTACTGTAATCTTGCGTAGGGCATTCGTCACGCTGACTATTTCTAGGAATTGGTGCACTAGGGGTCAACATAATGATTTCAGTATTGTTACTTTCTTCTTCTGCTTCTTCTGCTTCTTCTGCTTCTTCTGCTTCTTCTGCTTCTTCTGCTTCTTCCGCTTCTTCCGCTTCTTCCGCTTCTTCTGCTTCTTCTGCTTCTTCTGCTTCTTCTGCTTCTTCTGCTTCTTCTGCTTCTTCCGCTTCTTCTGCTTCTTCTGCTTGTGGTATTGGTAGTAATTCTATTTCAAAGCGAACATTTGGCCCTAAGTTATCATCATGTATATATACATATTCAATACCTATCTCTGCCAAACTTGGATACATTGGATTTGTTTCTGATGGCACACATGATCTGTAACCAACGACACATATCGCATGACCTGAACTCCCTTCACCCACAAGATTCCCGATCAACAATATTGGATAACCAGATCTAATATATGATGCACAAGTACTTGAAAACCGTTCTTTACTGAAGCCTAAAATATTTGCTCCAATCTTGATGTCACCTTCAGTAATAAGTGGTACTAAATTTTGCTCCTTTATAGCATCGCAAATTTGATAAAAATTTAAACCTTGAGATGGGAAGACCCTTGTTCCAAAAGAATGCTTACTATGTGCATCTCGTGTAATATCTGCAGTTGTTGGGATTGCATGATGATCATCAAAAGCAGATGAATGTAGCATTGACCAAAGGCTTACTGTCGCGCATGCGCCCACACCTGTATCTTGTTGCTGCCATGCTAAACCTTCAACAAAAAGTTCTATTCCTGCGACGTGTACAAAATATGTGCGGGAAGGATTCTTTACTCTAGGTATATGAATGTCTTTTTCTTGGTCATCTGGATACCAGGCTAATACTGTTCGACCTAGTGGGGCGGCTGGTATAGGTCTTATAACAACGAAACCTAAATATGAATCTTGCAGTCTTTTTACTGAAGGCTTTCCATTCCCTGCTGCACGTTTAACTGTGTCACGTGTGATTTTTTCAGAGAAAAAATGTAGCCTGCGGCATCTATTTGTATAACCTTTTGAGCTTACACTGTAAAATGCTGCAAACTCTGCCAAGTAATCCCTGTCAAAATATTCTGATTCTTCAATTACTGTTTTTGTAGATAAATCTGCTAAATAACAACGTAGATAAGATATCTGCGTGTTCTGTGGAAGTGTTGATAAAGGATCATCAATATTAAATGTGCTAAATACTAATTGATTTTTTTCAGCCACAAATACTCATCTCAAACAAACACTTCAATTATTTAATTGATTTACTCATTGTTTCATTGGATACAGTAGTATCGAAAGTGCGTAGCCGTTTATCTAGTTCTGAGGTATCAAATCTTCTTACTGCTTCAGCAAGCTCTTGTCGAGTTGCTTCATCAATTTCAATGCCTTCTAAGATCGGTGTCCAATCAGTTTGCGGGATTGTCCATGGCGTATATTTTGCCTTCTTATTTTGCATAGTTACTGACTCCACTCTGTAGTATTTGGGGACAAAAAAAGTACCAATCAAACTGGTACTTTTACTACAATGTTTGAAACCGAAATATGCATGCCTGTACACATAACATTGCCAAACCTTACCATTTAGTCTGTCCACCAACAGTTAAGCATATAATAATTATAAATCAATGTTTTATTAAGCATATTTAATAAAGTAAGCATAATCACTTTCTTTGTGACTTTAAAAAAGTTATGTATTGAGCAACTAAACTTTCTTCTTCTTCTGATAGTTCTGCATTCTTTATAGCTGAACCCAACGCAGTGTTAGATCTAGCATCAACAGATGATGCAAATAAGCCCTGCTGAATCTCATTATCTTTTGGTAAATAACCAGCCAAACTAAGTAAGTCAGCATACGGGATACCGTAGCACTCAGCTAGTGATTTAAGCTTTTTTGGTGAAGGATTACTAGCACTACCTCTCTCGAGCTGTGATAGATAAGCATTAGAAATACCTGTTTTAGATTCGACTTCACGCAGACTAAAACCTTTCAGTTTTCTAATTTGCCGTAATTTGTCACCTAATTTTGAGTTCATATCTTAATAAATCTCTCTAAACCAATGAAATATTAAGCTAATTTGCATGATAAATCAAGCAATGCTCATTATTGCTTGACACATCAAGCATTGCTTGCTTTAATTATCTTGCGGTGCTTGAAATATCAAGCATACTGTAAACCATAAAATGTATGAGGTTATTATCATGAGCGAAGAACAAAAAACCGTAACAATCGTAGTCGAGGGTACGCCTCACGAGTGGCCGAAGGATGAGATCAGCTATGTAGAGCTAGTTACTCTTGAAGTACCTGACTACCCACAACACCCTGATATTACATATTCCGTTAAATATAAAAGAGGTCACGGCAATAAGCCTGAAGGAATCTTATCGCCTGGTTCAACCGTTAAAGTCAAAGAGGGGATGACATTCAATGTTTCAGAAACTGGTCAGTCATAACGACGATATCCGTCGCTTGGTAGAAAAAGGCTATGCTGTAGCATTCGACAGTAACTGCTTAATCATTCGTGATATTCCATATCTCGATACAAACAGGCAAGAGCAGTTCGGGGCTATAGTCGCAAAGCTTGTATTTGTGGACCAAGTCAAAATCATACAGGACGATCACCAGATTTACTTTGCTGGTGATGTCCCTCATGGCCTTAACGGCTTACCAATCCCTAATCTAGGCGGTGGTCAAACAACGCTAACATTAACCGATGCTTGTGCTGATGTTATAGTGCAGCGTTCTTTTTCAAACAAGCCTCGAGCGACGGGTAAGTTTCAGGATTTTTTTGAAAAAATAGAAAGCTATGTTTCTATAATATCTGGCCCTGCGATTGAGTTATTTAACTCTACCCCATATACATTTACTATTGTAGAGGAAGTAGCGTCTGATTCTGTATTTAAATTTCATGACACACTAACCAGCAGAGCAGAAATAATAGATTTATCAAGCAAAGTCAAAGATGACATTATCGCCATAATTGGTCTCGGTGGCACAGGTGCTTATACTCTCGATTTCATGGTAAAGACACCAGTTAAAGAAATTCGAGGTTTCGATTCTGATTATTATCATGTTCATACTGCTTTTCGTTCGCCTGGCGAACTTAATGTTGATGACTTAGGTAAAAAAAAGGCCGAAGTCTATCATTCGCGCTATGAAAATTTCCGAACAGGTATTACTTTAACATCGAAGTTTATTGATACTTCTTGCCAGGATGATCTGAGCGGTGTGACCTTCGCTTTTGTTTGCGTTGACAACGGGACCTCACGAGCTGGTATATTTGAATTACTTACTTCTATGAGTATTCCATTTATTGATGTCGGTATGGGGCTAAACCGAAATCAAAGTGCTATAAACGGCATGCTACGAATGACATACTACCCCACAGTAAAGGCACAGGGATTACTTGAAAAGAACCTAGCACCACGAACCGACAACCCTGATGATATATACAAAACTAATATTCAAATTAGCGAACTCAATGCTCTTAACGCATGTTTTGCTGTAATAAGGTTTAAACAGTTACGAGGCTTTTATCATGATGAAATTACCAACTATCATCAACTTTTTGGGATAAGTGATCTTAAAATAGTTGAGAGTGAAGAATTTGATGAAGATTAAACTACAACGTGTGCATTACATGCCTAAACAACTCGCACCTGGCATCTTATACGTTTCTGAACAATTTTGTACCGCAGCACACCTATGTGTTTGTGGGTGCGGTTCAAAAATCAGAACCCCGCTGGGACCAACTGAATGGGAATTTAAAAATACACGCGGAGGACCTAGCCTCTATCCTTCGATAGGAAATTGGCAACAAGCTTGCAAATCGCATTACTGGATATACCGGGGTAATATAATTTGGTCTGACACATGGACGTCAGAACAAATCGCCGATGGTCGACGTAATGAAGAAGCACGTCGACGTGCTTATTTTGAAAACACGGATCAAAAAATTGACGAGGTTGAACAAAATATTTGGAGTTGGTTAAAAAAACTTTTTTTCCATAAGTAAAAAGCCCGCATCTGCGGGCTTTTTTCAACTTATGCTTTTTTATAAATTTCAGCACCTGATGTCACAAACTCAACCGCCTTCTGTTCTAGGCCTTGTTGCAATGCCTCGTCTTCGGTTAGTCCATGTTCCTCGGCATACTTGCGCACGTCTTGCGTGATTTTCATACTGCAAAAGTTCGATCTACACATCGAACAAAAATGTGCGTGGCCCAGGCCAGCTTCTCGACCAGTAATAACTGGTCTCACCTTCACCTTGTGCGCCGTCTTGGGCATGGTCTCATCAGGAAACTCACGGGCCCGTTCCGGAAACCGCCTTATATCAAACAAGCCTGCACTTCTCCCTTGCGCATATGTCGAATTTGACATATTCTTATTTACATGAGCCCAAATGACAAGGATCTAGTCTGGCTGCATGGTGAGGTACGGACACCTCCATTTTCTCAAGAAGCTCGTCTTGAAGCGGGTTATTTACTGAGGCAATTGCAGCAAGGGGTGAGGTTGGCAATGCCACAATCTCGCCCGATGCCCACGATTGGGCGACGCTGCCATGAGTTACGGATTAATGATGAAAAGTGTACCTGGCGTATTGTTTATCGAGTCGATACTGACGCCATTGTGATCCTGGAAATTTTCGACAAAAAGACCAACGCGACACCCAAACATATTATCGATACATGTAAAGAAAGAATCAGGAGATATGACAGTGAAAGCTGCTAAACGTAAACAACTTGAAGCTAGTGGCTGGAAGGTTGGTAGTGCTGCTGAATTTCTGGAACTAACCGACGAAGAGGCGGCCTATATTGAGCTTAAACTTAATCTAGCCAAACGATTAAAAGAGGCAAGAACTAAACGCCGCTTAACCCAAAAAGATCTGGCTGTGAGAATAGATTCCAGCCAATCCCGTGTTGCAAAGATGGAGACAGGTGACCCTTCCGTGTCATTGGACTTACTGATTAAATCTTTACTCGCACTTGGCGTTAGTAATAATGACATAGGCAAAGCTATAACAAATAACAATTCTAAAGCTGCATGAGTCAAATACTAATGTATTGAAAAAGCCCGCATTTGCGGGCTTTTTTTACTCAGACTTTTACATATAGATTCCCGTATCGGGTCGAGGCAATGACATCAGGCCTTTTTATAGATCTCCGCACCTGACTTCACAAACTCAACGGCTTTACTTTGCATACCTTGTTGCAACACTTCGTCTTCGGTAAAACCATTTTCTTCGGCGTATTTACGTACGTCTTGTGTGATTTTCATACTGCAAAAATTCGGCCCACACATACTGCAAAAGTGTGCAACCTTATGCGCCTGCTTGGGCATGGTCTCATCGTGGTATTCCCGCGCCCGTTCCGGATCTAATCCCAAATTAAATTGGTCTTCCCAGCGGAATTCAAAGCGCGCTTTGGATAAGGCGTTATCACGCACCTGCGCACCGGGGAAACCTTTGGCGATATCCGAACCGTGGGCCGCGATCTTGTAGGCGATAATACCGTCGCGTACGTCCTGCTTGTTGGGCAGACCGAGATGCTCTTTGGGGGTGACGTAACACAGCATGGCCGTACCGTACCAACCGATATTGGCGGCACCAATGGCCGAGGTGATATGGTCATAGGCTGGGGCGATGTCGGTAATCAACGGGCCTAAGGTGTAAAAAGGTGCTTCGAAACAGTCTTCCAGTTCTTTTTCGACATTCTCTTTGATCATGTGCAACGGCACATGGCCGGGGCCTTCGATCATGACCTGTACGTCATGTTCCCAGGCGCGCTTTGTTAGTTCACCTAACGTCTCCAGCTCACCAAACTGCGCGGCATCGTTGGCATCCGCCAGGCAACCGGGGCGCAGGCCATCACCTAATGAGAACGACACATCATAGGCCTTCATGATCTCGCAAATATCATCGAAGTGGGTGTAGAGAAAATTTTCCTGGTGATGCGCCAGACACCACTTGGCCATGATGGAACCACCACGACTGACAATCCCGGTGACACGATGGGCGGTCAGCGGCACGTAACGCAACAACACACCGGCGTGAATCGTAAAATAATCGACGCCCTGCTCGGCCTGCTCGATCAGCGTATCGCGGAACATCTCCCAGGTGAGGTCTTCGGACTTGCCGTCGACCTTTTCCAGCGCCTGGTAGATCGGCACCGTGCCAATGGGCATCGGGCTGTTACGCAGGATCCACTCGCGGGTCTCGTGAATGTTCTTACCGGTGGACAGGTCCATTAGCGTGTCGCCACCCCAACGGGCCGACCAGACCATCTTCTCGACCTCTTCGGCAATGCTTGAGGTGACCGCCGAGTTACCGATGTTGGTATTGATCTTCACGCGGAAGTTACGGCCGATGATCATCGGTTCTAATTCAGGGTGATTGATATTAGCCGGGATAATGGCGCGCCCGGCGGCGACTTCACTTCTGACAAACTCGGCAGTGATCAAATCAGGAAGACTCGCCCCAAAACTTTCACCTGGGTGCTGACGCAGCAACTTTTCATATCGCTGGTCGTTACGCATCTCCTGCAGGTAGTTGTTCTCGCGTATGGCAACGAATTCCATCTCCGGCGTGATAATACCCTGACGGGCATAGTGCATCTGCGAAACATTGTGGCCGTCCCTGGCCTTGTGGGGGGATTTGATATGCTCAAAGCGCAGGTGACTTAATTCTGGGTCACGCTGACGCTGGGCCCCGAATTCACTACTCGGGCCCTTGAGTTGTTCGGTATCGTTGCGCTCGGCGATCCAGCCGGCCCGCAGTGGTGGCAGCCCCTTCAGCAGGTCAATTTCGACCGTCGGGTCGGTATAGGGACCGGAGGTGTCGTAGATATAAATAGGTGGATTGGGCTCTTCACCCTGTTCCGTCTGGGTCGATTCCTGCTCGACCTCACGCATGGGCACACGGATATCGGGTCGGCTACCCTCGACGTGGATCTTTTTCGATGACGGGAATGGTCGGGTCACATCCTCGGATAGTTGGGCCGTTCTGGTAATAAAGTCTTCTGGGATAGCGCTCATGAGTCTCGTCCTTTTTTGAATTCGGGACGACCGCATGCCACGGGGGCTTGGGGGTAAATCGCCTTCCCTACGCTGGTGCAAACCAGGTCAGGTTCGATGGGTGTATCTCAGCCCGTTTTCAGATCCCCTCATCCCATCCTTCTCCCTGAGAGAGAAGGGGTGTCGGTCACAACCTGAATATATCTGGGCACCCCCGGCAGTCGAATCGTCAAGGTAATCCAATGCCTGTTGCTTTGCAAGCTGTCGACATTATCCCTTTGAATTTACAGGGAAATCATCTTCATTAAACGACCTTTGGGAGGGCAAAAAGGAGTTTGCTTGTCTCCGTCGGTCGAGTTGCATACTCTAGGGCTATTACTAGGCAGGAGAACGATTCATGACAATGGTGAATAACGAGATTGCCCGCTACAACATGATCGAACAACAGATCCGTCCCTGGGACGTGATGGACGATCAGGTACTGGACCTGCTGGTGCAGCTTCCACGTGAAGACTTTGTGCCCGAGGCCTATAAGGCCATGGCCTTTATGGACATGCCCCTGCCACTGGGCCATGACCAATGCATGATGCCGCCCAAGCTGGAGGCCCGTATTCTGCAAGCCCTGGCGCTGCAGCCACATGAAACCATTTTAGAGATCGGCACTGGTAGCGGATACTTCACTGCCCTGCTGGCCCGCTCCTGCGCCCATGTCTACAGCGTCGAGTTGTATGCCGACCTGAGTGAACAGGCGCAGCAGAATCTTGAAGAGCATCACATTCACAACGTCAGCCTCGAAGTTGGCGACGCCGCTCAGGGCTGGAGCCAGCACGACCGCGTCGATGCCATTGTCATTACCGCGGCCCTGCCCGTGCTACCAGACCAGTTTCGTCAGGACCTTAAGGTCGGTGGCCGCATGATTGCCATTATTGGCGACAGCCCCAGCATGGAGGTGCAGCTCATACATCGCACCGGTGAGCGCGACTGGACTACCGAAAACCTGTTCGAAACCGACATGCCCTGTCTGGTCAACGCCCGCCAGCCGGAACGCTTTGTGTTGTAGTCAGCGCCCTGCCTGACGCCTCGGGTCTCGATTTCGAGACCCGTCGTTCAGCCCCACTTGTAACCTGGCCTCGACGCCACTATATCCCCCCGCATGCGGCATTTTTCCCCCAAAGAACTCAAAGTCCACCTCGAACAGGGGGCGAAACCCGTTCTGCTGGATGTGCGGGAACCCTGGGAGTATGACTATTGTCGTATCGAGGGTTCGGCCTTGATCCCTATGGGCCAGATCCATCGACAACTCGATGAAATCGATCCCAGCGCGGAGGTCGTCGTGATCTGTCACCATGGTATCCGCAGCCGACAAGTGGCATATTATCTGGAGACTCAGGGGTATGATGACGTCATCAACCTCGAAGGCGGGGTTGAACGCTGGGCACAGGAAGTTGAGCCCACGATGCGCCGCTATTAGCCTGCATTAACGCGTATTCGCGGTATTGCGTAACAGGAAAAAGGAATTTTTATGTCGATAGTCGCTCTTGCCTCGCCATGCAACCCCAGGGCCAAAGACTTCACGACAAAATGTCCTCCAGGTATAAAACTCCGCTTTTTCGCCCGTCAACGCCTTGCTATCATCGCGCTAACGAAAGCGTAAAGCACTTACTCATTTCACATTGGAGAATTGAACTCGTGAAACATTTCAAGCAACGCGCGCTCATCCTGTTGCTCGCAGGTTTACCCCTTTTCGCCGCCGCCGCGGATTTAGATACGATTTACCAGGAGGCCTTACAGAACGACCCACAGTACCGCGCGGCAAAAGATGCCCTGGACGCGGCGCGCGAGGCCAAACCCCAGGCCTGGGCGGCCTGGTTGCCACAGCTCAATTTCACGGCGCAGCGTGTACGCAATGAAACCGATACCACCTCTTCCAGCAATACCGCATTACTACCACTGGGTAGCCGAACCAACAACAGTGACCGCTACATCCTGAGCTTGAACCAGGCCATTTACCACCATGACTTTGTTATCGCCCTGCGCCAGGCGGATGACAGTATTGCCCGCGCCGTGGCCACATTTAATAGCGCACAACAGTCTCTGATGCTGCGCTCGGCCGAGGCCTATTTTAATGTGCTGGCGGCCCGCGATGCGCTGAGCTTTGCCGAGGCGGAGAAAAAGGCCGTTGGCGAGCAGCTCCATCAGACCAAGCAGCGTTTTCATGTCGGCCTGACCGCGATTACCGATGTCCATGAGGCCCAGGCCCGTTATGACCAGACGGTGGCGCAGGAGATCAGTGCACAGAATGCCCAGGCCATCAGCTATGAGGCGTTGCGCGAACTGACCGGCAAAATGCAGACTCAGCTCAGTGGTCTGATGACGCAAAGTCCACTGGTACCACCAGAGCCGGACAATATCGATGCCTGGGTCAAGACCGCGCTGCAACAGAACCTGAACCTGATTGCGGCGGAAAAAAGCATGAACATTGCCAGCGAAGAGGTCAATCGCCAGCGCGCCGGTCACTACCCGACACTGGATCTGATCGCCAGCAAAACCAAGCTCAAGGACGGCACCTTCAGCACCACTCGTTATAACAGTGAAGAGACCAGCCTGATCCTGCAATTAAATGTGCCGCTGTTCTCCGGTGGCCTGACGTCTTCGCGCACCCGCCAGGCCAGGTACACCAGCCTGCAGGTGAAGGAGCAATATGAACAACAGCGTCGTAGCACCGAGCGCCAGACACGCAGTGCCTTTCTGACCCTGATGGCCAATATCAGTCAGGTCAAGGCCTACAAACAGGCACTGGCCTCAAGCGAAACCGCGCTAGAAGCGACCCGCGCCGGTTTTGAAGTGGGTACTCGTACAGCGGTCGAAGTCCTGAATTCACAACAGGAAGTCTATCGCGCCCGCAGTAACCTGGCCCGCGCCCGTTACGACTACTTTTTACAGAACCTGCGCCTGAAAGAGGCGGCCGGTACCCTGCAACAGGCAGACTTAAAACAGGTTAACCGCTGGCTGACTAACTAAATGCTCAGCGAGGTACAGCAAAGCCGCCTGCTGATCATCGATGAGCAGGCGCGTCTGCTGGCGGCCATGCCGGAGAAGCCCCGTACCCAGCTACTGAAAAACTCGGCCATTCTGTTACAGGCCGCCCAGACCCTGGCGGTACCAGTGGTCCGTTCAGAACAATACCCCCGCGGTCTCGGCAATACCGATCAAGCTATCGAGGCACTATTACCGGCCGATAGCCTCAAGATTGAAAAGACCGTGTTTTCCTGTGGTGGGGTGGCCGAGGTCGCCGAAATCTCCCATCAACAGGTCCAGCCGCAGTGGGTACTGGCAGGCGTCGAGACCCACGTCTGTGTGTTGCAGACCGCACTGCAATTACAGGCGGCCGGGCAACAGGTATTTGTCGTCAGTGATGCCTGTTGTTCGCGTCAGAAGCAGCATCACAAAAATGCCCTGCAACGTCTGAGTCATGCCGGCGTGGTGATCAGCAACACCGAGTCCGTACTATTCGAGTGGCTGCGCGATGCCAGACATCCGGCATTTAAGGAACTGTCAAAATTAATTGTGTAGGCGCGCCGCCCTCGGCGCGAAATGTTTTTAAATAAATAAAATCGCGTCGAGGGCGATGTTGCTGATGAATTACCCATCTCGCATTAACCTGGCCACGGCATTCCGCTATGATGCCCGGATACTTTCAATCGGATACCTGATGCCTAATACACGATTCTTTCATGTCAGATAACCGCGAGACATTCATGCCAACGGATTATCTGGCACCAAAGCACTGGCCGACCTGGCTGGGCATTGGCCTGCTGTATCTGTCCACCAAGCTGCCCTACGTTGTCATTTTACAGCTGGGTACGGCACTGGGTTGGCTGGCCTATTATCTGACACCGCGGCGGCGGCGTATTACCCGCACCAATATTCGCAAAGTCTACCCGGACATCGATGAGGACGAAGTCCGTCGCCTAGTCAAACGCTGTTTCTATTCCGCCAGTATTGCATTGTTTGAAGCTGCCCTGGCCTGGTGGGCCAGCGACCGCCGACTCAAACCCCTCTATCGCGTCGAAGGACTGGAACATCTGCGAGCCGCCGAGAAAAAGGGCAAAGGGGTAATCCTGCTCGGTGGGCACTGGACGACGATAGAAATTCTAGGTCGCCTACTGGCCTATCATGCGGACAACATCTACACCACCTACAAGCCGGCGCATAATGACCTGTTCGAAGCCCTGATGACACGCAACCGCGCACGCATGAATAAGGGGATCGTCGCCAGTAGTGATATGCGTGGCATTTTAAGATTACTCAAAGACCGGCAATTGCTGTGGTATGCCCCCGATCAGGACTTTGGTAGTGAACGGTCGGTGTTTGCGCCGTTTATGGGTGTGCAGACCGCCACCCTGACCATGACCGCGCGCCTCGCCAGAGTCTCCGGCGCGGCGGTCGTACCGCTGTATTCGGAGCGCCTGCCAAATCATCAGGGTTATCGTATCCGGCTTGGGCAGATCCTGGAAAATTTTCCCACCGGTAATGATGTGCGTGATGCGACCACTATCAATCACGCCATCGAGCAACAGGTCAAACTCACGCCCAGCCAATATTTGTGGATCCACCGCCGTTTCAAAACCCGCCCCGAGGGTGAAGCACCGTTTTACCCACTCAAGCCACCCTCCAGGCTTAAACTGTATCGTCTATTACTTGGCCTGCTGGGCTTGCCGCTACTCGGCTACACACTCTATCAGGCCTTTAAATACAGAGATAAACACTATCTTTATGAGCGCCTGGGTTACTTTGGTCAGAGCCGCGATATTGAGCGCGGTGGCATCTGGATCCACACGGCCTCGGTCGGTGAGGTCAATGCGGTGATGCCGTTAGTCAAGGCCTTACGTGAACGCTATCGCCACCTGCCGATGTGTCTGACCACGACCACACCCACCGGCGGACAAGTGGCTCGTGCCAAACTACCGGACGGGGTGCGGCTGTATTATTTACCACTTGACTGGAACTGGGCGGTGCAGCGTTTTTTAAATCATAGCCGCCCCCTGCTCGGCCTGATCATGGAGACCGAATTCTGGCCCAACCTACACGAGGCGGCTTATAACCAGGGTCTACCGATGATTATGATTAATGGCCGCTTGACGGCCAAGAGCCTGCAGGTCCCGCCGTGGTTACGCTTTCTTTACTGCCGCATAGTGCAGCACTGTGTGGCCATCGTGGCGCGTAGCCCTGAAGATCGCCAGCACTTCGCCTCGCTGGGGGTCAAGGAGGAACGCCTGTTCCAGATCGATAATCTCAAATTCGCCACGCCCAGCGACGACCGTAACATTGAGCCTGTCGATTTAAGCCGACCTTATCTCCTCGCCGCTTCGACACGCGAACAAGAGGAGCGTGAAGTCATCCAGGCCTGGCAACAACTCGCCGAGCCGCGACCGCTACTGGTGATCGCACCACGACACCCGAAGCGTTTGACAGCGATACGCCAGGACATCGCGCCGTATAACGTAAACATTGCCGTCCGCAGCCGCCACGAATCGATCACGCCAACCACCGATATCTACCTGGCCGATACCTTTGGTGAATTGCCTGCCCTGATGGCCGGGGCACAGTTAATCTTCATGGGTGGTTCACTGGTACCAAAAGGCGGACATAATATTCTGGAGGCAGCCCGCCTGGGCAAGGCGATTATTGTTGGCCCCTATATGGATAACTTTCGCGAAGAAACCGCCTGGCTGTTAGCCGCCAACGGCCTGCAGCAGGTGGCGAATCGTCATGAGCTGACAAGCCACCTGCAGCAATTGCTCGACCATCCGACGCAGGCGCAACAGATGGCCGACAATGCCCGTCAGGCGATCAAAACCAAAACCGATGTCATTGCACAATACCTGACGTTATTGCAGCAGCTTCACCCCTTAAAGCTGCAAAGTACCAGCACACCGGACAATGTACATCAGATGCAAACCCAGATCTCCTGAGACCACGTTTGCTGTAGGAGCGCCGCCCTCGGCGCGAGGTATCAGATGCAAACCCAATTACCTGAGACCGCCTTTGCTGTAGGAGCGCCGCCCTCGGCGCGAGGCATCAGATGCAAACCCCGATCGCCTGAGACCACCTTTGCTGTAGGAGCGCCGCCCTCGGCGCGAGGCATCAGATGCAAACCCCGATCTCCTGAGACCACGTTTGCTGTAGGAGCGCCGCCCTCGGCGCGAGGTATCAGATGCAAACCCCGATCGCCTGAGACCACCTTTGCTGTAGGAGTGCCGCCCTCGGCGCGAGATAGATGTTGATTGATATTCTTTCGCGTCGGGGGCGGCGCTCCTACATTGATTTCGCCACTCACCCCGACGTCTTTGCCACGACCTCACCCCTTAACACTGCAAAGTACAGCACACCGGACAACGTGCATCAGGTGCAAGCCCCGATCACCTGAGACCACCTTTGCTGTAGGAGCGCCGCCCTCGGCGCGAGCTAGATGTTGATTGATATTCTTTCGCGCCGGGGGCGGCGCTCCTACATTGATTTCGCCACTCACCCCGACGTCTTTGCCGCGACCTCACCCTTTAACACTGCAAAGTACAGGGCACCGGGCAACGTGCATCAGATACAAGCCCCGATCACCTGAGACCGCCTTTGCTGTAGGAGCGCCGCCCTCGGCGCGAGGTATCAGATGCAAACCCCGATCGCCTGAGACCACCTTTGCTGTAGGAGCGCCGCCCTCGGCGCGAGATAGATGTTGATTGATATTCTTTCGCGTCGGGGGCGGCGCTCCTACATCGGTTCCGTCATTCACCCTGGCTTAAATATCAGCATAGGCATCGACCAGCGTCTGCCAGTTTTCGTCATTAAAGGCAAAGCAGGGATATTGATTAGCCAACTTGGTTAACGAGCGCAGCAGGCGTTTCAGGTTGGCCTGAGGCCAACGACCTGCAGGACGCTGCCCGCCCTTGTCAAAGTCAATCAAAAAGACTTCCGTCTCACGCAATAAAATATTATGTGCGTTCAGGTCGGCATGATAAATACCCTGCTGGTGAAAGCGCTTGATACAGCGGCCTATGGCCTGCCACTGCTCGGTCGTCAAACCGTGATCCTGTAAAATCCGTGACACGGGGATGGTATCAATGATGCGCTCTACCAGGATGTCACCATGATAGTAGATGCCCTGTCGTTGCACGTGTGCCGCGATTGGTCTTGGCACCGGTAACCCCTTGGCAATCATTATCGCCAGCAAGCGCCATTCGCGCCACGGCCGCGTCTGTTCGAGGCCAGTCCATAGATACTGGTCACTAACCAGCCTGGCGGCCAGTCCACCGCGGCGATAATGTCGCAGCACCGCTTCACGCCCTTCGTGCGTGACAAAGTAGCTACTACCACGACCCTCTACAGTGGCCACAGCATTCGCCTGCCAGTATTGTGGTTGAAACCAGTCGGCGGAAATTTTGCCTGACCATAGCGGGTCGTATAGGATAGCGCTTTGCTGGTGTTGCTCGACAACAGGATGATTCACTTGGTTCGATTACCCCGATTACATAAACCCGATTCTATCTGCATATTGCGTCTCTCCGCCATTGGCGATATTACTCATACCCTGCCGGTGGTACGCACCCTGCAGGCACACTGGCCGCAGACCCGCCTCACCTGGGTGATTGGCAAAATGGAATACAGCCTGGTCAGCGACATCCCCGACATAGAGTTTATTGTCTTTGATAAACAGCAGGGCTGGCGTGCCTACTGGCAACTATACCAGACTCTGAAGGGGCGACGCTTTGATGTGCTGCTGCATATGCAGATGTCACTACGCGCCAGTGTGGCCTCGCGGCTGATCCCGGCCAGGGTGCGCCTCGGCTTTGATCGTGATCGCGCCAAGGATCTGCAATGGTTATTCACCAATGCAAAAATCGCCTCCCATACGCGACAGCATGTTATCGACAGCCTGTTGGGATTTAGCGAGGCCCTCGGTATCTCGGAACACCGCCTGGAGTGGAATATTCCTATTCCGGAAAGCGCCCAAGCTTTTGCTCGACAACAGTTTAGTAGCGAAAAACCGCTCCTGGTGATCGCGCCATGCTCCAGCATGGCCTACCGTAACTGGACGGTAGAAGGCTATGCCGCCGTGGCCAATTATGCCACGCAGAAGTATGGCATGCAGGTGGTGCTCACCGGTGGCCCGGCGACGATTGAACGTGAATATGCCACGGCAATCAGCGCCGGCATGCAGAGCCAGCCGGTTGACCTGGTTGGCAAGACGGATCTGAAACAGTTACTGGCCGTGCTGCAACGCGCCGCAGTTGTCATTAGTCCCGACGCCGGCACCGCCCACCTGGCCAATGCCGTTGGTACGCCGGTGATCGGCCTGTATGCCACCACCAATCCGGATCGCGCGCGGCCCTACAGTTTTCCACAATATGTCGTGAATCAATATCCTCAGGCAGTGCAGGACAAGTATGCGAAGAGTGTTGCGGAGTTGCCCTGGGGAGTCAGAGTACGTGATAAAGGCACGATGGAAAGAATTTCCATCACCGACGTCAAACACAAACTTGATAGCGTGATTGCAGATAATTCTGCACCAACGCAATAGCTGGCTACTACACAGCTACCAGCCAGACACAAACCGATATTTTCAGGATAAACGAATATGCGTCTTAGTCGTCTTACAGGACTTAGCCTTACGAAATACCACAAGCTCAAACATGACTTTCAGAATCCGTTACAGGCCTTGCTGGCCTCGACAGGCCTGTCCGGAAAGACCTTTACCCTCGTCACACATGCGGGCGATAACATGCAGGTGGATCGTTCCGACCTGCCCACCTGGCAGGAGTACTTCAAACCGACAGTATGTGAAGTCGAAATTAAAGCTGGACTGTTCCGTATTAAGCCATTCAACAACGCACACCCTGCTTACGATATTAAGGGTGCCTGCACTGGCTTCACCTACAACCCCACGCGCTGGCAAACGACCGATCATCTGCCCCTGGTCCAGGAGCTAGAACAGGCAGAGCGGGCAGTCTACTCACAACATGGTGAGGATGGTGTCATCCAGGCGTTACTAAGGCATATCCCTATCAAACATCAATACGTCGTCGAATTTGGCGCCTATGATGGTGAATACATGAGTAATAGCCGTTACCTGATTAAGGATCATGGCTGGCATGCCTGTCTGATCGAACCCGACCCACGTTTTTTCAAAAAGCTGGGGCAACGTTATTCTGACAATCCACGCGTGACACTACTCAATGAATTTATCTACAAAGAAAACATCAACAGCCTATTCGAACGCGCCGGTGTACCCCGGGACTTTGAGGTCCTGTCGATCGATGTGGATGGTCCCGATTATTATCTCTGGCAGGCGCTAACTGATTTTGAACCCAAAATCGTACTGGTCGAATCGAACCCATCAATCCCGCCGGGACACTCCTATGTCGTGCCCGAAACCGATGCCTTTCGGCTGAGCGGCACAGCGCAGGAAGGTGCCAGTCTGCAGGCATTGTATGAACTAGGGCGGCGAAAGGGCTATCATCTAGTTTATATCGAACTGTCCGGTGCCAATCTATTTTTTGTGCATGACAGCTGCCTCGACTATTTTGATATCGCGGGTATTGAACCTGCGATATTGTATCAGCCGCCACAGTTTGGTGCCCTAGCAGGGGGCACTGCCCCGAATGGCCGCGGCTACCCTTAACCCTGTCAGTGTCCGTTCGTCGCAAGATTTGTGTACAATGACTAACCAAATAATATCTGCTCAATCATGGAGCGTATGACAGTGACTTCGCAACCGGCTTCAGAAATTTCGATTGTAGTGCCCGTTTATAATGAGCAAGAGGTATTACCAGACTTTCACCAGCGGCTCTCCGTCGTACTCAATACGTTATCATTTGCCAGTGAGATTATCTACGTCAATGATGGTAGCCAGGACGACACTTTGGCAATTATCGAATCTCTATATCGTGATGACCACCGTGTGGCCGTAGTCGATCTTAGTCGCAACTTTGGTAAAGAGATCGCCCTCACTGCTGGTTTACATAAGGCCCGGGGTGATGCGGTTGTGGTTATTGATGCCGACCTGCAGGACCCGCCGGAACTCATTCCGGAACTGATCAACGAATGGCACAACGGCTATGATGTTGTCTATGCCAAACGCTCACGCCGCGAGGGCGAAAGCTTTATCAAAAAGGCGACCGCACATGGCTTCTACCGCATCATGCAGCGCATGGGACACGTCAAGCTCCCGGAAGACACCGGCGACTTTCGTCTACTGAGTCGGCGCGCCGTCGATGCCCTGAATACGCTCACCGAACACCATCGCTTTATGAAGGGCCTGTTCACCTGGATCGGCTATAAACAAAAAGCAGTTCTATATGAGCGCGACCCGCGTCAGGCCGGGCAGACCAAATGGAATTACTGGCGTCTGTGGAATTTTGCTATCGAGGGCATTACCTCATTTACAATCGCCCCGCTTAAGTTCGCCAGCTACTCGGGATTAATCGTTGCCCTGGGGGCGTTGAGTTATGGAATCTATTTTCTGGTGCGTACACTCCTGTATGGCAATCCGGTGCCAGGCTATCCCTCGCTGATTGTGATTATTCTGTTTCTTGGCGGCGTGCAGCTGATGTTTATCGGCATACTGGGGGAATACATTGGGCGAATTTTTACCGAAACCAAACGTCGGCCGCTGTATTTTTTAAACCAGTACCTGCCGCCACGCGCCGAAAGTGATGAAGAATAATAGATCGCTGCCCAGCCAGGCGTGGCAATAAGATGAATCAGGGCCTGAAACAATTTCTGTTGTTCTCCGTAGTCGGCGCCGTTGGCACCAGCGGACAATATGCCATGTTAATATTACTGGTTGAGGTTACCAAACAAAATCCCGTGCTGGCATCGACACTCGGCTTCCTGGTGGGGGCATTAATCAATTACATCCTGAATTATCGCTACACCTTCAAGAGCGACAAGCCACATCGCGAGACACTGGTCAAATTTCTAGTCGTCGCCGCGATAGGCGCCTGCATCAACACGGGACTCATGTATGTTCTGATCGAATCTATCGACCTCCAGTACCTTATCGCGCAACTCCTGGCGACAGCGGCTGTACTGGCGTGGAATTTTCTTGCTAATAAATACTGGACCTTTCAGGTTATGGCGTAACGATATGAAGACAATAAAAAACCGGCTATACGCCTATGCATCCCTGATTGACAATGATTCATCGAGGGCTCACAGGTTGACACTTGCCGTCATTATTTTCGGCGGGTTTTTGTTGCGTTTTTATTCGCTGTACGTCGGTCAGGCCTATACCTATTTCGCCATCAATGATGAGGTCACCGCTCTGCAATATGCCCTGGGATTTCTGGCAGGCGATCAGCACATGCTTTATCTCGGCTCACCTGCACTCAACCAGGGAAATTTACCCGGACCGTTGTGGGCCATGCTGGTGGCTGGTCTGTACAAAATCGGTGGCAGTACGGCGGAGGGTGCCATTTTTGGTATGGTGATATTAAATACGCTGGCGATCTACCTGGTCTACCGGCTTGCCCGGGTCATGATGCCAAATCGTTACGCCTTGTTTAGTACCTTGCTTTATTCGTTCTCCGCCTGGGGCATATATTATTCCGCGGGTCTCTATAATCCCTTCCCTCTCGCCCTCCTTGGCGCGCTGTTGTTTCTTGCCCTGTGGCAGACGACCCAGGCAGATCACTCCAGAAACATCTTCTGGGTTTGTCTGCTGGCGGCGGGCATTCCTCAATTTCATATGATCGGCATATTTTACTATCCTGCTATTCTTTTACTACTGATCATTTCCCCTGCGAGAATTAATAGACGCTACTTCGTCGCCGGTGTCCTTGCGGGTATCGCACTCTACATGCCTTACGTCATCGGTGAAATACAGCATCACTGGCAGAATACGCAGCTTATGCTTACGGGCGACCGTCATTTTTCTGCCGGGACGCTGAAGGTTATTTCGACACCCATTGCCATGCTGACGAATCATCCCGGACAATGGGCAGGACGGGGTTTTGAGGATTTCAAACAGTTTGGCGATGCCTGCTTTGGCTCGTATATCCTGTTACTTATTGTCAATCTCATTTCACTGACACTCGCACTTATTGTTGTAATCCGTTTCATGAAAAGACTATATCGATCGATATTTTCAGGAAAAATGTCGCTTAGAGAACGGTATCAACAGCATAGTACGACGCTATTTACCGGCATTCTGCTAGTGCTGCCGCTCCTGCTCTACACCTTCACGGGTAAGGCTTATGCCACTCGCTATAGCATCATTATTTTTCCGCTGCTTTTCCTGCTGCCCGGCCTGGTCATTCAGCACATGGCAAACAGGTCCAGCGCCTGGATACTAACAAGAATGTTTCTCGCTATGACAGCATTTAATATCTGTATGGTGGTAATTTTCTATAACTACCAAAGCCTGCAACTCAAAACATCATCTGCGTTTATGCCAAGCTTTAGACATCTTGCCAAAATCAAAACCAGTTTCGATTCAGTCATCGGTAAAGGGCAGCGCGTCGAAATTTCATTCTCAGATGAAATACAGAAATTACCTGAAGGACAATGGAAACTATACAAGACCATACCCGCTTACCTGGCCATCTATCAGAATCCCTCTCCTGTTATTAACCCGGCTACCAGGACGAGGCGATTTAAAGTTCTCTCTGCCGATGAGACAATGAAAAGCACACGTGGCTTAATCTATACTTCAGCGGCCATCAATATAATCGAGATAACTCACGCGGGCGATTGACTGCGTAAAAGTGTAGCTTGCATCACTTACACTGGAGAGACAAACAACTTATTGCACAACAGGCTCATTGACTAGAATAAGATGGGCACCGGTATCGGGGGCATTAAATTTTTCAAAATAGGAATCAATACTCTGGATATCCCGTAGTCGCGGCGTTTGTTCATCAAGAATATAGAAGTTCTGAAATAGTTCTTTTACGATACGACAGAATTCTTCCTTCGACATTCCCGAGCGTCGAATCCCGTATGGCCAGAATTCCATCGCCACGGGGACGTGCTGGTGTGACTTGAAAAACTCCTTACTTCCCTTGAGAAATTTACCTTCATGGCCCTGAATATCCATCCACACCAGGCTCACCCGCTCTACCACGGTGGAATCAACATTCGTCAGTAATTCATCAAGGGTAACCGACTCGACGTTAATGACTTTTCGGCCTGATTCACCGTAGTGATCACCTGTCGCCTCGTGACTCTTTTCTCGGATACGGTGATCACCATAATTTTTTTTACTTAATTCCATCGCCAATGTTTGTTTACGATCTGACAGGGCAACGTTATACGGCATAATTTTTTCAGTCAGACCATTTTGTACGATGTTTTTTTCCAATAAGCGATAGTTATTTGGGTTGGGTTCAAAGGCCAACGCCTGAGCAAAAGTCCCCGTCCGCACAAAGCCTACTGAGATCATCCCAATATAGCCACCTACATCCAGCATCGCTGCCTGACTCAGGTCCTGCGGGATGAAGTGTTGCTGTTGCAACAACTCAACCGTCTTCATCATACCATCGAACTCAAACTCCCGTTCCAGGTGCAGGCTGCGGCCAAGGGTGCGATCCCGGCTGTCGAAACTTAGTAGTCCATTTTTTGTCAAGACCGTGGCATCGTGACGGGGCAAAATATAAACCAGAAAAAACCAGCGTAGTTTACGAAAGAGGCGAGTCAATTTACCAGCACGATGCGACATAGTGATCCTGTTTGATAGAGAGTAGTATTTTATGCAGTTTTACGCACAACGATTTCAATGGAAAATTCACCCTGGCTGGGAAGCTCGTCAGCCGGATTGACATAGCCTTCATCACAAACCCTGGCATAGACAATTTCGGCATTTTGTAGTGACTTCTCCAGCAGCGGCACCAGGCCAATGGTATCCGGTGCTTCATCCTGGTCTGGCAAAAAGAAATGCAGGTGATCAAAATTAAAGCGTGAAGGCAGGCTCGTCTTTTTTTCATATAGATCGCGATGCGGCAGGTAAAGCAGGAGAAACCCACCAGGCTTCAGTACACGCCACCAGTTTTTAATCGCCAGTTCCACATCGGGGAGGTGCTCCAGCAGGTGGCTGGAATAGACAAAATCGTAACTTTCATTATCCAGGCCACGTAGCAACTGGGCATCACCATGTTCAAAATCCCAACCACGGACATTACTCACCACCGGGTCACCGCCATAACCGATATCCAGACCCTTGCCCTGACAAAACTTCGTAAAAAAGTCTTCGCGTTGCCGACGGCGTTTCGCCTTGGCGGTCTCACCAATGGATTTTTTTCTGCCGAGAAATGGTATGTGTCCAAACAGGTTGTAACGAATTTTCCGTATCCTGTCCTTAATCGGCTTGTTTTCATAGCGATGCGGCATTGGCGCAAACAGGTTATATCGGATACGTTTTATAATTTCTCTGATCATAGCGACCTCAGGACATTTGCCGAAGGGGTGTCAGCCCCGTTTGTTGGGCAAGCATAGCAAACTTTTCACATACTTCGTTCACGGGGATATCTTTACTGCCCAGGGCATTACCACAGGCATCGGTCTGCGTGGGGTCTTCCACAAAGCAGTCTGCATGCAGACAATCCTCCGGCTCAACGACTTCAGGCCGAGTCGAGGTAAACAGCACCAGGGTTGGTCGTTTCAGGCCGAATGACATATGCATCAGGGAAGTATCACCGGTGATCATGACCGCACAGTGTTGCATCACGGCCCCCACTTCATCCAGAGACAACACGGGCAGGGTTTGCAACTTCTCAGCGGCTTGAAACTTGTCGGAAAATTCCTCTGCCAGCTGTTCCATGCCTGGATTGGTAAATAAGACAAACTGCACCGCATATTCCTTACAGAGCCGTTCTGCCATCTCCAGAAATGCACGAATAGGCCAACGCTTGATTTCTGGTCCTGCCCCCAGATTGAGTCCGATGAGGGGACGCTGGACACCATCGAGGAGCTGTGCGGCCTTCTGCTCAGCGACATCGGTGCAGTAAAAGGATGTCCCGCGTCGAACCAGTTGCGACTCAATACCCAGAGGTTCGAGCATTTTTGCCAGGGCAACAACCCAGTTTCCGCAGAAGGAAGGCGTCTCAACCTGCAGATTATTGGCCCAACGTAGTGCTTTCGTATGATTATAACTAAGACGATAGCGTGCACCACTGAGCCGGCTGATGACGGGACTCGAGCCACCACAGTAAAGGTTGATACAAAGATCGTAGGCATTACCGCGTAAAATCGAGAGATTGCGGAGAGAATTAAACAGGTAGTGCAGGCGTGGTTTTTTTTTGCGGCTATAAGGGATAACACGGTAAATCGCCGGGTGGTTTAGCAGTACACCAACGCTGGACGGATCGACCACCACATCGATCAGGGCATCTGGAAATCGCTGCTTGACCGCCTCAATCACTGGCACACGGATAAAAACATCGCCAATCAGGCCCCAGGACAGAATGCAGATTTTGTTAATCGAAGTGCTATCTAAATACATGTATAGTCTAATATAATTGTCGCATCATCTTAGCATAACCAAAAACAACGCTGCTATCCGTCATTCATGAAAATCTGGTCCTGGAAACGTACCTGGGTTGCCGCCAAGGCCCCTGCAAAAGCTGCAAACCTTCAGTTTGCTAATGTCGACAGCATCGCGGTGCTGAAACATGCAGCACTCGGGGATATGCTACTCACCAGACCCTTTTTTCTCGCTTTACGCCAATACTTTCCGAATGCCAAAATTACCCTGAGCGTCGTGGATAACTATCAGGCAGGAATTCCCCATGACCTGGTGGACCGCGTCCACGTCACTCTAAGCCGTCAGCAAAAAGCCGGGGCCATGGCCCGCCTGAGAAACTTTCGTGAGCTTGGCCCACACGACCTGTTGTTTGATCTCTCTGCCGTTACGCGTACTTTCTGGATCTCGTTTTTAAACAGGGCGACACTTAAAATCGGCTTTCAGCACCGTCGACTACATCGTTTTATTTACGATATCGCCCTGAACCGCACCGGTTTTCGCTTTGAGGCCGAGACCTTTCTCGACCAGTTACAGGTCCTGGGTGTGGACTATGAGTGGCCTTTACACTTTGATTATAATCCCGGCACGCTCGATATAGAGCAACCCTATCTGGTCTATTTCCCCACTGCCTCGGACAGCTACAAGGCATGGTTGCCCGAGCATTTTACCGAGCTTATAAAACAGATGCTGCAAACACACCCTGACTATCAGCACATCCTGCTGGGCGGCGTCGCCGACTGGGAAGATCAGGTATGTCAGAAAATACTGCAACAAGCCGGTAAGCAGGCGAATCTGCAATATATTCGTGGTAGCGATAAAACCCCGGCGCTCATCAATGGCGCAACGGCGCTGGTCGCCAATGATACCGGCATTCGCAATCTGGCCATCGCGACAGCAACCCCGACCGTGGGGATCTTTATCTCAACGCTACCCTTTAACTATCAACCGCGCTTTGGTCTACACAAAGTGGTCTTTGCCATTGAAGGGGGCCAACCCGCGGTGGCGGCCGTAACGTCAGCACTGGAAGAAATCCTGCTCAAGGATTCATAAAACGAGTTTACCTTGCTTACTATTTTTTGAGTACCGCGACAAAATTTCCATCGGCCTCTTCAAAGGGATCCGATACAAGCACTTCACGAAAACCCGCCTTCTTGCCAAAGGCAACAAAATTCTCGCGGCCAAACAGGTGTAAATGCTCCAACGGTTTTAGTGCCCCCCATTGACAACCCAGCGTCCCGGCTTGTCTACAATCAATATCCGGTGTTTGAATCACAAAGACACCGTCATCCTTCAGGATACGATGTACTTCTCGAAGATCCGATAACGGGTCTTCAAAATGTTCAACCACATCAATCGCCGTAATAATATCAAAATGCCGGTCGGCAAAGCGTTTGGCGACATCCTGGAACTTGTCACTATAAACCTGCTCGCTGAATTGCGGATAGGTATTGCAGAACGGCCGTATCAGTTCGGTGACCAGTTCGACGCCATGCACGTCATAGCCCTGTTCCAACGCGGCAGTCAGCAGGAAGCCCTTATTACAGCCAATATCCAGGTAGGTTTTTTGCCCATGCCCACCGACCTGCTGTTTCGCAAAAGCAAAAATGTCCCGTGCCCGTTGCAGGAAATGACTATAACCCTTGATACTCCGCATACGACGGATCGGTGCAAAAAATTTACGCCGCCAGGATTTAAAGCCACCTCCTGTGTAGGCCCCGTACATGGTCTCGTTATCGGCAAACTTCGCCACATAAATTAAATGACAGGTATTACACTGCACATATTCCAGACCACTATAAGAACAATAATGCTGACTATTGGCGGAATCGCAGATGACACACGGACGAGTAGTTTGTTGAACGGTCATAAATCATTTTCGCTTTTATCGTTAACGAGTTCTGAAAATATCTGTATTAACTTTGAATAGTGCTGCTGTTCTGAGAAGGTCGCCTCGGCATAGGCCCTACCGGCCACCGCAAGTCGCTGTCGCAGCCCTGCATCCTCAATCAATTTTTGCAAACACTCCGCCAGCTCGCTGGCATTACCGGGCGCATAGAGCATACCCGTTTGATCGTGTTCGATGATCTCGGGCACACCACCGGCATTCGTACCGATCACGGCAACACCACTCTTCATCGCCTCAACCAATACCAGACCAAACGTTTCGGCGTAGGTCGTTAATACGACTACATCAAAGCAACCGTATATTAATGTAGGTTTTTCCACAAAGCCAAGATAATGGACTTTTTTCTCCAGCCCGGCCGCCTTAGTCTGTTGCTCAAGTTTCCTGAAATACGCTTCATCCATAATGTGCCCCAGGATGACGACATCGACATCATACCCACGTTGCTGCAGCAAAATAATGGCCTCGAGTAAGGTGTGCTGCCCCTTGTAGTGTTCGATACGACCAGGCAGCAGAATCCGGAATTTGGCATTTGACAGGTTATTTTGTCGAAAAGTTTGCTGGCAGTTTTCGGGATTGACGGCAGGAAAATCGGCGATACCATGATAAAGCAGCTCGAGTCTATCCTCCGCGACTGGCAGATAACGCCTGGCTTCGGCATACAACCGTTTACTAATAACCAGAAACTTATCAATACTGCCGTATATAAAACGGTGATATATATCGCGCTTGTGTCGGGTCAGGGCCATGTGACGACTAAAGACCAGCTTCACTGGCCTGCGTGATAGTCGCTTTGCCAGAGCGGCCAGGATGAGGTCTTTGGTCCAGTGCACATGCAGAATATTTACCTGTTGCTGATCAATAAACCGTGCGAGGTGAAATGCGGCGAGCCAGGGAAAGAGACGAAAACGCGGCTGGATAAAGGATGTGCTGATATCTGAATCTTTCAGCCGTTCCGCAATAAGTGAGTTTGATGCGATGACCACATGACACTCATGCGCGTGCGTGTTGAGCCATTGACTGACCTGCCAGACGTATAACTCCAGTCCGCCCCAGCCTTTTGAGGTACATAACTCGATAATCTTCATAACCCGAATCGCTGCCCCTGATATTTTTCCGCGAAGAGTCTGCTCGAAAGGCAAATATCATTTATACTGGTTCGCAAACTAACATCCTATTATACAATTCATGACTGCAGCTCAGCCAAAAAAAATACTGATTGTACGCAACGACAAGCTCGGCGATTTTATGCTCTCCTACCCGGCCTTTGCCTTGCTCAAACGCAGTCTACCAGAAAGTCAGCTCTATGCCCTGGTGCCACCCTATACACGTGATATGGCCGAGGCCTGCCCCTGGATCGATCAGGTGCTGCTCGATGAATGGCAGAACAATGGGGTGTTTGGCAACGCCGCATTATTATCTCTAATCAAGCGACATCGGTTCGATGCCATCATTAGCCTCTATTCCACCACACGAATTGGCCTGTGCGCCTGGCTGGCGGGCATCCCCTATCGCCTTGCCCCGGCAACCAAACTGGCGCAGATCTTTTATAATCATCGACTGACACAGCACCGCTCCCGCTCTGAAAAACCGGAGCACGTCTATAATAGTGATCTGGTGCAGAACTTTTGCCATGACCTTGCTATTCCACAGCCGGCCCTTCCAGTGCCACCGCTACTTCAATTTGATACAGGTGAAGTTAGCCTCGCCAAACAGGCATTTTTGCAACAACATCAACTCGGCGAAGATACGTTGCTGATTTTTGTCCATCCCGGTAGTGGTGGCTCGGCGCGTAATCTGAGTACCCGGCAATACGCTGCGCTGGCCAGTAAACTCCTTACAACCCATAGGCATGTCATTGTCATTAGTGCCGGGCCGGGGGAATATGAAAATGCACAGCAAATGGCAAGCCATCTGACCGACACACCACATGTCGTCTATGAGTCACATAATGGCCTGCGTGCCTTTGCCCAACACATCCAGTTTGCCGATGTCTTCATTGGCGGCTCCACAGGGCCGTTACATATCGCCGGTGCCCTCGACTGTCCAACGGCCGCCTTTTATCCGCGACGCCGCTCTGCAACCGCATTGCGCTGGCAAACCTTGAACAGCGCAAACAGACGTCTTGCCTTTTCGCCACCCAGTGATGCGGATGAAGAGGATATGCAGAGTATCGATATTGATGTTGCCGCCCGAACCATTAGTCAGCACTATCTCACTTAATTTTTTTCCTGACGCCTTACCCACAAATCGGCATATTTAACAAAGGTCGAGTGGGCAGACAACATCGCCAATAACAAACCCTGTCTGCCATCGAGGAATCCAAGCCGCACTAGATACATTCGCAGAAAACAGACCAATCCATGTAAAAATCCCTGTGTCAGGGACGATTGCCTGCCTTTACGTTCACGCTGTTCCGCCCAGGCGGCGGCATAGCCTGCCGACTTGACCAGGTAGTGTTCCAGATCACGATAGGTATAGTGCAGCAGGTCGCCCTTGAGTTTTATTACTTCCAAACCCTTGTTAAAGCGCAGCTTCTCGTGAACCTTCTCATCACCATACGCCGCCTTATCACGGGGATATAAGCGCACCACATAATCCGGGTACCAGCCGCCGTGGCGGATAAACCTGCCAAAAACCCACGACAGTCGAGGCAAGGCATAGACCTTATTTTGATCATTCTCCCTGAGCACGGATTTGATCGCTTCACATAGCTCAGGCGTAAGCTGCTCATCGGCATCGAGCATTAATATCCACTCACCACTGGCATGCGCCTGTGCCCGCTGACGTTGAATACCGTAACCCCGCCAGTCCGTATATTCAAAAACAAGTTCGGTATACTTTTTGGCAATCTCGACAGTGCCATCACGACTACCACCATCGACAACAATAATTTCATCGGCCCAGACAAGGTTCGACAGCGTGCCATCGAGAATTGCCGCTTCGTCTTTGACGATGAGGACAATCGACAGCCTAGCCATGGACAAGGTGCTGCCTACAGGCACGAATATGCCCGGAATAGAAAATCGCCATCCCCAGCAGCAGTATCGACGTGTAGTTATTCATCACTACCACCGAGTGATCGGTGAGCCCAAAGGTAGAGAGCGCCACAATATGGATCAGACCGACAACGGCTGTCGGTTTGCAGACCTTATAACCCTTAATATAGATATAGGCCGGGTAATACAGCAATAGCAACAGGGTCACCAGGCCCAGCAGACCTTTGTCGACCGCCACTTCTAAAAAGGCATTATGCGGATAGCCGTGCTGTGCGATACCAGGATTCGCCTTGCCTTCTTTAACATAAACCTCTGCCTTATCCTGATAGTTGCCAGACCCAATCCCTATCCATGGATTGTCCTTCACAAACAGTATACCGGTGCGCATCATCTCCAGACGTATACCTGTGGATGTATCTGAACTGGAGTCGTGGACATGGTCTTTTGCCTTAAAATAACTAATGCTGTGGCCAACGGCCACGTCGATTCCATTTCGTACAATATCGATCTCCTTATAGAGTGAATAACCAATCAGACTCATCACCACCAGACTCGCCAACATCCAGCGGGGCCTGGTAAAAAAGAGAATACAAAAAATACCCGTGATCAGAAATCCCACATAACTCCCACGTGAGCCGGATAAACCGGCGGCGATCAGAGCAGCCACAACTGACAACAAAATAATGAGTGACATCATCCAGTGAATTCGCGATTTATTCTGCCAGAAGTAATACATCGACCAGAATGCTATCAACACCGCAAACGGGCCAATAATATTTTTACTGTAGGCACCCCACGCTGTGGGCATATGATGAATCATGACATCAGTATAGGCCTGGGCAAACAGGCAAAAACCGCCAATCACAGCACCTCGTAACAACCAGGTTGTACAATCAGGGTAACGACGCATCAGAAAATAGACCGGGATGACTAACAAAAAGCGAGTCTCGGTCCCCAGTTCATGAGTCTGGGTCGCACTCCAGCCATTACCCAAGGCGGCGATAATAAACATCGAAAAATAGGCGACACAGATCCACAGAAAGATTTTTTCCGCTGGCAACAGGGTCTCACGCTTGCGCCATAGTGTTACCAGGCCAAGCAGGGCCAGGATATTGAATATGTTGGTAAGCCATCCCCTGACACTCATACCGGCGATGGGAAAGAGAAATACCAGCAAATACACCAGCCTTTCGGTCCAGCCCGGATAGGCCAAGAAAGGTTTGTAGGTCCAGGCTGCCATTTTGGCTAACACAAATTCTCCATGACTTCTTTGGTTTTGATGTTTCGCAAACAGTTATAATGTCCAAAGCGGCAGCGGCGTTCAAAACACGGACTACACTCCAGCTGATGATAAATTACCGTTGCCCTGCTGCTAAGCGGTGGCGTGTAGACTGGTGTTGATGAGCCATAGATGACGGTTACCTTAATATCGACCGCCGCGGCAATATGCATTAGCCCCGAGTCATTACACACCACAGACTCACAACCGGCCAGCAAATCAACTACATCCACCAGTTCGGTTCGGCCGCACAAGTTGACTATATCAACATGTGTGGCAATCCTATCGCCGAGGTCCTGTTCTTTTTGCGACCCGAAGACCCAAACCCTGTAGCCCTGCTCGACAAGCATTACTGCCAGGTCTCGATAATTGTCAACCGGCCACTGCTTGGCAGGACCATATACAGCACCCGGCATCATGCCAATAACAGGCCTGTCGTTTTTCAATTTTAGCGTTTGCAACAGACGCCGCTGATTGTTCTTATCCACCGTCAGACGGGGAAACGGTATTGTCGGTGGTGATGACGCCACGCCGGGCAGGCCCAGCGCAACATAGCGCTGCACAGTCTGTTTTAATAACGTCTTGTCCAATGGCCGCATATCATTGAGCAGGCCATAACGGTACTCACCACGATAACCGCAGCGTAGAGGGATCCCCGCAAAAAAGGGAACCAGCGCCGCTTTCAGGGAACGCGGCAGGACAATAGCGCTGTTATATTGTTCTACACGGAGTTGCCTGCCAAGCTGCCAGCGTTTTAGCACACCAAGCTGTTTGTGCGTGACGGGCAGACATATCCCCTGACGAACTTCGGCCATGCGCTGCAATATCGGCAATGACCACGCCGGAGCCAGTACATCAATCAACACCTGTGGATTCTGCTGCATGAGAGAAATAAACAGGCTTTGCGCCATCACCATATCGCCGACCCAGGCCGGGCCGACAACCAATATTTTTTGAGTAGAAATTGTGCCTTCCTTAGTCTTTAGGCGGGAGTGGACATATCCTGATTCAGCCACTGCATATACGCTTTCACACCCTCTTCCACGCTGTAAAAATCTGCGGCATAGCCTGCCTTGCGTAAGTGTGAAATATCGGCTTCGGTAAAACTCTGGTAACGACCCTTAAGGTGTTCTGGAAACGGGATATATTCAATTTCACCACGGCCATGAAAGTCGATCACCGCGTCAGCGACATCTTTAAAGGTCTGGCTACGGCCGGTACCTAAATTAAATATACCAGAGACCTGTGGGTGATCGAGAAACCAGAGATTGACCTTCACGGCATCACCAACATAGACGAAATCACGACGCTGTTCGCCATTACCATATCCATCACAGCCTTCAAACAGACGGGCCTTACCGGATTCGTGAATCTGGGTATTCACATGAAAGGCCACACTCGACATGCTACCCTTATGCTGCTCGCGCGGACCATAGACATTAAAATAACGAAAACCGGCAACCTGACTCTTGAACTCACTAAAGTGTCGACGCACGTACTGATCAAACAAAAATTTGGAATAGGCGTACATGTTCAGCGGCTCTTCATACTGCCGATCTTCCTTGAATACCGCACCACCACCATAAACGGATGCCGATGAGGCGTACAGATAAGATATCTTTCTCTCTACGCAATAGTGTAGTAGCGACTTGGTATATTCGTAATTGTTCTGCATGATGAATTTGCCATCCCACTCAGTTGTGGAAGAACAGGCACCTTCATGAAAAATAGCATCCACCTTTTTGGCAAATGACTCGCCATTATTAACACGCTGGATAAATTCTTCCTTATCCATGTAATCGGCGATTTCACAATCGGCAATATTCTTGAACTTGACACCGTTCCTGAGATTATCGACGACCAGAATATCCGTCTCGCCACGTTGATTGAGTTCTTTAACGATGTTGCTACCGATAAAACCGGCGCCGCCAGTAACGATGATCATATTGCTAACCTTGTTATGTAGGATTAAGTCTTTTGTAGAGATTTTATAATATCGGTGGTGGAGTGCCCGGCAACAAAATCCAGGATTTGAATTTCACCGCCGTTGTCTGTCACACATTGACCACCGGCGATCTCCTCGGGTTTATAATCACCACCCTTAACCAGTGAATCGGGCAATATCTTACAGATCAAACGCTCCGGGGTCTCCTCGCCAAAGGACACCACCCAGTCGACACAACCCAGTGCCGCCAGTACGTGCATACGGCTCTCCAGAGTATTTACCGGACGTGACTCACCTTTAAGTCGCTTCACCGAGGCATCATCATTCACGGCAACAATGAGATGGTCACCCAGTTGCCGTGCCTGCTGTAGATAGGTGACATGACCCGAGTGCAGAATATCGAAACAACCATTGGTCATAATAACTCTTTCACCACGCTGCTGGGCAGCACGCACCTGTTGAATCAATTGATCTTCGGTGACGATACCGCCCTCGATACGCAGCTCTTCGTGCAGGGCCAACTTGAGTTCCTGCGTTGATACCGTCGCCGTACCCAGTTTGCTGACCA
Organism: uncultured Gammaproteobacteria bacterium; assembly: GCA_913064945.1. GTDB lineage: Bacteria > Pseudomonadota > Gammaproteobacteria > UBA6429 > Thiohalophilaceae > CAJYAN01. The sequence continues at coordinate 224,412 of CAJYAN010000005.1, read as the reverse complement.
CGATGCCCGCCGCCAGATTGGCCAGCTCGGTCGCCTGGGGCAGCGCCATACCGGCGGCCAGCGATGCCGCCAGTACCGAGATCACCGTATCTCCGGCACCGGTCACATCGAATACCTCTTGTGCCTGAGTTGGCAGATGCAACGGTGGCTGACCCTTTTGCAACAACGTCATACCGCGTTCACTGCGGGTGATCAACAGTGCATCCAATGTCAGAGACGTCATCAACTGCATACCCTTGCTTTCAATCTCGGCATCGTTGCGACACTTACCCGCGACGGCCTCAAACTCGGTCATATTGGGCGTCAACAATGTCGCACCACGATAGCGTTCAAAGTCAGTGCCTTTTGGATCGATCAGTACCGGTTTACCCGCCTGTTTTGCTGTCGTGATCAATTGCTGAATCTGGCCGAGCGTCCCCTTGCCATAATCCGACAGCACGATGGCGCCTGCCTGCTTGAGATGGTTTACCAGTCGCGTTGGCAGCTCGGCGACATGCTCATCGGTAAAACCATCTTCAAAGTCGAGTCGGATCAGTTGTTGGTGACGACTGATAACGCGCAGCTTGGTAATCGTCGGCATGCCCGTCAGCGCTTGCAACTGACAGTCAACACCGGCCTGCTGCAGGATCCTTGTCAATTGGGCACCGGCCTCGTCTTCGCCGATCAGGCCTAACAGCGTGGCCTGGCTACCCACCGCCGTGATATTTAGGGCGACATTACCGGCGCCACCGGGGCGCTCCTCGATCTCCCCGACGTGTACTACTGGTACCGGTGCCTCGGGTGAAATCCGTGAGGTATTACCATGCCAGTAGCGATCCAGCATCAGGTCGCCAACGATCACGACATGGGCACTGTTAAAATCCGGTAAGTCCGTCGGCGTGGAAGGTTCGGTCATGAGTCGTGTTTAGTCCTTCAAAATATAAAGTGTGCCGCAGTATGGGCAACGGGCTTCGCCATTTTGCGCTTCAATAGGCAAATAAACCTGTGGGTGTGCATTCCACAGGCTCATACCCGGCACAGGACAGTGTAAAGGCAGATCACGCCGACTAATCTCGTAACGATTTGCGGTATTGGGTTCCAGCGTTTGACCCTGTGGTTGACTCATTGTTGATTCCCCTTTTTTGCCCGCCTAGGCCACCGGTGTCAGCCAGTCCTGATACGCTGACGTACGGCCATGTACCAGGTCGAAATAGGCGGATTGTAGTTTTTCGGTAATCGGACCGCGTGTGCCATTGCCAATCTTGCGATTGTCCAGTTCACGGATCGGCGTCACCTCGGCGGCGGTACCGGTAAAGAAGGCCTCATCGGCAACATAGACTTCATCGCGGGTAATGCGTTTTTCGCGTAACTCGTAACCCAACTCCTTGGCCAGCACGGCAACCGTTTCGCGGGTGATACCCTCTAATGCCGAGGTCAGCTCCGGGGTATAGATAATGCCATTACGTACCATGAAAAAATTCTCGCCACTGCCTTCTGCAACAAAACCATCAACATCCAGCAACAGGGCCTCATCGTATCCATCACGCAGCGCCTCTTGCAGTGCCAGCATAGAATTGATGTAGTGGCCATTGGCCTTGGCCTTGCACATCGAGATGTTGACATGATGACGGGTAAACGAAGAGGTCTTAATACGAATCCCTTTTTCAATACCATCGGCACCCAGGTAGGCACCCCATTCCCAGGCGGCAACAATGGTATGCACCTTGAGATTATCGGCACGCAGGCCCATGCCTTCCGAGCCATAAAAACACATGGGACGAATATAGGCAGAATTCAACTTGTTTTCCCGCACGGCGGCGCGCTGCGCCTCGTTGATTTCGTCTTTGGCGAAAGGAATGTCCATACCCATGATGTGCGCCGAACGAAACAGGCGATCGGTATGCGCCTGTAAACGAAAAATGGCCGCGCCCTGCTCCGTCTGGTAGGCGCGCACCCCTTCAAAGACACCCATGCCATAATGCAGCGTATGGGTTAGGACATGAACCTGGGCCTCGCGCCAGGGAACCAATTCACCATCAAACCAGATGACGCCATCACGATCGGCCATCGACATCGTTGTTACTCCTAAATTTCATACTTCATCAAGTAATTATAAACCGCAAAGATGTAGAGAACGCAAAGTAAAATATATAAAACGCCTCTCTGCCTAACATCAGCCACTCTCGGTTAAAACGAGAAACGGGGATATCTTCAGATTAAGAACCAATACCGCTGCGCGCTTGATACCTCTGCGGCCAAAAATAAACTTCCAGTTACGCTACCCCGTTGGCTTCCAGTAACCACTGCTGCCAGATACGGGATACCGCCTCACGTTCTTGCTTGACCTCATCTTCCGGGATCAAACCGGGGGTCTCCATCAGCTTGATGCGGTGCAGTCGCTGCCGATAACAACGATAGGCATCCGTCAACACATCCGCGTCGGCGGCCGACATCAGGCCCTCACTGGCAAACAACATCAATAGCCGAACATTATCCGTATAACGTATCAATGCCGGGTGACGATGGCCCCAGGCCAAGACCCCATATTGCACCATAAATTCGATATCAACGATACCTCCCCGCCCCTGCTTAAGGTCAAACAGGCCGTTTTTACCCTTGTCAGTGGTCTGGCGCATTTTATCACGCATCTCGACCACCTCCCGGCACAATACTGGTGGCTCGCGAACTAAGCTCAGGACCTCGCCGCGAATGGCCTCAAACTGTTCCGCAATCAACGGGTCACCGGCCACCACCCGGGCGCGCACCAGCGCCTGATGCTCCCAGACCCAGGCCTTGCTCAACTGATAGTCACGAAAGGCCTTCAGGCTGGTGACCAACATGCCCGAGGCCCCATCCGGCCGCAGCCGCATATCCGTATCGTAGAGAATCCCCCCGGCCGTGTGGGCCGTCAGCATGTGAATGACACGTTGCCCCAGGCGGGCAAAAAAGGTCTGTAGTGCTAATGGACGCTCACCATTGGTCGCCAGGCTTTCGTCCTCGGCGCCGTGGATAAAGACCAGGTCAAGGTCCGAGACATAGCCCAGCTCAATGCCACCTAGTTTGCCGTAACCGATAATGGCAAAGCCCTTGTCGCACAGACGCCCGTCGGAGGCGCAGACGGGTCGGCCATGACGACTCACCAGATGCTGCCAGGCCAGTTCCAGTACCTCTTCCAGAATGGTCTCGGCTATCCAGGTCAGGTGGTCACTGACCTTCATCAACGGCAGGACCTCGGCAATATCCGCCGCCGCCACACTGAGGACACTGCTCTGCTTGAAATGTCGCAGACTATCCATCGCCTGTTCCAGGTCCTCCGCCGGTAATTGCAACAGGCGCTGGCGCAGGTCCTGAATCAGCGCCGCCTTCTCTGGTGGTGCGTACAGGCTGCGCGAGTCCATGAGCTCGTCGAGCAAAATCGGGTGCTGCGCCAGGTAGCGGGCAATCCACGGGCTGGCGGCGCACAGGCGAATCAGCTGCGACAGGGCCAGCGGATTTTCGGTTAAGAGTGAAAGATAGACCGTACGACGGGCAATATTCTCAATCAGATCAAGTACGCGTGCCACCACCACGTCCGCTTGTTCCGAGTGCAGGACGGCACGCAGCATCATCGGGATAAGGCGATCCAGGCGGGTGCGCCCCTGGGCGCTCATGGCGTGATACTGGCGGCCGGTGTACAGATGGTGCAGGCGCTGCCAGACACTGGCGGCCTCGGTAAATCCGAGTACCTGTAATTTTTCAATCGCCGCGTCTTTTTCAATCCGGCCAAACCAGATCCCCTCCAGGTCATGATCGTCTTCCGCCGACACCTCGGTTTGGGGTGCAGCAAACACCTGATCGAATTGTTCCTGCACCCGCTGGCGATACTCATTCAGTTGTGCGCGAAAGGCATCCCAGTCGGCAAATCCCATGGCATAGGCCAGGCGAGTCTGTCCCGGTTCGTCGTCCGGCAGGGCATGGGTTTGCTGGTCCTGCCAGGCCTGGAGTCGATGTTCAACATTACGTAAAAAACGATATGACTCCAGCAACTCCGTGGCGACATACTCCGGCAGGATATCCAGCCCTACCAGCGTCGGCAGGATGACCATTAGACGACGGTCCTGCAGGGCAATCTCCCGGCCCCCACGGATGATCTGAAATACCTGGGCGATGAACTCGATCTCACGAATCCCCCCCCCACCCAGTTTGACGTTGCGCTCCATGCCTTTACGTTTGACCTCGGCCGCCACCATCGCCTTCATTTCACGCAGATTTTCGTAGGCACCGAAATCCAGATAGCGACGAAAGACAAACGGCCTGAGCATCTGCATCAACGCGGCTCCGGCCATCTGATCCCCCGCCACGACCCTGGCCTTGATCATGGCAAAGCGCTCCCACTCGCGGCCATGAATCTGATAATAACTCTCCATCGCATCAAAGCTGGCGACCAGGGCACCGCTGTCACCAAACGGTCGCAGGCGCATATCAACGCGGAAGACAAAACCCTCGGCAGTATGCTGATGCAGGGCATTGATCAACTTCTGTCCCAGGCGAGTAAAAAATTCACTGTTACTCAAGGGCCTCGGGCCCCCCTGCACCTCGCCAGCCTCGGGGAAGGTAAAGATCAGGTCAATATCAGAAGAGAGATTCAGCTCACCGGCGCCGAGCTTGCCCATACCAATAATCACAAGCCGCTGCGCCTCACCGAGCGCATTGCACGGTGTACCCAGTTCCACGCACTGCCAGGCATAGAGCTTATCCAACGCCAGGTCGAGACAGACATCGGCCAGCGTGGAAAGGTCCGCCATGGTCTCTTCCAGTGCGGCCCAGCCGGCGATATCACGCCACATAATACGTACCATCTCACGACGACGAAACTGGCGCAGGGCAACCGAGAGCTGTGCCTCAGTTTCGATCCCGTTCAATCGCCGCTGCAGCGCCTGACGTAAATCCATCGGCGAATAACAACGCAACAAATCCGCCTCGAGTTCCTCCAGCAGGCCCGTATAGCGCACACAGCAGTGCGCCACATAGTCACTACAGGCCCATATCATGGGCAAACTCGTAATGACCTCCGTTGATTTTAGTTGCGCGATTGTCTGTCCTGAGGCAATAAATTCTTCGCAATATTGCTCCACCGGACCACGCAGGCCGACCGGTAGCTGGGCGATAGCCTCTGACAATTCAGATAACATGATAGATTCCTTGCCTCGGGATAAAGAACATATATTCTTTTATAGGATCAAAATTAAAGATACACTGACTTATCAATTTATAAAACAGGTATCCACACCTCGCATGATTACCGGCTCAATATCTTCAAAAGGCGTCAACGAAATTGTTCTGCAGTCCGTCATTACCCAGGCCAGGCAGCTGAATAAAGAAAAAATCAGTATCCTTGAGATCGGGCCGGGAAAAGGTGCCCTTTCCAAAGCCATTCGTGACGCGCTGGAAGCGGCAGGCATTAATTATGAAATAGAATGCGGTGATATCGAGCCACAGCAGATCAACGATCAAAACCTTGGTTTTGAATGCCGTTATGTCAATGCCCAGGAAAAATTTAATCTCGATAAACACTATGATATCGGTATTATCGTTGAGCTCATCGAGCACATCGAAAACCCGTTTCACCTGATCCGGGAGTTTGCCGGTATCCTCAGCCCGGGTTCCATGCTGATTGTTACCTCACCGAATATCCTGAGCCTGGCCTCACGCCTGCGTTTTTTCTTCACCGGTTGTTATGATTACTTTCGCCGTCCCTATAACGAATACTGGTTGAACATGGGACATGTGAATCCCCTTAACCCGCTGCAGTTAATTTATATTCTGCGCAAGAACGGCTTTGAAAATATCCAGGTGACAACCAACAAAGGTACTCTGAACTCGATGCTGATGTTGCCAGTTGCGCCGTTTATTTATCTGTTTTCATTTCTACACTACATCCTGCGTGAGAACCGTGAAGGCGGTAAAGAACAGAAAAAGCGTAATCGCAAAACATTGGGCACGCTCATGAGTCCCGGTATGCTGCTGGGTAAAATCGCCATCTACAAAGCCATTCGCACCAGTGATATTGAGACCAATACCTCCACATGGTTTCAGAGCGACAGGCACTTCAAACCTTAAAGTCTAAAACACAAGAAATATGGCCCTGCGGTTCCCGACGGGGTTTGTTGATGTTTGCTCCAAAGCACGCGATGCTAAAATTGCAGCAAGGCCGCCAATCGACCGGACATGAAACTCAACTGTTCGTACCTAAACAACAGATGTCTGTTAACGTTCACCGAGTATGATCAAAAAAAAGCCCTCACCAATCGGCGAGGGCTTTTTGAGTTCAGGCTTCTAGATTAGGCCGAACCTTCGGACAGAAGGTTCAGGACTACATCATGCCGCCCATACCACCCATGCCACCCATACCGCCCATGTCAGGCATACCGGCACCCTTATCTTCTGATGGCAGATCGGCAACCATGGCTTCGGTAGTGATCATCAGACCCGCAACAGAGGCCGCGTTTTGCAGCGCTGAACGCGTAACCTTCGTCGGATCCAGGATACCCATTTCAATCATGTCACCGTACTCTTCAGTCGCAGCATTGAAACCGTAGTTACCCTTGCCTTCGACAACCTTGTTCAGAACCACGGAGGCTTCGCCACCGGCATTCGAAACGATCATACGCAGTGGTTCGGTCATGGCGCGACGCGCAATGCTGATACCAACGTCCTGATCATGGTTGTCACCCTTCAGGTCACCAATCGAGGCCTCGGCACGTACCAGGGCAACACCACCGCCAGGGACCACGCCTTCTTCAACCGCGGCGCGAGTCGCATGCAGGGCATCTTCTACGCGGGCCTTTTTCTCTTTCATTTCCATTTCAGTCGCCGCACCAACCTTGATTACCGCAACACCGCCAGCCAGTTTGGCGACACGTTCCTGCAGTTTTTCTTTATCGTAGTCAGAGGTAGCTTCTTCGATCTGGGCACGAATCTGAGTGACACGACCCTCGATCTCGTCCTGACGACCGGCACCATCGATTACCGTGGTTTCTTCTTTCGTGATAACGATCTTCTTGGCATTACCCAGGTCATCCAGGGTGGCCTTTTCCAGTGACAGACCAACTTCTTCAGAGATAACCGTACCACCGGTCAGGATGGCGATATCCTGCAGCATGGCCTTGCGACGGTCGCCAAAACCAGGCGCCTTCACAGCAGCGACCTTGACGATGCCACGAATGTTATTCACAACCAGCGTCGCCAGGGCTTCGCCTTCAACATCTTCAGCAACGATTAGGAGTGGTTTGCCAGACTTGGCAACGCCTTCGAGAACGGGCAACAGTTCGCGAATGTTTGACACCTTCTTGTCATAAATCAGGATGAAGGGTTCTTCCAGTTCAGCAGTCATATTCTGCTGGTTGTTGACGAAGTAAGGCGACAGGTAACCGCGATCAAACTGCATACCTTCAACCACGTCCAGTTCGTTTTCCAGACCGGTACCTTCTTCAACGGTAATGACACCTTCTTTACCGACTTTTGCCATGGCTTCGGCAATAATGCCACCGATGTCCGCATCGGAGTTGGCAGAGATAGAGCCTACCTGGGCAATCGCCTTGTCATCCGTACAGGGCTTGGACATTTCTTTCAGCTTGGCAACGGCGGCAATCACGGCCTTGTCAATACCACGCTTCAGGTCCATAGGATTCATACCGGCGGCGACGGCCTTCATGCCTTCGACGACGATGGACTGGGCCAGAACGGTGGCCGTTGTAGTACCGTCACCGGCGATATCAGAGGTCTGCGAAGAAACTTCCTTGACCATCTGCGCGCCCATGTTTTCGAACTTGTCTTCCAGTTCAATCTCCTTGGCCACGGAGACACCATCCTTCGTGATGGTCGGTGCGCCAAAACTCTTGTCTAAAACGACATTGCGGCCCTTGGGACCCAGGGTAACCTTGACGGCATTGGCCAGGATATTGACACCTGCCAGCATACGCTGACGAGCCTTATCACCAAATTTGACATCTTTTGCACTCATTGCATCTTCCTCTTTGAAATTCGTTTAAATAGTGAGACTTAGCCTTCGACGACACCCATGATGTCTTCTTCGCGCATGACCAGTACTTCTTCACCATCGACCTTAACTTCGGTACCGGCATATTTGCCAAACAACACTTTGTCGCCAACTTTGACGTCCATTGGGGTAACAGTACCGCTATCACCCATTTTGCCCTTACCTACTGCCAGGATTTCACCTTGCGCAGGTTTTTCAGTGGCCGAGTCAGGGATTACGATACCACCAGCACTGGTGCGTTCCTCTTCCATGCGGCGTACAACGACGCGATCGTGCAAGGGACGAATTTTCATCTTGGTTATCTCCTAAATAGATATATTTCAACTAGTTATGTTCTTTTCCGGCAACACCTTGGAAAACCTGTGGCCGGCAGTTATTAGCACTCAAACAAACAGAGTGCTAATAATAGGGTCGAATTCTTCAGAGTCAAGGGGGGCTAACGAGGAAAGCGGTCGTTTTTTTCTTCTGTCCGGGTGAATTCACCTTCAATGGTCCGCGAAGCAGCTGCTTCATCACCCGTCTGGCGGAACTGACCACTCATCCGCCACCAACCCTGCTGCAACGCGGCCCGCGCCAGCGCTCGGCGCAAGGGCGGTATCATCAGCAAAAAGCCGAACGTATCGGTGAAAAATCCGGGGGTCAATAAAAGCGCGCCTGCCACCAGCAACAATAACCCCTCCAGTAAGGGAATCGCGGGCAACTGGCCCTGTGCCATGGCTAACTGGACCTGCGTCAGGGTTGCCAGCCCCTGCCTGCGTAAGAGCCAGACTCCCAGCACGGCGGTGAAGATCACCAGCCCCACCGTCGGCAACGCGCCAATGCGCTCGCCGACCTGGACGAGCAGATAAATCTCCACGACAGGGATGGCCATAAAGAGCAGTAGCAGGAGTCGAAACATGTGTAACCTCAAAATTCGGGGGTAACTGTGGTGACGCACAGTCCTCAAGTGGCATTATACCTTTTGCCTGGCTCAGGTCCCGCTGTTATCGTTACGTGATGACTTCTGAGGCCCTGCTCGTTTATTGTACCTGTCCGGATGATGAAACGGCCAATATGTTGGCCGAACGCCTCGTCAGTAAACAACTGGCCGCCTGCGTCAACATCATTAATGGCCTACAATCTGTCTACGCCTGGCAGGGCAAGATTGAGACCAGTAGTGAAGCCCTGCTCTTGATTAAAACGACGACAACGGCCTATGAAGCTTTACAGACCCAGTTACGCGAGCATCATCCTTACGAACTTCCGGAAATCGTCGCGGTCTCAATCACCGCCGGCCTGCCAGGTTACCTGGAATGGATCAACAAATCAGTGAGATAAATCCGCATGTTAAATAAAATAGCCACTTCCCTTTTAAGTCTGTTCCTTATCTGTCTGCTGCCACTCACGGCAATTGCCGATGAAGAGCCGCTCATGCCGGACCAGGCCTTCAAAATCAGTGCCCGTGCGGATGGCCCGGATGCTATCCGGGTAGACTGGGATCTGGCCAAGGGTTATTACCTCTATCTCGATAAGTTTAAGTTCGTCAGTAACAGCGCCGGTATCACCCTGGGGGCCGCGGAAATGCCCAGGGGCACGATGCATCACGGTATCCGCCCAGATGGCAGTGAGGGCCAGGTAGAAATATTCAAGGACAAGCTGTCAGTCCGCATCCCCATTATTCGCAGCGCCTCGGCCGCCAGTACCCTGGAACTCACTGCCAAGTCGCAGGGCTGCGCCGAGATCGGCATTTGTTATCCGCCACATCAACAAAAAGTCAGCATTGAATTACCCCCGGCGGCGGCAAAGTCGGCGATTAGCCAGTCATTATCCTCATTGAGTCAATCCCTCGGTCTCGGTGATAACGGTGGACCCATGCCGGTCGACCAGGCCTTTGCCTTCTCGCATGAAGTCATCGACGGTAATACCGTCAAACTGCACTGGCAGATTGCCAAGGATCATTATCTTTATAAAGAAAAGTTCAATATTAAACTGGACAACGTCGCAGGTGTCCGTATCGGCAAGGTCGACTTTTCCACTGCACAACCAAAACACGATACCGTCCTGCAGAAAGACTACGAGGTCTATCACGACCAGGCAGACCTTACGCTCAATCTAATTCGCAGCAATCCGGCACAAATGACCCTGCCGCTACAGGTCATCTATCAGGGCTGTGCCGAGAAACAGGGGATCTGTTATCCCCCGCAGACCCGAAAACTGGATCTGGTATTACCGGCGACCACCAACACCTCCGCTGCCACTCCCGCTAATAAAGCGACCACGACAACGGCAGGTGGGTTTGTCTCGGCACAGGACCAGTCGGCACAGGTGCTGGCCTCTGGCGGTCTCCTGCAAATAATTATTTATTTTTTCCTCGGCGGACTGGCGCTGGCCTTTACTGCCTGTATGTATCCGATGATTCCCATCCTGTCATCGATCATTGTTGGTCAGGGTGAGAAGGTCACCACGGCCAGCGCCTTCGGCATGTCGCTGGTTTATGTTGAGTCCATGGCCATTACCTTCGGTGTCATGGGCGCCGTCGTCGCCATGTTTGCCGGTGGTGTTAACCTGCAGGCCTATTTCCAGAGCCCCTGGATATTGATTCCCTTTTCCATCCTGTTTGTGCTGCTGGCACTCTCCATGTTCGGTTTTTACACCATCCAGATGCCCGCCTCGTTACAGGGCCGCTTAAGTGAAATCAGCAACAAGCAACGCGGTGGCTCCTTTATCGGTATTGCGATTATGGGCGCACTCTCGGCCCTGATTATTGGCCCCTGCGCCGGTCCTGTCGTGATTGGGGCACTCGCCGTGGCCGCCAAAGAAGGCAACATTTTACTCGGCTTTATCGCCATGTTTGTCCTTGGCAATGGTCTCGGCCTGCCACTGTTAATCGTCGGTACCACCGGTGGTAAGTTTATGCCCAAGGCCGGCACCTGGATGGATGTGGTCAAGGCGGTGGCGGGAGTCATCCTGCTATCCATTGCCATCCTGTTCCTCGAACGCGTCAGCTTTATTCCCGTCAAGTTACTGATGATGATGTGGTCAGCACTGTTTATCGTCTCAGGGATCTACATGGGCGCACTGGAACAACTACAAAAAGAGGCCTCCGGCTGGATGCGCCTCTGGAAGGGGCTCGGTATCGTCCTGATCCTGTACGGCGTGATTGTTATGCTCGGTGGCCTGACCGGGGCACGCAATGTCACTGATCCCTTCCATGGCTCCAGTCTGATCAGTACGGGCGGTGGTGCCGTTGCGGCCCAGCAAGAGCTTCACTTCAAGCGGATTAAGTCGGAAGCGGATTTAAAGCGGGAAATTGCCGCCGCAAGCGCCTCCGGTAAATATGTCATGCTCGACTTTTATGCGGACTGGTGTACCTATTGCAAACAATTCGAAGACTATGTCTTCTCTAACCCACAGGTTCAGGCACAACTAAAGGATTTTGTTTTATTACAGGCTGACATCACGGCTAACGATGAAACGGATCGTGCCTTGAACAAATATGTCGGGGTACAGGCACCACCGGCAATTTTGTTTTTTGATAAGAGTGGTAAAGAGGTTAGAAACTATCGCATCGTCGGTGAAATGGATGCCAATACGTTTCTGACCCGAGTGCGGCAAGTGCTCAAGAACAATTAATTATTATTTGAGCGCTTATTCGTATGAAAAAGTCTTCATGGATATTTATCATTGTCGCCATTCTGGGACTTGGTACGGGGTTTGTTGTCCAACGCTGGTCAACTCCAGCCATCACTGTGGCCCAGCCAACGCCGGGCAAAAGCGAAGATGTCAGCACGCCCACACACCGTCCTGAATTTTCGTTACAGGACATTGCCGGGAAACAACGTCAGGCAAAGGAGTGGAATGGCAAGGTCGTCATGATCAATTTCTGGGCGACCTGGTGTCCTCCGTGCCGCAAGGAGATCCCTGCATTTATCGAGCTGGAGCAGGCATATAAGGCCAAGGGGCTGGCCGTTGTCGGTATCGCCATTGATACACGACAGAATGTTATCGATTTTGTCGACCCCATGGGGATTAACTACCCGGTCCTGATCGGTGACGAGAAAGGGATTTCACTGGCCAAGGCCTATGGTAACCGCTTTGGCGTGTTGCCTTATACGGTCTTTATTGACCGGAGCGGCAAGATTGTCACCACCCACAGCAGCGCGCTGACCTATGCGGAAGCTGAAAAAATTATCAAACCTCTGTTGTAATCTGCCCATTTGTGATCGGCTAGACGGGTAAAGTCCGCTAAACTGGCTATTATCTGCGCCGAAATTCGGGAATCTGGCCTTTTCTGGACTTTGTTCCGCGTCTCATGCACAATTACTTCCATTATGGCCGTAAGAAGGGGCAGTAAAAGTCGCTATCTTCGGATAACTAGCGGTGTTTTGGCTGTAATCACCCGTAACTCAAGTTATAAAAAGCAATAATGGCACACATTCTGGTAATACATGGACCAAATTTGAACCTGCTGGGTACGCGGGAACCGGGGCACTATGGCACCACCACCCTGGAGACCATTAACCTGCAGCTGGCGGAGCTGGCCGGCAATGCAGGTCACCAGCTGAGTACCTTCCAGAGTAATGCGGAGCATGAACTGGTCAGTCGCGTACAGGAGGCCCAACAGCAGGGAGTCGCCTTCATTCTGATTAACCCGGCGGCCTACACCCATACTTCCGTTGCCATTCGCGATGCCCTCGCCGCGGTGGCGATTCCGTTTATTGAAATTCATTTATCCAATGTGCATGCCAGGGAAGCCTTCCGCCAGCATTCCTATTTTTCTGATCTCGCCGTGGGCGTGATTAGTGGGCTGGGTGCACAGGGCTATGAGCTGGCACTACAGGCCGCGCTACAACAATTGAACACCCCATCAACTTAATCACAGGTGAGACGCAAACGATGGATATTCGCAAAGTTAAAAAATTAATCGAACTGCTGGAAGAGTCTGGCGTTTCCGAGATCGAGATTCACGAAGGCGAGGAGTCTGTCCGCATCAGTCGCAATACACAGTCTTATGTGGCCGCCCCCATAATGCAGGCACCTGCTCCTGCCGCCGCCCCCGTTGCCGTGGCAGCCTCTGCCAGTGAAGCAAATACCGCCCCTGCCGAGCCTAGCGGTCATACCGTAAAGTCTCCCATGGTGGGCACTTTCTATCGCTCTTCCTCCCCTGGTGCCAAGCCCTTTACCGAGGTCGGTCAGCAGGTCAATGCCGGTGAAACCCTGTGCATAATCGAAGCCATGAAATTGCTTAACCAGATCGAAGCGGATAAGACCGGCACAGTAAAGGCTATTCTGGTCGAGAATGGTCAGCCGGTGGAATACAACCAGCCGCTGTTTATTATTGAATAATCCGCCTCGGCCGTCTTTGCGGCTGAGCATTGCCAGAGAAATACGTTCATGATGGATAAAGTACTTATTGCCAATCGCGGGGAAATTGCCCTGCGTATCCTGCGCGCCTGTCGCGAGCTGGGGATCAAAACTGTCGCCGCCCACTCCGAGGCCGACCGCGACTTAAAGCATGTGCGCCTGGCAGACGAGTCTGTCTGTATCGGACCGGCGGCCTCCGTCGATAGTTACCTCAACATCCCGGTCCTGATTAGTGCCGCCGAGGTTACAGATGCCGTCGGCATCCATCCCGGTTACGGCTTCCTGTCAGAGAATGCCGAGTTCGCCCGTCGTGTCGATGAGAGTGGTTTTATCTTCATTGGCCCACGTGCCGAGACCATCGAAATGATGGGCGACAAGGTCGCCGCGATCGCCGCCATGAAAAAGGCCGGTGTCCCCTGTGTACCTGGCTCGGATGGCCCGCTAGGCACGGATGATGAGACCAACCTGCGTATTGCCCACGATATTGGTTATCCGATCATTATCAAGGCCGCTGGTGGCGGTGGTGGTCGCGGCATGCGCGTTGTGCACGCTGAGGGACATCTACTCAATGCCATTGCATTGACCAAAGCCGAGGCGGGTGCGGCCTTCAATAACGATACCGTTTACATGGAAAAATTCCTCGGCAACCCGCGTCATATAGAGATCCAGGTGCTGGCGGACGAGCATGGTCACGCCATCCACCTCGGTGAACGCGACTGCTCCATGCAACGCCGCCACCAAAAAGTTATCGAAGAGGCTCCAGCACCGGGAATTAGCGATGAAGTTCGTCATCGCATCGGCACGCGTTGTGCCCAGGCCTGTATCGATATCGGTTATCGTGGTGCGGGCACCTTTGAATTCCTCTATCAGGATGGCGAATTCTTTTTCATTGAAATGAATACCCGCGTCCAGGTCGAACACCCGGTCACGGAAATGATCACCGGCGTGGATATTGTTAAAGAGCAGTTGTTAATCGCCTCGGGTGAACCCCTATCCTACACGCAAGGCGATATTGTCATTCGTGGTCATGCCATTGAGTGTCGTATCAATGCCGAAGACCCGGAGACCTTTATGCCGTCACCCGGCACCCTGACGGCCTATCATGCCCCCGGCGGTCCCGGCATTCGCGTCGATACGCATATCTATAATGGTTATCGTGTACCACCCTATTACGACTCCATGATTGGCAAGCTGATCGCCTATGGCGATAGCCGTGCGGTTGCCATGGCCCGTATGCGTGGCGCCCTCGGGGAAGTCGTCATTGAAGGCATCAAGTGTAATATCCCGCTACACCAGGAATTGCTCCGTGATGCCGCCTTCCAGGCCGGCGGTACTAACATCCATTATCTGGAAAAGAAGTTGAGTGAAAAATAACTGACCCAATTGCTTTTCAGGGACGAGTATCAAGTAGCGAGGCACTACGCCAAACGGTGTCGCTTATTATCCTCGTCACTCATCCCTCGAGACTCGTTACCATATATGAGCTGGCTACAAGTAAAATTCTCCACACAGGCAAATGAGGCCGATCAACTCTCCGATTTATTGACGGCGGTTGGCGCGGTCTCGGTCACCTTGCTGGATGCGGCCGACCAGCCCCTCTTTGAACCGCTGCCCGGTGAAACACCGCTGTGGGACCAGACCCTGGTCATTGGTCTATTCACAGCGGAGGTCGATACCGAGGCACTCATCGGTCAGCTGCAACAACACCGGGGTGATGGGCCTCTACCACCTTATCGCTGGGAAGGACTCGATGATCAGGACTGGGAACGGGTCTGGCTCAAGCACTTTAAACCCATGCCCTTTGGTCAGCGCCTGTGGATTATCCCCAGCGGCTATGCCGCACCCGACCCTGGTGCGGTGAATATCCATCTCGACCCCGGCCTTGCCTTTGGCACCGGCACTCACCCCACTACCGCCATGTGTCTGAATTGGCTGGACCGCCACCCGCCCCAGCAACTGCAGGTCATCGACTACGGCTGTGGCTCGGGCATTCTTGCGATTGCCGCCGCCTTGCTGGGGGCCAGTGAGGTCATTGCCACCGATATTGACCCGCAGGCGTTGCTGGCGACCAACGACAATGCCCGGCAAAACCAGGTCGCTGCCAACATTGTGACGTACCTGCCGGCGGCCATACCGGACTTCAGTGTCGACTTGTTACTGGCCAATATTCTCGCCGGACCACTGCAACAACTCGCGGAGCACTTTGCCCGCTATACCCGACCGGGTGGTGAATTGCTGCTGGCCGGCTTGCTGGAAGAACAGGCGACCGCCTTGATGGCGCACTACTCCCAGTGGTTTAGCATGGACATCGATCAGCAGGTCGAAGAATGGGTCTGTCTGCACGGCACCCGCCTCAATACACCCACAGGCGTACCGGCGCAAGACTGATATACTGGGCCAACGTTCGGATAAGATGACGTTATAAATGCAAACTCGCTGTCCACATTGCCAAACCACCTTTCGTGTCTCGCAGGCACAACTCAATGCCGCCCGCGGCAAAGTTCGCTGCGGCAAGTGCCAACAGGTCTTTAATGCCAGGGAACATATACATCCCCCAGATGTAGCAACAACAGACCGTAACACTCCACAAGAAATATCGACGCCACCACAGATCGACTGGCTGCAACAGACTCATAAATCCAGTATCGAACACATCGACCTTGGCAAGACCACTGATAACACGGCCGATATTGAAATTAGTGACACCTTCACGGCTAACCACGACGCCGAACATGACACCGTGCAGACCGAATCACTTGCTGATGAAGGCAGTT
Source organism: uncultured Gammaproteobacteria bacterium (assembly GCA_913064945.1). Lineage (GTDB taxonomy): Bacteria > Pseudomonadota > Gammaproteobacteria > UBA6429 > Thiohalophilaceae > CAJYAN01. The sequence goes on along the minus strand of CAJYAN010000005.1, from coordinate 208,278 downwards.
TCACCTCGTCCCTGACAGACGAACCGTCGTCCACCATCGAGACAGCGAATAATATCGACCCGCCTGACGAGGGGCTTGACGCTGCCGGGCCCGGGCTCGAACCAACAACGGCAAGCCCTGATCAGGCAGAAATTGCCAGTAAGGACTCACTTATCCCCGGCGACCTGAACATAAACCAACAACAGCCTGAAAATATTAACATCCTGCCGGGCCTTGAACCGGTCTATGAAGATGACACTCATCTCAATGCCCTCGATGAGCGGGGTCTGGATCAGCTGCAGGGCGATATCCAGCGTCAACTACAGACTCCGCCAGACGATGCCGAAACCTCGATGGACGATACCACTTCCAGTCGCTACAGCATCGCCCTGGAAGACGAAGACATCGACTACCTTGCAGATGAGAACCAGACCCACGACGTCACCACGGTGGAAGATATTGAGCTGAGCGCCCTGCCCGGTGAAGACCATACCTCCGTCAACTGGAATGCCGACGTCGACCATGACCCGGACATCCCTGCCGCTTTACGCAGCTCCATGCAGGCCCTCGAAAAAAATAAAAAACGCCATCCACTATTCACGACACTGATGGCCGCCGCACTGCTCCTGCTCATCGCCGGGCTCGGTCTACAGCTCCTTGTCTTTCGCAGCTATGACATCGCCACCCAGTGGCCGCAAACACGGCCGATACTAACCCGTGCCTGCCAATACCTACCCTGTGTCTACAGCGGTCGGCGTGACCCGCGTAAAATACAGCTGGTCAATCGTGACATCCGGGTCCATCCCAGCACCAAACACGCCCTGCTTATCAGCGCCACCCTGCTAAACCAGGCCGGTTATGCCCAGCCTTTTCCACGCGTCGATATCAAGCTCTCTGACCTGTCAGGCGAGGTAGTCGCTGAACGCATTTTTAGTCCGCACGACTATCTCAAGAAAGGAGAGTCCAGGCTCAAACTGCTGCGCCCCGATATTCCCACCGTGATTACCCTGGATGTTCTCGACCCGGGCAATGAGGCCGTCAATTTCGAATTTCGTTTTCTCTAAAGCAGACGGTTTATCCCGGCGAAGAGAACGGGTATGATTGCCCGCTCTGAACAGATGTTGACCATGATGCAAATCGGACCTTATCAATTACCCAATCGCCTGCTACTGGCCCCCATGGCCGGTGTGACCGATCGCCCTTTCCGGCAATTATGTCGCCGCCTGGGGGCGGGCATGGCCGTCTCCGAAATGGTCACCTCCAATTCCTTATTATATGGAAGCGAAAAGACCCGCCGTCGCGCCAACCATGCCGGTGAGACCGAACCCAAGTCGGTACAGATCGCCGGTGCCGATCCCGCCATGATGGCCGAGGCCGCCCGCCACAATGTCGACAACGGCGCGCAGATCCTGGATATCAACATGGGTTGCCCGGCAAAGAAAGTCTGTAACGTGATGGCCGGTTCCGCCCTGCTGCAGGATGAGGCGCTGGTGGCACGCATTCTTACCTCGGTCGTGAACGCCGTCGAGATTCCCGTCACCTTAAAGATCCGCACCGGTTGGGACCGCGCCAACAAGAACGCAGTAGCAATTGCACGCATTGCGGAAGACTGTGGTATTCAGGCGCTGGCCATTCACGGTCGCACCCGTGCGGACCAATATAAGGGCGATGCTGAATACGAAACGATCGCCGACGTAAAGAGTCGAGTGCACATACCAATCATTGCCAACGGTGATATCACGACACCTGAAAAAGCACAGCAAGTTTTAGACCAAACCGGTGTAGATGCGGTCATGATTGGTCGTGCGGCACAAGGTCGGCCGTGGATCTTTCGTGAAATCAACCACTACTTGCTCACCGGTGAGAAACTACCCGAGCCATCTATAAAAGAAGTTCGCGATATTCTTATTGGGCACCTAAAAAATCTTTATGACTTTTATGGCGAAGACACGGGCGTACGCATAGCGCGCAAACACATTAGCTGGTACAGTAAGGGCCAACGCCACGGTGCGGCCTTTCGACAAACGGTTACTCGTGTTGATAGCGTAGAAGAACAAATTACAATGACACAAGACTTTTTTGATCAACTGATGCTCAGGGAGGACCTAGCCGCATGAACGAAGCTGCATCTCCTGTTTCTATAAACGAAACATTTAACTTGGATGCCCCACAGGCTGATAACAAACCACTACGCGATTGCGTCGAAGTCGCATTAAAAACCTATTTTCAGAATCTTGAAGGTCACCCCGTACAGGACATGTACGACATGGTCCTACAGGAAATCGAAGCCCCGCTGTTCCACGCCGTGATGGATTACACACGGGGCAACCAGAGCAAGGCATCAATCCTGCTTGGTATTAACCGCGGTACCCTGCGTAAAAAACTCAAGCGTTACGGTTTACACGAATAAAATACAGGTTCGAGTTCCTAGGTTCTAGGTACGAGGCAAACTGTTTTAAAAACCAGTTTAGAAAGCCAATAGAGATAAAACACACCGGCGCGACTCCTAGAAAGAGCGCGCCGGTGTGCGTTTAGCCTCTGGCAATTTAATACCCCGTGTCAAGTTGACGGGGTATTAAATCGTAGGAGCGTCACCCTCGCCGCGATTACCTCGTAGATTATGTAAATCGCGGCGAGGGCGCCGCTCCTACCGAAATATTTGTCGTATGCTGTGACGAATTAAACCCTGAGAGATAAAATCTCCTCTCCCAGTATTACGGGAGGAACTGTTTTTTTTTGATTATGAATCCAAGGAACACGTCATGAACAAGATCAGCCGCGCACTGCTAAGCGTTTCGGATAAAACCGGCATTGTCGAATTCGCCAAAAGCCTGCAGGAACAACACGGTGTCGAAATTCTGTCTACCGGTGGTACCGCCAAATTGCTGGCCGAAAAAGGTATCAAGGTCATTGAAGTCTCCGACTACACCGGCTTTCCGGAAATGATGGACGGACGCGTCAAGACCCTGCATCCAAAAGTACACGGTGGCCTATTAGGGAGACGCGGTACGGACGACGCGGTGATGAAAGAGCACGACATTCCACCGATTGATATGGTGGTCGTCAATCTGTATCCGTTTGAAGCGACCATTGCGCGTGATGACTGTACGCTCCCCATGGCGATTGAGAACATCGATATCGGTGGCCCGACCATGCTGCGCTCAGCTGCCAAGAACCACGCCGATGTCACTGTCGTGGTTGATGCCACTGACTACGAGCGCGTCCTGAATGAAATGCAAGACAATAAAGGCGCTGTCACCACTGCCACCCGTTTTGACCTGGCGGTGAAGACCTTTGAACACACCGCGAAGTACGACGGCAATATTGCCAACTACCTCGGCAAAATAACCCAGTGTGGTGAGAACACCGCCTTCCCACGCACCTTTAACAGCCAGTTCATCAAGGCACAGGAAATGCGTTACGGTGAGAACCCGCACCAGGAAGCCGCTTTCTATGTCGAGGCCGGCGCCAAAGAGGCCAGCGTTGCCACGGCCAAACAGCTACAGGGCAAGGAACTGTCGTATAACAACATCGGTGATACCGATGCGGCACTGGAGTGCGTCAAACAGTTTAGCGAAGGCCCCAGCTGTGTCATCGTCAAGCACGCCAATCCCTGTGGCGTCGCCATAGGCAAGGACCTGTTAGAGGCCTATGACCTGGCCTACCGCACCGACCCGGAATCGGCCTTCGGTGGCATTATTGCCTTTAATCAGGAGCTGGATGCCAGGACCGCCGCCGCTATTTGTGAGCGTCAGTTCGTTGAAGTCATCATCGCCCCCAGGGTTAGTGCCGAGGCCAGTGAGATCGTCAGCGCCAAGAAAAATGTTCGCCTGCTCGAATGTGGTGAATGGTCCGGTGAACCGGCCCAGCGACTGGATTTCAAGCGCGTCAACGGTGGTCTACTCGTTCAGGACAGTGACCTGTTGCTGTATAACGAATTGAAAGTGGTGACTGAACGTCAGCCGACCGAACAGGAAATGAATGACCTGTTATTCAGCTGGAAGGTGGCCAAGTTCGTCAAGTCCAACGCCATTGTCTATGGCCGCAACAACATGACCATCGGTGTCGGCGCCGGCCAGATGAGCCGCGTCAATTCCGCACGTATCGCCGGCATCAAAGCCGAACACGCCAAGCTGGAAGTCAAAGGCTCCGTCATGGCCTCCGACGCCTTCTTCCCCTTCCGCGATGGTATCGACAACGCCGCCGAAGCCGGTGTCGTCGCCGTGATTCAGCCCGGTGGCTCCATGCGTGACGAAGAAGTCATCGCCGCCGCCAACGAACACGGCATGGCCATGGTCTTCACCGGCATGCGGCATTTCCGTCACTAAGCAACATTCTCTTATCCCCCTCTCCCCTTGAGGGAGAGGGTAGGGGTGAGGGGTTATCAAAAAGACATAGTCATACTGTCACGCTATCGCCCTACCCTTTGGGCCAAGTCTTTCGTGGATATGATCTATTTTCTGATTAATTCCACAGTCATTGCACGCAAATAGGTTTTTGCAAAACAAACTCCCGTACCATCATTCACTAATACACTCACCAGAACCTGTCGATATCGATGGTAGAACCTACAAGAACATTGTGTTATTTATACCCAACGTCTGCTATTGCAGCTTTATCGTGTCTTACACAAACGTCCGTATAGTAAGGTAAATTACGGACGTCCATCTAAACCACGGTTAGACCTCAATAGGGAAATAATGGATAAAACAACAATATCAGTAGCAACAATAGGCAATATGCCTAGCGAGTTTGATAAAAGAAAAATCAAAGGCTGGAAATCAGCCCTATTCTCAGTCGTTGGCGATATTGAAAGTTACTCCCTTACACAAGATTCGGATGGTTATGGCTGGGAATTTACTGATGCCAAACTTGAACAGGTTTTGCCGGAACAATTTTCAGGCCACTTTCTCGTCGCAATTGTAAATGTTCCAATTGAGTACAACTGGTATTCACGCCGTCTTAGTAAAAACAGAGTGGTTTTTACCTTTCAGGAAATTAAAGATATTTTAAATCACTTTAACATACCGTTAGAAAATGCAGTTTTTCGGCTCTTATATGCTTACACCTTTTTATACAAACGTAGTGGAGAGCGAATACCGTTAAATGACGAGGTCACGAATTTTACACATGATGAAACCCGTGGCTGCCTATTTGATATGAACGGCATCAAAACGGATATTATATATTCACTCCATGAACCAATTATCTGTCCTGATTGTGTTGAGCGTCTACGAAAAGAGAAATTATCGAATGAAACCATCTCAAAAGCTCAAAATGAAATTTTAAAAAAAAAGCCATTATTTTATAGCATGATGTCATTTGTGAAAAAACATCCAATTTGGTCAATGGTTATATCTGCCATTTCAGCAATTATCATGGGCGCTATTGGCTCTTATATAGCTACCGTAATTTATTTGGTAACGAAAAATGCTGTATGACAAGACACTCGTTCGGACGCAAACTAAAACGACAGGTGAGAAAATGCATAACGTCACAATAAAATTCCACCTCCCCGCGCGCATCGCCTTTTCGATCCTGTTTATTTTAATGTGGCTGCCACCCGTGATTACCGCTCATGGCCTCACTCCCAAGATAACCGTGATCATTTTATTGGGACTGATACCGCCATTATTCGTCATCTGGCTCCTCAGCGTTGCTGCCATCTCTGCTGACGGTATTGTGCTGTATCGTATGAACAAGCTGGGCTGGTCGGATATCAAAAGCGCGAGGCTGCGGACATTCCTCGGCATCCGGCATATTTATATCCAGCGCAACAAAGGCGTGTCGTGGTGGCTGCCGCTTTATTTTCGTGGGCCTTGCCCGATAAAAACCGCCTTGCTTCAGTTTGTGCCTGAAGAGAATGTCTTACACCAGGTGGCGGAGACCCTGTAGAATCATCATTACGGTAATAACTGTTAATCTAAAACGGAGAACCAACATGCTCGCTGTGATCTTTGAGGTTACCCCCACCGAGGAAGGCAAGGCAGAATACCTGGCCATTGCTGCCAGCCTCCGCGAATCACTGAAGGACATTCCGGGCTTTATCTCTATTGAACGCTTTCAAAGCCTGGTGGATAAAAGCAAGATCCTGAGCCTGTCGTTCTGGGAGAATGAGGCGGCGATCCAGGCATGGCGTAATCTGATGGAGCACCGCAGCGCACAACAAAAAGGTAAGCAGGAGTTGTTTCACAACTACCGCATCCGGGTCGCGGACGTTGTACGCGATTATACTGAGTCGGATCGGGAGCAGGCGCCGGCTGATTCAAAAGCCCTGTTGGACTGATACTTCGCTTTATCGTTCCGACCCCATCACAATTTTTTATTGACCAAACGATTGCCCAATGCGCTAGACTTCCTGCTATGAAACTATCCTTTATCGCCCTGACCTGTTTACTGTTGTCCGCCTGCGCTTCCAGCGTCGATGTCGATTATCGTTCCGGGTTTGACTTCTCTCAGATCAAAACCTTTCAGGTACAGGACACACCGGTCAACACCAGCAAAGATACTCGCGTCAATAATCCCTTTATGCAGCAACGCACTGTCGAGACTCTAAAAGCGGCATTCAAGACAAAAGGCTACTCACTTAGCCCAGGGCAGCCCGATGTCATCATCAAATACCACCTCGACATCAAGCAGGAGGTTGAGTCCGATGGCTCGGGGGTCTTTTTCGGTTTTGGCACATCAACTTATAATAGTGCCCTGGGTATGTCTTATAATGTTGGCGGGCCATCTGTTGCCTCGGTCGATGACCTGGTCTTAACGATTGATGTGCTCGACAGACAGAATGCATTGCTCTGGCGTGGTTCTCTGGGACGACGTTTATATGCAGGTAGTACCCCTGCGACCAACAACCGCCTGATACAGGAACTGGTGACGGAGATACTAAAACGCTATCCACCACGGTAAGGCCTTTCGCTTATATTATCTCTCACGCATAAAAAAGGGGAGCCAGGGCTCCCCAAAGTGGAGTTTAGAACTTAGTTAGATGTACACATGGCACCGCCGATTGACGTGTAGGTATCGATACGCATTTCGATAACATCAAGAACAGTATTCATTGCGATGAAGAGGTACTGGACCGGGAACTTTGAAATCGTCAAACCACCGCCACCAACCACTTCAATATTCACAGTTAAATCATCTGGTATCAGCTTACTCATCAGGTCAACCGCATACTTGTCCTGTTTGATACGAGCACTCAGTACGGCCAGCTGAACTTTGGTGTGGTAGTCATTGACCAGGGGGCAAAGGTCAGCCTTGTAAGACTCAGGGTATAGTAGGACATCTTTTTCCCGTGGCAGTGTTGCAATCAGCGTCACGTCATCCTTCATCTGTAAAAAACGGTCGCGCGTCGCTTTAAGTTTTTCACTCAGACCAGACTTTGCCAGTGGATACAAAAAGGTCGCCGGCACTTTTTCGATAATATCGGCGGCACGTTGCATCTGGTCAGCCACCTTATTGTCCATTCCCAGGGTGCTGATCACGCCATTGACAGAACTCACCAGGCGACGAATATCGTCGCGCATCTCATCTGCACCACGATTATTGAAGTCCTCGTAATCCTTCTGGTAATCATTAATGTAATGCACCATTTCGGTCAGATGCGACATCATTTTGCCATTTTTCATCGCGTCGGCTAACGGACGGCTCTCCGCGAACTGGGCTGCCATTTCATTCACCTTACTGGAGATATCTGTCACCTTATCCTTGATACTACCGGCGGTTGATGTCGCTGCATGCCTTACGCTACCGGTCGTCCTGTGTGCGATGTGACTCACACTTTTAACCGGCTTTGAGCTGCTAAACCAGCCTGCCTGGCTGATTCCCGGCAGGGCAATGGCGGCAACGGTAATTAAACAAATGGTGGTAGTGCGCATTTTTTGCGTGAGTGTGTTCATGCTCGTTTCTCCTGATTGATATGTGTGTTTTCTTCCTGGTTACTGGGTTAAGCGATGAACACCAGCAGATCCCCTCACATCCATCGAAAAAAATGTAAAAAAATTTCACATCAGGCAGAATTGACTACTAAACAACCAGTTGGACGGTAATCGACAGGCAGCACTCGCATTTCCAGCTACCATCACACCAAGCATCAGAATATTTATTAAGCAATACAAGTACTTATTGAAATTACGTATTCCCAGATAGACAAGGTATGATCCGGCGACTTATGGACGAGACCTACTGGCAAAAACTACAGGCCATCTTTGATGAGGCACTGGGTATTCCCCCCGCGCAGCGGGCAGCCTTTGTTGCCCACGCCTGTGCCGGTGAACCTCGTCTGTCGGACGAGGTCATGTCGCTCCTGGATGCCCATCTCGCTGCCACAAAAAAATGGAATCAACAGTCACCGGTAGTACCCCCTTTTGGTGGAATATCGTCCCCATACAAAACCGGCGATGACATCGGCCACCATCGAATTATTGACCAGATAGGAGTTGGTGGGATGGGGGTGGTCTATCAGGCCTTTGACTCACGCCTGGAGCGCGATGTGGCCCTCAAGTTTTTACCCGCCAATATGCATAGTAAGGCGGAATCACGGCAGCGCTTTATGGCCGAGGCCCGCGCGGCATCCAGGCTCGATCACCCTAATATATGTGTCATCCATGACATCAATGAAACGCCGGAGGGGCACCTGTATATCACCATGCCCTACTACCAGGGCGAAACCCTGGCGGCGCGCCTGAAACGCGGCTGCCTGCAAAGCCATGATGCCCTGGCGGTAACCATCCAGGTCGCCGACGGACTCGCCGCCGCGCATGCCAACGATATCGTGCACCGTGATATCAAACCCGCCAATATCATGTTGACTCAGGATCGTGGCGTTAAGATTCTTGATTTTGGTATTGCCAAGGTAGCCAACATCCACCTCACCAGCACCGGCATGGGGATCGGCACCCTGGCCTATATGGCACCAGAGCAAATGCGCGGACAGGAGGTCGACGCCCGCGCCGATATCTGGGCACTTGGCGTTACCCTGTATGAAATGCTCACAGGCAAGACGGCATTCGATGGTGATGGTGCCAGCCAGGTGGTTGAGGCCGTGCTGACAGATGATCGCGCTGCATCCATTTCCGACTGTATTCCACCGGCATTACACTCAATTCTCAGTAAGGCCATGCAACGCAATCGCAATGCACGCTATGCCGATATAAAGTCGATGCTGGAAGACTGTCTTCAGATACAGGCGTCCCAGGGGACGAATCTACAGGTGACACGTCGTGCGAATCACCTGACTAAAAATGACAACATTGCCTTTGAGTGGGAACCTGCCTTTCTCGATATCATTATTGCCCTGCTCACGCCAACTCTGGGCCCAATCAGCACCAAGCTGGTACAACGACAGGCCCGACACGCCAGTAATATTGATCAGCTTTGCTCGGCACTTTGTGATCTGCTGCCCGACGATATAACGAAGCGTTCCTTTGCTGAAAAAATGAAACTCAAGGCCGCCATGAACACCACGCCTCCGGCGGTTAATCCCGTCAACGTCAGCAATCCCAGCAACCACCTTGAACTGACACCAGTACAACTGGCAAAGCTTGAATCCTGCCTGCTACCTTATGTTGGACCGATTGCCGGCTCACTCATACGCCGCGCGATTGCCACCAGCGGTGACCGGGACGTCGTCTGTCAGATATTAGCCGAGAGCCTGACAAACCCAGCGGAACAACTTACGGCGCGTCAAAAAATGAAATCAATTATGACGGAGTGAATTTTTTTGAATTCTTTAAAAGGGGGATGTTATGAAACTCTGGTTAAAATTTAATCTGGCTTTTTTTATTGCCTTTATAATCGGCATTGGTGCTATCGGTAAAATTGCCTACACCGTCCTGCAGAGTAATGCCCGTGAAGAGGTACTGCATACCGCCGGAATTATCCTGCAAAGCGCCCTGTCGGTACGCAATTATACTATTGAGGAAATACGCCCCCTGCTGGCCATGCAAAAAGATAACTTTTTGCCGCAGACTGTTCCGGCCTATGCCGCCACCAACAATGTGGCCCGGTTAAGAAAACTGTATCCCGATTATTCCTATAAAGAGGCGACGCTTAACCCAACGAATCCCGCATCACGTGCTACCGAGTGGGAGACGGGGCTGGTTGAGTATTTTCGTAACCATGCGCAAAAGACCGAGCTTGTCGGCGAACATAAAACCGCCACGGGTCAGAGCCTGTACATCGCCCGTCCCATCCGGATTAAAAACGAAAGTTGCCTGGCCTGTCACGGCAAGGTCAGCGATGCACCACCGGCCATGCTGGCGCGTTACGGCGAATCGAATGGCTTTGGCTGGAAACTCAACGAAGTGGTTGGCAGTCAGATTGTCAGCGTCTCCATGGACGTTGCGCTGGCGCGGGCCAGACAGACCCTGAGCACCTTTTTACTGTCCACCGGTGCCGTCTTTTTATTGATTATCCTTTTACTCAACATCCTGCTGTATAAGATTGTGGTACAGCCGGTGAAAAAAATGTCCCTCATCGCCCATGATGTCAGCATGGGTAAAATGGACCAACCGGAATATGAGCTGAAGGGTAAGGATGAAGTGGCCTCGCTATCACGTTCATTTAACCGCATGCGACGCAGCCTGGTCAACGCGATGAATATGATTGACACATAGCGGATGAAACTAATGACAGGTGTCCTGGTGCATTTCCCGATAGAGCCAGGCCTTGGCAAAACGTAACTCACGATCCACCGTGGCGGGAGAGATCGCCAGCACCTCGGCGATCTCATCATAGGTCAGACCGCCAAAAAAGCTCATCTCGATGACCTGTGCCTTGCGCGCATCAAATGTTGTCAGTCGGGTTAAAACATCTTCCAGGTCCAGGATGTCCGGCCCTTCTCCGCCCCCAATACTGGTTTCGTGTAACGTCACCTGGATGGCGTCGCCACCGCGCTTTTCTCGTTGTTTGGCACGGGCATGGTCGACCAGAATGCGGCGCATGGTATTAGCGGCAATGGCGATAAAGTGGGCGCGGTTCTGCCAGGTCAGCTTCGCATCCACCAGACGCAGAAAGGCCTCATTGACCAGTGCCGTCGCCTGCAGTGTATGACCGGCGTTCTCGCCACGCATATAACTTGCTGCCAGCTGGTGCAGATTATCCTGCACGATAGGCAATAACACATTCAACGCCTTTTCTTCACCGCCCCGCCAGTCGAGCAATAGCTGTGTGACGTCTGCCTGTTCATGCATCTGACAAATCCCAGTATAAATAGCCAAGCATAGTTGATTCTATACATTCGTACAGGGCACTGCGGAGTGGACAGACTGACGGGAAATTTTTGCTGTGCTTAACGACCAAGGCGTTCTGATATCTTTTTACCGGCGTCTTTCACCAGCTTGACCCAGGCGTCCTTACGCCGCTCGATGGGGGCGGAGATAGACAGCCCGGCAACCACATGTTGCTTGCCGTCATAAATCAGGACACCGATACAACCAACCCCTTCTTCGGCCTCTTCATTGTCGTAGGCAAAACCTAAGGCGTGGGCTTGCTGGATTTCCTCCAATAGCTTCGGCGCGGTTGTAATCGTATGGGGTGTATAGGACTTGAGTCCGGTGCGCTGCGTATAGGCATTGAGAAAGGACTCACCCAGCTCGGCCAGCATCAACTTGCCAACTGCCGTCACGTGTAGTGGCGCACGGCTACCAATGACCTGTTCCACGCGCATCATCCGATTGGGCGTGGCGCGCTCGATATAGATGACCTCATCACTTTCACGCACTGTCAGATTAACCGTCTCACCAATCTCGTCGCGCAGGGCCTCCATGATGTCCAGTGCCTGTTCTCTCAGGTCCAGCCCCTGGCGAACCTTACCGGCAAGGTGGGCCAGCTTGCGGCCCAGGCGATAGTGGCCTGCCGCATTTTTTTCGACCAGACCCGATTCCATTAAGGCACCGAGGATTCGAAACGCGGTGGAGGGATGCAGACCGGTATCGGCAGACAATAACTTCAGGCTGGCCGCATCTTCATATTGGCTAATGGCGTCCAGCAGACTGACGCTACGATCGATTACTTGTATTGATGACATCTCTTAATATTTCATATTATGAAAACGATTGTGTATTGCAAAATTATAAGCTTTACGCTACCTTTTAAACAAGCAGTAAATAAAGGCAGTGTCATACTCACTGCCTTTATTTTACACATAAATTTTCGTATTGTGAAATATTATTTGTAATGTGAAATTTTAGCCCATCTTACATGCGTTTTACGAGGCCAGAACTATGAGCAAGCAGACCAACACTCCGAATTTTTGTCAGGGCATCCAGCATTTCGGTGAAAAATGGCCGGATTTCGATGCCCGTACCGCCCAGGCCGCCATTGCGGAAGGCCAAAGCGCCATTGCTGACAGTGCTGACGCCAATAGTGTCTACCAGACTCTGCTGGCCGCCGATGCACTGCGGTATCTCACACTGCAGGTCACCGGCTCAAAAGGTAGCGGTCACCCCGGCGGCTTTGCCTCCAGCGCCGAGGCGCATGCGTCGTTAATGATGCTCGGTCATACGAATATCGTCACCGAAGTCGGCCATCACGCCCCCGGCTTTTACTCTTCCATGTTCCTTGACGGCTCACTTGAAGACATGGGTATCCAGAATATGGATGACATGATGCAACGTTTTCGTGAACAACACGGTCTGCTCGGTCACCTCTCCGGTGCCATCCCGGGTCTACTGGCACCGGCCGGTCCGCTTGGACAGGGTCAGCACTTTGCCATGGCCGGTGCCTACCTGCATCGCGACAAGCTGTTTCCCGTCACCATTGGTGACGGCGGCATGGGTGAACCCTATGTCCTGAATTCGATGATGCACTTCCACGTCGCCTACCCTGAAGTCACCAATTTTTTACCGTGTCTTATCTGGAATGGTTATTCGCAGGAACACCACTCCATGGTCTCACTACACGACAATCAACAAATGCTTGCCTACTGGCAGGGTCACGGCTTCGAAGAAGTCATCCTGATCGATGCCAGGGAATTTGACGACAGTGATCAACAGGGTGCCTATGTCGATAGTAGCCGCTTTTCCCTGCCTCAGCGCCTGGCGTTTACCAGAGCCGTGTTACAGGGGATCGATCGTGCCGCAAAATCAGCCATGGGCGGCAAGCTGACGGCGTTCATTATCAAGCAATTGAAAGGTACCGGCGTGCACACCGTCGGCGCCAAGTCACACAATCTGTATCCGGCCGATACACTCGATCAACCCCACATCATTGATGGACTCAAACGCCGCGCCTTACCAATCGAAGCCTGGCAACTGGTCCGCGACAACCTGCGTCGTGCCGGTGGTGGACCGGCGGCAAAGACTGTCGTTACGGAAGGTCAACTGACGTTTACGCCCTTACCAACCTTCGAGATGCAGGACTTCACAAAAGGTGAAAAGGCCGTACCCGCCACCGCCATGGGGGCACTGGTGGCACAAATGGGTAAGTCCGATGCGCGTTACGTCGTCACCAATGCCGATGGCAACGAGGCCTCGGCAATGAAAAACATCAACGATGCGTTGAAGATTCGTCATCCGACACAGGACCCGCTATACAATCAGGAGCCCAATGGCCAGGTCTATGAACCCCTCAATGAAGATGCCTGTGCCGGTTTTGCTGCAGGACTGGCCCTGTTTGGTTCGCGCTCCATATGGTTGTCATATGAGTCATTTGCCATTAACGGCTGGCCGATTATGCAAACCGTAGCGCAGGCCATGGCAGAACTACGCCGCAAGACGCCTTCGATCGTCAGCATGTTTACCGCCGGTGCCCTGGAACAGGGACGCAATGGCTGGACTCATCAACGCCCGGAGATTGAAAATTATTTTGCGGCCATGATGCGTAACGGCAATACCTATCCCCTGTTCCCCTGTGATGCGAATGCGATACAGGTGGCGTATGAATATGCGACCGGCAGCTACAACAAGAACATGGTGATCATTGCCTCAAAGAGTCCATTGCCGGTATATCTGTCAGTGGACGAGGCCCGACAGGCATTCGAACATGGCGCGGCGACGATTTATGAATCGGCTGGCGGCAGCAAGGGTACGGTTGTGTTTGCCGTCACCGGTGACATGATTTTCCTGCCGGTCTTTGAAGCGAAGGATCAGTTAGAAAACGCCGGCTATAAAGTGCGTATCGTTGCGGTCGTCAACCCGCGCCGACTGTATCGCCCGACGGATATTGCCTGGGACACAGTAGCAGAGCCGGACGGCACGTTCATGAGTAATGCCCAGTTTAATACCCTGTTTGATGGCAACATGTTGCTGGCCGTGAGCGGCGGACCGAGTGCGGCACTGGAACCGGTACTACTGCGTACACGTGCAGCGCAACGCGATACCTTCTGCTGGAAGCGTGGTGAGACCACGGCGACACCGGCAGAGATCATGGCATTTAACGGTATCACGGCCGACAACATGGTAACGCGCGTTAACGCTACCCTGGCTCATAACTAAGACTATCGTATGGCACTGACACAAACCAAGATCATCGTCATCGACGACGACCCGACCGGCTCGCAGACCGTCCATAGCTGTCTATTGCTGACGCGTTGGGATGTCGAGACGCTAAAACAGGGACTCTGCGATACCGCGCCACTATTCTTTGTCCTGAGTAATTCGCGCGGCATGAGTGCCAGCAGTGCCACGTCGCTCACGCGTAATATCTGCCATAACCTGCGTACAGCGTTAGACGCACTGGCCGCAGAGGGCATTGCTATTAATCCGTTATTGGTCAGTCGTTCGGATTCGACCTTACGCGGTCATTACCCGATTGAAACCGACGTCATCGCCGAAGAATTGGGGCCGTTTGATGCACACTTCATGGTGCCGGCCTTCTTTGAAGGCGGACGCATCACGCGCGACAGTACCCATTACCTGATAGTCGATGGCGATGCGGTGCCGGTGCATGAAACCGAGTTTGCCAAAGACTCGGTGTTTGCCTACTCGCATAGCTACCTGCCGGACTACGTCGAAGAAAAGACCCATGGCCGGATCAAAGCGTCGGAAGTCGAACGCTTTGTGTTGGCCGATGTCCGCGGCGATGTCATGCCGCGTTTACTGGCATTGAAAGACAACCAGTGTTGCGTGGTCGATAGTGAGACGCAGCAGGACCTGAATCATTTTTGCACGCAATTAATGCAGGCCGCCGCCCAGGGAAAACGTTTTCTGTTTCGTAGCGCCGCCAGCCTGCTGACGGCACTAGCGCAATTACCACCACAACCGGTGGCAGCCGAAAAGATGCATGCCTATGTGCGCAACAACATGCCCGGCGCGGTCATTGTTGGCTCACATGTCAAAAAGACCACCCAGCAACTCAAACAGCTACTCCAACAGGATGGCATCGAAGGCATTGAGGTCAACGTCGCCAGGCTCGCTTCACAACGAGAGCAATTGTTGCAGGAGATTATTACCAAAGCTGAATTCTGTCATGTCAATAATATCACGCCAGTGATCTATACCAGCCGCACCGAGTTACTGTTTGATCATCAGCAGGCCCGGCTGGACTTCGGCGAGACCGTATCGAGCTTTTTGATGGACGTGGTGAAACATCTGCCCTCGACCATTGGTTTTCTCATCAGCAAAGGCGGTATTACCTCGAACGATGTCCTGAGTACCGGGCTGGCACTACGCGCGGCACGCGTGGCTGGACAAATTCACGCCGGTTGCTCCGTGGTATGCTGCCCGCATGATCACCCACGTTACCCCGATTTACCGGTGGTGATTTTTCCCGGCAACGTCGGCGATGAGCATGCGCTGGCCGATGTCTATCGTCGTCTGAAACCGCAAAATTAAGCGCGCGACTGTTGTATAATCCAACGCGATATTATGCAGACTTCTAAACACAACCAAACAGCCATTCAGCGATCGACGCTTATCGACGCCCTGCGCACGATCCTGGTCGACGACGCGATCCTCTTCGAACAGGAAGATTTAAAACCTTATGAGTGCGATGGACTCTCGGCGTATCGACAGTTGCCACTGGTCGTGGTGCTGCCCGAGACGATTCCACAGGTACAGGCCATTGTAAAACTTTGCCAGCAACACGAAATCCCTGTCGTCGCGCGCGGTGCCGGTACGGGCTTATCCGGCGGCGCCCTGCCACACAGTGAGGGCGTGCTCTTGAGCCTGGCCCGCTTTAACCAGATCCTCGATATCAATGTTCAACAGCGCACAGCACGCGTGCAACCCGGTGTACGCAACCTTGCGATCTCCGAAGCGGCGAAAAAATTCGGTTTATATTATGCGCCGGACCCGTCATCCCAGATTGCCTGTAGCATTGGCGGCAACGTCGCGGAAAACTCCGGTGGCGTGCACTGCCTGAAGTACGGCTTGACAGTACACAATATTCAACAATTAAAAATCATCACCATCGACGGTGAACTCATCGAGATCGGCGCGCAGGGTCTGGATGCCCCCGGCTATGACCTGCTGGCCCTGCTCACCGGTTCCGAGGGCATGCTGGGTATCATTGTCGAGATCACGGTCACCCTGTTACCCATACCGGAGCGCGTGCAGGTGCTACTGGCGGCGTTTGATGACGTGGTCAAGGCTGGCGAGGCGGTGGGTAATATTATTTCCGCCGGTATTATTCCGGCCGGACTGGAGATGATGGATAAGCTCGCCATCCAGGCCGCGGAGGCCTTTGTGCATGCCGGTTATCCGGTGGATGCCGAGGCAATTTTATTGTGCGAGCTGGATGGCACCAATGAAGAAGTCTCGGCACATATTCTTACCGTGCGCAAAATCCTTCAGGACAGTGGCGCCACCGAGGTTCGCACTGCCAGGGATGAAACAGAACGCATGACATTCTGGAAGGGGCGCAAGGCCGCCTTCCCCGCCGTCGGCCGCCTCTCGCCGGATTATTACTGCATGGATGGCACGATCCCGCGCAAACATCTACCGCGGGTATTAAAGACCATGGCCGATCTCTCAAAGGCGTATGGCCTGCCGGTAGCCAATGTCTTTCATGCCGGTGACGGCAATCTGCATCCGTTGATTCTGTACGATGCCAACAAACCAGGCGAGCTGGAACGTACCGAAGCGTTTGGCGGCAAAATTCTCGAACTGTGTGTCGAGGTCGGTGGCACTATTACTGGCGAGCACGGCGTTGGTATAGAAAAGATCAACCAGATGTGTGTGCAGTTTAAACCTCTCGAGCTGACACAGTTCCACGCCATTAAAGCCGCATTTGATCCGAAGGGACTGTTAAACCCCGGCAAGGCCGTACCGACACTGCATCGCTGTGCCGAGTTTGGTGCCATGCATATTCACCATGGCGAACTGCCATTTCCTGAGCTGGAACGATTTTAAGTATGAAAGAGCAGGATCTCTCACAGGCATTACAGGTGCAGGTGCAGACGGCAAACGAAAACAAGTCGCCACTACAAATCCGTGCCGGCCACAGCAAGGCGTTTTTAGGTCATACCGTCAACGCTGACATACTCGATGTCAGTCCGCATCAGGGCATCATCAATTATGAGCCCACCGAATTAGTGCTGACCGCGCGTAGTGGTACTTTACTCAGTGACATTGAAATAGCCCTGGCGGCACAAAATCAAATGCTGGCCTTTGAACCACCCCACTTTGGCGACAGTGCGACGCTGGGCGGCAGCATCGCCTGCAATCTCTCCGGCCCACGTCGCGCCTATGCCGGTGCCGCGCGCGATTATGTCCTCGGCACACGCCTGATTAACGGCAAGGGCGAAGACCTGCACTTCGGTGGCGAGGTCATGAAAAACGTCGCCGGTTATGATGTCTCGCGCCTGGTCACTGGTGCCATGGGCACACTCGGTGTCCTGCTGGAGATCTCGTTAAAGGTACTACCGTTACCCGAGTTTGAGACCACATTGGTTCAGACGGTCGATACCACCACGGCGCTTGACAAATTACACGACTGGGCATTGCAACCCCTGCCCATCTCCGCCAGTTGTTTTGATGGCGATCAGTTAATGATACGACTCAGCGGTGCGCCGACCGCCGTCCGTGCGGCAACACAAAAGCTGGGGGGTGAGACGTTGGAGAATGCCGGTGAGTTCTGGCGGTCCATCCGGGAACAACGCCATGAATTTTTTGCCGGCGACAAGCCCCTGTGGCGTCTGTCTATTGCCTCCACGACCCCGCCGCTGAAGGTCGCCGATAAAGTCCTGTACGAATGGGGTGGTGCGCTGCGCTGGATAAAAACAGACCTGCCGACACAGGCCATGCAGCACATGGCACTCACCGCCGGTGGCCACGCCACCCTGTTTCGACCGGGACAGGTGCAGGCCCAACAACAGCCGCAGGAGATTTTTCAAACCCTGCCGGACGGTTTGATGCAATTACATAAAAACATCAAGCGGGCATTTGACCCAAACGGCATCTTAAATCCAGGCCGCGTATACCCGGAACTCTAACACTCTATATATTGATACGATGCAAACGAATCTGACAGAACAGTATCGCAATAGTCTGCTTGGCCAGGAGGCGGAGGCCATCCTGCGGAGCTGTGTACACTGCGGTTTTTGTACCGCGACCTGTCCTACTTATCAATTACTCGGTGATGAGCTCGATGGCCCGCGTGGGCGGATCTATCTAATTAAACAAATGCTCGAAGGTGAGCGCGTCACCCGCAAAACGCAGACTCATCTGGATCGCTGCCTCACCTGCCGTTCCTGTGAGACCACCTGCCCCTCGGGAGTGCGTTACGGCCAGCTGGTCGATATTGGCCGCGAATTAATCGAACAAACCATCCCACGCCCCATCGGCCAGAAAATTCAACGCTGGTTATTGCGCAGGGTCCTGCCCTACCCTGGGCGCTTCGAACTGTTATTAGGCCTCGGCCAGGCCGTACGACCGATGCTGCCCGCGGGTATTAAGCGCAAGGTCCCGGAGCGACAGCACGCGACGTCTACAAAACCGTCAAACCATACGCGAAGTATGCTGGTCCTGGCCGGTTGTGCACAAAGTGCTACGACACCACAGACCAATGCGGCGGCGTGTCAGGTCTTCAATCACCTCGGTATCAACCTGCTAACGGCACCGGCGGCTGGCTGTTGTGGCGCTGTCAGTCAACACCTGTCGGCGAGTGAAGAAGCAAAACGCTTTATCAGAAATAATATTGATGCCTGGTGGCCCTATGTCGAGCAGGGTATCGAGGCCATCGTGATCACGGCCAGCGGTTGCGGCGTGATGGTTAAAGATTACGCCGAGTTGTTAAAGCATGATGCCCAGTATGCAGACAAGGCCAGACGTGTTAGCGAGCTCAGTCGGGATTTGAGTGAAGTCCTCATTAATGAAGATATTACGCAACTTACACCCAGCAACACGAACAGACAGGTCGCTTTTCATAGCCCCTGTACCTTACAACATGGACAACAGCTTACCGGTGTCGTGGAAACCATTCTGCGTAAAACTGGTTATGCCTTAGTCGATGTCGAAAATACGCATCTATGCTGTGGCTCCGCCGGGACCTATTCCATTCTGCAGCCTGCCCTGTCGCAACAACTGCTGACAAATAAAATCGCCGCACTGCAACATCAACAACCGGACATCATCGCCACTGCCAATATCGGATGCCAGCTACACATTGCCACCCGTGCCGATGTCCCGGTTAAACACTGGATAGAGCTGTTGCTATAACAATTTCCGCTGCACCACCACAAAACGTTGCAACAAAATATATCGCCCGTGTCTGGCATAATAATTTTATCAATTTTGAATTTGATAATACTAAAGATATTGGCAAACAGGTCGATATTCATTTTTGCCTGTTGTAAAAAAGGGGGGGTATACGCAACAGGGTCATACGATGTATCTGTTCCCCACGCTCTATTTTTTATACCACCTATTAAGGGAATCTTTTATGAAACATCTATTTAAGTATATCAGTCTGTTCGCGGTCGCCGTCTCGCTGGTAGCCTGCGCCAGCAACATGATGAAGCCATCTTCATCACAGCAAATTACACCACCGAGCAAAGGCAAGGCCAAGATCGTCTTTATGCGTGACTCATTTGTCGCCAGTGCAATTTCGTCAGAAATTCTCGAAGTTAAAAACGGTAACCTTTCGCTCGTCGGTGTCTTACCCAACGGCAACAAGATCGCCTTTGAAACGACACCGGGGAAGAAAACATTCATGGCCTATGGCACCGCGGCCGATTTTATGACAGCCGATGTTCAGGCGGGCAAGATTTACTATGTCATCGTTCGTCCCAACTGGGGCACCGGTGGCTTCGCCCCCACTCCGGTCCGCGCTGATGGTAGCAGCGAATACAACACCAGCAGCGCCGATTTCAAGGACTGGCGTGATGGTACGACGCTAATTTCACAAAAACCCGAAGCAGCCGCATGGTTTGCTGGCAAAAAAGCCGAATACCAGGAAATTTATAAGACCTACTGGGCACGCTTTCGGCAAAAAAATGCACAGGAGCTGGCCGAGCGTCACCTGAACCCGCAGGATGGTGTACGCTACTAAAACAATATGACACGATTTAGTGTTCACAAAGGTCGGCACCATGCCGGCCTTTGTATTATCACCTCTTTGCAGAGTGAATCTGCTAACATGCACCGACCCTCATCGCGTAACATAAAGACGGCCTGTGACTAACTCCCAATTCTCCTCCCTCGAACTGTCCCCTGAAATGCTCACCAATCTCGAGTCGCTGGGTTATACCGAAATGACGCCGATCCAGGCGGAGGCACTCCCCATCGTGCTCGATGGCAAGGACCTGATCGCCAAGGCCCGGACCGGCAGTGGCAAGACCGCTGCCTTTGGCATTGGCCTGTTGACACGACTGGACCTGCAGGACAACAGGGTACAGGCGCTGGTGCTGTGCCCGACGAGAGAACTGGCCGATCAGGTGGGCAAGGAACTACGCCGCCTGGCACGCACCACGCCGAACATCAAGCTGGTCACCCTATGTGGCGGTGCCCCTTACGGACCACAGGTGACCTCGCTACAGCATCATGCCCATATCGTAGTGGGCACACCGGGACGTATATTGAAACACCTCAACAAGGGCACGCTGCAACTGGCGACCGTCAGGATGCTGGTACTGGATGAAGCCGACCGCATGCTGGACATGGGCTTTTATGATGACATGGCGGCCATTATTGCCATGACCCCACCGCAGCGACAGACGCTGTTATTCTCCGCCACCTATCCCGATACCATTCAACAAATGAGCACCGAATTCCAGCGTCAGCCGACTGAGGTGAGCGTCTCAGAGGATGAACCCCATACCGACATCAAGCAGGTCTTTTACGAATTCGATAAGGGGGAACGCAGCAAGACCCTGAAGGCGGTGCTGAATCATTACCGGCCCGAATCCTGCCTAATCTTTTGCAACATGAAGAATCAGTGCGACGAACTGGCCGCTGACCTGCGTGAGCAGGGCTATTACGCCCGCGCCCTGCACGGCGACCTGGAGCAGAAGGATCGTGATCGGGTACTGGTACAATTCACCAACAAGAGCACCGCCATACTCATCGCCACCGATGTCGCCGCCCGTGGCCTGGATATCAAGGACCTCGACATGGTCATTAATTACGAACTGGCCCACGACCCGGACATCCATGTCCATCGTGTCGGACGTACTGGCCGCGCCGGACAACAGGGTCTGGCAGTCAGCTTGTATATGCCCGCCGAGGTCCGCAAGGTCACGGCCATTGAAGACTATCAGAGCCAGCCGGTAACAATTCAACCCGTCTCGACGCTGGTCGAAAAGAAGATCGCCAGCCTCAAACCGTCCATGGTCACGTTGGCTATATCGGCCGGACGCAAGGACAAGCTGCGCCCCGGTGATATTCTCGGCGCCCTTACCAAGGATGCCGGCATCCCGGGCAAGCAAATCGGCAAGATCAATATCTTTGATACGATCACCTATGTCGCCGTGGATCGCTCGGTCGCCCGCGCCGCGCTGGAGCATCTCAGCGAAGGCAAGATCAAGGGACGAAAATTCCGTGCCCGCAAAATCAACTAAAATTGGCCTGTTCTGTGCTTAAGCCGCAGGCACCAGCAATAAAAAAGTTTTGCCTCAGGTAGCGACAAGCGCGACGGGATGTGCGTATAATTATTCTGAATGTTATTTGCAATACCATCAGCACTTGTCAGAAGTACCATCATGTTTTCTCCTGTAAGTTGCCCTTCATGTTTTGCATTTCAACATGGTCTTTTAAATATGAATAATTAGAGGTAATTTACATGGCTACTGGCACAGTAAAATGGTTTAACGAATCAAAAGGTTTTGGCTTTATTTCTCCAGCAGACGGCAGTGCAGACGTATTCGTACACTTCTCTGCAATCGCCAGCGATGGCTTCCGTACCCTGGCAGAAGGTGCCACCGTCAACTACGAAGTCGAAAATGGCCCCAAGGGTCCTCAGGCTTCAAACGTGACAACTGCCTAAGCATTTGTCCTTAGTTGCTGCCAAAAACCCCCACAGCCTGCTGTGGGGGTTTTTGCATTTAAGGAGCTTCTAATATGAAAATCTGGGTCGATGCCGATGCCTGCCCCGTGGTGATTAAGGATATTCTCTATCGCGCCGCCAAACGCACCCAGACGTTGACCACCCTGGTCGCCAATCAATCCTTGAACACCCCGCCGTCACCTTTTATCAAGACCCTGCGTGTCGCTGCAGGCTTTGATGTGGCCGACAATGAAATCGTGCGTCTGTGCGAGGCCGATGACCTGGTGATCACCAGCGATATTCCCCTGGCCGCCGAGGCCATCGACAAGGGGGCCTTTGCGCTGAGTCCGCGCGGCGAGTTTTTTAGCAAAGAGAATATTCGCGAACGTCTTAACATGCGCGATTTCTTGGACACCATGCGCTCCAGCGGTATCCAGACAGGTGGACCGGCGGCACTCAATCATAGCGATCGCCAGGCCTTTGCCAATCAGCTGGACAAGTTCCTTGCCCAGCATGCCCGCACCGGGGAAAAACGCTGACTCCGCTTACGAGCCGATATTTTACTCGACCTTCGCATAGAGTCCGCCGAACACCGCCCATGAATTAGACCGGTTTCGTTAGCTGCCGATCGATTACCTGTAACAGCGTGTCAAACTCAACGGGCTTCAAGATGAAATCATCAAAGTCAGACCCAGACGCCAGGGGTCGGTCCAGTTTATGTGCACTTACCGCAATCACCGGTATGCCCGCCGTCTGTTCATCAATCCGGAGTATGGCAAGTGCCTCAGTGCCGTGCATACCCGGCAGGTTAATGTCCATCAGGATAATATCAGGTAACTGCCGTCTTGCGATTTCAATTCCCTGCTCTGCAGTGCTGGCACTGAGAAATTTCCAGTTCGTCGTGGTCTCGATCAGGCGTTGAATGACAATCACATTATCAACCTTGTCCTCAACATAGAGAAGTGTACCGGTCCCGGGCAATCGATGTCTCGCTGGCAATTTCTCTGCCGGTTTCATCGCCTCGACCTCACCTGTCTCAGCCAGCGGCAGTTCCACCCAAAAGGTACTGCCTTTGCCAAATTTACTGTCAAAGCCGAGGCGGCCACGCATTAATTCAATCATTTTTTTGGTGATACTCAAACCTACCCCGGTACCTTCGATATTCTCACCACGCAGGATGACGCGCTGAAAAGGTTCAAAGACCTTATCGAAGTCCTGCTCCTGAATACCAATACCGGTATCGGTAACCGCAAGATTGGCCATGCGCCCGCCACTCTCACCAGCGGTAGCGGCAACAATTCGGCAATCGACCCTCACTTCACCACCCCGGCGATTATACTTCACGGCATTTGAGAGCAAATTGACCAGCACCTGCTTAAGCCGTTGCAGGTCGGCCCGCACGACACACTCTGCCGGGATTGTCACGGGTTTAATCACAATCTGATGGTTTACAGCCAGCGGTTTAATTAAGTTTATGGTCATTTCCACGGCCTCATTTAACGAAACACTTTTTATGTCTAATGACATCTTGCCGGCATCAACCTGGACAATATCCAGCACCTCATTAATCAGCTGTAAGAGATGTCGTCCGCCGATCATAATGTGTTTAATCGCAATTTTTTGTTCGTCCTCCAGATTGTCATCGTCCATTTGCAGGAGTTGACCAAAACCAAGAATCGCATTCAACGGCGTACGCAGCTCATGGCTCATGCGAGCCAGAAATTCGGATTTACTCTTATTAGCACGGTCGGCCTCATCTCTCGCCAACACCAGTTCATGGGTACGTGCTTCAACACGTACCTCCAGACCCTCCCGTGCCAGGCGTATCTGGTCGCGCATACTTTCAAAGGCCTGGCTCAACTGCCCCACTTCATCCCGCCGCGCCTTGGGTAAACGGACATCAAAGTTACCTCTGGCGAGATTACCAGCGGCCTTCTGTAATTCGAGTAGCGGTTTGCGTATCCATCGATTTTGCCAGAATACCGCCAGCACCGATATCCCGCCAAAAATGAGCAGGGCCAGTATTTCCAGCTCGGTAATGCGTCGGGTTATTTCCGTGATTTGATACTCCATATTAATCGAAAGCTGCAGCGCGCCAACTCGCTCACCCTCCCAGAACAGTGGGTAAGTGATCGTGGTAAGGTATTCGCTGGGTTTAACCGCTGCGTGACTTAAAGGATACAGGCGACGGCCATTATTATTTATCAGTTGCAGTTCCTTCCACTCGTTGGCATTGACTTCCATAATATAATCCAGTGTTGCATGTAATGAGGCCAGATCATTTGCCAATAATGCACGTATCAGGCCGGGGCTCAGTGCAGCCAGTACACTCTGTTCCTGTCGCAGGCGAAGCTGGCGGGCCTCTGCGATATAATCCTTGACCCAGAAAAAATGCAACTGACAGGCAAACAGGACAAAGGCCAGCAACATCGGTAACCCCAGCTTGGCACGTATCCCCATGACGTATCTCTCCTACTGCTGGTAAAAACGTTGCAGCTTCAATTTCGACAGGGGCTCGTAGTCCATCATCCTGGACGGACCAATCCGTCGAATAGGTACTCTTGCCAGCAATTGCCGGCCCTCCTTTGACTGGCCCAGAGCGAGAAAGGCCTGACGCACCTGCGCACGAATCTTTGGCGCCACCCGGGGGTGTGCCGCAAAGGGATGCGGTGCAATTGATTGAGTACGATACAGTACCCGCAGCTTATTTTTGATATTGTCAGGCTGTTGTTGCAGGGTACTCTGCACACCGCCCCCCGCGACGGTCTGTTCGAGAATCACATTCAGATAAACTGAACTGTGACTGAGCACATATCGTGGTATGACCTGAAGCTGAAATTTATCCAGCAGTTCCGCCCTTATTAGCATACTTGCCCCCAGGGCATTCGGCGAGGGAAATGCGACGACCCGTCCGGCAAGTTGCTGTACCGAGCGTATCGGGCTGTCCTTGCGTACGACCAGTATCCCCTGCAGGCGGCGACCCACATCGCGGACCAGCGGGATGTAACCCTGCCGATTGCGTGCCGGTGAAATGTGATAGGGATTCATATAGGCAAAATCAAAGGCTCCCGCGATAAACTCACTCTCGAATGCGGGGATGCTTGGCGAGCCACGCAGGGTAAAATGCAGGCCTGTGGCGGCTTCCAGTTTATCGAGAATAGGTCGCCAGATTTTATAAATCCTCCGCGCCTCATATTGCGGCACAATACCCACAGTGTAGGTAGATGCAGGTGAATGGCGAGGCACCTCCAACGCAGACGCCCGACAACAAAGCAGCAAGCAAAAGAAAACGATAACGACGTACCTTGTTCGCATACCGTCGGCCTCACTCAATAGGTACCATCTCTAAAATTTTTCTGACTGGCCAGTTCAACGCACCAGGCCTATCTACTTATCGACTACTCTATTGAAGACTTAAACCGGCGCGGCAAAACACGTATAAAGCCAGCACTTTAACGTAGGTGATCGCACGCTGTCCTGGCATACTGAAGTGTTATTTTTTGTAAGTATATAAACCGACAAACAGATATCATTTATTTACCAGCACCACGGGGACTGTCGCCATTTCGCCCGCGCCGCATTTTGATTACTGTGCAAATTCAATCTGCTTAAAGTCCGTTACCTGCCGGTGATTCGCCTTCGTCGCCAGGCTACCCTCACGCACCAGCCAGCAGGTCTGCATGCCTGCCTGTTGTGCGGCATCCAGCTCGGCTTCGGTATCCGATAAGAATATGATATCCGCAGCCGGGAGACCTAAGGCCTTAACAATTGCCTGATATGAGCCCATTTCAACCTTGGCGCCAATCCTGGTATCGAAATAATCACTGAACAACGACGTCAA
Organism: uncultured Gammaproteobacteria bacterium; assembly: GCA_913064945.1. Classification (GTDB taxonomy): domain Bacteria; phylum Pseudomonadota; class Gammaproteobacteria; order UBA6429; family Thiohalophilaceae; genus CAJYAN01. The sequence goes on along the minus strand of CAJYAN010000005.1, from coordinate 182,093 downwards.
ATCTCCGTATTTAGTATGCGCGTATAATAACGTTTGCGCGAATACCGAACCGGATGAATATACATAGAGCTTGATACCCTGTGCCTGCCAGGACTTGAGTTGTGCATAGGCATCTGCATAGATATGTCCATGAAAGTCACCATCGGCATAACCCTGTTTCCAAAGCAGTCCCTGTAGCGCCTTAAGCGGTGTGGCTTTCTTATCTTCGCTGATCCACTGTAGCAACCGTATAATGACGGCCTCGTCACTCGCGGCATGACCAAACTCGGCACGCACTGCATCCAGCTGAGTCTTTACTTCTGGCTCATGCCCGTGCTGCCGCACAAAGTCCGGTAGATTAATTCTGGCATAGGGAAAGAGAATGTCTTTAACAAACGACAACGACGAGGTCGTACCCTCAATATCAGTGACGACCGCTTTGATCATTGGTATTGCGCTACGAGCTGATCAAAGTCCGGGAAGCGCGTGGCAATATCACTACCAGTAAACTCACCGACCCAACCATCCTGCGTGGTAAACAGGCGAATACATTTAAAGTCAGGATTTTCTCCCATATCAAACCAGTGTGTGGTATTGGCGGGCACACTAATGAGGTCACCCTTTTCGCATAAGACCAGGTAGACCTTGTCATCGACGTGTAGATAAAACAGACCGCTACCCTCAACAAAAAAGCGTACCTCAAAATCGGCGTGGGTATGTTCGGCGAGAAATTTTTGCCGAAAGCTGGCCTTGTCCGGGTGGTCGGGTCTTAGCGCCACGACATCCACCAATTGAAAACCATACTGTGCATTTAGGTCGTCAATTGACGCCTGATAGGCCGCTGTCACGGCCGCCTGATCTGCGCCCGCCGCTAATGGCTGGGTGGCCTGCCATTGCTCAAACTGCACGCCTATATTTTTCAGCTGTGTTGCTATCGCCGCATGATCCTTGATCACTTCAGGCTGGCCTGCGGCCGACTCCGGATAAATGGCTAACAGACTCATGATGTCATCCTCCGCATACGCAGTTCACAATCAAATAAAAATTCAAAGGCCTCGACGTGACGCATCACATCGTCGGCGCTTTTACCCCAGGTGTAAAAACCATGGCCAGCAATTAAATAGCCGTGAATAACATTGGCATGCTGCATATGGTCGTCGACCTTTGCCGCCAGCCGTTCGATATTCTGGTCGTTGGCAAATACCGGTACCGTCACTTTGCAGTCGTGACTATCGATGCCGGGAAAGGCCTTGAGTAACTCGTAATCCTGTAACAGCAGGTGACTCTTTTGCAGGCGAGATAGCAAGGTCGCATTCACCGAGTGTGGATGCAGAATGACATTAGCTTCCGGAAAGCGTTGATAGATCTGCACATGTAATAACGTCTCGGCAGAGGGACGCCGGTCTTCCAATGGCTTGCCGTTAGCATCGATCAACATAATGTCGTCAATGGTCAGACGTCCCTTGTGTCGACCGGAAACGGTAATGGCAATAGTACCGTCGTCGAGGCGCGCCGAAAAATTACCGCTGGTGGCCGGCACCATGCCTAAACGATACAGCTCCCTGCCAGCCTCGACCAGTACCTGTGCCTGTTGCTGAAAATCACTCACAGTGTCTGGCACCGGGTGGTCTGCTGTTATGATCTTTGACGATCTGAAATTCATCCGCAATCTCACCCTGCTTATTGATGAAACGCGACGTCAGCATATTCTGTTTGATATCGATAATCACCGAACCCGATTGCTTCAGGGATACCGGTAGCGCCGGGTGATCGAGAGGACCATCATCCAGTTTTGACGAAGATCCGATGACCATATAGATAGTCCCTGCCCCCTTACGATAAGGCGAGGTCTTATCCTGGATATAACTTTCCTTCCAGGTACTCGAATCACCATAGTGACAGGCAATCGCATAGCTACGTTCATAGTCATGGCTATGACCGCTGAGCACCATGTCCACGCCCAGACGCTCAAATACCGGAACGAAATTCTCTCGAATCTTAAACATGCGTCCGTGACTATCACGCCGATGATCGGAGTTGTGACCACCGTGGGTATACGGCGGGTGATGCATCACCACAATCCGCCAGGGCTGACGGGTCGCCTTGAGGTCGGCCTCCATCCATCGCAGCATCTTGCTACCCTTTGCCAGGCTGCTACCTTCCGAGTCCATCATGACCACGTGTAACTCGCCATCATCAAAACTGTAATAATGTTTCGTATGCGAGGCCGTACCACCGGACTCGGCTCTGGTCGGCGGAGAAAAAATATCAAAAAACGGGCTGCGCCGCGCATCGTGATTACCATAGGTTGGCCAGACGACATACCGGCTCAACACATCGGCGTAGGGTAAAAAGAAATTTTGCTGAAACTGTTTGTTCGTGCCCGCAGGATAGGCATTATCACCGGTGGTCAACCAGAAATCGATCAGACCGCGACCCGGCCGCGGATGTCTCTCCAGCCATTGCCAGGCGGTCTGTTTGACCTCGGTCTGAACCGGGTTGCGATAGCCCTCATCGCCGGTGACCCAAAAACGCAACCCGGCATTACTGCCTGTGCTGGCGGCGGTCACAAAACTGTAGGTCTTGTTCAGCACCGGGTTCCTGGTCACGATCCGGTAATAATATTTTGTTAATGGCAACAGACCCTTGATTCGCACCCGGTGCTCAATCGCCGCCATACGCTCCGTTGCCTGCATTTCCAGCCTGTCCCTGTCGCGGCCATAGCGCACCGTGCCCGGGGTTTTTTCCAGCGTCTGCCAGCGAACCGTAATGGCGCTATCGCTTGGCATTTGCAAATAAGGGCCCCTTGTGCCGGAATACACACTACCGAGGCTGACATCGATAATGCGGGCCACACCGTACAGGACAATCAACGTCAAAAGCGCCAGCAGGCTGAATCGCAGCAGTCGCCACAGGCGATGGAACAAAAGGGAGGGGGGGCTTGTCTGATTCAATTGAGCAACCTTATATCGTCGGTACGCTATGCTATAATGCAGCGCGCCTGAGATAAACTATTTTCCGCATTATACTAACGGACCCGTTCAACAGCATGACTAATCTCCCCCGTAGCATTCGCCTCCTCTTTACTATTTTCGTTATACAACTGCTGTTACTCTCGGCTCTGCGCCTGGGCTTTTGGGGCTACTTCAACACCCCGATAGACCCCATCCCCGCCAATGAGCTATACGAGGCCTTTTTCCTCGGCTTCAAATTTGATATCCGCCTGATACTGACGATCCTCCTCCCCCCGTTGCTCTTGGGCTGGCTGCCCTGGCTGCGCCTGTTCGATGCACGCCTGGGTCGCAAACTCTGGCAGGGCTATTTTGTGCTCGCCTTTTTGCTGCTTCTGGTTTTCTACCTGGGTGATTTCGGCTACTACGCCTATTTGAATAAACGGATCGATTCCACCATTTTGCGCTTCCTGCCCAACTTTGGTATTTCCATGGAAATGGTCTGGGAGACCTATTCCGTCATTAGCTGGTCATTACTGCTGCTGTTGATCACCGCCGGTTATGGCCTGTTGTTGCGTTACCTGTTTGCCCGCTTTGCGGCACAGACCCCCGTCCCTCTAAGCCGCTGGCGTAAAACGGCTACGTTAACGGTAACGACCTTTCTGGTCTTATTTGGCCTCTATGGCAAATGGTCATGGTACCCCTTGCGCTGGAGCGATGCCTTTTTCAGCACCCGCGCCTTCGCCTCCGCCGTCGCCATGAACCCGGTGCTGCATTTTATCAATACTCTGAAAAACAAAGATCTTAAATTTGACGTGAACAAGGTCCGCCATGCCTACCCGCAAATGGCCAGGTACCTGGGGGTTAACGCCCCGGATGCCAAACATCTGAATTTTGTCCGCTATGAAAAGGGGGACAGCCTGCACGTCAAGCAACCGAATATTGTGCTTGTCTATATGGAATCATTTGCAGCCTATAAAGTTGGCAGTTTTGGTAACCCACTAGACCCCACACCGAACTTTGATGCCCTGGCGAAACAGGGGCTGTTTTTTAACCGCTTTTATACCCCGCATGTCGGCACGGCGCGTTCGGTGTTTGCCGGCATTACCGGGCTCCCAGATGTGGAGACGCATGAAACCTCAACACGTAATCCACTAATCATCAATCAACATACGATTTTAAATGCCTTCAAGGGCTACGAGAAATACTACTTCATTGGCGGTTCGGCCTCCTGGGGCAATATTCGCGGCATTCTGTCGCACAATATTCCCGGCTTACACCTGTATGAAGAAAGCATGTACCAGTCACCGCGCATGGATGTCTGGGGGATTTCCGATATTGATCTGTTTAAAGAGGCCAACAAGGTTCTGAAGAAACAGCACAAACCTTTCATCGCTATCATCCAGACCTCAGGCAATCATCGCCCCTATAACGTCCCTGAAGACAACCACGGCTTCAAACACCGCAAGGTCGACAGCGCCACTCTGAAGCGCGACGGCTTCATTTCGGAAAAAGAATTTAATTCCTTTCGCTTTATGGATCACAGCCTGGGCTACTTTATCCAGCAGGCGAAAAAAGAGGGTTACTTTGACAACACCATTTTTGTCTTTTGGGGCGACCATGGGCTTGGCGGATACCCGGGTCAACATATGCCAGCGTATCTCAATCAGACCGGCCTGAACGGAATGCTAGTACCGTTTTTGATCTACTCACCGAAGCTTATACCCAAGCCGAAGGTCTATACCAAAGTGGCGAGTGAACTGGATGTCTTGCCAACCGTTGCCGGCCTGGCCGCTCCCTCTTATATCAACACTACCCTGGGGCGCAATCTGTTTAATCCCGAGTTTGATACCCAGCGCTATGCCTTTACGATTACCCATGGCAGTGTCGCGGAGATCGGTGTGGTTGGCGAAAAATTCTACTTCCGCATGAATGCCGATGGCACCAAGAAACGATTGCAGGACCTGAGCCTGGAGGATACGCGTAACGATATGAGCGCCAAGTATCCGCAGGTCGCCAGGCGCATGCAACACCTTTGCCGCAATCTGTTTGAGACGGCAAAATACATGCGTTATCACAACGGCAATAAATTCCTGCACATCACACAATAACAGGCTTCAAGGTATTTCATGAACGTATTAGTCATTGGCGGCGGTGGCCGCGAGCACGCCCTGGCCTGGAAGGCCGCGCAATCCAGCCAGGTCGACAAGGTCTATGTCGCCCCGGGTAATGCCGGTACCGCGCACGAGACCGGTATCGAAAATGTTCGTATTGCAGCCAATGACATTGATGCGCTTTTACGCTTTGCGACGGAACATCAGATTGGCCTGACCATTGTCGGCCCCGAGGCCCCGCTGGTCATCGGCGTGGTAGACCGTTTTACCGCTGCCGGTCTGCGCTGCTTTGGCCCCAGTGCCGCCGCCGCCCAGCTGGAGGGTTCCAAGGCCTTTACCAAGGACTTCCTGGCGCGACACCATATCCCTACCGGGGCCTACCAGAATTTCACTGCCATCGACCCTGCCATTGCTTATATCAAGTCACAGGGCACACCCATTGTCATCAAGGCCGACGGCCTCGCTGCAGGCAAGGGGGTGATTGTGGCCATGAACGAGGCCGAGGCGATTGCCGCCGTCAGGGACATGCTGGCCGGCAACGCCTTTGGTGAGGCCGGTCACCGCGTCGTGATTGAGGAATTTCTCGATGGTGAAGAGGCCAGCTTCATTTGTATGGTCGATGGCGAACATATTCTGCCGATGGCGACCAGTCAGGACCATAAGCGGGTTGGTGAGGGCGATAGCGGTCCCAACACCGGCGGCATGGGGGCCTACTCTCCGGCCCCCGTGGTCACCGCCGCGATCCACCAACGTATTATGCGCGAAGTCATCGAGCCGACCGTCAAGGGCATGGCCGCCGAGGGTAATCCCTATACCGGCTTTCTGTATGCGGGTCTGATGATCAGCCATAATGGTAGCCCCAGGGTCATCGAATATAACTGCCGCTTTGGCGACCCGGAGACCCAGCCCATTATGCTACGCCTGAAATCGGATCTGGTGGCACTCTGTAATACCGCTCTGGACGGCAAGCTCGATACGATCTCGGCCGAGTGGGACGAGCGCGCCGCGATTGGTGTCGTACTGGCAGCGGCCGGCTATCCTGGTGACTATCCACAGGGCGATGTCATCTCTGGCCTTGAGGCCGCCGCAGAAATTTCAGACAGCAAGGTCTTTCATGCCGGTACGGCAGAGCAGAATAACCAGGTCATCACCGCTGGTGGTCGTGTCCTCTGCGCCACTGCCCTGGGCAAGACCGTCACCGAGGCCCGGCAAAAGGCCTACCAGGTCGTCAGCAAAATTCACTGGCAAGGGGTATTTTACCGTGGAGATATTGGCTACCGTGCCATCGCCCGTGAGCAAGCCTAGTCATCGATTTCACCTCAGCGGCGACTAATGTCGCTAACACGCCTGTAAATGTCGTTAAAGTGTCGCTTTCGAGGCGAGACTTTGGCGGATCATTTCTATACAATATGCCGCTCGCTCGTGGGGGAAGACCGATATATAAGGCGCGTGACAATCATCATGGCCCTGCGCAACCAGTTTCTTACTAAAAATTTAAGGAGTATCCATGTCTGCGAAACATCCAGTGATCGCGGTAACGGGCTCATCAGGGGCCGGGACCACGACAGTAAAGCGGGCCTTTGAGCACATTTTCTATCGTGAAAAAATTAACCCGCTGATTATCGAAGGTGATAGCTACCATAGCTATGACCGCGCCTCCATGAAGGTCCAGATGACGGCAGAAGAGTCACAGGGCAATAAGCACTTCAGCCATTTCGGTGAAAATGCCAACCTGTTTGGTAAGCTGGAAGACACCTTTAAGAGCTATGCAGCGACAGGCAAATGCCAGCGTCGTTATTACCTGCACAGCGATGAAGAGGCCGCCGAACACAATGCCCGTCTCAGTACAGAACTGACGCCGGGTCAATTTACGCCATGGGAAGATATTAACGAAACGACGGACCTGTTGTTTTACGAAGGCCTGCATGGCCTGGTCAAGACCGACAACGCTGACGTCGCGCAACATGTCGACCTGGGTGTTGGTGTCGTGCCGATCGTCAACCTGGAGTGGATCCAGAAAATCCACCGTGATGCCGCCGAACGCGGTTATTCGGCTGACGTGATTGTCGATACCATTTTGCGCCGTATGCCTGACTATGTACATTACATCACGCCACAGTTTTCACGGACCGATGTGAATTTCCAGCGCGTCTCTACAGTAGACACCTCAAATCCCTTCATCGCCCGCGACATCCCCACACCGGATGAAAGCTTTATTGTCATTCGCTTTCGCGATCCAAAGAAATTTGAGGTCGATTTCCCACATCTGCTGAATATGATCAGTGATTCCTTTATGTCACGCCCGAATACCCTGGTCGTCCCTGGTGGTAAAATGGGCTTTGCTATGGAGCTGATCCTGGGACCCAAGATCGAACTCCTGCTGGAACAAAAGCGCGGTTAGATTTTTTTTCCGCCAGTTGAAAGAGCCGGACAATGTCCGGCTTTTTTTATGCTACTGAAATGTAGCCCTTCGACATTGACATGTTAGCATTAAGACGAAGGAGAATCTTATGCCGCCAACGTTTCCCCTGGTCTACAGTCGTGCCCGACATCCGCAGGACATTATCGACGAACTATGCAAAGGGCTTGGAAGACAGCAAGACGCCGCACTGGCCTTTATTTATGCGACCGATGTCAACGCCACGCACCTGAAGGCGATTGTCGATGGCCTGCGCCTGCATACCGGTATTCCGCACTGGGTCGGTAGTATCGGGCTCGGCATTTGTTGTACTGGCCATGAATTTTATGACGAGCCAGCCGTCGCCGTAATGGTCACTGACTTTGCCGAAGATCAGTTTGATGTCTTCACGGACACACAGGACCTGATTGATGCCCCCGTACTCGACGGCCTGCGTTTTGGTGTCATTCACGGTGATCCACGCAATGGCCAGCTACCCCGTTTGATCGAGCAGTTACCTGAACACATGGGGAATGGTTACCTCGTTGGTGGCCTGACATCTGCCAGCCAATATTATTACCAGCTGGCAGATAATATTACCGAGGGACGACTCAGTGGAGTGGCATTCAAACCTTCCCTAAAGGTCGTCAGCGGCTTAAGCCAGGGCTGTTCCCCCATCGGCCCAGCCCATACGATTACTGACTGTGAAGGTCACCTGGTGCAGGCGCTCGACCATCGCCCGGCGCTGGAAGTCATGAAACAAGATATTGGTGAAGTCCTGTCCCGTGACCTGAATCGAATAGGCGGTTATATCTTTGCCGGCTTCCCGGTGGCGCAAAGCGATACGGAGGATTATCTGGTACGCAATCTCATTGGCATTGATCTACAACAGCAGTACATCGGTATTGGTGAATACCTGCAACATGGGCAACGAATGATGTTTTGTCGCCGAGATGGCCAAACGGCGATAGAGGATCTCAGGCGAATGCTCACCAATATACAACGACGTCTACCGGCACCTGCCAGGGGCGGCCTGTATTTTTCCTGTCTGGGTCGAGGCAGAAACCTGTTCGGCGACCAGTCACAGGAAATGAAACTGATTGCAGAACTGCTCGGGGATATCCCCCTGGTGGGCTTTTATGCCAATGGTGAAATCGCCGGCCAACGGCTGTATGGTTATACTGGCGTGCTTAGCCTTTTTTATTAAAAACATTTACGGAAAACAAAAACTATGGAATATCGACGCCTCGGTTCTACCAATATTGAAGTCAGTGTCATTTGTCTTGGAAGCATGACCTGGGGACAGCAAAATTCCCAGGAAGAAGCCTTTGCACAAATGGACTACGCCATCCGTCAGGGGGTTAATTTTTTTGATACCGCCGAGTTATATTCCATCCCTCCCAATGCCGCCACCTACGGCAGTACCGAAACTATTATCGGTAACTGGCTTAAGAAAACCGGTAAACGCAATGAGATTATCCTGGCCTCCAAAATTGCCGGTCCGGGCGAAGGCTGGATACCGCATATTCGTGGCGGCAAGACAAAATATAATGCTGACTATATTGAGAGGGCTGTCAATGCCAGTCTCAAACGTCTGCAAACCGATTATATTGACCTGTACCAGTTACACTGGCCTGAACGCCAGACCAATTTTTTCGGTAAGCTCGGTTATACAGCGAACACTGAGGCCTTCACCGACTTTGCAGAAACCCTGCAGGCATTAGAAAAACAGATTCAGGCAGGTAAGATTCGACACATTGGTTTATCCAATGAAACCGCCTGGGGCCTGATGCAATTTATCAATGCCTCGGAACGACTCAAATTACCCCGCGTGGTTAGCGTGCAAAATCCTTATAACCTGTTAAATCGCAGTTACGAGATCGGCCTGGCAGAAGCCTCCTGGCAAGAACACTGCGGCCTGTTAGCCTACTCGCCACTCGGGTTTGGCGTATTATCCGGTAAATACATCAATGGACAACTGCCGACCGGGGCCCGTCTAACGCTGTGGCCAGACTATGCACGCTATAGCAGTGAATCCTCCATCCGCGCCACCGAACAATATGTCCTGCTTGCCAAGGCCAATGGCCTGGACCCGGCGCAAATGGCACTGGCCTATGTCAACAGCCGGCCATTTTTGACCAGCACCATTATTGGCGCGACCAACATGGAACAATTGAAAATGAATATCGCCAGTGAAGAAGTACGATTGAGTAATGAGGTCCTCGATGGGATCGAGTCAATTCATGCCGAGATTTCCAATCCGAGTCCTTAGCGTAACCGGCCAGATCTACGAATAGGTGGCGGCTGTTTTTCATGCGTCACAGAATACGCCGATAAGCTGCTAAATTGCCGTACAGGCGATATGCTGACTTTTATTTACTGTTTGAAAAACATCTCCTATCATCCGGTTACACATAACGAACATCAAACCGCTCAAACAAGTCAATCAGGACGATAATGAAAAGTAACTGCCTCTTTTGCAAAATCGCCGATAAAGAAATCGACAGCGACATCGTTTATGAAGATGGGCATGTCGTCGCCTTTAACGACCTCCATCCCCAGGCACCGCATCACATATTAATTATTCCGCGCCGGCATATCGCCACCATTAATGATATTGATGTCGAAGACACCACCTTACTAGGGAATCTGTTTCTGGCGGCAAAAAATATTGCCCAGCAACTCGGTGTGTCTTAAAACGGCTATCGTGTCGTCATGAACTGTAATCGTGACGCCGGCCAGAGTGTGTTTCATCTGCACTTGCACTTTCTGGCGGGCCGGCCACTGCATTGGCCGCCGGGTTAGAAACTGTATCAAGTAGCGAGGGACAGAACCCTCGTAAGCTGGTTACTCGAAACTCTTCCCTTTTCCCTATCGCTGCAAATCCTGCGGAATGACCTGGACGCCGCCGTTGAGAACGCTGACCTCATAACCCTGCTGGATCAATAAAAAGGCCGCAGCGGAACTCCGGCGTCCGGTTCCACAATAGCAGATGTAATGATTGTTCTTGTCCAGCTCACTAATACGCATTCGAAGTTCATGCAGCGGAATATTAATGGCCCTGGGCAGGTGGCTATAGGAAAATTCTTTGGCATGACGTACATCCAGCCACTTGGCACCCTTAGCGACACGCACACGTGCCTCATCGGGAGAGACGCGATTGAGTAAGGGCTCTTTTAACAGCTCGTTAAAATCCCCCTTTGACAGACGCATGACAATTCCGTCACTTGTCATGGTAATGGAGGCATTACGCGCCCCGCCGGAGACAAGCGCCTCCTCACCAAAACTGGCACCCGGCTGGAGCTCGGCCAGCTCGACTGTCCGAGTCACTCTGGCCTGTCCATCCGTCAACACATAGTAGTAATCACCTTCACTCCCCTGTTCGATGACGACCTCACCGCGTTTTACCGGCAGGCTCTCCATGCGCTCCAGTAATAACTTGATATTGGCAGGTGGCATATTCTTGAAGGCCATAATATGGCGCATTTTGCGGATCCAGCTCCGGTCCTCCGGTTCTTTTTCTTCTATGACGGCGGAGACGTTGGCCTTCGCACCAGCATCGATGACTTCGGTTTCAGGGCGCGTCCCGGCGTGCCTGGACCTGGCCACCGCAATCGCTTCGGTATTCTCACTAGCTTCATCCTCGTCCTCGTCCTCGTCATCCTCTGCTACCATCGCCGTCTTAATGGTCGTGGAAATGACCGCCTCCGCTTCGACGGCTGCTTGAGTCTCAGGTTCCTCTGACATGGCCATTTGATCCCACATCATCATGTAATCGAGCACACTATTGTCAATACGCACAATCTCGGTCAGGCTCATGGCCGTCGCCGATACCTGACGCGGCTGGCTGTCATCAAGGGCAAAACGGGCCTCCTGTGACTTACTGCTGACCACCTTATCGATACGCCCATCCGATGAGGTCATATGAACGTCACCATCCAGTAGATAGACCGTCTGATTGTCCACATCGCCTTCACGGAACAGACTGACGCCGAGGCCCACACGATCAACATAAGAGAGGCTTACCAGCTCTTCCAGACGGGCATCAGATAAGGCGGAAATGGGTTCGAATTGTTTCAGGCGGTCAACGCTGACCTGTGTCTTTTTGCTCATAATCCGATAATGCCAATAAGTCCCGATCGGTTTCCACTCACAGTCACCGTTAATGTGAACCCTATCTCATTCGACAGCAGAGTTAAGGCCTAAAGTTTTTCTCGCAATGGTCGATTCATCAATGGATAGGAATAGACCCAATCTGAATAAGAATAAAAGGTTCCGGATATGACCCTCAATCTACAGCCGCTGCTGGATAAAAAACGGCTGGCCTATAAGATTATCCGGACCCCGGACCAGCTTGCCTTTACGGAAGACTGGATCTTCAAGACCGTGCCTCCTGAGCAGATTGGTCAGGTACAGATTCTGCAAGACCGTTCCGGTATCGTTTTATGTCTTTTTCCAGCCGGGCACGTACTCAACATAGAGGCTCTCAAACATCTCCTGCGACGCCCCCTGGAGAGCCTGGAACCCGCCAATCAGGAGGTTCGACTGGCACAGCTAATCTCGGGAATAGGCTCTGCCTTCGCCGAGGTTATTATTGATGAAAGCCTCAGTAATCATGACACCACCTATCTACGGGGCAATAATGAGTTACAGTTACTGGCACTGGACTCTGAGCAACTCAGTCAATTACATAATGCCGTACTCCTGGGCAGCACCTTTTCAGACCCTAGCCCAGCGGCAACGACGCCCTCCCGGCAGGCAGATGAAATAAGCAACTGCTCCTTGCTGGAGCGCATCAAAGAGATCGACAAACTGCCAATACTGCCTGAGTCCGCCCAGCAGTTACTGCTCTTAAAGGAAGACACAAAGGGAACCGTTACCCAGCTGGTGTCGATCATTGAAAAGGACCTCTCTCTGGCCGCGCAAATTACCCGCTACGCCAATTCACCACTCTTCGGTCTGCACGGCAGCATCAATACGCTTCACGACGCCATTTTTCGTGTCCTGGGGTATGAAACAACACTATACCTGTCACTGGGCATCGGTTTGAGTCGTGGTTTTAAACAAGCCGATAAAGGCCCATTGGGTTGTAAATTATTCTGGCAGCATGCCACCTATAGTGCGGCCCTGAGCCATACACTGGCCAACCTGATGCCGAAATCACAACAGGTACAACCCGGCATCGCTTATCTGGCAGGACTACTACACGACATAGGCACGCTGGTGATGGCAACTCTGTTTAAAGAGGAGTTTTGCTGGCTAAATAAAATGGCCTGCGACCATCCACAGGAGCCCATTAGGTTGATCGAAGAACGTTTATTCGGTACTACCCACATGCAATTAGGCGATTGGTTGATAACGTATTGGGGCCTGCCAGAGGAATTATCCACCGTCACCGCACAGCACCATAATCTGAATTATACCGGGGCGGCGGAACACTACGTGCAATTAATTAGCCTGGTGGATCGCCTCCTGAAAACTCATGGCATGTCGGATGCCGACAGTGAAGAGGTCCCGCTGCGGCTGTTTGAGCAACTCGGGCTCGACGAGGGTGAAGTCTATGAGGCGATCGATCAGGTCGTACAGGGCAGCGCTATCCTCGACTCAATGGTGACGACCTTGAGCACCTGAAACAGGAGAAATTTAAACTCGCAGGCCTCCCAGCCGCTTCATCGCCTGATTACGGTACCAGACAATACCACCATAGAAGCCGACAAAACCGAGAATCGGAATAACAAATAGTCCTATCCACCACATCAGTGAATGCTGTGCCTCTTCAAGACGTTGTAGCCCCATTTTATGTGCAAGTTCCAATTCAAGCCTGGACTTATCCATCCTTTGCGATTCAAGTTGTTCACTCAGCATTCGGGTTGCTTCGCCAGCTACTTGTAAATCCGTCTGCAGATGATTTACCTTATCCATCGCGACGGCATATTTTTTTTGCAGTTCACGCAGCCTGATAATCGACGGCGCGTCAGCGACCACATAAATCTCTTTTATCCAGCCTTCGATGCCATCATCCCCGCGGATTTTCAAATAGCCATCAAGCCTGTCCACGACTTGCAGTCGCATACCGGTAGTGACAACCGCAATAGGCGCAACGCTGCTGGAGGGAGATGGACGAACGCCCACACGTAAAGTGTCGTTAATATAGACCTGTTCTGCGGCCGCCCACAACGGCAGGCAAAAAACCAGCAAAAGCAGAATGTGTTGACGCGTAATAGACATAAAAACCGATATCCAATACCTGAAATACTGTGTATTAAGGCTTATATCGGCATATCGGTCTTTGCCTTTAGTGCTAACTTGTTCGAGATTCAGCCTTGCATGGCACCATCATCTTTCAACCCGACAATAATCTGCCCGATAGCATTGGTTTCAAGCACAAGTCGGTCTAACACCTCGCCTCGACAGGGGCCCCATAAACAGCGTCCCTCTTCTATTGTAAATAGCGCACCATGCATCGAGCATTGTATTAACGTTTCATCATAATTCAGGAATCCATTCTCTCCCCAGTTAAGACAAACGCCCATATGTGGACAGCGGTTGAGATAGGCCACAATGTGTCGCCCCTTTCGAACCGCAAAGCCCTCAAGCGTGCCGGTTTCTAGCTCCAGGATAAACGCCTGACTACCCGGGTCGGCGATATCGGTGACGACGAAGGGCAGGCAAACTGATTCTGACATTATTATCAAGCCCCTGCAATTACTCACTTATATGAACGACGATGGCACGCTGTCCGCCAGCATGGCGATGCTCCCACAAATAGAGTCCCTGCCACGTGCCCAGTGCCAACTGACCATCAATGATGGGGATTGATAAACAGCTGGCCGTCAACATCGATTTAATATGTGCCGGCATGTCGTCGGCCCCCTCCAATGTATGGGTATATAGCGGATCCTGTTCAACGACCAGACGGTTCATCCAGGCCTCAAGATCATACCGAACACTGGGGTCAGCATTTTCCTGAATAAGGAGACTGGCCGAGGTATGTCGCACAAACAAAGTGCATAAACCTTCCTGCTGTGCATGAGATTGCACTATTCGCTCCACTTTTGCGGTAAAATCATATAAGCCCTGACCCTTAACAGTCACTGAAAGTTTTTTTATCATTGTCTACCATCCATCTTTGCCAAGCTTTTTTACAGCGGGCGCATGATCGTTACATACAAAAATGTCACCCTCATAACAAGATCCTAATATGTAAATGAGGGCGTATAATTTTTTAAAAATAAGTAAAAAAATGCTTTTTTTACGGGTAAAAATGAGTATAGTACGCTCAAAGAGCATATTGATATGCTATATTTAATCGATTTAAAACCAATTAACATTCTTTTCAGGAGCGCATATGGCAACTAAGAAAAAAGCCAAAAAGAAAGCCGTCAAGAAAAAGGCCGCTGTCACACCAACCGTTAAGGGGATTAAAGAACCCTTCACCAAATCCACGCTCTACACCACTATTGCAGAACGCACTGAACTTAAGAAAAAAGATGTTGTAGCCGTTTTTGATGAACTGGCAACGATCATCAATGGTCACGTCAAACGTAATGCTGCAGGTGTATTTACACTTCCCGGCCTGCTAAAGATCAAAGTCGTTCGTAAACCTGCCACCAAGGCACGTAAAGGCATCAACCCCTTTACAGGTGAACCGACTGTATTTAAAGCCAAACCAGCACGTAATGTTGTCAAGGCCCAGCCGTTGAAAAACCTGAAAGATATGGCTATCTAAGCCAGACGTGCCCGATCGACAATCTGTGTCGATTGGGCAATTCTTTAATATCCACTCACAGCTACACAGTAAGCAGCCCAGTCAGGATTTGCGGCGTCGGATTGCTATCACACTGGTAATTACCGCACTCTCAGGTAAAAACGGCAAATACCATGGTATAGCTTTCACCGTATCAGGCTAAATATCCTTATCCGCCTGTGGCCATAAAGACAAAACCGATGACAGGTCATCGGTATGTATAGCGATACTGCAGGGACCGTACAACCTAAAATCGCATATCGATTCCGAACAGGGTCCCTTTCGAGACGGTGACATCGATGCCCTGATTTTTGATCTTTGTTTCGATGTTTTGATAGCCGAGATAGACATTCGCCTGTGGTGTAATCTGGTAACTCACTCTAACGCCATACTCTGTGAATCCTTCTGCATCGCCGAAGGACACGACACTCGGACCGGTAAAATAGTGTGCCCCGAAACCTACGCCGCCAAGATTATCAGGAATTATCAAGGCATCAATACCAATGGTCACGGCAGCGACCGAGTATGTTGTCAGTGCCGGAGCGGGTCCGGTAACACGTGCGTAATATAAGCGAGAGCCAATAGA
This sequence comes from uncultured Gammaproteobacteria bacterium, assembly GCA_913064945.1. Lineage (GTDB taxonomy): Bacteria > Pseudomonadota > Gammaproteobacteria > UBA6429 > Thiohalophilaceae > CAJYAN01. Next base: position 166,318 of record CAJYAN010000005.1, on the reverse strand, counting down.
GACAACGATAGGGGTGTCCAGGCTATCATTGCGCACCATTAATCCCAGGTTGAACATATAATCATTATTCTGGGTATAGAGAAAGCCACCTTCCAGATCCAGCTGCCCATACTGCTGTCCCCAGGCCTCGGTCGAATAGGTGAAGCGCGCGCTGTCATTATTGATCTGAATAGCCAGCCCCTGGGCAGAGGCAAACGATACAGGCAGCAACAACCAAGACGCCAGTAAAATAGCCTTTTTCATGCCTTGTCCCCCATAAATAATTTGTCGCAACATTTAGTAAAAAAGCAACCTGAAGCAATACTATACCTTGTAATGATCCCCGATGAAATAGTCTGTCTCTGAGCCGGCAGTATCAGGCGGCGTATAACAGACGCATAATGGCAGCAATTTCCTCTGCTGCCTCATCAATAATCTCAAGGCTGGCATCTGGACCTAATTGAAATAAAGCATGGCGCTGAAATGCGGGAATTTCAGCTAGTGCTGGCAGGTCTTTTGCTGAAGCGGCTTCACCAAAAAAGCTGTGTCGCTGAGCCAGGATCACGATATCACTGTAATCAAAACTTCCTTCATGTTGACGTAGCCAGTTCTCGGCGTCCTCCGGAATTGAAGTTAAGGCCTCTTCAAATTTCCATTTTTTTAGAATTGCCTTACCTAATAAACCACGCATCTTATCAATGATGGCCTGTAATAGCTTTGGCTGGTTTAATAACTGAGGGTGCTGTGCTGCATAATAAAGGATCGGCAAAACACCGATATCATGGATCAAGCCTGCGAGCATTGCCTTATCCTCATTGACCCCTGGAGTTACCCGGGCAAGGACGTAACTAAAAGCAGCAACCCGGCAGCTATGCAACCAGATCTTACGTACCTGTTGTCGAATTTGCTGATCGGCACAGGCAAAAACATTCTGCATGACCAGACAGGAGACGATCGACTGAGTCGTTTTCAGGCCTAGTCTGGAAATTACTGAGCGACAATCTTCAATCGGTGAATTACCACGATATAACGGGGAGTTGGCAATCTGCACTAGCCGACTAGTAATCGCAGGATCCATTTGAATGAGCTTGGAAACCTCATGCAAGTTTACGTTTTCATTGCGGATTGCCTGGCGGATTCGTATTGCCACCTCGGGTAAGTCCGGCAGCATAATTTGGTTGTTTTTATAAGCCTGGCTGATTTGCGCAAGCATCGCCGTCGCTGGATGTGCCATTTACGTCTCTGGAAAAATTGAGCTACCGCACAATAGTCTAGACAACAATCCACCCAGCGTGAAGCCACCTGCCAGGGATCGATTATGGCGACGCCCCCCCCCCGATCTGGCCAGTATGACGAGCTATCTATTAGAGATAGAGGTCCCTGTCATTAGATATCTGCTGTGCCTGTCGGTTATGTGCGACCAGATCAATACCATTTCGCACAGAGGGATAGTCCTGGATAAAACGTAAAAAATCAGTTCGGTCTATCGAAAGCAGGGAAACCGGCGTGACGGCCGTGATCGTCGCGGAACAGGGGGCCCCTGTGATGATAGACCATTCACCAAAATACTCCCCCGATTTGAGCCTGGCAACCCGCCTGTCTTCGCCGTTCGCATTACTTTGGCTAACAAACACCTCACCCTGAATAATGATTGACAAGGCATCACCGGGGCTACCCGCCTGTACAATCTGACTGCCCTTTGCGTAACTCGATAATGATAACCTTGCTAACAACGGAGACAGTGCCGCTTCCGGCAGCGGACGAAATTGCTTGACCATGCGCAATACGGTAATACACAGGCGCTGGTGATATCGTTGCCAGACAGCGTCGCGTAAGGCGTCACGCCTTGTAATGACGGTTTCAAAAACTTCACCCGGAACAACCAGTACAACGGAAGGACGCACCGTTGTCACCGTCGACATCCGTGGCAGATGAAACAGGGCGGCAATCTCTCCAAAAATTTCACCACGTTTTAATCTCGCCAGGGCGATAGGCTCGCCTGCCTGTGCCTCGGTAACTTCGACTTCGCCCAATAAAAGGACAAAGACCCGACTGTCCTTTTCCTGCTGCTGACAGATCACTTCCTCTGCACCCACCTCTCTGACCTGACTATGATCCATCAAATATTGTCTTTCCTCAGGCAATAGCAATTCCCCAAACACCTCTTGCTGTGTCAGAATCTCATTAACTTTCGTCTGCTGAAACTTTGCTGTTGCCATTGAAATTGCTTTACTATTTGATAGTCTCCATCATCGGCAGTCCTGGATGGGGACAACAGGAATTGCTTCACATTTCAGCAATCCCAGCACCTCTGTGGTCTGGAGTATTTCAATAAAAATAACGGTTCAAATACATCATGGAAATACTTGTACAGGATATTTGTCAGGCCATTAGTGACAACCGCCTCAATCTACCGCCATTACCAGAAACTTGCCTGAAAATCCGCAAACTATTACAGGATGATAACTGCTCATCCAGGCAGCTGGCCAACACCATTGCAGCCGATGCCGCCCTCAGTGCGCGCATCATGAAAATTGCCAATAGCGCCATGTATGCCCGTCAACAGCCTGCCAATGACCTGTCAACCGCCATCCAGCGACTGGGCAATAGCTTAATCGGTAATCTGGTCAATGGCCTGGCCATTATGCCCGCCTTCGCCTTTTCTCAGAATCGTCAGCACGATATCAATATACAAATAAGACAACACAGTATGGCCACGGCTGCACTGGCCTATGGTCTCTGCCATTTCCATAGTCATCTTAATCATTTTGAAGGTTATATCGCCGCCATACTACAAAACATCGGTTATATTGCCATACTGGGATATCACAAACTGCCGCGGGAGCTCCTCGCAGATCATGACACCATGATCACCATGCTTAATGAACAACATATTTCTGTCGGCAGCCACCTTCTCAGGCACTGGCAGTTTCCGGAGTCGCTCATTGCGGTCCAGCAAAAACAGAATCACTTCTACCGAACACACTCTAATCGAGTTGATTATCTCGATATTATCATTGCCGCTAATGTTATTAATGGCCCGCTCTTTCCATCGCCCGCCAGGGCACTACCCGGTTATTCGCATATCCCGGCCATGCAACGACTCAATCTCAACGAAACATCTCTCGACAGTGACCTTGCCGCGATACAGCCTGCGATCCAGGAAGCGCGTTATATTTTTCAGGTCAGCATGTAAACGGCGGGGCGAACTATGTTCATACCGATAGATAAAAAACCTGACTGGCATAATCCGCCCATCATCACGCTTGTTCTAATCGTGATAAATATCTTTTGCTTCACATTGCTGGCCACCGATAATACGAACAAGATTTCGGCTTTTGACTATTATCTCCGCTCAGCACTTCCAGGCATTGAAATACCTGCTTATATAAAATATCTCGACTCGGGACAAAAACAAACTCTAGCCAAAAAATTAACTGCGGCATACCAACACAACCCAGATATGACAAAGTCATATGCCCTGCAACTCATGTTGGTTGATGGCGGATTTCAGCGCCAGCTACAGCAGGGACATATCATTACACCGCTACAGACGAATTACTCCGTCTGGCAGGCTCAACATGAAAAATTCATGCGTAAACTCAATTTGGTTGCCAGCTACCGATTTTCACTTAAGGCGTATCACTACGATGCCGCCGCATTTCTAAGTCACCTTTTTCTGCACGCAGACCTGCCGCATCTCCTCTGGAATATGTTTTTTCTTTTTATTTTTGGCTTTATTGTTGAAGCAAGCATCGGCCACCTCAGTTTTATTGCTGTCTACATGCTCTCGGGGCTTATTTCGAGCTTGACATTTGTGCTTGTTTCACCTGACAGCGGTGCATGGAATATGGGTGCCTCCGGCGCTATCGCTGGCCTTGTCGGTATGTATGCCGTTCTTTATGGTCGTCGGAAAATTCAGTTTTTCTATACCCTGCTTTTTTATTTTGATTATATAAGAGCACCCGCGTATCTACTGCTACCTGTCTGGCTAGGTTATGAAATCTATAGTCAATTTTCACTTGTCGATAACATTAATAATCTGATTCATATCAGTGGGCTGGTTTTTGGCGCGCTAATGGCCTGGCTGATAAAACGTCACCTTCCTCATATCCTGACAAATACAACCGAAGATACCACCACCACATCATTGGAAAATTCCAAAAAATATGCTCAGGCGATGGCATTGCTTGCCGACCTTCACCTACCGCAGGCGAAAAGCATTTTAGATGGATTAAACCAGCAGCAAACCAATATTGACTGGTTGTACGCACGTTATACTATCGCCAAGTATGAACATAAACCGCAAAGGCAGGCGGAATATATTAATAAAATTCTCGCCCTTGATAAACTCGATATATCAACTCAACGTATTATCAATACACTGTTTACCGACTTGCAAAACAGACCGGAACTCTGCAAGTATATTGATCAGGCCAGCATTCGTAAATTTGGCTTATTATTCGTGCAATGGGATGAAGATGAACACCTGGGTGAATTACTTTCACTTGGCAGTAACAAAATAGATTCAGGCTATCAATACGACACTATTGCTATGATCATCAATAGCCTTCAAAGCCGTGGCAAAGAAGCCCTGGCAAAGCAGTTTCGTAATCACCTGCCATCAATCGTCCCGGCAGAAAGTTAACGAACCGCTAAACGATCAACCACCTTTAGATAATCGGTTGCCTCATTGGCAAAAATACTCTGCGGGTATTTTTTGATTATAAAATTCAGGATTTTTCTGGCTTTTATATCCTCGCCGAATTGCTCACATAGTATCTGTGCTGCCAACATGTAAGCCTTGGCAATCCCCTCATATCCACGATAATGCTTATGCATATTATTTAATAAATTCAGGGCCAGACCTGCATGGCCGTGGGCACGCAAACGATTAGCCAGGGCAAAGGCCTGCACCCCGGTTTTAGGCCGGAAGTCACCTATACTACGTTGAACTTCCAGATAGATATCCATTGCTTCAAGATCCTTTCCATGGCCCAGCAAATAATTAATATATTCCTGGGCAAAGCGATACAACTCATCTGCATTACTTGCCAGTAAAAGAATCTTGAAATAACGCTGCCACGAATTCAAATCACCCGGGTTCGTTTCAATAACTTTCAATAGTTCCTTACCCGCTTTCTCAAGATCACCTTCTTTGATCAAAATATTAACCTGTTTTATCAGCCCACCCATTGCGTTCGTCTCGGGCAAGTGTCGATCAGTATCCATCGAATCGGGCTCCAGACCCAGTTGATCATAAAACTGATAAAAACTATAGCCAAGCATACTGAAAAAAACTAACGAGAAATAAAATACAATGAAATGATTTATTGCCAGATTCATATAACTATTCGGAGAAACAGGTACTATCTGAAGTGCTAGTTGCGCACTTAAAAATAACATAATGCTGAACAGGCTAAGTAGCCAATAGGTTTTACCCATAATTTTAAAGCTTGCGACGACTTCTGCTGGCGAGACCATCTTTACAGGATTATTATGCTTTACCAGTTGCACTGCAATTACCGGAAAGCTACAGAGTGTCAGGCTCACACTTAGTTGAAAAATGCTTGTGCTGGACAGCCCATATACCAGAAAATTAATCCCCACCAGAAAGAAAAATATAAACAACTGCTTAATAATATTTTCCGCCCGAAAAAAATATCCCGACTTACCAACATGCAGTCTTTGCAATTCACCTCGCGCAGAATATTCGAGTACCGTGTAGGCGAAACTGACAAAAAAATAATAGACAAAAGCTCCGATAAGCAAACCTGCAGGCTCCATGCTCATTAGGCTACTGATGGCAGCAAATGCCGCAAGGTATATTACCGTGGGAAAACTTGCCGGGAACATAAAAAACGATGCTAGACACTGCCAGAAGGGGGCGGTGGTATTATGGATCTTCATACGCTGCATCGGTTGCTGGCATAACGCGCAGGTCGGTACTTTAGACTCTGTCGCAATACACTCCTGACAAAGATTCAGGTTGCAGGACGGACATTGCCAGCGTGCGGACACATCAGGGTGATATCGACAAAACAGGTGTTCCATGATGCGCAGAGTAAGTCAAAAATACCGAAAGGTCGACTGCCTCAAGGTTTAAATTATCATCATTGCCACAAAAAAATGTTCACTGATCGTCTTCAGCTGCATGATGCAATTTTGAGCGCCGTGTCTCTTCAGCGCGCAGCTCACGCCGTGTCTTCATCCCCCCTCCTGTTGACAATATCGAGTCCCTCCTGTCTCGCCTGTAGGACAAAACCTTACATCGAATTTCATTACGCTCAGAGGGCAATAAAAGGACGCCGCCAGATTATTTGACAGACACCGATACATCGCGGCGACAATTCAGGAGAGGTGGATACGACAACAAGGGCATGGGACAAAAAAAAGCCTCCCGAAAACTCAGTGTTCAACGTGGGAGGGCTGATGGCAAAAATTTGTCCGGAAAGAGTTCAAGCATAGCAAATTTTCTCACCTACCCCAGCCCCTGACCGAAATATCTTTTCCAAATTGCGGCTTAGTTGATTATTATTATTTTTTTATAAAAACAAATAGTTATATATTTTAGTTAATCTAAAACATACGCTAATCCGTCTATCTATATGATTTACACAAGCAGATTTTCGCACAATGATCTGCACCAAAATGACTAAATTACGTCCGCCAGCCATGTTGGGCGCTCATCGTCATTTCGGCGTGTTTAATCGCAAGCCTTGTCCCACCACTGGTCGCCGTCATCAAGCATAAACTTCCGTGCCGGGTTCACCCTGGAAACCCGCCTGTTGGGGGCAAAACCTCAGTCGCCAAGCGAGGGGGGCCTTTTCGTTAGCTGCATATTTTATTACCCGTTAAACGCCCGTTCCCCGGTACTTTCTGGCTAACGTCTAGCAATTCCGTGGTCTCCGACGAGCCAACGATCTACAGCAGGCATGCCCTACATTTTTCAGCGACGCGTTTACGATTACTCGAAAACGTAGGTAGTTGTACATATCTTTCGAGACGTTGTAACAAAATTTTACAATTCATTAACCTTCTTTTACAAAATCGACTTGTTACCAGCCCGCTAAATTTCTACATTAAACCCAATAAACAATACGCCTACGATTTTAGCCCCGACGGCAAATAAGGCTTGTTACGTTCTCAACGACTTAAACAAAGGATATGTATATGAAACTTTCATCACGTTCGGTCTTTGCAATCAAATCGATGCTTGAATTAACTTTCAAAGACGAGAACCCCATCTCGTTACCAGAGTTATCACGCACACAGAATATTTCGCTTTCTTATCTGGAGCAAATCTTTGCGGTCTTACGCAAGGCAGGTCTGGCAAAAAGTACGCGCGGACCAGGTGGTGGCTATCGACTTGGTAAATCACCTGAAGAAATCTCCGTGGCCGATATCGTTGCAGCGATTGAACACCGCAGCAGACAAACCGCCAATTGCGAGTCGAAAACCGGTACTGATAAGCTTGACCATGCCTGGGCCGTTTTAAATCAGGAATTTTTCAATCATCTTGGTACGATCACCCTGGAACGCCTTAAGGATGACAGCAAAGACCAGCAGCGAGTAGAAGCGGCCTGAGTAATTGTGGTGGGCAAGCTTATTGTGTTGACCGATAAGCCTGCCACCACAGTTGCCAGTCTTTAATCGATGCTTGTTTGTCATTTGTTAGACGTGGTAGGACCTTAAGCAAAGTACGGCGTACATTGTCATTCTCCGTTGTCAGCTGCGAAAAAGTCGCCGCCATGACCTCTCTACTATTATGCTGCGGTGTCAACATGAGTGCATTTGACTTAACCTGACTATCACTATCATTGATACCTCGCAGAATAAGCTCTTGCAAATTCGCATGGGGGAAATTTTCCAGAGCAGCAAAACTTGCGCGACGTAACACAGGATTGTGCGCATTAGAAAATCTGCGTAGAACAGGAAGCGCTGCAGCGTCACGACTATTCCCCAGAAGCTGAATTAGCAAGCACTGTTGCTGCAGCGAAAACTTCTGCATATCCAGTTTATTAATTAACCCGATATAGACCTGAGCCTCTTGCTTTCGCAGGGCGAGGTAAGCCTCTTTATTGACTGCGGTATTACGGTCTGCAAGAGCGGACAATAGCCATGTCGCCTGTTCAGGGTTCGCCATAATACCCAGCGCACGAATGGTATATTGCCTGACAACGGGATTGGCATCATCCAGGCGCAAGCTCAGTGGTATAGCTGACCACCGTTCCAGTTTTGCCAGCAGACTGGCAGCCATTGCCGCCGGTGACGTTGTTGTTGTACTAAACCCACCGGAACCGATGTAACGCGCAAGGTCGACTTGCCGATTATCCGCTAGCAGGGCCAGCACCAGACTGATTGCCGACTGTGCCAGCTGGGGTTGCCTGCTTAAACGCTGCAATGCCGCAATGCGGTCCCGTGCACTATCTGAACGTAATCGTCGGTAAATCTCCGTGGTCGAAGTGGTCTTGGCTGAGGTGAGCTTGGCTGCGGTCACCCTGGCTTTAGGGGACTCGATAGATGGCTCACTGTCTGTTGCAGGCATCACCTGACACGCTACCATTGAACAAACCATCCATAAGGCGAGTAAACTTCTGAAGAGATAGAATAACATCGTGTTGAGCCCAGTTCTGTTCCATCGCGCACGAGTGATTCTGATTACGGCTAAACGCGTCCTTCCGTTCACGGATAACCGTCTAAGACTGATGACTATGAAACAAAATCAGCCTGACTCATAAACCATTGACGACGCAATTCACTCAGCGGGTAGCGCGCACCGCGGAATTCATAGTCGAGAAGCCGCACCCCCAGCCCCTGATCGTCATTCCGGGCCACTCGCCCGGCAAAAACAATTTCCGGGTTAATAGAATCGAGTAGACATAGCTTGATTGAAGCGGCTTCAGGAAAGGCCTGCTGGACCTGTGCATCCACCAGTACCAACATGCCGCCATCAGAAATGTTCACCGTTGACCCTACGGTTTTGCCGAGGATGTCATGTTCAAGCTGAACGTGACTCACTACGGAGCGGCGCAGGTATTGACGTTGGTCTTCGCTTCTAGAGATATTCAAGGCAGTTAGCAATTTTCATGATGTTTTACGCGAGTCTCAGGTGAAGCAAACGCCGATAGAATATTCACCCAATTGCTCATGAATATGTCGAACTTCGCCAATCAGTGCCAGGGTTCGGGTATCACCATCGAGTGTTTCGATGCAGTGAAATCGAAGCTTTTCACCCAGGCTCAAAGGTACGGTGCTGACCAGACAAATACCCCCCATGGAATAATCCAGAACGTCGACAGCCAGTTTCTCATGTAGTGAAGAGCTAACCTCTGCATGTCGACCAAATTGAATGCGCTGGTGCTGCCGTCTATCCACACTCAACTCCTTTGCGTTTAAATGCGAAATCTATCACAACGATAGTAAAAATATGCGAATGATTTCGCAGTTTTATCGCCTAAGGCCTCGATGCACAAGCATCTATTGAATCTGCGCCAGGCCTTCGCCACGCGGGTCACTGGCCGCACTCACCTTCTCTGCCGCCTGATCCCAGATAACAAGCTGCATGTTGCCGAAGCCATCTGGTATTTGCTTTAAGACGTATCCCATTCCCTGTAATGCCTGAATCTGCTGGTCACTAAAGGCAGCCGTTTCATACTGCACCTGATCGGGTAAATACTGGTGATGGAAACGTGGCATGGCCACGATGGTTTGAGCATCGTTATTATTAATAAAAGCCTGAATGCCCCGCAGCACCATGGTAATAATGCGGCTCCCGCCCGGTGAGCCTATAATAGCGACTCTATCCCTGCCCTCGACAAAGGTCGGAGACATACTGGAAAGCATACGTTTCCCTGGTGCAATCGCATTGGCCTCTGCCCCGACCAGACCATAAACATTCGGTGTCCCTGGCTTGGCAGAAAAGTCATCCATTTCATCATTCAATAAAACACCCGTTCCCGGTGCCATAAATCCTGAACCAAACGGGTAATTGACACTCAGTGTCGCCGAGACCCGATTCCCCGCTTTATCCAAGATCGAAAAGTGGGTCGTGTGAAAGCCATTCCCTGGCGGCGACCCTCCGGGTAAGTCCTTACTCGGTGTTGCCTTTGTTGGATCAATATTACGAATCAGTTGTCGGGCATACGCGGGACTTAGCAATTTTTTAATTGGCATTTTCACACTATCCGGATCGCCAAGATAGATCGAACGATCCCGATAGGCGCGTCGCATGGCTTCGATGAGCAAATGTTGTTTTTGTATATCTGATTTTGAGGCCGCCTGTAGGGCGGTCAATTGATTCAGAATTTGCATAATGACTACCCCGCCTGATGAGGGGGGTGGTGCCGAGACAATACGATAACCTCGGTACTCGCCAATAATCGGTTGACGTTCCACGACCGTATACATTTTTAGATCCTGATGCGTCCAGATGCCACCGGCTCGTTGCACGCCATCAACTAACTGCCTGGCGACAGTACCATGATAGAATCCCCGCCGACCTTTTTGCGCCAACAACGTCAGCGTAGCGGCAAGCTCGGGTTGTTTAATAACATAACCGAGGGCGGGTACCTCATTATTATGCAGGAAGACTCCTGCAGCGGCGGGTGAAGCACGCAGTACCTTCAGGCGGAAGGCGGCCATATTTCGATAGTGTGGTGTGACTTTAAATCCCTCACGTGCCGCCCGAATGGCGGGTGCCAGGTCTATTGCCAGTGACAACCGTGCATAGTGTTTTGCGATATGCACCAATGCTGCCGGCTCTCCGGGTATACCTGCTGCCAGCGGACCATCCACAGACAACCCCGGAATCACATTTCCGCTTTTGTCGAGGTACATGTCACGGGACGCTTTTAGAGGGGCCCGTTCACGACCATCAACCATGACCTCTTTTCCATCCCGCTCACGATGTAACAGCCAGAATCCGCCTCCACCGATCCCGGAACTATAGGGCTCCACCACGGCCAGTGTTGCACTCACCGCAATTGCTGCATCGAAGGCATTACCGCCCTGACGCAGGATCTCCAGGCCTGCCTCTGTCGCCATAGGATGGGCCGAGGCGATGGCGGCATGCGGTGGTGATTGCGCGTAAAGCGATTGGCTAAAGACGATTAAAATCAGAAATGATGTGCGGATAGCATTTTTCATTGATAACCTCAAAAATAAAAGTAACGCGCCCTGATGCCATTAGCGAAACTCACTCATGGCGGTGACACCGCCCTGGTTGTCTAGCTTTGTTAGCAAATTTTCACTTCATCAAAGCCTGACATTTTCCAGATAATCTGCCGTAACCTGATCAAAACCCGATAAATTAAGATAGAATAAACATTTCTTCGGCATTGCTCCTGACGTCAAGGTTACCTGTTTATGATGACGAAAAACCAGACTGCACAGAATATTTTCAAGACCTGCCTGAACCTGCCGGTTCCGCAGCGTGAGGGCTATCTTAACCAGGCCTGCGCGGATGATGCTGAGCTTCGAGAACTGGTCAATACACACCTCTCTCAGGCAGAGCAGATTGAATCACCCAGCGGCAAGCCACAGCAGGCTCAAACCAGCATGCTGGGTAAGAAAATCGGTCCCTATGAAATCGTCGGTCAGATAGGTGTTGGTGGTATGGGGCTTATCTATGAAGCAAAAGATCCACGCCTGCAACGCAATATCGCCATCAAGTGCCTGCCTTCACACCTGAGTAATGAAGAGAATTACCGGCAGCGTTTCTTTAATGAAGCCAGGGCTGTCTCCCAGCTGGAACATCCCAACGTTTGCAGCCTGTTTGATATCGGCGAGACTGACGACAAACAGCTCTATATCGCCATGCCTTATTATAAAGGACAGACCCTGGAAAGGCTTCTCGCCGGTGGCACTTTAGCGTGGCCTGAAATCATGAATATCACGCTACAGATCGCCTCAGGACTACAGGCGGCACACGCGCAGGGAATCATTCACCGCGACATCAAACCCGCCAATGTGATGCTGGATCAGAATAATGTCGTCAAACTACTGGATTTTGGTGTGGCCAAGGTCAGCGGCATCAGTATGACCTCAACGGGTGTCGGCCTGGGGACAGTCGCCTACATGTCGCCTGAGCAACTCGCCGGTAAGCAGGTCGTTGCCAGCAGTGATCTCTGGGCTCTGGGCAACATCATCTATGAAATGATCATGGGCAAGCGCCCCTTTCACGGCGATCAGGCGGCGACGATTATCCATTCCGTGCTTTATGCCGATCCACCAGACCTGACACTACCGGCAGATTTCCCGGCAGAACTGAGTCGTATTCTCGGCAAATTGCTCGCCCGGGACGTGGATGACCGATATCAAACGGCACAGGAATTTATCCTGGATCTGAGCACCTTATCCGCCGGGGGCGATATGCCCAACTACATTCACTCAACGCCAACGACACCACAGCCGGTCTCTGCGCGACAAACGCCAGCCGCGATAAGTCAACAACAGCTGACCGAAATCGTCACCGAAATGACCCTTCATGTTGGACCTATCGCCAGTATTCTGGTGCCAAAGTTTGCCAATACATCACCGGATCTCTCTACCTTATGCCTGCGCCTGTATGATTACCTGCCCGACAGTGAAAGTCGCAGGGCATTCAAAAATCGTTATGCCTCAGAAATGTCGAGCATCAACACCGTGACAAGCCTCCCTCAGGTCGCCGTACCCGATAAGCCCGCCTTCACGGAAGCGCAACTACTCTGTCTTGGCAGTATGCTCATCAATCTCATCGGTCCAATCGCTACTGAAATTGTTAAACGCTATGCAAGGCAGGCGTCCAGCGAGGATGTTCTTTGTGATATGCTCAGTCAACACATTGAAGATGAACAGGAAAAAAACGACTTTATCCAACAGTCCAAATCCTGCTTCTGATAAAATAATAACGACAACATCATACTTTCGGGGATTTACACAATGGGCCTGCGCGTCAAATTCAATATGATTCTGATTTCCGTCGCCATACTGGGGATGGCCTTATCCGGTTATGTTTCTCAACGCATCCTGCATCAGAATGCAAGAGAGGAGGTCCTGCAAATGGCCGGACTGATCATGGAAAGCGCCCTGGCCGTGCGCGGCTATACCATTGAAGAAATTCGCCCCCTGCTGATTACCGACATCGCCAATACCTTTGTCCCACAAATGGTGCCTGCCTATGCTGCCCACCAGAATATCAAGCGCCTGCGTCAACATTATCCCGACTATAAATACAAAGAGGCGACACTCAATCCCACGAACCCGGCCTCACGCGCCACCGAATGGGAAACGGAGATTGTCGAGACGTTCCGCAATAACAAACAAAAGCATGAATTGATTGGCACCCATGAGTCTGCCACCGGTAACAATCTTTATATGGCGCGCCCTATCACCATTAAGAAACAAAGTTGTCTGGCCTGCCATAGTACCGTTGAGGCCGCACCTCCCAGTATGCTCGCCCGATATGGTACTTCTCACGGCTTTGGCTGGAAAATGGGCGAAACCGTCGGCGCACAGATCGTCAGCGTACCCATGAAACTGGCGCTAAGTCGCGCCGATACCGCCTTTCGGACCTTTATGCTGTCAACCGCCATCATCTTTGGTCTGATTATTCTTATTCTCAATATCCTGCTCAGCATAATTGTGCTTAACCCCATCCGTAAAATTTCCAGCCATGCGGAAGTGATCAGTCTGGGTAAGCTCGAGACGCCAGAACTGAAAGTGAAAAGTCACGATGAAGTTGGCGTGCTAATTACCTCTGTCAATCGTCTGCGCCGTAGTCTGGTTAACTCGATGAAAATGCTGGGGAAAGAATAGTCAGGTCACGGGTAACTTAAGCAGCCCCAGGCGGTAAGCCTTTTGCAGGCAATCCGCCCTGTTCTTGGCGCCGATCAATGTATAGATCGCAGACAGGTGTGATTTAATCGTGTGCTCGGTGAGATTCAGCATCAACGAGATCTCCCTGTTAGAATGTCCCTTCGCCACTAGTTTCAGGACATCACGCTGTCGGCGTGTCACTCCCAGGGCATTAATATTGGAATCCAGTGGTCTCAGTGGATTCCTTGTCAGGCGACGCAATTGCGGACGCATGACTTCCGGAATATATATTTCACCTGCCATCACCTGTTTCAGGGCATCAAACAACTGATCACGCTCAGACCACTTGGGTATAACGCCCATAACACCCAGGTCCAGAACGCTTTTAAGTCTCACCATATCCTGTGTTGCCGACATCGTGATGACCGCAATATCCAGCTCGGACTGCTGTAGACTGCGTACAAACTGTTCACCATCCATATCCGGCATGAAGAGGTCGACAATCACCAGGTCAATATCCGGATGGTAGTGCAGAAATTCAAGTGCCGCCAACGGCTCGGTCAGGGTCTGAATATCGGTCACGCCCTCCATCTGTCTCAGGATCAATGACATACCCTCGACAGATAGCGGATACTTGTCAATTACGCAAATTCTCAACCCGGCCTCCACTTTGACGAGATACTTCCAGCTTACCATTAATTAAGATAATGGTATTTATCAGCCACAACTGGCCAATTTCATACTTTAGAATGATGCCATTAACGGTATCATCAGGTAATATCGTAAAGACACTAGGGGAACAAACAACTATATACGGACTTAAAGCCATGGGGAAACTAGAGATGCAAAAACTGCCTAGAAAAATTACCGGCCAGGGCATGACCGAGTACATTATTATTGTCGCGCTTATCGCCATTGCCGCCATCGCCGTCTACACCATTTTCGGCAAAACCGTACGCACGCAGGTCGGCAACATGACTAAGGAGCTTGCGGGCGACAAGGGCACTGACAAAGTTGATAGCAGCGCGATTAACAGCGCCGTCGGCAGCGGCAAATCCGGTCTCAAAGATTTTGGCGGGAATGCCGGCGGTGGCAACTAATCGTCTGTGCGAATGGCGTCCTAACACCAGCTTAATCATTTTAGTAGCACGATTATATATGCCTTAGGGAAGAGGCAGTGTTTGGCTTGCGTCACGCAACCCACGACCATGCGATCTTTCAATACACACAAGTACCAAACGGGTCAGTCTATGATCTTTGTGTACTTTTTCATTGCGGTCGTCATTGTTGGCATTCTGATCATGTTCAATACCGGACAACTCACCCGGCAGAAGATGGAGCTGCAGAATGCCGCCGATGCGGCTGCCTATAGTGCGGCCACACTTTCGGCGCGCTATATGAATTATGCGGCCTACACCAATCGCGCCATGATTGCCAATGAAGTGGCCATTGGCCAGTTTTCTGCCTTTAGCTCATGGGGGGCACGCTTTAAGCTGGCGGGGGAAGGCCGATCACTCGGTCTGCAAGGACTACGGCTGGTACCGGTCGTCGGAAATATAATGGCCACCATCCTGCAAAATATTTCGCGTGGCCTCAATGCCGTCTATGAAACCTCCGGTCGAGCCATGACCGAGTTATTCGGTACTATTCTGACCTATTCTAACTATGCCTTGAACCATATCCTCGGTGCCTCACAACAACTCATGCGTGTCGCCACCCTCGAACAGCAATGGAAAACCATCCCCAAGGTGGTAAAACTCAATGCCACGGATGCCACCGTCTCGAACTTTGGTGCCCTTGCCGCCATTTTTAGCCAGATCGAACAATTCCTCAGCTTCAGTCGCTATACCGTCGCCCTCGGCGATTATAGTAGTAGCGCCAGCGCTGCCTGCGAACCGGATAACTATGGAACTTATGACCCCGAAATTCAAAAAGTAAAAAACACCGGTATTGGTACCCGCTTCTGTTCTGGCGAGGAAAAGGCAAAGCAGCGTTATGTCGCCATCGTCAACGACTCACGGGACACATGGACGCGCGATCGGCGTTCAGTCAATCCGAACGACCCCAGCAAGGGCAACTTTGGTATCGATATTAACTTTCGTACTGTGAATATGCTTAGAGAAAAGCTCTCAGGTGCCAGGGGTGGCTATGATATTAATGGCAACCTGTCGGTAGGCTATGCCACCCGTGGCGGCACGGCACTGCGTTATCTTGATGTGGCACCCGCCAACATGCTAAAGGATCTAACCTCGGCACCTGCTGAACATAAAGGTTCCCTTGGTTGGTCATCAATGGATACGACACGCTTTGGTCTGGAAGACTGGGGCTTTAATGCCCAGCTCTGTTTTTTTGGTTGTGTCGGCTTTAATTTTAAAACCGTCACCGATCATCTCGGCATCGACTTACGAACCTTTCTGAGCATCCCGCTGGGCGGCGCCTCCGCAGAGCTCGCCGGTAATAAAAGCCTTGGTAGAACCCAATGGTATAAATGGGCGGATGCCGGCATGATCAAGCTCTATGGAGATGCCTGGTCATTAAATCCTATTCTGCAACCGGTTGCCGCATTCGAAGCCGCCACGACAGGCAACCTGGGGAAACGCCCCAAGGCGAACTACGCCGGCATTGCGCCGTTTACCTCGGTAGACCCGCATTATTACGGAGCCGCCGAGCTCGATCACGGCACACTCAATGCCGACGCTCTCAAGGGGCCCGTATTTATTGTTGGGGTCCGAAAAAACATCAATAAGCTCCGCACCAGTGAACAGGTCATTACCAAGACCAACGCCACAGACGTAAACCGCTTCAACCTGCAAACCCAGGGGAGTGGTGGTATTGAGAACTCAATGCCGGAAAGCGGCGGTGAATACGCCAACAAGCAGGCCCGTGACTACGCCAAACAGGAACTCGATAAATTTTCCAACAAATACAAACTGTCAACACCGACCGGTTTTAATTACATACCAGAACCGATGCGTGGCCAAATCACGAGGGTCGTCGACAGTTTTAATGGCGTCCTCAATAAAGCCGTGACGACGGCCGCTGGCGGTGTGGGCGATGTCTTTGGCAAGCTGGTGGAAGATGCCATGCGTTTACTCCTCGAAGATGACAGCTCCGATCAACCGGCAATGTATGCCCTGGCGACGGCACGCATTATTTATAAAAATCCGAATGATGACAACGACCCGGGGAGCGCCTTCAGCCCCTACTGGGAGGCGCATATGGTGCCCGTCGACAACGAACTACGAAAATGGTCTCTCTATACACAAGATGCGAGACTGGTGAGGGATTTGCAAAACGCCATACTCGCCAGCCGCTCGCCAGATTCACGACAAATGGATAAGGATGGGATGAAAAACTATCTGAAAAAAATCGGCATCGTCACCAATTTGCAACCTGTTAATAATTAAGACCATGCAAACAGTCCTCGCCAACAGCATCAATGACTTATCGCCTTGCCACCGGCTGATGCGGGGTCAGGCAATGACTGAATTTAATATTGCGGCGGCGTTTGTACTCTTACCCATATTTCTCCTCGTGCCCCTGGTTGGCAAGGTCATCGATATTAAACAGACTGCCGTCGCTTCGGCACGCTACATGGCCTGGGAGAGGACTGTCTATTTCCCGGACAATAACGCCATGGCCAATGATACCGTCAATAAAGGGACTTTACCGCGTAAAAGCTATGATGCATTACAGAACGAAACGGTACTGCGTGAATTTGAGGCGGGCACCAACCCAATTAAAACCAGCCCAAGCCCACAAATCCTCACTGATAAAGATATGCGAAGCTTTTGGCATGACTACCGCGACCAGCCCTTACTACGTGCTGCCAGCCTGAACAATAAAGATGCCTACCGAGAAGGCCATCGCATCGCACAGTCAAATGCTCTGGATACCATTGACCAGATTGCCTCACTGATCCAGACCCCCTTCAGGATACAGCTTGCGGTTGACCGTTGGTTCGCCAAACAGGCCAACAACCTGTCTGAGCTCGGCGGCGTGACCATCTTTGACGAATCTGCGTTAAACAATTTGACAGGCGAGATACCTTTCGTGCCCGACCAGGAATTCAAAAAGGACAATCTTTACTCAAATACTGTCTCATTCAAGCTTGCTAATCTGGACAACAGCAAGACGCCGGGATATGGCCCCGAAAGTAACACACCGTTCAATGCGCCGTTTGATAAACTATCTGAAGTCAACATTAGCGCCCGTGGCGGTATTCTTGCTGACACGTGGTCTGCTCAGAGCGCTGAGATGTTTCAACGTCGCACTGAAAAACGTGTCCCGAGTAGCTGGCTGCGACCGTTTTTTGCACCCGTGCAGTGGTTGGTCTCGGCCAATCTGAACCCTTTACCGCCCATCAGCCAGGGGGGGATTGTTAGTAGATGCTTTCTCACCGGTTGTCTCACCTCGGGCACACAGAGCACCATGACGCTGCGAAAATTTTCCATCGCTCCGGAACTGGCCAGCGACAAGTTTATCCCCGGTTATGTAGACACCAATACGATTCGTGGTAATCGCGAGACACCGGATTGTCGCTTTGGCACCTGTAGTTACAAGGAAAAAGAGGCCCGCAGTAACAAGGCCTATGACTCGGGTCTGCTCAATACTTTGTTGGGGATGTTTTAATCATGCCAACAAGATTGCGTATTTATATACTCCTGTTCCTGTCAGTGTGCAGCCTGTCCGCGAAAGCCGGCTGGCCTGACGTACCGCTGCCTCCCACCGTCAAGGTGACCCATCTGGCGAATTCCTTTAGCTACCATGGCATCCCCATGGACATCCGTGTCTTTAGCAGCCATCTCTCCATGCAGCGCATACTCGAATACTATCGCAACCAGTGGCATGACGAATATGTTGAAAACCAGTACGGACCCTGGCAACAAATCAGTCATAAGCACAATAAGGATTTCATTACCATCCAAATACAGCAAGATGCCAATGAGCATGCTTATGGTCGTATCAGCATCATGAAAATTCCTGAGCAACCGGTCAAACAGGATTATGTTGCCCTTGGTGTACCTTTGCCACCCGGCAGCAGTGTCATTGACGATATCCTTTCCAGTGATACCAATGGCCAGTCACGTGTCCTGCTGGCACACAATAAGCAAAGTCTCAAATTCAACAGCCGTTACTATATCGGCCATTATCAGCACAAAGGCTGGAATCTTGTTATGGATAACGTTGTCTCGCGCGCCGGACACGTGCTTGCCTTCCAGAAGGGCAACAAGGCCATCGACATCGTCTTGCGAACCATTGGCAATACCAGCTATATCCAGTTAAACCAGACCACTAAAAAATCACTATTCTAGGTGACAGTATGAACTTGATCAAAAAAGTAAAAGGCCAGGCATCTGTGGAGTATCTGGTGGTCTGTGTTGCGATTTTTTTTGCCTTTGCGGTGCCACTGCCACTCAATGAAAACCAGATCATTGGTGACAATGAACACTCCAACAATGCATTTGAACTGGTCGCCCAGCCACATACCAGCAATCCGACTCTGGTTGAATATCTTATCAATGTTCTGAAACGAAACTATGAGGCGTATTCCTATTCCATGTCGGTAGCTGAAATACCTGACTAACGTACTAGAAAAAATTTCCGATAACTTACTTAATACAACGATAAGAAGCGTGCCTATGACCACTCAAAATAAACTCACTGCTGCGATGGCAATTCTGCGTGCCAATAAACCATTGCGACTCCTGTTGATCGCCCTGGGTCTGGCTGCCCTGGCAACTTTCATGGCGATCAAGTACCTGGAATTGCGTGAAGCACAACTCCGCATGGCCTACCAGCAACCCAGCAAACGCATGGTCAAGGTGGTTGTCTCCAGTAGAGACTTACCCAGCGGCGCTGTTGTCAACTCGGCAAATATGTCTTTACGCAGCATCCCGGAAAGCTATGTCCACTCGCAGGCGATTTCACCTTCGCAATTTTCTCGCATTGAAGGCCGCCGACTTATCGAACCCATCAAGGCGGGGCGTGCGCTCCTCTGGACACATGTCTCTGGTATTGCCCGTCAGGATTTCTCAGACATACTGAATAAGGGGCGTCGAGCCGTCACCATTACGGTCGATGAACTGAGTTCAAATGCCGGTATGTTGCAACCGGGAAATAAAATAGACCTGTATGTCACGATGTCTTCCAAATATGTTGGCGGCACCGGCGGTGATGTTGTCTTTCCACTCCTGCAAAATGTGGAGGTCCTCGCCACAGGCACCAGTCTCGAACCTAAAG
The DNA here is from genome assembly GCA_913064945.1 of uncultured Gammaproteobacteria bacterium. GTDB lineage: Bacteria > Pseudomonadota > Gammaproteobacteria > UBA6429 > Thiohalophilaceae > CAJYAN01. The sequence continues at coordinate 146,299 of CAJYAN010000005.1, read as the reverse complement.
TACAGGCGAGCATGTCCGTCGCTTATGCGCGTGACGGTAGGGGCTATTCCAACATTACGATTAATCTCACCGCGAAAGAATCGGCCCTGCTGCTCGCCGCCAAATCAGCCGGTCGACTCAGCGCCGTCTTGCGTAATCGTGCCGATGCCGAGCTCGCCAATTTTTCTCATGTACAGCCTTCAGATATTCTTTCGCTGGCACAGCAGGTTGCCGCAGAAGCGACACCACCACCAAAGGTCGTCAGGGATAAGAATGGAAAAATCGTCGGTGTCCTGCGCAGCGACGGAAAGGTCGTTGATAACCGCGGCAACGTTATTGGCCAACAGACGGCGGATGGCAAAATTGTTGATGCACAAGGTAACCAGTTAGGTAGCGTCAATAAGGTTGTTACCGATGCCAACGGCAATGTTATCGGTACGGTACAGGAAGACGGTTCGGTAATTGATGCTACCGGCAAGGTCATTGGCAAGCAAACGGCAGATGGTACTGTTGTCAGTGAAAGTGGTGAAGTCATCGGTAAGGTTGCCGATGAGCCTATTAGTGATGAGGATGCGAAAAGCTTCGGCCTGCCTTCTAAAAAAGCACGTCAGGCAAACTTTGCTTCCAGGACGCGCTTTATCGATTTCCTCTCCGGCGGCAACAGTAAAAATGGTGTTGCCACCGTCGAAAAAATAACCGTGCAGTAACGAAGAGAGATGACTATGAAAAATAACCACAAAAGTAATTTTAGATTGATGTCGATGCCGCTCCTCCTCATTGTCGCCGGTCTGTTCACCTTTAATCAGCAGGCACTTGCCAGGAATCCGCAACGTATACTGGATTTATATGCCGGCGAAGTTCATGTCCTTAAAATCGGACAAATCGACAGGGTCGCAGTGGGCAATGGAAAATTACTCAGCACTTCCATTACCAAATCGGGCCAGCTCATTATCCTCGCAGAGGCCCCGGGTGAGACGATTATCCACCTATGGGGGAAGAAACACTGGGAGCGTGACTACCTTGTCAAAATTTCAAAGTCGAATCCCAGTACCGCAGTAAAAGAATTGCGCGCCTTGCTGACGGGGGTACGTGGTGTCGAGATCCGTTCTGTTGGTGGGCGACCCGTGATTGACGGCATGCTGGGCAAAGAGGCCAGCCTTAAAGTTGACGCTATTAAAAAAGTATATCCTAACATTCTTGATATTGCGCAACGTACTGAAGCTTCATACGACAAAATGATTGTGATGAAAGTGAAGATCACGCAATTCAGCAGCAACCATCTGGATCAATTGGGTATTAACTGGCAGACCAGTATAAATGGACCTGCCACAGGTGGCGTATGGGCACCGCGTCAATCCGGTCCGGTCTCTGTCACTATTGATGGCACCACCATTGCCGCACCAGTGCAAAGTCCCTCCTTTGGTTATTTCGGCATTGTTACCTCCATGACCTCCCGCCTGAACCTGATGGAAAGTGATGGTGACGCCCTGGTATTAGCCTCGCCGACACTGGCGACACGCAGCGGCGGTAAGGCGGAATTTCTGGCCGGGGGTAAAATTCCGTTACCGACCACCAACGCCCAGGGACAAAGCAACGTCACGTTTGAAGAGTTCGGTGTGAAACTTAACATCGCGCCCACCGTCGATCGTGAAGGCAACATTACTGCCCACCTTGAAACAGAGATCAGCGCGCCCGATCAATCCATTAAACCCATTAATGGCATCCCGGGATTTTTTACCCGCCGCTCCAATGCCGATCTCAGTATGAAAGAAGGACAGACAATGGTCATTTCAGGCCTGCTCAGTTCTGACCTTAGCAAAAATGTCAATGGTGTTAAGTATCTAATGGATATCCCTATCCTCGGCGCCCTTTTCAGGAACAATGATCGCACCGACAAAAAGACCGAGCTGGTTATTTTTGTCACCCCGCAGGTCATTGATGCCGATTCTCAATACAATAAAGACATGATTTCGCAACGCGAGAAAATGATCAAAAAATTTCGCACTGTTACAGAATTTAAGGACTGGATACACCAGGATTCCGGTAACCGCGACCTTTTAGAATAGGCGATCGTTATGTTTGATATTAGCGTTAAAACAAAAAACAACTCTTCCGTTTCTGATTTACGTTGTGTGCTAACACACTGCACCATAGGCAAGTCACGCGATAACCTGGTGCAGTTACGCGGCTGGAGTATTGCCCCCGTTCATGCGGAGATACTCCAGACAAATGATGGCATCTACATTGAAGATAGAAGTGATGGTGCCGGTACACTACTAAATGGCAGTAAAATATCAGGCAAGGCAGGACCATTGTCAGGCGATGATACCGTCAGTGTCGGTAATTATCTTATTTCTATCGATGCCAGCAAATACGAAGAACAGGAAAAAAATAAACGCCGCATACAGAGCCAGGAAATCCTCAACACCCAGGAAATTCGTAATGCCAACTCCATCCTGAGGAGTGAGGTACTAATGTGGCGTAATCACGTGCATCAGGAATTGCTATCCAACATGGATTTGCGCCGCACGGATATCGCCAACTGGGATGAAAAGCAACTACGCAATAACGTCGAAGGACTCATTAGTGAAATCCTTGATGCCATAGGTGAAGGACTTCCTGACCATATCAACAGGGATATCCTGGCCAGAGATGTCCTCAATGAAACCATTGGCCTCGGCTGCCTGGAGGACTTGCTTGATGATGAGTCCATCACAGAGGTCATGGTTAACTCCTTTGATGATATCTATATCGAACGAAACGGTAAGCTTGAGAAAACCGACGTCATGTATAGTGACCACGATGCCGTCATGTCGACTATTGAACGTATTATCTCACCTCTGGGTCGGCGTATTGACGAAAGCTCACCCATGGTCGATGCCCGACTCAAGGATGGTTCGCGTGTCAACGCCATCATCCCACCGCTGGCGTTGAAAGGGCCATGCATTACCATACGTAAATTCTCCAAGAAAAAACTCACCGATCGCGACCTCGTCAACTATGGTGCCATCAGCCCCGCGATGATGGACTTCCTGAAAATGACTGTCGTCAACAAGCAAAACGTCATTATTTCCGGCGGCACCGGCTCCGGTAAAACCACATTGCTTAACGTGTTGTCCAATTATATTCCCAAGGGCGAGCGCGTCGTGACTGTTGAAGACGCCGCTGAGTTGCAACTTGCCCAACCCCATCTGGTCTCGCTTGAATCACGTCCACCGAATATCGAAGGCAAGGGTCAGATTACGATTCGTGATCTGGTACGAAACTGTCTGCGTATGCGGCCTGACAGGATAGTCGTCGGCGAGTGCCGTGGTGCCGAGGCGCTGGATATGCTGCAGGCCATGAATACCGGTCATGATGGCTCGCTCACTACCGCTCACGCCAATACCCCACGTGACATGCTTTCGCGTCTCGAAGTCATGGTACTAATGGCCGGTATGGAGCTACCCGCCCAGGCGATCCGTGAACAAATTGCCTCTGCGATCAATATCGTCGTGCAACAAAGCCGTTTCCCTGATGGTAGTCGTCGAGTCACCCACATCAGCGAGATTACCGGTATGGAAACCGGTGTCGTACAAATGCAGGATATTTTTCGTTTTCAGCAGGATGGTTTTGATAGTGAGGGGCGTGTCACGGGTAAGTATATGCCGACCGGGCAAATTCCCGAGTTTTATGAAAACCTGAAACAACGTGGTATCGGCGTCGACATGGAGATCTTCCGCAATGTTTAGCTCACTTCTCTACTGGATAATTCTGGGTCTGGTCTTTACCACCGCCGCGATACTGGCCTGGTTAGCGGTCAATTCCTTTCGGCGCTTCTGGGCCGAATACCAGAATAGCTTTAGTGAATCCACCATGAGCAATCTCTCAGACATGTTCATGTTCGTTGACCCGGCACGCCTGTTTTTAATCAACATCATTGCTATTGTCCTGATCCCCCTGCTCACCTGGCTTATTTCTCGCGACAATATTATTACCGTCGCGGCACTCATTGGTATGGTCATCCTGCCCTGGTGGGTCTACAGCGTGATGCGCAAGCGCCGTCTCAGGAAATTTGAATCTCAACTGCCTGATGCCTTCATGATGATCTCCAGTAGCCTGCAATCAGGTGCCAGCCTGACCATGGCACTGGAGGGCCTGGTGAAAGAGCAACCCGCTCCCCTCAGCCAGGAATTCAGTCTCCTGATTCGGCAACAACGCATTGGTGTTGACCTTGAGCAGGGTCTGACGAATATGGAAAAGCGCCTGCCCGCACCAGATTTTCAGGTCGCGGTCTCGGCGATTAAGATTGCCAGAGAGGTTGGCGGCAATCTAATTGAAGTCATGGAAACCCTGGCCGACACCCTGCGGCGCAAGGCCACGATGGAGGGTAAAATTGACAGCCTGACCTCACAGGGACGACTACAGGGAAAAGTCATGACGGGTCTGCCGATTTTGCTGGGCGTCGTGCTGTTTCAGATTGAACCCGTCGCCATGAGTAAGCTATTTACCACCCCTATCGGCTGGGCAACGCTTGGCGTCATTGTGGTCATGGAATTTCTTGGCTATGTGGCCATACAAAAAATCACCAGCATTGATGTTTAACTATGAAGAAAATTAAATATTATGGATAACATACTATTATATTCATCTGCCTTTTCAGTCGGTGCCAGTCTGCTGCTGGTATTAATCGCGGCCTATATCTTTAATGCGGCCGTACCGCCAGACGATAGAGACTACATGGATCCCCTGCCGCCCTGGATAAGGATCTTCTGGCCTCTAATACGCATTTTCAATTATTACATTACCAGCAATCTGTCAGTGGAGTATTTGAATAAGGTCGAGGCACGTCTGCAACAAACCGGCGTTAGCTATTTAGTCATTGCCGAGGAATTCGTTGCCCTGCGCATCATCAGCGCCCTGGTCTGGTTGGTCTTTGGTATTATTCTGATGGATCTGATCGAACAACCCGGCGTCCTTTGGCCCATCATTATTATGGCGCTTGGTTTTTTCTTTCCGGAAATCTGGCTGCGGGACACACGTAAACGCCGTGAGAAGGAAGTCATCCGCGCACTACCTATTTATCTCGATTTCATCACTATGGCGGTTGAAGCCGGGCTTAACTTTACCGGCGCCTTGACCCAGGCCATGGAAAAAGCGCCTCATGGTGCCTTACACAATGAATTTGCCATTGTCATGCGGGATATACGCTCTGGTATGAGCCGCGCCGATTCTCTGCAACGCATGTCAGACCGGCTGGACGTCAAGGACATCACGACCTTTGTCAGGGCCGTGATCCAGGCGGAGCGTTTAGGCTCCAGTATGAAAAAGACCCTGCAAGTACAGGCAGAACAACGCCGCAACGAACGATTTTTGCGCGCGGAGAAACTTGCCATGGAAGCACCGATCAAACTTATTGCGCCGCTCATTATGTTTATCTTCCCGGTAACATTTATTGTGCTCGGTTTTCCCATTGTGATGAAATTTATTGGTGAAGGACTGCTATGAAGTCTGGCCAGGTCCATATCAACACCACACCACCACGCCATATTCCACAGGTCTTATTCACCACAAATGCCTGGGAACGCATGCGTGGCCTGATCGGTAAAAAACCGCTAACCGGTGACCAAGGCCTGTGGATCAGCCCATGCCCTTCTGTACATACCATCGGCATGTCGGCGGCCATAGATGTCGTCTTTATTAGCAAACAAGGCCATATTAAAAAAGTGGCGCATAACTTACGTCCTTTTCGTTTCGCTGCCTGTGCAGGCGCCTGGGCAGTACTTGAGCTTGCTGCCGGCCGCGCAAAACAAATGCAGATGATACCTGGACTTCAACTTACCTGGACTGAACAGCATGATTAAAATATCGATATTGGGGGCGTTGCTGCTGATGATCATCAGCGGTTGTGCAACGACAAAACCACAACTTGATATGACGACCTCTTTGCGTGATGCCGAACAGGCCTACCAGAATAAAGACTGGCCGCTGGCGGAAAAGAAATATACCCGTCTGATCAGCGATTTACCCGGCGACGCTGAATTATGGTTTAGACTAGGTAACATATACGCACACAGCCATCAGGCCAGCAAGGCGATCGCCGCTTACAAGGAGGCCGTTATTCGCAAACCTAGAATGGCCAAGGCATGGCACAACATGGGCATTATGTCGCTACGCGCCACGACACACCTTTATATCGAAATGCTGCAGTATATCCCTGCGGATGATCCCCTCTTCCAGCAGGCAAAAAATACCGGCGATCAACTTCTCGATTTGATGCAACATAACAACAAAGGCAATAATGAGGCCGGCGAGGTAGAAAAAATGGAAACGGTTATCCCGCCGAAAAAGTCCCCGAATCATCCAGAAGCCAAACCTTCTGACGAAAAGTAGTCCGTTGATTTACACCACCAAACAAGCCGGCCAGGCCATGACCGAGTTCGTTATAATCATGACGCTGCTCCTGTTTTTCACCCTCGGCCTGTTACAGATCGTTTTTATCTATCAGGCCAAGACTAACCTGAACTATGCCACCTATGAGGCGGCGCGGGCGGCAGCGATGGATCATGCCTCTCCCACCGCCGTTCGTGCCGGTTTCACTCGCGCACTGGCCCCCTCTCTTGTTCGAGTCTCGGGGTCACGTAGTGAAGCAAACGCGAGCGACACTGAGCGTAACCTCGCTTTGGTTAACGCCATCAAAAAGGCCCGTCTCGAATTTGATAGCTATGTCAAAGTACAGCGAATCAACCCGACATCGCGCATGTTCGCGACAAATTCTGGCTGGGGCAAAAGTATCCCTCAATGGAAAATCAGGCAGGAAAACCTTTCCGGTATTGTCAGTCTGTACATTCCCAACGAAAATTTACTCTATCAAAATGCCACACGTATCAAGCAGGGTGTCAATATACAGGACGCCAATCTGCTGAAAATCCACACGACCTATTGCAAAGAACTTATCGTTCCCTTCGCCAATCGTTTTATACAAAGTGCCTACCGGCTCGTCTATCACGATGACAATAATATGTTTACTACAGATACCCCTCCCGCTGAACGTGCGCTGAGTGATAGCTTTATCAATCGCTGCCTAAATAGTCTCGATGCCGATGGCAATCGCGAATATCGAATCCCCATCGTCGCCACATCCATAATGCGTATGCAGAGTGATGCCTGGAATTATCAGTATTAATCAGTACTCAGCCGATAAAAACGAAGACGGTTATCAGGAAAAGTCTCATTACTATTTTTCAATATGATGAGAGTCCCAGTTACTCAATCCTGGTAATGTCTTTGCTATAACGTCTCAGACATTGATAATAGCAAATAATATAGATAAACAATAAAGGCGCCGAGGCGCCTTTTCAAAAACATGCAGAAATATTATTTTTGTTTATTTGACCCAGATCGTCTTGGCATTGACGAATTCACGAATCCCCAGTAAAGAGAGCTCTCGTCCATAACCTGAGTTCTTGGCACCGCCAAACGGTAGTCGAGGATCACTCTTGACCATACCATTCACAAATGTCGCGCCCGACTCTACCTGTAACGCGACCCGTTCACCGCGCTGACTATCCCGTGTCCAGACACTGCCACCGAGTCCAAAAGGTGTGTCATTGGCAATGCGTATGGCTTCGGCTTCGTCTCGCGCCCGTATCACGATCGCCACTGGACCAAAAAATTCCTCGCTATAGGCACGCATTCCCGGTTCAACACGATCAAGAATCGAAGCTTTATAATACGCACCTTTTCCTGCGATAACTTCGCAACCCGTGACGGCAACCGCACCGGCAGCAATACTATCCAGGACCTGTTGATGAAGTTCATCACGCAGATCAACGCGCGCCATCGGTGCCAGCGTGGTCGTCGGATCAAAAGGGTCTCCCGCTTTCAGGGCTTCAACACCTGCCTTGAAACGGGCGAGAAAGTCCTCGGCGATAGCGTCGACCACAATAAAACGTTTTGCCGCAATGCAACTCTGACCGGCATTTAAAAATCGTGAGGCAATCGCCTGTTGCACGGCCAGATCCAGATCCGCATCTTCCAGGACGATGAAGGCATCTGAGCCACCCAGTTCCAGCAATGACTTTTTGATGTTGGCACCGGCCGTCGCCGCCACTTTGCGTCCGGCGGGCTCACTACCGGTCAGCGTCACGGCCTTGACCCTCGGGTCTTCGAGCAGGGCCGAGACCTGTGAAGCGCGAATCATAAACGTCCGAAAGACGTTCGCTGGAAAGCCGGCTTTATGAAAGACTTCCTCAATCGCCAGTGCCGACTGTGGTACATTCGAGGCATGCTTTAAAATGCCGACGTTGCCGGCGATTAACGCCGGGGCGGCAAACCGAAATACCTGCCAGAGGGGAAAATTCCACGGCATTACTGCCAGCACCGGGCCCATGGGCTGAAATGCCACGTAACTCCGGCTGGCATCGGAATCGATCATCTGTTTTTGTAAAAATCCCGGACCATATTCGGCATAGTACTCACAGACCCAGGCGCATTTCTCCACTTCGGCTCGCGCCTCACCGATAAGCTTGCCCATTTCTCTCGTTACCAATTCGGCATAGTGTTCTTTATTTTCGAGCAGGATCTCGGCGGCGCGGCGCATTCGCTGACATCGCTCTTCCATCGGTGTCGCGGCCCAGAGATGTCCCGCCTCCGCGACTTGCGCCAGAGCCTGCTCAATCGCTTTTTCGTCCCATGCCGGAATTTCGGAAATAATCTCACCATTCACCGGGTTGACAGCTGCAAAACTCATATACGCTCCTTAGGACCACGCAGTAATATTAAAATCTACTTATAATTTAGTAGTATAGACATACTTTTATATATTTTCGTTCATTATTCTCGGCCTGCCTGAGTTACACTTGATAACAGGCTGGATTTTGGCCAATTATGCAGCAACTGGTGGGTATCCACCTTGAGCGAGGTAAGTCATGAAGCATTATCGTATTGCAGTTTTGGGGGGCAGTGGTTTCATTGGCACCCATCTGTTATCGCGCCTGACCAAAGAAGGCCACCGTCTTACTGTGCTCACCCGACACCGCGAACGGCATCGGCATCTGCTGGTGCTGCCAGGCACCAACGTCATTCAGGCTGATATACATAACCCCCAGCACCTGCAACGTTATCTTGTCGATCACGACATTGTCATTAATCTGGTCGGTATCCTTAACGAACAGGGTGATACCGGCCAGGGTTTTCACAAGGCGCATGTCGTCTTGACCGAAAAAATCATCACCGCCTGTCGCCAACACGGTATCAAACGCCTACTGCAGATGAGTGCCTTGCACGCCGCCCCCGATGCCCCCAGTCATTACCTACGCAGTAAAGGTCAGGCGGAACGGTTTGTACTCAACCAGGATGATATGCACGTCACCTGTTTTCGTCCCTCCGTTATTTTTGGTCCTGGCGATAGTTTCTTTATTCGCTTTGCACAGCTCCTGCGAATGACCATCGGGCCATTCCCATTGGCCTGTGCCAAGGCGCGCTTTGCACCAATCTATGTTGGTGATGTAGTCAGTGCCTTCTGCCAGAGTATTCACCTGCCGCAGACCTATGGCCAGGCGTATGACCTGTGTGGCCCCAAAACCTATACGCTATTTGAATTAGTCACATTCACCGCACAGGTCATCGGCAAGCGACGCTGGATCATGCCGCTCGGTAAACTTGCTTCTGCCCTGCAGGCCAATCTGCTGGAGTATTTTCCTGGCAAACCCTTTTCCCGTGACAATTACCGTTCCATGAAAATCGATAGTATCTGTGATAAACACTGGCCGGAAATATTTAATGTTGAGCGTGCGACGATTGAAGCAATCGTCCCCGAGTACCTCACCCACCAGCGTAGTCGAGATCGTTATATGGACATACGCCAGCATTCACACCGCGAGGATCTATAAAATCAATGAAGACCTATCGTGTCGGTGGTTGTGTGCGGGATAAACTCCTTAAGCAACCGATAAAAGATCGTGACTGGGTCGTCGTCGGCGCCAGTCCAGCGGAAATGTTGCAGCAGGGCTTCAAACCTGTCGGCAAAGACTTCCCGGTGTTTTTACACCCGAAAACCAAAGAAGAATATGCCCTGGCGCGTACCGAGCGTAAGACGGCGCCCGGCTATACCGGTTTTGAATTTCATGCCACGCCGGAGGTGACGCTGGAAGAAGACCTGCAACGCCGTGACCTGACCATCAATGCCATTGCCGAATCAGACAACGGTGACATTATCGATCCCTACCATGGCCAGCAAGATATTAAGGCGCGCCTGTTGCGCCATGTCTCCCCTGCTTTCGCCGAAGACCCGGTACGTATACTGCGTGTCGCACGCTTTGCCGCTCGCTTTGCTGAACTGGGGTTTACGATAGCGGAAGACACGATGGCCTTAATGCAAAATATGGTCGAACAGGGTGAAGTCGATGCCCTGGTGCCTGAACGTGTCTGGACCGAAATGCAAAAGGCCCTGTCCGAAGAAGCACCGGCGCGTTTTATTGAGGTCCTGCGCGACTGCGGTGCCCTGCAAAAACTATTACCTGAGATTGATTGTCTATTTGGCGTACCACAACCGGAAAAATACCATCCTGAGATCGACACCGGTATACATGTATTACTGGTACTACAGCAGGCCGCACGTTTGACAGATGACCCACGCATACGTTTCGCCGCACTGGTACATGACCTTGGCAAGGGCATCACGCCGAAAGCAGAACTACCACAACATATCGAACATGAAGCTCGGGGCGTGCCGCTGGTCAAGGCGATGTGTCAACGCCTGCGCGTACCGAACGACTATCGTGAACTGGCGGTACTCGTCACCAGGTATCATCTGTACCCGCACCTGGCCCATGAACTGCGCCCCGAAACCAAACTGAAATTGTTTGAATCATTAGATGCCTTCCGTCGCCCGGAACGCTTTGAACAGTTTTTACTGGCTTGCGAAGCGGACTCGCGTGGCCGCCCCGGTTATGAAGATCGCACTCTGGAAAAACCGGATATTCTGCGCCGCGCCCTGGCCGCTGCCCAAGGCATCAATGCCGCCACATTGGTCCAACAGGGACTATCCGGTCCGGAAATTGGCAGGCAACTACGTCAGCAACGCCTCGCTGCCATCCGTCGCTGCGTCTAGCTTTTTCGCACAAAATACGCCTCAAATCTTAACCACGCGCGTGACTGTTCGAACCGCCATAGCGTCTGTGAGAGTTTGCCGCCGATAATAACGACAGCCAGCAGCACACCAATTGCATCTGCCAGCATATCGAGATAGTCAAAATCTCGATAGGCGGTCATCCGCTGTAAATATTCCAGCAGGATCCCCATGCTGATAAAGGCAGTCGCCCAGACAATACGTGAATGACGTCGATGGTATAACTGTAAAAACCAGGCCATCAACATGCCATAGGCGGCGGCATGCTGTATCTTGTCCGAAAAGGTCACTCCAAAATCCAGTGAGGGCGGCTCCGCCGTCAATGACAGATACCAGATAGCCACTAGCCCGGCCCAACCGATGAATAGCCAGAATTTACGATAACGTAAATGATGCATATCAACGACCGGCTTCACCAAACAATTTTCCTGAATGAAAAAAAATAACAAAATAGTCTCGATGCAATAATCACTAACAGGGTCCGAAAAAGCGTTATTATCGCGAACTCCCACAGGACAATTTTACTCAAAGTCATAATCGGCCGCGCATGTCATGCAGCAAAAACCCCGGCAGTTCGATATCGAGATTTTTCTGCAAGCCTATCACCTTGAACAACTCGCCCATTTCGTGCGGTAGTGTGAGCTTTTTTACCTGCTGCTGTAACTGCAGTTGTTCTACGCTGGAGACACCTGCGTCATTCTGGATCAGATCCATCAAACCACTGCCGAGTAAAAAGTGTGCCTGCGTCGTATAACCGGCCACATCCCAGCCCGATGCCAGCGCCGCATCCGCCATGGCAGTGAAGTCGACATGTGCCGTAATATCCTGTAAGCCAATATACTGAAATGGGTCATCATGACTATGGTGTCGATAATGACACAGCAGCGTTCCCTGTCGCCGTTGCGGGTGGTAATACTCATGTTGAGGAAAACCATAATCAATCAAGATGACATAGGCCTGTTGGCAGGCCTCGGCAAGCGCCTGCAGCCAGTCTTCGGCAACCAGATTGATCTCTGTGACATAACCTTCAGGTAGCGCTGGCGGTCGTCGCGGTTCCATATCGATCACTCGCTGACTAAGTCGCGCATCACTCACGGGCCCGAGTTGCCAGACAAACTCGTCATCCACCTCCGCAACGAAGCGTTCTTTGACGCCACTCGCCGTAACTTCCACAAGATGTACCGGCATCGCATCCAGAACCTCATTAGCCAATACCACACCAATAAATGCTGCCGGTAACGATTCTAGCCAGGTCACCTTGTCTAACAAATCGGCCTGCTGCAGTGCCTGACGCTGACGCGCTCGAAGATCTGCGCTCACTTCCAATATATAATAGTGACCAAGCGAACAGGACGGGGGTTGTAACGCCTGCAGTATGGAGATGGCCAGGGCGCCACTACCGGCACCAACCTCAAGAATATTGGCCTGTGGCAGGGCCTGTAAAACCGGCGTCATGGCCTGGGCAAGGGTGGCACCAAAGAGTGGCGACAGTTCGGGGGCTGTAATAAAATCACCCGTGTCTCCCAGCTTATGGCTGCCCGCCGAGTAATACCCCAGGCCCGGCGCATACAAGGCTGATTCCATAAACTGTTTAAAGGAAATGCTACCGCCCTGCTGTCTGATCTGCCTGCGGATGTATTCCCGTAGGGCATTGCTATGCGCCTGCGCATCACTATCGGGGCTGGGTAACGGCGGGTTCATCGCAAGTAAAAAATCCTGACTGTGATTAGGCTTGGGTGAAGTAATAAACTGAGATACAGTGCACGTTCACTATTATAAACCGGACAAAGGATAACATATGCTCACAGACAAGGTGGCCTTGATCACGGGTGCGGCCCACCGCATCGGTGCGGAAACGGCCCGCACCCTGCACGCCGAAGGAATGCGCCTGGTACTACATTATCGGTCCTCGCGCGATGCCGCCTTGTCATTACAGAAAGAATTAAATGATAAACGTGCGGACTCCGTCATCCTGGTACAGGCCGACCTGCTGGCAATTAAAGGCCTACCCAAACTGGTTGAAGAGGCCATCACCGCCTGGGGTCAACTGGACGTCTTGATCAATAATGCATCCAGCTTCTACAAAACCCATATGGGCAAGGTCACGGAAGAGGACTGGAATGACCTGATGGGGAGCAATCTCAAGGCCCCCTTCTTTTTGTCACAGGCGGCGGCGCCGTATTTACAGAAACAAAAGGGCTGCATCATCAATATTGTCGATATCCACGGTGACCGGCCTTTAAAACACTATCCTGTTTATAGTATGACCAAGGCGGGCCTGGTGATGCTCACCAAATCACTGGCCTGCGAACTGGGACCCGAGGTGCGCGTCAACGGCGTCGCCCCCGGTGCCATTATGTGGCCCGAGAATATCGACGAGGTCACCAAGCAGCGCATCATTTCTCGCACCTTTCTCAAACGTAAAGGGGCTCCACATGACATCGCCAAGGCCATTGTGTATTTAGCGCGTGATGCGGGTTATGTCAGTGGGCAGATCATCACTGTCGATGGTGGACGGTCTTTGCATTCCTGAATAATTGAAATTTTTTTCACCACAAAGACGCCAAGTTCTTTTCGTTTAAAAACCAAGTATGTATGACCAGAAGGGTATAGAGCAAAGCAGTAACATCTGTTATTCAAAAGCTACAATCAAGCGTGTTACTTTTCTGTAAACTTTGCGTTCTTGGGTCTTTGCGGTGAACAACTTCTTAAAAAATAAAGAACAACTTGAAACAAATGCAACTATTCAAACACAAACTCAATTTTCCGAAACCCAGTGGGCACAGAAAATTCCTGCCAAAGCTGCTGATACGTTTTCTTCAGGATCGGATGAATCGCTGTTGGGATTAAATTTGCCAGTGGACACAGGACATGGGCATGATGGGGAATTTCTTCTCGGGGTAACAAAACACTGTCATATTCACCACAAAGCTCATCATACAAAAGTAAATCAAGGTCAATGCTACGTGATGAGAAACGTGGCCCATTACGTTTGCGTCCGTAGCGATCTTCGATCTCATGCAGACACTGGTTGACGTCGCCAACACTCATATTGGTTGTCACTGCCACCACCAGATTAAAAAAATTATCGCCATCGAAACCGACGGCCTCACTTTCATAAACAGGGGAAATGTCCAGCTGGCCAAAAACGGTCTGCAGGGCAGTAACGGCAAGTCGAACATTTTCCGCCGGCTCAATATTGCTGCCAATGCTAATATAAGCACGATGTGACATATTTAGTGCTTAGTACCACGTTCAATTATGACACCCACGTCACGCGCGCCACGTACCGCACCCTGCTTGTTGAGTTGCACACGCACCCAGGGGACCTCGAACTCAGTCAGGATAATGTCAGCGACACGTTCCGCCAGCGTCTCGACCAGCTGAAATTCGCTGCCACCGACAAAGTCAATAATACGCTTGGCAACGGACTTATAATCCAGGGTATCTTCGAGCTGATCACTGGCCGCCGCCTTGCGAATATCGGCCCCCATTTGCAGGTCAAATACCACGGTCTGCTTGATCTCCCGTTCCCAGTCAAACACGCCTATAACGGTCTCAATACGTAAGTCACTTAAAAAAATAATATCCATTTCATACCCTGAGGTTATCGCGCCGTTGCGATTTGCAAAGACACGTGATTATGAGTTCTGTTATTCTTTGATTTTCACATATCTGAGATGAGAAACAAACAATATGCACTGGATGAGTATTGGCCTGATTATTTTTGCCTACCTGTTGGGTTCGTTATCCTCTGCCATCATTGTCTGCAAACTGATGGGCTTAGCTGACCCGCGCAACGAAGGCTCGGGCAACCCCGGCGCGACCAATGTACTGCGGATTGGCGGAAAAAAAGCGGCTGCCATCACGCTATTAGGTGACATGCTAAAAGGGCTGCTACCGGTCCTGCTCGCACATGCACTGATGGTCAATGACACAGTAATCGCCGCCGTTGGCGCGGCGGCCTTCGTCGGACATTTGTACCCGGTATTCTTCCGCTTTCAGGGCGGTAAAGGGGTCGCCACTATGCTCGGTGTACTGTTTGGCTTTCACTGGGGGGTCGGTCTGGCAACGGCCTTAAGCTGGTTACTGATGGCCAAGGTCTTCAAGATCTCCTCCCTGTCGGCACTCATCGCCACCCTGCTGGCACCGGTCTATGTCTGGAAGATCATGGGCATGATTCCGGCGCTGCTCATTACCACAACACTCATGACCATGGTGCTGTACTGGCGACATCGTACTAACATCGTTCGCCTCATCAAGGGCGATGAAGGCAGCATCAAAAAGCCTTCGCCGCAATGAGTGTCTCAATATTTTCCAGCGACCAGCGTGCGGTAGCATCCAGCGCCAGTGCCTGCTGCACATCGCCGCCAAGTAATCGCTGACTCCCGGCAAAGGCGATCATCGCGGCATTGTCAGTGCAGAACTCCAGGCGGGGATAATAAAGCTCGGCCTGTTCCTTTTTGGCCATCGTATGCAGATGATGACGCAGCCGCTGGTTGGCGCTAACCCCACCGGCAATGATCAGGCGTTTCAGCCCTGTCTCCTGCAGCGCACGTCGACACTTGATGGCCATGGTCTCGGCCACAGCGACTTCAAATGCCAGGGCGATATCGGCCCTGGTCTGCTCATCATCCCCTTCACGCTGCACGGTATTCAGCGCAAAGGTCTTCAAGCCACTGAAACTAAAATCCAGCCCAGGGCGATCGGTCATGGGGCGGGGGAACTTGAATCGTCCCGCTTGCCCCTGCTCTGCCAGTTTGGCGAGCGCGGGCCCGCCGGGATAACTCAGACCCAGCAGCTTGGCGGTCTTATCAAAGGCCTCGCCGGCGGCATCGTCCAGCGAGTCACCCAGCATTGCATACTGGCCAATACCATCCACACGAAAAAGCTGGGTGTGGCCACCCGAGACCAGCAGGGCGACAAAGGGGAAATCTGGGGGATTCGCTTCCAGCATCGGCGCCAGCAGGTGACCTTCCATATGGTGGACCCGTACCGCCGGAATCTTCAGGGCATAGGCCAGGCTACGACCAACCCCTGCGCCGACTAATAAGGCCCCAATCAGACCGGGCCCGGCGGTATAGGCCACGGCATCAAGCGCCTGGCGCGTGATGCCCGCCTGTTGCAGGGCCTGTTCGATAAGCGGTAGCAGCTTGCGGACATGGTCCCGCGAGGCCAGTTCCGGCACCACGCCGCCATACTCGGCGTGCAGCGCCACCTGGGAGTACAGGGCATGGCTCAACAGGCCCTGGTCGCTGTCATAAATGGCGGCGGCAGTCTCGTCGCAAGAGGTTTCGATTCCTAGGATACGCATAATGTGTGAAATTTTACCCCGTTTTGCCGGAAATAGTCGGCGCTATTTTTGCATTTTGGCGCCACCCACAGTAGAATCGCGCCTCTTTTACAATCCAACTTTGAAAAGTAGGTCGATCATATGCCAACAGTTCGTATACGTGAAAACGAACCTTTTGAAGTCGCCATGCGCCGCTTCAAGCGCTCTTGCGAAAAAGCCGGTGTTTTATCCGAAGTTCGCCGCCGCGAATTCTACGAGAAACCCACGGCAATCCGTAAGCGCAAAATGGCCGCTGCCGTTAAGCGCCACCAGAAAAAGGTCTCACGCGAGCGTGTTCACCGCAAACGTCTGTACTAAATTCCTCACGCTACCAGTCAGGATACGGGTATCCCATGAGTAATACCGCACTCAAAACCCGCATAAACGAAGACGTCAAAACCGCGATGCGCAACAAGGACAAGGTTCTATTAGGGACCTTGCGCCTGATCACGGCTGCCATCAAGCAGCGCGAGGTCGACGAACGCATCG
The DNA here is from genome assembly GCA_913064945.1 of uncultured Gammaproteobacteria bacterium. GTDB lineage: Bacteria > Pseudomonadota > Gammaproteobacteria > UBA6429 > Thiohalophilaceae > CAJYAN01. The sequence goes on along the minus strand of CAJYAN010000005.1, from coordinate 129,389 downwards.
AGCTGGACGACACCCAGGTGCTGACCGTGCTGGAAAAAATGGTCAAACAGCGCAAAGACTCCATCGAGCAGTACACCAAAGCCGGTCGTGACGACCTGAAGGCCGTCGAAGAGGCCGAACTGGCCATTATCGCGACTTATATGCCCGCACAGCTCTCCGCCACCGAGATCGAAACCCTGGTCGCCGAAGCGGTCAGCGCCACCGGCGCCAGCGAAATGAAGGACATGGGCAAGGTCATGGCTATGCTCAAGCCCAAACTTGCCGGTCGTGCCGACATGGGGCTGGTCAGTTCGCTCATCAAAAAGCGGTTATCGAACTGACAGGAACTAGCCTCTAGCAGCTAGGCTCTAGGGCAAAGTGCTTACTGCGTACAAAACCTACTGGTGTCTGGTTGTACAACACCTACCCACAATCTATTTAACATTTTCTTTTTTCCTTCTCACCTAGAGGCTAGTCCCTAGTAGCTCCATGCTGCGCTACAATGCGCAGCATGGCAGGCCGTATTCCACCACACTTTATTGACGAACTCCTCAACCGCATTGATATCGTTGAGGTCATCGATGCCCGTGTGCCGCTGAAAAAGGCCGGCCACGAGTACAAGGCCTGCTGCCCCTTCCATAACGAAAAAACCCCGTCCTTTACCGTCAGCCAGAGCAAGCAGTTCTACCACTGCTTCGGCTGTGGTGCCCACGGTACGGTGGTGGGTTTTCTGATGGAATACGACCACATGGGCTTTCCAGAGGCCGTCGAGGAGCTGGCCCGCATGGCCGGCCTCACGGTTCCCCGTGAGGAAGGTAGCCGGCCCACAGCGGCGAAAAAGCCGCAGGACGAGCTCTATCAACAGGTCGAGCTTTGCGACCGCTACTACCGCCAGCAGCTACGCAAGCACCCGCAGGCAACGCAGGCGGTGGACTACCTGAAAGGTCGCGGCATGAATGGCGAGGTCGCTGCGCGTTATGGCATAGGCTATGCCCCGCCCGGCTGGGATAATCTACTCAAGGAGCTGGGTAAGGATGACAAAAGCCGTGAACAACTGCTGACCGTCGGTATGCTGGTCAAGAAAGACAACGGCGATTTCTATGATCGCTTCCGCAATCGCATTATGTTTCCTATTCGCGACAGCCGTGGTCGTACCATCGGCTTTGGCGGCCGGGTGATCAACCCGGATGACACACCGAAATACTATAACTCCCCCGAGACCCCGCTGTTCCACAAGGGCCAGGAGCTCTATGGCCTCTACGAGGCCAAAAAGGCCCTGCGCAAGATCGAACGTCTGCTGGTCGTCGAGGGCTATATGGATGTGGTGGCGCTGGCCCAGTATGGCATCAACTATGCCGTGGCGACCCTCGGCACCGCGACGACCAGGGAACACCTGCAACGCCTATTTCGACTCACCGGCGAGGTCATTTTTTGTTTTGATGGTGATCGCGCCGGCCGCGACGCCGCCTGGCGAGCCATGGAAAATGCCCTGCCCATTATGCGCGCCGGTTACCAGCTGCGTTTTATGTTTCTCCCCGACGGCGAAGACCCCGACAGCCAGGTGCGCAAGATCGGTGCCGAGGCCTTTGAGGCACAAATGGCCGAGGCCGCCGTCTTTTCCCGGTTTTTCTTTCAGCAGCTGCAACAACAGGCCGACGTGTCGACCCTGGATGGGCGCGCGCTACTGGTGGAAAAGGCACGACCACTCCTGACCCAGCTACCAGAGGGGGTATTTCGTCAAATGATGATCGATGAACTGGGTAAACTGGCGCAAATGCCGGCCGAGACCCTGGCACAACACCTCATGGCAGCCCCGACACGCCAGACCTCCGCCTCACAAACCGATCATCGCCCTGAGCCGGTCACAACTCACCGGCCGACACGAACGGCGGGAAAATCCACACCATCCCTGGTGGGGCAGGCCATCTTTATTCTGCTGAATGAACCCGGTCTTGGCCTGGTACATCAGGTACCCGCCCATTTGCAGCAACAAAAAATACCCGGCATGCCCATGCTCGCGGAAATTTTGCATACTATTGCAGCAAATCCGGCGATCTCGGCCGCCTCGCTGGTCAATCGTCTCGAACAGAGTGGTCATGCCCGGCATCTACCTCGACTGTTACAAAAGGAACGCCTGCTGGCAAATCATGAGCATTTAGCCACCGAGCTGGAGGGAATCATGAAAAAGCTGGCCCAGGAGTCGATCGAAGCCCGCTTCAAAGAGTTACAGGATCGGTGTCAGCAACTCAGCCCCGAAGAGAAAAAAGAATACGTGGAACTGACACGCCAGCGCGGTTGAGCCTTAAACAATTTCGCCAAAGACTTGAAATTCAGAAAAAATCCCCTATTTTTGTTCCATGGAAACCCGCGCTATCCGGCAGCAAATGCCCCCTCTCATCCGGTTGTCCGTGAGCAGGTTGTCCCGAACCGTGATGGCATCACTATCGAAATGACGATCACAGGCTATTTACATGGCGGCGCAGTCGAAAATCGTGTAGAATTCGGCGGTTTACGCTCTCGTGTTTTTATTTTTGCAACTTATTGTTTTTTAAGGTTTTTAGAGCAAAACGATGAATCAAAGCCAGCAACAATCACAACTTAAGATCCTTATCGCCAAGGGTAAGGAACAGGGTTTCTTGACCTATGCAGAGGTTAATGACCATCTCCCCAATGACATCGTCGATCCGGAACAGATCGAAGATATTGTTGCCATGATCAATGACATGGGTATCGCCGTGCATGAAACCGCACCCGATGCCGATTCCCTGCTAATGAATGACACTTCAGTGGATGAAGATGCCGCTGAAGAAGCCGCCGCGGCGTTGGCCTCGGTGGATAGTGAGTTCGGACGCACCACAGACCCTGTACGCATGTATATGCGTGAAATGGGGGCCGTTGAACTCCTCACACGTGAGGGTGAGATCGAGATTGCCAAGCGAATCGAGGATGGCCTTAACCAGATGCTATCGGCACTGGCCACCTATCCTGCGACTATCGAACAGGTCCTCTATACCTATTCCCGGATTGAGGCCGAAGAAGCCAAGCTGAGTGATCTGATCAGTGCGTTTATTGACCCCAATGCCCCCGATACTATTCCAACACCGGAAGAGATTGCCGCACAGAACACGGCATCGAATGAGAAAAATGATGACGACGACGATGATGATGACGATAGCAGTGATGCCGTAGTCGATACCGGACCTGATCCAGAAGAAGCCCGTGAACGTTTTACTCAGCTGGGTAAGAGCTATAAAAAATGGATTGCCGCGATTGCCAAAAATGGTGCCGTGGACAAAAAGACCTTTAAGTTGCAGGAAGACATCATTGGCCAGTTCATGGAACTGAAAATGACGCCAAAAATGATCGACATGCTGCAAAGCAACATGCGTCGTCTGGTCGCCAAGATCCGCAGTTATGAGCGTATTATTATGGATTTCTGTGTCAACAAGGCACACATGCCACGTAAGGATTTCATTACCTCCTTTCCGGATAATGAAACCGATCTAAGCTGGCTGGACAAACATATTCAAGCGGGTGAAAACTATTCCGCAGTGCTGGAACAGCATCGTGAAGAGATCCTGCGCGCACAACAAAAGCTGCACATTATTACCCAGGACTGCGGTCTGTCCATTGGTGAAATCAAAGATATCAATCGCAAGATGTCCATCGGTGAAGCCAAGGCACGTCGTGCCAAAAAGGAAATGATCGAGGCCAATCTGCGTCTGGTCATTTCCATCGCCAAAAAATACACCAACCGTGGCCTGCAGTTTCTGGATTTGATTCAGGAAGGCAATATCGGTTTGATGAAGGCCGTCGACAAGTTTGAATACCGTCGTGGTTACAAATTCTCGACCTATGCGACGTGGTGGATTCGTCAGGCCATTACCCGCTCCATTGCCGATCAGGCCCGCACCATCCGTATCCCGGTGCACATGATCGAAACCATCAACAAGCTGAACCGTATTTCACGGCAGATGTTGCAGGAAATGGGTCGCGAGGCCACGCCGGAAGAACTGGCCGAGCGCATGGAAATGCCCGAAGACAAGATCCGCAAGGTACTGAAGATCGCCAAGGAACCCATCTCCATGGAAACGCCGATTGGTGACGATGAAGACTCACACCTGGGTGACTTTATTGAAGATACCAATGTCACCGCACCAATCGAATCCGCGACTATTTTCGGTCTCAAAGAAGCCACGACGGATGTGCTGGAAGGTTTGACTGCACGTGAAGCCAAGGTACTACGCATGCGTTTCGGTATCGATATGAATACCGACCATACCCTGGAAGAAGTCGGCAAACAGTTCGACGTCACCCGTGAGCGTATTCGTCAGATCGAAGCCAAGGCCCTGCGCAAGCTGCGTCATCCAAGTCGTTCTGATCAATTACGCAGTTTTCTCGATATAGAATAACCATCAGTTGCAAGAGGCGCAAAGCAACGATATGCTTTGCGTCTTAGTTTTCCTAGTTACTCGATCCTGGTAACTAGAAGCTTTTAGTTTAGGGCCTGTAGCTCAGTTGGTTAGAGCAGGGGACTCATCAAAATGGTGCGTTCATATTGAAAGATATGAAATGAACGGGATGAACTCAGGGAAACCTTCCGGTTTTAATTAACCGATGGCAATCCTGAGCCAAGTCGAAGGTATACCTTCGAAAGGTGCAGAGACTACCTGGGGACTGATTTTTAACTAAATCAAAATGTCCTTAATCACAGGCTAGAGCGTCCCGCGCCCAAACAAGCCAGAAAATTTTGGTGTTGTGGGTGATGATATAGTCCGCGCTTGATAGAAATATCAAGACTACGTGAATCCCTTGGTCGTAGGTTCAAGTCCTACCGGGCCCACCATTCGTTCGTTTTACGCACTCGTCTTGAGCTGGTAGAACTATTTCAGCCAATATAAAAAATTCATTGTCATACTGAACTTCGCCGTACGGCGAAGTAATGGATGTATTCTCTGACCCTGATAATGCTTAAAACTTTATCGAAACTGTCGCTGTCACATCATAAATCTGATCGTAAGGAATCCGAGAGAGCTACCTGACATTCGAGAGTTACTATATTATTAGTAGTGTCAAAACGGTTTTGTTGCAGAGACGGCAATAACCATACCCTGCAGATAAGGTTTCGTCGCGATTTGAATCAACCCCGTTTGTTTAAATAAAGAGGTGATTTCATTTACATTCATTTTAGGCGCAAGTCTGTGCCAGGCGTTCATTGCCGCAGAGGAAAACTTTGTGTTCTTCAGTGAAGTTTGTAATAAATCCAGACGCAGATCACTAAAACCTGCCAATGGTACAAGTACGGAAACCACGCCACCTTTTTTGCAAGTTCGGAAAATCTCACTAACTGCCTTGACTTTATCCTCGACAATATTAAGCACAGATGCCGCTATAACATTATCAAAGAAATTATCTGCAAAAGGCAAATCGAGTACATTGGCCACTAAAAAATCAATCTCACTATGGTTGAATTTAGCAACCTCAATCATTTTAGCAGAGTAATCAACACCAACAGCAGTCCGGCAAGTGCTGGCCAGATGCTCTGTTAGAATTCCAGACGCACAACCTACTTCCAGAACTTTGCTGTGAGCGCCAAATCTCTGGTCATCGGCCCATATACGCAGGGTATTTTTATACCACGTTAACCGGTTTATTTTGTTAAACAATAGCGTCGGCATCAAGCTGGCCAGTAAAATTATCTGCACCCGATAAAATATTTTTTCTAACATGTTGTGCGCTTAAGCTCTCTGTTTGGGCATCCACAACATTAACAGAACAATAATCCAGGCAGCATTAAACATGGGAAATGCCGAATCGGCGAAGTTGACAGCGCCAATCAAGGTGTAATAAATACCTGCACATAAATCAATCAACTGAATCAGGACCATGAATTTAATCCATAAAATATGTTTCAACGGTTCACTAGCGATATAAATTAACGCGATACCATAGGCGACGAATCTTGCTGCCAACATCGCCAGCGGATAATAGATGTCTGTCTCAGGAATAGAGTGTCCCGTATTTTTCAGGAAAAATTCTGGAAAAAATAAATGAAAAATTCCCAGAACAATTTGTATTCCCCCAATAAAATACAGCAGATAGGTCATTTTTTTCATATTGTTCTCCTCAGCTTCAAGACTTGCTGCATTATAAGAGTGGCACTATACTTTTTGAAGTAGTTACCAATTTGATAGTAAGGGGTATTATGGATAGCTTAGCCGGCAAACAACCATGTAACGACGAATGCCCTGTAAAGAAAACGGCTGATGTAATTGAAGGCAAGTGGACCACTTTGATTATTAGAGAACTCTTAGCTGGCAAAAAGCGATATTCGGAGATCCAACGGGCCTTAAAAGGCATTAGTCCAAAGATTTTAACCACCCGTTTGAGACATCTGGAGAAACAAGGGATAGTCAGCAGAACAGTCTATGCCACCGTACCCCCCACGACGGAATATGAATTAACCCTCATTGGTAAAACCTTAAAAGATGTCCTGAATGCGATGGCTATATTCGGCAAGCAACTCTAGCTATCATTGATAAAATTCATACTTGCGTCATTTGGGAAACATACAACATATTGAGCATGATATTCGCGACCACCTGCGCCATGCAGGGGTTCAGGCTTGACATCATAAGCCGGAATACTGTCTTCACTGGAGAATCGAAAGATAGAGACTGCTGCGAGTAGTATCATCGTATTACTGTCCGCAGGCTGATTACTTAACCTGTGGATGACTTTTGTCCTGATTACTGTAATTTAGTTAGTTCGTGGCCTGAAGCGTCACAACGACATCTCACCCTTACTGAAAGTCGTCTGGTATCTCACTGTCTTCTAAGTATGCCCCACTAAGCTCCGGCACTACTCTATTAGTGGATGTAAACAAATCGTCAGCAACTTCCTTTAGTGTAAACATACGTTCTATTGCTCACTAATATCCCGGCTGTAGAACATGCGTAATAGACGCTCGAATTCTTGCCACTGGTCTGTTACTCATGACGAATACTGGCACTGCAATTAATACCTGTGCCCATGGTTTTGGTGATGGCGTATCAGCGGGGCCGCTCTTACAGGGCGTTGCACCGCACAGACAGATGCCAATCGACATTTTCATCAGATGCCTTAGCAATTACCGACGAAAGATAATGACTACTTCCAATGACTTATAGTAATCAAAAAATTCGGCTATACTCCAACCAGTTATACTGAAATTTTCAAATTTTTTATCAGGCATCGGTTTAGTTGCCGCCTATCTGTTAAGGTTCTGCTACTATTTTTACCGCCAAGGAAGGAAGAGGAGAACCTCGTCACACATAAAAACATACTCCTCGCCAAGACCATGCTCAGTAATAACAACCATCTATAGGGCCAGCCATGAAAACATCATTTTTTTCAATAACCGCTTTACTTATACTTGTTATATCAACACTCCCACCCGCCTTTGCGGCATCCAATGGGAAAACTATCGCCACACAGGGCAATGACAAGGGGGCGACAGCCTGTTTTGCCTGCCACGGCACGAATGGTATGGGTAATAAACAGGCCGGTTATCCCTATCTTGCGGCACTTCCCGTAAACTATCTCAAACGACAACTGGAAAATTTTAAATCAGGCCTTCGTCAAAATGCGATTATGATGCCGATTGCAAAAAAACTATCGCCTGCTGACATTGCTGCCGTTGCTAACTATTATTCGACGCTTAAAAATGATTTGCTGACGACAGCGAACCTCACCGGCAATACTTCAAATCCACAGGCAATGATGCTTTTTGAAAAAGGTCAGTGGTCTAAAGGGATCCCTGCCTGCGTTCAATGTCATGGTCCTAACGGTACTGGGGTGGCAACGCAGTTTCCCCCCATTATAGGACAACCTTATTCCTATATACGTAATCAACTCACTGCCTGGCAAGACGGTAAGCGCAAAGGTGATCCCGTCAACCTTATGCATTCAGTTGCTAACAAACTAAATCTTGGTGAAATTGATTCCCTGGCTCATTATCTGGCCATGCAATAACAAGGAGTACTGGAATGATGACTTCACAATCTGGAATACTACTATTACTTTTAAGTATTGTACCTGGCATATGTTTGGCTGGTGAAAATCCCACACCTGCAGGCTCAACACCCGCCGTTATTAAGGTAAAGTATTTTCAACCTCCACTGGAAAAAGACATACCGAACAATCAGTTTGGAAAAATGGTTACGCTGGGTAAAAATATATTCGAGCATACTGGGCAATATGCTGGCAAGTATGTCGGAAATAAATTGCAGTGTGTCAATTGTCATCTGGATGCAGGACGACTCGCTAATTCAGCTCCGTTATGGGCCGCCTGGGTCAAATATCCCAAATATCGCGGTAAAAATAAAATGGTCAATACCATTGCTGAACGATTCCAGGGCTGTTTTCGCTATAGCATGAATGGCACACCTCCTCCCACAGACAGTAAGACCCTCAAGGCACTCATGAGTTATTCCTTCTGGCTGGCCACTGGCGCGCCCACCAATATCAACATGCCTGGCAGTGGCTATCCTAAGATCGCAAAACCACCAAAGGCCCCTGACTTTGCGCGAGGCAAAATTGCCTTCGAAAACAATTGTGCTATTTGTCATGGCGCTAACGGCAAGGGTACCCAAAAGAACGGCCAATATATCTTCCCTCCTCTGTGGGGTAAAAATTCCTTTAACTGGGGTGCCGGTATGCATCGTATTAATACTGCCGCCAGCTTTATCCATGCCAATATGCCTCTAGGTCAGGGTGGTACACTCAGCGTGCAGCAGGCATGGGACCTTGCCTACTATATTAATAGTCATGAGCGACCACAGGATCCTCGATTTAAAGGCAATATCCAGCAGACAGATAAAAAATTTCACGCACACCAGTGTCGATATGGCGATAATGTGAATCATCACATCCTGGGAAAAAGATAACCTCATGACATTTACATTTGGAGTTATCACGCCAAACCTTTCACTGCAATACCGGCAGGAATAATTATCATGCAACACAATCGTCGCATGGAGGCGTCAAGTGATGATATTGCAAAACCTCTAGAACAAACGTTTTCCTCTATCGTCACGCCTTTCCAGTTATCTGCTAATAGGGGTCTTTGTCTGGTATACCATGCTGATGTCGGGGATACATGCCAGCATCGCTGGCATCCTGGTAGCCTTCACCGTGCCCGCACGCCCGAAAAAGGGTAAACAGTGGTTTTTACGCCATGTGCATCGCCTGCTCAATCAGCTGGAGGACCTCGAAAAACACCCCGACCACACGACGCCTATTCTGGCTGAGAGTGAACAACACGCGGTACTTGCAACCGTTGAAGAGACGGCCAAGAAAAGTACAACCCCACTACAACGCTGGGAGAATGGCCTGGAACACCCGGTATCACTGTTAGTACTACCCATTTTTGCCCTGACCAATGCCGGAGTCGCCCTCAATACCGAAACTTTCATTAACCTGTTCAGCCAGCCTCTTTCTGTCGACATTATTATGGTTCTGGTGGTGGGCAAATGTATGGGCATTACCCTGTTTGGCCGGTTAATGCTGAAAATCGGATAGGGCAGTCTACCGCCGGGGATGGCCATTCGTCACTTGCTTGGTATCGGACTTCTCGGTGGTATCGGCTTTACCATGTCAATATTTATCTCCAACCTGAGCTTCATCGACCTGCCGCAATTATCAGAATTGGCAAAGGCCAGTCTCCTGTTTGCCTCACTGCTCGCCGGTCTGTTGGGATACGCGTGGTTGTTTTTATTTGGTCAGCCCGCAAACCAAGAGCGGTGATCTGGCAAGTCACCATCTGACTATGTCACATAACCATATTAGCAATAACAGACCTTATGTCGTAACTTTACGGGAGTGAGTATTATCAGGGACAGCCCTCGGTATTCAATAATGGACACTATGCCTTCTTTATACCTGGCGGCGACGTTTACACGATAAGTTCAGCAGAGTTTGTGCACGGTATCGATCAGTTCCTGATTTCGAAATCTACCTTTGACAAAAACTCGACTTACATTACGCATCGTATCGGTAATTTCATGACTAGAGAATACAATCACTGGCAGGGAGGGGTACTGCTCGGCAAGATCGAGAACAAGCCCCGTGCCGGAACCATCCGGGAGTATCAGGTCGACGATAACAAGCTTATATGTATTATTTGAGAGCGCCGCTTTTGCCGCTTTGATGGTGGAGACAGGTGTGATTTCTGCGCTGTCTGACAATACTGTTGCGATATACTGCTGAATATCTTTGTCGTCTTCAACGTGTAGAATTTTTTTTAAGTTTTCTTTCATTAATACTCACTCATGTGATGCTAGCGGGATATCCAGATAGTCTCTGACAACCGATGTTTTCTGCTCACGATTAACCGGACTCAATGTAATGCGTACAGCATCGACATTAATATCGACACTGTCAACCCGGTGGTCTCCCTGTTTGGGTATAGTATAACGGCCTTACCCGTGGCTTGATTTTCAGTCTCGACCTGAAATCGCGCCAGACTGTTACGCTATATGTCTTCTTCCTCAAACGCTAATCAATCCGGTTTATCAACCATAATACAAGTCACCATCGTGTCATCATCTCTGAACATTTTATCCAGATGTATCACCTTCGTTCCGCTTTATATGTTATCCCTCGAATCACCCGGCCTTCAAATAAAATTTAGCACAAATATCAATATATAGCGGTACCAGCGACTCGATGATGCTGCCTTTATTTGCCACCAGCTCGCCAGTGTAAAACTCGCGTACGAACTGCCTAAACCATTAAAGACTTGTATCAGACTCTACGCCAGGACCACCGCGACCGATGTCAGGTCAACGCCAGCTAAATTGATTTTTAGAATCGTTTGTTTATACTCAACCCATCGTCAAAATCTATCATTGCAGACGAGACTGCCTGGCTATGAATTTACGCGATCTAAAATACATCATTGCTGTCGCCGAGACCCGCCACTTTGGCAGAGCGGCGGTGCATTGTTTTGTCAGCCAGCCGACCCTCAGTGGCCAGATCAAAAAGCTTGAGGATGAGCTGAACGTCACTATTTTCGAACGCAATAACCGTTCCGTCGAAATCACCCCTGTTGGCAGGGAAATCCTCAGCCACGCACACCAAATCATGGAACAGGCCGATGTCATTCAGCAGCTGGCCCGCGCCCAGCAAGACCCTCTTGCTGGCCCATTGCGTATAGGTGCCATACCTACACTCAGTCCCTATTTACTCCCGCTAATCCTGGCACCATTAAAGAAGCACCACCCGCAAATGAAACTGGTCTTAACCGAGGAGCTAACCGACATCCTGTTAACGCGCCTGTACAACCACGAGATCGATGCCGCCTTGCTTGCCACTCCGGTCGAGGAGCAGGGGCTCGAGGCCATTCCTTTATTCGATGAACCCTTCTGGGTGGCGTATCCACGAAAACACGCCTTTTACACCAAAGATAAAATTACCCGACGTGACCTGGAAGCGGAAAACTTGCTCTTACTGGCCGAGGGCCACTGCCTCGCCAACCAGGCAATGGAGGTCTGCCACCTAAAACAGCGCCAGACCCGGGGGGAGATGGCGGACCTGCGTGCCGCCAGTCTCGAGACCCTGCTCCAGTTAGTCGCGGCCGGATTTGGTATCACCCTGGTACCCGCACTTGCCATGCGTGGCTCCTGGACCGGCGGTAGTGGCGTGGTCGCGCAGCCGCTAAACATGACCAGTGCCGTACGGCGGGCCACGCTCGTCTACCGTAGCAGCTTCCCTCGAATAGCGGCCCTGCAGGCCTTTTCCAGTATCATCCTCGGCCACCTGCCTAATACTGTACAAAGAATCGGCCCACTGCCTCCCGTGAAGAAAAACGCCAGACCGAAGAAGTAGCGTCCTTACCTACCCCAAGGGCGCGGCTTATCATTGTTAATAACAATCAGAATTATTGTATCAAACGATTTTATCTATTAATCGTCCTGACGGATAATTCTTCCATCGCCTCATTTACCCCCAACAGATGGAGACAAGAACATGTTAGAGAATCGACAAGGTCAGAACATACCAGCAACCACTTTCCGTACGCGTCGCAATCATGAGTGGTGCGACGTTACAACGGATGAACTATTCAGAGGTAAAACCGTCATCGTATTTTCGCTACCCGGCGCGTTTACCCCGACGTGTTCATCGACCCACGTCCCGCGTTACAACCAGTTAACGCCTGTATTCAAGAAACACGGTGTAGACGACGTCATCTGCATCTCGGTCAACGATGCCTTCGTCATGAACGAGTGGCAGAAGGAACAGAACGCCGACAACATCACCTTTATGCCTGATGGTAACGGCGATTTCAGTCGCGGCATGGGAATGCTGGTACCGAAAAACGAGCTGGGCTTTGGTGAGCGTTCCTGGCGTTACTCCATGCTGGTCAGAGATGCTATTATCGAAAAGATGTTCATCGAACCGAACAAACCGGGCGACCCCTTTGAGGTCTCGGATGCGGACACCATGCTCGCACATATCGCACCAAATGCCGCCAGGCCACTGGATGTCAGCATTTTCACCCGTCAAGGTTGCGAATACTGTGTGCGTGCCAAGGGTATGTTGAATGACGCGGACATTCAGTACGAAGAACTGATCCTGAATCGTGACTACACCGAGGCGAGCCTTCGCGCGGTGTCGGGCAGGTCAACCGTCCCGCAGGTGTTTATCAATGGTGTTCACATTGGAGGTTCGGAAGCGCTGGAGCAATACCTGACCGAATATCAAGCGGCCTGAATTTATACCACCCCCGTCCACAGGATCGGGGTGGTAAATTTTGCCAAGACTTTGTAGTCTCTACGCTTCAGTATATCTACTTCAACACGCTTCTATCGCTAACTTAGCAAGGAAAATTATGTCCCGGCACCAGAGTGGCATTCTCGCCCCCCTTCCCCATCTGTCGCGCTATTTAGCCTTTAAGCTAAAACCTACAATGGACCCACTGCAAGGTTTGCAGGCAGTACAGGAAATAATAGATGGTCATTCCACTGTCCTCGGCATCGGCCAGTCCCTACTCAATGCCATTGGCAAGACAATCCCCGGCATGCGTAATTTTCCGACACTGACCGGTCCGGGCATTGAGGTTCCTTCGACGCCGGCCGCACTCTGGTGCTGGTGTCGGGGCGATGACCGTGGTGAGGTCTTGCATCGCTCACGTCGTATTCAACAGGTCCTCGCCGGCGACTTTGAAATGATCGATGTCATAGATAGCTTCATGTTTAGTGATAGTCGCGACCTGACCGGCTATATCGACGGCACCGAAAACCCGCAGGGCGATGCCGCCATTGCCGCGGCCATCACCAGCGGCGTCAGTACGGGTATCGACGGATCGAGCTTTGTCGCTGTGCAACAGTGGCTACATGACCTGGATTACTTTCAGGAAATGACCACCTCGGAACAGGACAATGTCTTCGGCCGACACCAACACAACAATGAAGAATTTGATGAGGCACCTGAGTCGGCACATGTCAAACGTGCCGCGCAGGAAAGCTTTGAGCCTGAAGCATTTATGCTACGTCGCTCTATGCCATGGACAGAGGGCATGGAGGCAGGTCTCATGTTTGTTGCCTTTGGGCAATCTTTTGACGCCTACGAGGCAGTACTCAAGCGAATGTTAGGGATTGAAGACGGAGTCACTGATGGCCTATTCAAGTTTAGCCAGCCAATCACCGGCAACTACTACTGGTGCCCACCGATGACTGCTGGAAAGCTGGACTTGTGTGCGCTGTTTTAGAAACGGTGCGCCTTGAATAGATCCCGATATAAGAATCCCTGTACATAGTCCACGGGGTAACGCCTTGCCAGTTCAGCCATTTCAGCACTTTCAACACCCTCAAGAATCGATGGTTTGTTATTCTGCACGGCATATTCGAGCAACACTGCAAATAAACTCTGATATTCCTGACGATGTAATCGCGTTAACCAGATTAGATCAAATTTTAAATAGTTGACTAACGGTAGAACCTCCAGTGAAATCAGGCTATGGCTCGCCCCGATATCATCCAGCGCGGTAGGAATATTCCGGGCACGCAGAACCTCCTGCAAAGCAACGCTGGCCCGGGCATCATGAATATCCATGTTTTCAATAAGCTCGACCACGAGATTACGATGACTCTGGAGTAACTTGATAAGCGGGTCGTTGTCCATATCGATGATATGGGCGAAGGCGTGACGATCTAAATTTATAAATAAGTCATACCCTGCTGGTGCAAAATCAATCTGGATAGACTTGAGTTCATGCTCGACCTGACGCAGATGCTTCAGGTTATTTCTGAGTGAATTAAAAACAATATTGGGAGGTAGTGTAGTGCCATCACTAAGGTAAAATCGTGCCAGACCCTCATAGGCAACAATATCGCCGGAATCGATACAGATTAGAGGCTGATATTCAACTCCGTAACGCTTATTTTCAATAACACTAGCCAGTTGACCAGCCGCAAGCTCGAACATGTAATATCTCTTTTCAAACAACAGTCGAACAAGGTTGCTCGACATTTGAAACACCTGTTGGATTCTATCGTTATTTATGGTGCACGTTAAGTACTTTTCCTCTACGTTTCACCACAATTTTCTAAATCTTCTACAGAATACGGAAATCAGGACAATTTCGCTCTGTGGCACAAGTGGCTATATCGCCGTCCAGGATTACTTTTGTGACTATTGACCATCAGGGATGGATAAGCGCCAAGGTATATTACCCGATGGTATGTTGACTACGAAGATGATCCATTATCGACTTTAGGCAAATTTCGATTTTAAATCTCTGCCAAAACGTTTGGTTTAGTAGTCAGAGATAATCCTGCGTTGCCCAGCCAGGTAGCCTCATTTTCAGATGGGTGTTTTAACATGCAGAATTAAAAAGTTGCTTTATTTATTGTTTTTCTTTCTTACCGTCAGCCGATATCGCTTCCGTTGCAATATTCAAATCGGGTACACCACTGCTATCGTCGGCATCCACTTCTTCAGCATCACTACCTTCATCCATGGCGTCAACGTGAGACTTGGCTATTTTCTGTTTAAGCTGACTAAGTTCATTTTCAAGGTGTTTTACACCATCACGCTTTCCACCACCGCCAGAGTACATCAGGGTATACTCTTTCAACATGGAGTCCATCGACTCCATCGCTTCATTCAAGTCGCGCTCCAGACGGGTATTTTCTTTCTCTAGCTTCTTAAGCTGAGTCCGCAACTGCGCCTGTATCAGCGGGTTATCTTCAGAGTGGTATTTTTCAACTTCACCTGCTTCCACGACCTTCGCAAGTTGTCGATAGCTTTCTGTTAATGATTCGACATCTTTATTGATTTTAGTGATGCCGTTTCGATCGCGACCGAGAAATAGTTTAATAATGCGCGAGTACAGGTTTTTTTCGCAATTAAGAATCTCAACAACTCCGTGTTTCGCCGATGCCTCGTCCAGATGATGAACTTTTTCGAGTATTTCTCTGAGTCGTTCAATTCGCTGAGACTCATTTTTTTTAATTGACTCTACAAGCGTTTTCGCCAGAACCTTGTCACGTCGACCGCGGCGAATAACGAAAAAGATAATAAGACTAATAACAATAGTCAGCAAAACTGCAGCTTCAGAAAAAATGACAAGTAAGCTGGTGACCGCCTCACTCATAGCGCCATATCCTTATCTTCTTCTGCGAGCTGGGTAACTTTGCGTTTTTTCCAGAAAAAATAGCCCGCTCCGCCAGCAATCACCAGAACGGCATTAATAATTGCGATCAGAATCAATACGCGCGTCCAGTTAAAGCTTTTTTTCTTGACTGCCGGTGAATGCGATATCGCTTTCTTCTTCTCAGGTTTTTTATCAGTCACATGCGATGGCGGTACGCTTGGCGTCTTTTCTATTTTTTTGTCGGCTTCTTTTTTGAGCGACGCCAGCTTCAAAGGCAACTTACCATGCGTTGCTGCAATTTTTTCCTCAAATTCTTGCGTCAGGCTCTGATTATTATAACGTGTCCCAGTCAACATAATTTGCGCCGTTTTACCTGCATAGCTTTTTGGAACTTTGGCGACCCAGGTATTTTCGTCCAGTTGCTGAAGATTCAGAACTTTGCCATCTGGCAGGCGAATTTGCATTGAGACACTCTCAGTACGCAACAATCCAGCATAGGGAATGATATGGAACTCAAAACCATCGTCTCCTGCTATGATTTCAATGTTCGCCGCCGTATCATAGACATTCATCGTATGACGATATTCCCGCTCCACGACGCCCCCCCCAACACGCACGACCACTTCATATTTTCCTGGTTTGCTCAAGGCAGACACGCTCGCACTATATACACCGTCCTCGGCCAGAACATCGGCACCTTTACCATCATCCAGCATCACCAACTTTTCTGCCTTTGAATCCGCTACCTTTAGTGTTGTTTCAAACTGTAAAAGCTTAAGCAAATCTTCGCGCACTATGGTTTTATTGTTTTCCTGCAGTCTGGCCCTGACTTCAAAACGATCGCCAATCATCAGATTGGTTGGTAACTTGTCTACGGCCAGTTGAAGATTGGTGACGACCAGAACACGGTTGTCCGGGTCCACATCGGCCTTAATATTCCATTCTCCTGTTACGGGTTGTTTGATATTGATCAGGTCATAATTTTGTTCATGCTGCCACGTTACGAAATCGGGGTGCGACGTGGCGGTCATCGATTTTTTATCGGGCGAAATGAGCGTGGTAGTGGACTTACTATCCTTTCGAAATAGCAGGACGGTAACATCACTGACTGATTTATCGACCTTGAAGCGGTTATTTCTAAGCGGCAGTGCATCCGGCATGACGGCATTTTCAAAAATACGTAAAAACACCCGTGGTAGCTGCGCCGAATCATCGACCCTTTCATACCAACCATCGGTGGCTCCGGACAGGGCATACAGTAGCTCAAAATCGACATTCTTTGAGAGCGCAATACTATGGATGGTGACATCACTGGCCTCTAGCCGGGGAAGGATCTCCTGCAAGATCCGGCGTCTCGATTCTGCATTGACGGCTGGGTCCTTACCGATATCCACGAAACCATCTGTTAGCAGGACCAGGTGGCGGCGATAACGTCTGTCAGGTTTTTCCCAACCCTTCGTCGCGCGGCGTAGCGCCGCTTCAATATTGGTATACAGTCCACGGGAATTAATACTATCCGCCGCCTTGAGGGCCTCCGCCTTCCAGGCATCATTCACCTTACCCCACTTGGCCGCCATATTGACGTACTGGCCAAACGTCCAGACACCGGCACGGGTATCATTTGGCATCAGGCTCACTAATAAACGCAGTGCCGGCTTGCGTAAATTTTTCGGGTCATTCTTCTTCATGCTACCGGAGATATCGATAATCGTCCTGACATCGGCCGGTTTCACCGCCCAGGCCGACAGCGACAGGCACAGTAAGACAACGAACAGTCCCAGCCCTCGCGCTCGCATCAGATCGCCTCTGATGCGAAGTATCATATTATTTTTTGTATGCATTACACCTTAGACTATAGTATAAATTTCAATAAAAGTAATGGCTTAGAATTTTATCTTAATAGTATTTCTTATTATTGTATCGGCTTAAAAGGGGTTTTTCTTTAGGCAAAAAAAACAGCCCCTGTGGGCTGCTTTTAGGCCTGCGCCTTTTATCGCATCCTCAGCTTACGAGCTGAGCACAACACTCAGAAAGATCAGCCAGGCACCGACGACTAATGTAATGATAATCGTCAGGGGTAAATTCTGAAAAGTAAAATGTTCTTTCATGGGGCTATCCTCATACTAATTTAGTAAATTCTAATTTACCTGTCTTTTTTGTTCAAGTCCTGTCCGGGTTTTCGCGGAATCCTGGGGTCATCGTCGTCCATCAGAATACGATGTGCTGGTCCCTCAAGGTCATCAAACTGGCCACTCTTGACTGCCCACATAAAGCCCCATACGGCAACTGCCAGCATAAACAGGCCGACGGGGATTAACATATACAGGATATCCATTAGCGTGTAGTCCTATTTTTAGGTCTCTGTGTCAGGCGCAGGGCATTTGCCACTACCACCAGGGAGCTGGCCGACATACCAATCGCTGCCATCCAGGGAGCGATTGAGCCTGTCGCTGCTAGGGGTAAGGCAATCAGGTTGTATAAAATCGCCCAGGAAAAATTCTGCCAGACAATCCGCATAGTCTGTTTGGCCGTCTGTCTCGCCAGTATAATGTGTCGTAGCGGCTCTGCAAGGAGGATCATATCGGCACTGGCCTGCGCCAGCTGTGTACCCTGACCCATGGCCAGTGATACCTGTGCAGCGGCCAGTACCGGTGCATCATTGACCCCATCACCGACCATGGCGACCACGGCCCCCTGTGCCTGAAGCGCCTCGAGATAGGCCAGTTTATCCGCCGGTGTCATGTCACCCCTGGCCTCTGTCACACCGAGCTCAGCTGCCAGCTTTTGTACGACGTGGTCCTGGTCGCCGCTCAGGATAATCGTCTCAACCCCGGACGCCCGCAGTTCGACCAGACTCTGCCTGGCATCGGGCCGCAGCTCATCACTAAAGCCAAACAGGGCAAGCGCACCGGATTCATCCGCCAGCCAGATCTGTGATGTGTCGGCAGCATCCTCCGTCAAGGGGGCTGTCTTTATCCAATCCCTCACATATTCCCATTTTCCTACACGATAGCAGCGGCCATCGACCATACCCTCGATTCCCATGCCCGGCGTGGCGATCACCTGCGTCGTCTTCGGGAGTTTCATCGCACTAACGACCTGTAGGAGTGCCTTTGCGATCGGATGCTCAGAAGACTGCTCCAGGGCACCGGCAATCGCCAGGCACCTCTCCTTGCTTGCCGCGCCTAGACATTGGCTACTGGTGAGCGTCAAACGCCCTACGGTTAGCGTACCCGTTTTATCAAAAATCATATGCGTGATGCGTGCCAGGGTCTCCAGCGCATGACCGCGAGTGGTTAGTACACCCAAATGCGTCAGGGCACCCGTCGAGGCGACCATCGCCGCTGGTGTCGCCAGCGACAGGGCACAGGGACAGGTCACGACTAACATGGATAAAATGACCCAGAAGGCCTCATCCGGCTGGTAGTGCCACCACCAAAAGCCCACCATCGTGACTGAAAGCAACAACCCGCCGACAAACCAGCTGGCTATACGATCAGCCACTTTCGCCAGATGTGGCTTCTCACTCTGGGCGCGATCGAGTAACCGTTGTATGGAGGCCAGGACCGTCTGCTCACCAACTTTATCAACAATGAACTCAAGAGGACTCTCGACATTCACACTCCCCGCGATTAGACGGTCCGTCGATTTTTTTGTTAGTGGTAGACTCTCGCCTGTGAGCAGTGACTCATCCACCGAGCTTTGTCCAGCAACAACATAACCATCGGCGGCGATCGACTCTCCGGGTTTGACGAGAATACGATCGCCTGCCTGTAAATCCATTGCGGCGACGACCTCCTCGCCTGTCTCCGTCAGGCGTGTCGCCATCGCAGGCAATAATTTAATCAGCTCTTCCGCGGCCTGTCCGGCACGGTGTCGTGCGCCCATCTCCAGAAAGCGACCGGTCAGGAGAAACAGGGTAAACATCGTCACCGAATCAAAATAGACTTCACCCGTATTTAGTACCGTCGCCAACAGGCTGGCAACGTAGGCGGAACCCACGGCCAGCGCAACGGGGACGTCCATGCCTAACTGGCGACGTTTCAGATCGCGCCAGGCGGAGGTAAAAAAAGGTCGCGCCGAGTAGAGTACAACCGGAGTGGCAATCAACAGGCTGACCCAGCGGAAGAAGCGTTCCATATCCGCCGCCATACCCTCGGTAACACCGAGATACAAACCCACCGCAAACATCATGACCTGCATCGCCCCCAGCCCGGCTACCGCCAGACGCTTCAATGCCATGGCCCGCTCGCTTTTATAGAGCGCCTCCTGTCGGCCGGTATCAAAGGGGTGAGCAATATAACCAATAGAGGCAATTGCGCGTAAAATGTCACTCAGATGAATTTGTCCATCGTCCCACTTAATGCGCGCACGGTGGGTCGCATAGTTAACACTAAATTCAATGACACCGGGTAATTTCATAATGTGTCGCTCGGACAGCCAGACACAGGCAGCGCAGACGATGCCTTCAAGAATCAATGCGGCCTGTTTAATCTCGGCATCGGCCTGGACAAAACTTTTTTGCAGATTGGGTTGGTCATAGACTTCCAGCTCCTGCAGAAAGTCCGGCAGTATTTGGCTGGCCGTCGTGGCGTTGTTGGTGCGATAACGATAATAATCCGTCAGCCCGCCAGCGACGATGGCCTGGGCGACAGCCTGACAACCCGGGCAGCACATATCATGTGACACATCATCAATCGTGACCGGGTAAAAGCTACCAGTCGGCACCGGCTGCCCACAATGAAAACAGCTCTCGGTGTCTGACATCGAAAACTCCGAAGATTACTTGGCGTTTACTGTAGTACTGGCACGTATATCAAAACGTTTTTCGGCCTGTTCAATTTTCAGGACAACGCTCCAACGGCCCGGCAATGGCAAATTGACATTATTCTGATAGTCACCAGGTACGGTCTCCGTCAGTGTAAGTACATGGTCCTGTCTTTTATCCGAAGGACGTAGAAACAGAGCAACCACTTTTGCACCGGCAACCGGTTTTTTATCGTGGTCCAGAATTCTTACTTTAAAGCCCGTACTCTTGTTTACGACAGGATTGCCCAGCCATCCCTTACTCACCTGCCAGCCGAGTTTATGCTGTTCTTCAACCTGCTCTCGATAGGCATTATATTGCTCTCCCTTTTGTTGATAATCATGGCTCACCGTACCAGGGAAAAACGAACTCACTTTGACACCGCTATCGGGTTTGGGTAGCCAGGTCTGTGCAATGCTACTATTCATCCCCTTTTGCGCCAGTGTCACCAGTACCGAATCTACACTGATCACTACCAGGAAAAATCCACCAATGACGTAAGGGCCCCAATGCCAACTACGATTAACGGCCGCCTCGCGTTGCGACGTAATGATGCCGAGAATATAGACCGTCATTAAATAAACAGCAAAATGAATTGAAAACACATCTGCGCCTGGCCAGAACATAATTGAATAGGGAATTACCGTACCGATGACGATGAGTGCCATCCACATAGCGACGGCCTTACCATTTAAGCGTGTGAAACGATGCGTCAGCAAAAACAGTATTATGATGACAATTATTCCGCCGACAAGTGTTGTAGCCAGAGTAAACATACTTTAATCCTAGCGTGAGGGTAGTGAAAATACGCTGGTTTTCGTCAGCGCTGGTGTTGTACTGTTTGTAACATCCTGCAATTTAAAGGTGATGTATGTTCTTGTTTTATCCTTCTCAGGATTATGCGTAACGACCTTGGCCAGAACGATACTGCTACTTTCTGCGAGGACTTTGACAGGGTTTTCCTGACCAAGTTCCAATTTTGCATCTTTGATGCCCGAAATTGTAAGCCTGAATCGCTTCAGCTCACTGGCCTTATTATTAATCTTGATCTCGTAGCGATTCAGAATACGACCATCCGAAAGTACAACATACATGGGTTTACGTATCGGCCTGATAGTCAGCTCAACGATACTGCGGTGCGCAATACTCCATACCAGTAACCCTGAGATGAGGAGGATAAATATACCGTAGCCTACTGTCTTAACATTTAACCAACGTGTTTTCTTCCCTTCCATCGAGTTTTCGGAGGCATATCGAATCAAACCACGCGGGTAATTAATTGAATCCATGATGGTGTCACAGGCATCAATACAGAGCGCGCAGGAGGTACACTGATATTGCATGCCGTTACGAATATCAATGCCCATGGGACAAACCTGCACACAAAAACCGCAATCAATGCAGTCACCGACATCCTTGCCTAGACGTTCCTCCTGTTTCAATAAACCCTTGGCCGGTTTCTGTCGACCATTACTCCGCTCACCACGCTGCTCATCATATGCCACCACCAGAGTGTTCTGGTCGAACATCACTCCCTGAAAACGCGCATAGGGACACATATAAGTACAGGTCTGCTCGCGTGCCAGCCCCGCCATAACAAACGTCGTTGCCGTCAGAAACAGTGTGGTTGCATAAGCGGGAAAAGGGGCCTGGCCAGTAAAAAAGGCTTTACTTAGCGTAATAGCGTCACCCCAGTACAGGGTAAAGGACAAACCCGTTAAAAAGGCCACCAGTAACCAGAGAAACCAGGTCAAACTCATGCGCCAGATCTTGTTTGCCGTCCACGGCGCTTTTGAGAGTTTTATACGTGCGTTACGTTCACCTTGTGCCAAGCGCTCTATAAGAATGAAGACATCTGTCCAGAGCGTTTGAAAACAGAAGTACCCACAAAAGACACGACCGGCAATACCAGTCACGAAAAACAACAAAAAAGCACCGATACCTAGTAACCCGGCGAGCCAAAAAATATCCTGTGCGTAGACGACAAGGTCGAATAGATAAAATTTACGTCCAACGATATCAAATAATATCGCCTGATGCGGCCCAAAATCCCGGTCCCAGCGCATCCACGGCATGAGAAAGTAGATACCGTAGGCAACAAATAGAATGACGTATTTTATTGAACGAAAACGTCCCTTAACCCCGCGAGGAAAAATCGGGATACGCTTCTGAAAGAGTTGCTCGGCCATTGGTTAATTAAATTTGCCTTTGTTATAAACATAAAAGGGAGGACGCACTACTACGCCCTCCCTAATACTGACACCATCAGCAGCATGGAGGTAGATTACTCTCCACCGCTTAGGCCATGTATATAAAACGCCAACATTTTGATCTCGGTATCTGATAAACGACCTTTCCAGGTCGGCATCCGACGGCTCACACCATGCAATATCACATGTTCAATTGCTGCCTGTTTACCTTCAATAGTATGCTGTGCCGGTACATTGGCAATCGTCCATATCTGATCGGTCAGATTAGCCGAGCCCAGCGCGATATTACCTGTGCCTGCTTTAGTATGGCAGGCAAAGCAACCTGCCTGACCTTCAAACAACGTTTTACCACGCAAGGCAGAGGCAGGATTAACGCCTTGCTGCTTTGAGAGACTCAGCACGTATGAGGCCAGGTCCGCTACCTGAGCATCACTAAAACGGCCTTTAAAACTCGGCATATTACCGTGCCGACCTTCACGAATAGTGGTTTCGATCTGTTCATGGCTTCCTCCCCACAACCAGGAATCATCGGCCAGATTTGGGTAGAGACCTATAACACCCGCACCACCCGCCTGATGACAGGCGGCACAGTTATCCGCAAACAACACCTTGGCTTTGGAATAGGCAAATGCTCGCATATCCTGATCTTTAGCAATCTCCGCAAAGGAAGCCTTCTTGATCTTGTCCAGGTAGGGCTTTTGCATTTCACGGGCATGTTCCAGATCCTGCATGAGCAATGCACGTGTATTCCAATGGGTCGTTACCGTACGTCCATCACTGGTGGTATAGGTAACATTGTTAAACAGACCTTTGGAGTACGACCTACCAATTGGAAATGTCGGATACAATACCCAGTAAATAATGGCAAACACAACCGTGGCATAAAAACCCCAAAGCCACCAAGTGGGCAATGGATTATTAAATTCCTGTAGGTCACCGTCCCAGGCATGACCGGTTGTTTGTACCGTTTGTTTTGTTTCTTTACTCATCGTCTTTATCCTTGTGATGTGGGATGCGGTCAGCATCATCATCTTCAAGTGGAATGTTTTTGTAGGATTCCAGTCTCTCGCCACGCTTTCTATTGGCGTATACGTACAGAACAATGCCTATGAAGGTAATGAAGAACAGCACCAGTGCAAACGGTTTGCTGTGCTCCATTTTTGTAAACCATAGGGCAAATTCAGACACGCAATAGTCCCTGTCGCCTATCGGAACTTAACAAAGTGGTCTTCTTCAAACTGTTTAAAGTCCACCATCGTACCCAACACCTGTAAATAGGCCACCAGGGCATCCATCTCGGTCACCTTACCTGGAATGCCGTCGTAATTATTTTTCGTTTCTTCAGCCAGAAGATTCTGTTCTGCATGATTAATGTCGAGCTGCTCGGCTATTTTCTTACCAAAGCGTTTAACATTTGCCTGATATTCCTTTTCAGTTATTGAATACGGCACACCAACATCTTTCAGTGCCTTCATTCGATCTTCAATATCCTTATAGGTCAGCTCATTTTTAATGAGCCAGGGAAAATTCGGCATTATCGATTCTGGCACAACAGAACGTGGTGCCGTCAGGTGTTGCACATGCCATTGGTTTGAATATTTATGTCCAACTCGTGCCAGGTCCGGCCCCGTACGTTTCGAACCCCACTGGAAAGGGTGATCAAACTTTGACTCTGCGGCCAGTGAGTAATGGCCATAGCGTAGTGCTTCATCACGAAATGGACGAATCATCTGGGAATGACACAAATAACAGCCTTCACGCATATAAATATCTCGCCCTCGCAGTTGCAAAGGGGTATAGGGATGTATTGTATCTTTACCTGCAACGGTAACTTTCTCGACAGTCGAGTCAATAAAATACAAAGGGACTATTTCGACAAGACCACCAATACTGATCACAATGAGCGTAAAAATAATCAGGAGTCCTGCATTCGTTTCGATCTTTTCATGTTTCATTTTTCATGCACTCCCGAAATTATGCCTGCGCCATCTTGGCTGCAATTTTCGCATCCATGACCGATTGTCCCCGCTTGGCCTGATATATCGTCATAAAGACGTTATAGGCCATCAGTGCCATACCGGAGAGAAAGAAACCACCGCCAATTGCACGCCAGACATACGGGGTATGTAGAAAACTAACGGTCTCGACGAAGGTGTAAGCGAGATTGCCATACTCGTCAAAGGCACGCAGCATCAAGCCCTGACCGATACCCGCGACCCACATGGAGGTGATGTACAGGACTATGCCGATTGTGGCTAACCAGAAATGGGTAAACATTAATCGCTGGCTATACATTTTAGTCTCATACAGGCGCGGCACCATGTGATACAACGAGCCAAAGGTAATCATGGATACCCAGCCCAGGGTTCCAGAGTGCACGTGTCCGATCGTCCAGTCCGTATAATGCGATAAGGCATTAATACTCTTCAGCGACATTAGTGGTCCCTCAAATGTCGCCATGCCATAAAATGACAGCGAGACGATCATGAAGCGAATCACAGGGTCTGTGCGCAGCCGTTCCCAGGCACCGGACAGGGTCATGATGCCGTTGATCATTCCGCCCCAGGAGGGTAGCAGCAATAAAATCGAGAAGGTGGCAGCCAGACTTGATGTCCAGTCTGGTAATGCGGTCCAGTGGAGGTGATGTGCCCCAACCCACATGTAGAGGAAAATCAGTGCCCAGAAATGGATGATTGACAGTCGATAGGAATACACCGGGCGACCTGCCTGCTTTGGCACAAAATAGTACATCATGCCCAGAAAGGCCGCGGTCAGAAAAAAGCCAACCGCATTGTGACCATACCACCATTGTGTCATGGCATCCTGCACACCGGCGTGCAGGCTGTATGACTCAAGGCTAAACAGGCTTACCGGCACCGCCATATTATTAAAGATGTGCAACAAGGCAGTTGCCAGGATAAAGGCCACAAAAAACCAGTTAGCAACATAGATATGTGGCTGACTACGACGCAGTAGTGTCATGACAAATACCATCAGGTATGTCACCCAGACCACCGCAATCAGAATATCGATCGGCCAGACCATCTCGGCATATTCTCGTGCCTGAGTATAACCGGCCATATAGGAAATCGCGGACAGGGCGATGGCAACCTGCCAGCCCCAGAAGGTGAAATTGGCCATCGTGTCATTAAACAGCCGGGTCTGACAGGTTCTCTGGACAATATAATAAGAGGTTGCGAAAAGCGCACTACCACCGAACCCGAATATCACCAAGGTCGTATGTACCGGGCGCAACCGGCCAAAGGTAATTTGCGGAATGTCAAAATTCAGGAAAGGCCAGGCCAGTTCCGAGGCAATGTACACCCCGACACCCATACCTATTACGCCCCAAATTACAGTCATAACCGTGAATTTACGCACAATATCGTAATTGTACTGCTCAGTTGCTTGCGCAAATGTATTCGCCATTTGCTTACTCCAGGTGGGTTATTGATTATCCGACAAAATCGGTCAGGTAAAATTAAAATATTAGGATATTTTAATTTAACTATAGAACTATAATCAAGTTAGCTGTCAAAAAATGTGTCTATATAGACGGTCCTTTTCCGAAAAACTTGAGTACGAACGGGTAATATGGCGGGAGGATACTGCAGATATTAGATTACCGCAAAACGAAAATAGTGATCGATGAGCAATAAGGCAAACAACAACATGAGATAAAGGATGGAATAACCAAAGGTTTTCATGGCTATTTGCTCATCCTTACCTGATTGCAGGCGAATGGCATAAGACAGAAAAATAGCGTCGAGGACGATGGTACCGGCAATATAGATGAGCCCACTCATGCCTGTCACATACGGCAATAAGGTCACGGCCGTCAGAATAATGGTGTAGAGCAAGACCTGCAGACGGGTAAATTCGATACCGTGTGTAACTGGTAACATCGGGATATCGACCTTGGCATATTCATCACGACGATGTATCGCCAGCGCCCAGAAGTGCGGCGGAGTCCAGGCAAAAATAATCAAGAAAAGTAGCAGGCTATGGGGGTCAACCTGACCGGTCACGGCCGTCCAGCCCAGCACCGGCGGTGCCGCACCGGCGGCCCCACCAATAACGATATTCTGGGGTGTAGCGCGCTTGAGATACATCGTGTACACCACGGCATAACCAATCAGCGACAGAAAGGTCAACACCGCCGTCGTGAGATTCACCCACATAATCAGGATAAACATCGCCACCAGCCCCAGTGCCACGGAAAAGATCAGGGCCTGTTTGTTGGTTAGATTGCCCGAGGGTAATGGCCGATTTTTTGTCCGACTCATATCCGCATCGATTTTCTGGTCGACGACCTGGTTAATTGCGGCCGCCGAGGCCGAGGCTAATCCAATTCCGAGAGTACCAAAGAACAAGGCATGCAGTGGCACCATACCGGGCGACGCCAGAAACATACCGATAATCGCCGTAAAGACCAATAAGGCGACGACTCGTGGTTTACACAATTCGTAATAATCACAGCAGAATTGAAACAAGACTGGCCGATACGGTGACGTCTTTATACTTTCCTGCGATTTCATTGGACACTATTTTCCTGGATTTACTGCGTGATTTATTGTCACGACAGTGAGTAATAACAGAGCACCAACCGCATTATGTGCGACGGCATTGAGTAGTGGTAATTGTAACAATACGTTGCCAATGCCCAAAGCGATTTGCAAACTTAATATCAGCAGTAAAAGAGCCCCCATGCTACGCAGGTTTCTTGCCCCCCGTAAAACCAGCAGTCGCCAGGCCAGGAACCCGACTATGAGAAGGGTTACTACGGCTCCGATACGATGCACCATTTGAATAGCCATACGTGCATCATTATGCAGGACACCAAATTCAAAATTGAGTTGCGTACCGCGCCACAGGACAAAGCCTTCTTTAAAGTCCATCGGTGGCCACCATTGCCCCTGACACGTTGGAAAATAGCTACCACAGGCAAGCGCCGCGTAGTTAGAGCTGGTCCAGCCACCCAGCATAATCTGCAGGGCGACCACGATCAGTGCCAGTAAGGCGAGTCCTTGCAAGGGCTTGAGAGTACTTTCATACATCGTCCGCGCTGTAAACAAACCTCCCTGCCGCAGACTGCACCACCAGACCAGCGAGAGCGTGGTAAAGCCCCCCAGCAAATGACTCATCACAATTGACGGATTGAGTTTTATGGTCACGGTCCACATCCCCAGCAACGCCTGAAAAATAACGATTGCGACCAGCAGAAAAGGCACAAAGCGCAATTGTCGTCCGTGACGTCGATGACGCCACGCCAAAAATGCCATGCTGAAGATCACGATACCAAGCGTACCTGCAAAATAGCGGTGTATCATTTCTTTCCAGGCTTTGTGCGCAACCACAGGACGGTCGGGATAGGCCTGATTAGCCGCACTGACATCCTTATGGCTATCCGGCACATCCAAATGACCGTAACAACCTGGCCAGTCCGGGCAACCAAGCCCCGCGTCGGATAGACGGGTGTAGGCACCAAGAATTACGACAACCATAGCAAGAAAGGTGGCAAAAACCGCCAGTTTCACAAACACTGAATTATTCATCTCAATTACCCAATTTGTGAATATTTTAACAAGCGCTCCAGGTCTTTTAACAGGTCACGGACATATGATGTCTTTTTGTATGTCATCATTATATTCGCATGCGGATCGATAATAAAAAGTCTCCCCGCTTCCGTTGGCGATACACCTGTAGCCTTGAATTGTGCCAGTAGCCTGGTGATTTCAGCTGCAGAGCCGTTCAACACACTAAAATCAGGCACCGACTTGAGGAACTCTGCCGTCTTATTCGATATTGGTCCTGAATCGATATCAATATATAAATCACGTACACGATGCATCTCCGCACCCTGCCCTAATCTGGCCTGATGTACTTTTGAAAGCGCTTCCTGGCACACTTTAGTGCAGTCATTGCCACCAAAATAAATCACATTCCATTTACCCCGCATCTCCTTTACGCCGAACGCTGTGCCGTCCTTTTGTTGCAAGGAAAACGTTGCCAAAGGTCTTGCGGGATGAATCAGGTCACCATAATTTTGAGTGCCCGAGGGCATAAACGTGTTGATATTCCGCAGGACAAACCAGGCAGCAAGCATCGGTAAGATAAACAGGGTGGCGAGTAAAATCATACTACGCCGATTTTTATTTCTGATTTTTACTAATTCATCATTATTCATCAGAATCTGGTCCTACTTTTTTATAATTAACACCAATATAAATCCCAAGCAGGACAAAGGCCATAACGAACCACTGTACTGCATAACTCTCACTTCTCTCCGGCAACAAATTGACCTTGGCCCATTCCCTGACGAAGCCATGTGGACCTTTAGGATCCTCACGAATCGTAAACGGTAGCAACGGTAATTTTGTCGCCTGCCGCATATCCTTAAAATCGATCCACTGATATACCGCCGGCCAACGGCTGGCATCCCGATTATAGTCAGAAAAATGAATGAGTTTACTACTGGGAATACTAATTACCCCATTAATTTTCTGGCGTCCGGTTGGCGTCTCATACTTGGGCAGGATACGACGATCAGCGCTACCGGCTATCCAGCCACGATTCACCAGGACTGCTTTTGTAGCACTAATGATCAACGGCGTTAGTACCTCATAACCAACAACCTGATCATGCACTTTATTATCCAGGAGAATCTGGTGCTTGACATCAAATTTTCCTGTGACCACGACCCTGCGATAATGGATACTCTCGATATTGTCAGTTATACGCTGCGTGATATCGATTGCAGGTAACTGCGCTCGTTGTTCATACATTGTTTGAATTTGTTCTTTTTCTTTTGCGCGATCAATTTGCCAGAAACCCAGGCGTACCAATATCGGCAACATGATCAGGGTGACGATCGTGGGAATCAGTCCAGGTTTAAATTGCCTTTTACTCATATTCGTGCCTACTACGTTCAATTTAATCCGCTATACTTACGCTAATTATTTCACTACTGCTCATGAGACACCATCATTATGTCAGCAAACATTATCGTAAAAACCGTTATCCTCTCCACCCTGGTTATTATCGTTTTTAGTCTGGGTAGCGCGCTAGTCTCGATGGTTAAAGACAAGGGCCAATCCGACCGCGCCGTTAAGGCACTGACAATCCGCATAGGATTATCCATCGCCTTACTGGCTTTTGTGATGATATGTGGTGCGCTCGGTCTATTAACTCCCAGCAGCATACTCTAAATTCACTAGCAAAAAAAAAGGCGCTGCTTGTGTAAGCAGCGCCTTGAATTGCGCAACGGCCTTTATGCCAGCCAGTAAACAAATATAAAGAGACCCAGCCAGACGACATCAACAAAATGCCAGTACCAGGCAGCGGCTTCAAAGGCAAAGTGATGTTTAGCAGTAAAATGACCCTTCATTGATCGAATCAGCATTACCAGCAGCATGATCGCACCAATCGTCACATGTAGACCGTGAAAACCGGTTAACATGAAAAAGGTAGTACCATAAATACCACTAGTCAATTTTAGATTCAGGTGCTCATACGCATGTCCATACTCATGAATCTGTAGACCAACGAAAGTCGCGCCTAACGCTACTGTCAGGAACAGACCCAGAATCAATTGGCTGCGATTGTTCTTTTTCAGGCCCCAATGCGCCCACGTCACGGTTAAACCGGAGGTCAACAGGATCAGTGTATTCCAGGCGGGAATGCCCCAGGCATCGACAGTCTTAAAGGCACCACCAACATGCTTGGGACCATTACTCGGCCAGGTCGCTTCGAAGCCTTTCCAGAGTAACTCATTCGTCATCGCATTATTACCTGCACCGCCTAACCACGGGATGGATAATTCGCGTGCGTAGAAAAGCGCGCCAAAGAAGGCTGCAAAGAACATGACTTCTGAAAAAATGAACCAGACCATACTCATGCGAAAAGACATATCGACCTGATCATTGAATTTGCCACTTTGGCTTTCCCGTATGACCGTACCGAACCAGCCAAAAAACATAATCATCATGATTGCGGCACCGATAAACATATAAATGTCGCTTTCGCCATGTAGAAAATGGGCAAAGCCTCCCAATAGAAACGCCAGTCCAATTGAACCGATTATCGGCCAGTGACTCGGTCCCGGCAAATAATATCCACCTTGTGCCTGTGACATAATTACCCTCTCTTCGTTCGATATGTTAATTATTCTAAAAGCTCGTCTTACGATACGTTCAGGTGCTTACTAACTTTTTTGAGTCGCTCAATCTTGTCGGCTCAGGCTACCTGCTTAACACAAAAAAGCTGGCCACAAAAAATGCCAGTGCAATTGCAAACAATAATGCGAGTACCCACTTATTTGGTTTTGTCCCCTCGTTCATTTCCTCGCCTGACTAATGTACGTGCTACAGAAAAAATCAGGCCCTGTGATAGACACAGGGCCTGCTATTTTATTTAATTTCCGGCGCTGTCTCAAAAGTATGATATGGCGCGGGTGATGGAATGGTCCATTCCAGACCTTCTGCACCTTCCCATACCTGATCTGTCGCCTTTTCTCCACCTCGAATTGTCTTGATAACAATAAAGAGGAAGAAGACCTGCGAGGCACCAAAGACAAACCCGCCAATGGAGGAAACAAAGTTCCAGTCTGCAAACTGCAGGGCATAATCAGGGATACGGCGTGGCATGCCCGCAAGACCCAGAAAGTGTTGCGGGAAGAACAGCACGTTTACGGATATAGCCGATAACCAGAAATGCGTCTTACCCAGTTTCTCGTTATACATGTGGCCAGTCCACTTCGGCACCCAGTAGTAGAACGCGGCGATAATTGCGAATACAGCACCAGTCACCAGTACATAGTGAAAATGTGCGACCACAAAGTAGGTATCCTGATACTGGAAGTCGGCAGGACCAACACCTAACATTACGCCGGTGAAGCCACCGATAGTAAACAGGAAGACAAATGCGATTGCCCACAACATCGGGGTTTCAAATGTTAATGAGCCTCTCCACATGGTTGCCGTCCAGTTAAAGACTTTCACTGCAGTTGGCACCGCAATCATGACGGTGGCATACATAAAATACAGCTCACCGGCCACCGGCATACCGACCGTAAACATATGATGTGCCCAGACGATAAACGACAGGAAGGCAATCGCTGCCGTTGCATACACCATCGAGGCATAACCAAACAGTGGTTTACGCGAGAAAGTCGGGATAATCATGGAGACCACACCGAAGGCCGGCAGGATCATGATATACACCTCGGGGTGCCCAAAGAACCAGAAAACATGCTGGAATAGAATAGGGTCACCGCCACCAGCGGCATTGAAGAAGTTCGTACCAAAGTTACGGTCCGTCAGCATCATGGTAACGGCACCGGCAAGTACCGGCATGACCGCGATTAACAGGAAGGCTGTAATGAGCCATGTCCAGACGAACATCGGCATTTTCATCAACGTCATACCGGGCGCACGCATATTCAAGATGGTGGCAATAATATTAATCGCCCCCATGATGGACGATAGACCCAGCATGTGAATCGCGAAGATGAAAAAGTCGGTACTCTTCGGCGCAAAGGTTGTCGACAACGGTGCGTAAAATGTCCAACCGAAGGCAGGACCACCGCCCTCCATGAACAACGTCGAGACCAGCATCACTGCCGCGAAGGGCAGAATCCAGAAACTCCAGTTATTCATACGTGGCAGCGCCATATCGGGGGCACCGATCATCATCGGAATTAACCAGTTCGCCAGACCTGTCATGGCGGGCATAACGGCACCAAACACCATAATCAAACCGTGCATGGTCGTCATTGAGTTAAAGAATAACGGGTCAACGATCTGCATCCCTGGCTTGAGCAATTCCGCGCGAATCACCATCGCAAAAGAACCGCCAATCAGGAACATGATGAAAGCAAACCATAAATATAACGTACCGATATCTTTATGGTTGGTTGTTTTAATCCAGCGCATTATGCCGGTTGGGTGATGATCACTCATTTTATAATCCTCCGCTGGCCTTATTTGGTAATTTGAGATGGTTGAACAACATCGCCTGTATTATTACCCCAGGCATTACGCTCGTATGTTACCACGGCGGCTATATCGACACTGTTGAGCTGTGTACCGAAGGCCTGCATGGCCGTTCCGGGTCTACCATGAACAACGACATGTATATGGTCCTTAATTGGACCTTTGGTCGTTACCTTGCTGCCCGCCAATGCCGGGAACACACCGGGAATCCCCTGACCGTTTGCCTGGTGACAGGCGGCACAGTGTGACAGAAAGACTTCTTCGCCTCGTTTCAACAGGTCGGCCTTGCTCCAGACTTTACCTGCCCCTGCCGCGGCGGCCTGTGCCTCCGATTTTTCTTTACTCACCCAGGCGGCATATTTGTCTGCGGAGACCACTTTGACAACAATCGGCATATAACCATGACCCTGGCCACAAAGCTCGGCACACTGACCACGGTAGGTGCCTTCCTTCTCTGCCTTAAACCAGCTCTCGTTGATATAACCGGGTATTGCATCACGCTTAACACCAAAGGCAGGTACCCACCAGGCATGAATAACATCATTTGAGGTCGTTAAAATTCGAACCTTTTTATTGACCGGAACCACCAGTGGTTTATCAACATTACGTAGATAATGAGCAACGTCTTCTGGATTTTTACCCGAGTTACGCTGACTCGTATCCATACTTGCTTTGTCGATGTTACTGAAGAAATGTACGCCATTGTCAAGGTAAGTATATTCCCACTTCCACTGCCAACCGGTTGCCTTAATACTTAAATCAGGGTTACTGGCATCTTCCAGATTCAGAAACGCCTTGGTTGCCGGGACGGCAATCGCAACGAGTATAATAAAAGGGATTAGTGTCCAGATAACCTCTACCGTCGTGCTCTCATGAAACTGCGCGGCCACTGCACCCTTGGACTTCCGGTGGTTGATCAGCGAATAGATAATGACACCAAAGACACCAATACCAACAATGGTGACTATCCACAGGACCATCATGTGCAGGCCATAAATTTCTTCACTGACAGGTGTTACACCACGTGTCATGTTTATGCTGCCAAATCCTGCCAGGGCAATAGACGGCCCCCCCAGCATGGCAAGGCATATTAACGCGCCTAGCTTCTTCATCGTTTTGGTTACTGACATACCACTACCTCTCCGGTTGGGATACTTAAAAAATTTATTCTTCTAATTAAATCATTATCTTTTTATATTCACTGCAGCCTTGTCATGCGTGCTCGTGATTTAGCAATCAGGTGGACGTCGTTCGTATTGCCGCTGACTCTCCTGATTCCTTAAAGGGCCTGACACGGTTAAATCGTCGGTGCCATTTACCTAACTTATTTATTTATATTTTTTCTTTTTACCGAGAGCATGACGTCTCAATCCACACCTTAACCGCGAGCATGCTAATCGATGCCTATAAGCACCGCAATAAAAAAGAAAAAATAGGCTTATAACCCGTAAATATAATTGAAAACACTTATATTATAATTTAATGATTAGCTAACTCTTTAATTCTTTGCCAGCTTGGTTTCAGGAGACTGCTCCGCTAAAACCATACAAAATAAAAGAATAATTGCCAAGCAATATTTTTTTATATTTAGTATCTGAATTAGCGATGTATATCAGCGTTCAATTAATCTGCAGGTGTGGTGCAAGGACAGCAATATCAGGATTTTCACTAAATGGCAGGAGGCCAAGACAGGGGGCAGCGATGCGTTGTTTTAAGGCGCTAATATTCTTATCCCGATACTGGAAATCAGGGTCAATACTATTACCGATCCAGCCTAGTACGCTCACACCACTACGATACATCGCGTTAATTGTTAACAGGGCATGGTTCAAACAACCTAAACGCAAACCAATAACCAACACAACCGGGATCGCTAACGCCTGTGCCAGCGATTCAATGGTATCGGTGGAATTAAGTGGTGCCAGCCAGCCACCCGCACCTTCCACCACGACCACATCAACCTGCTGGGCAATATTGGCATAGCACGTTTGTATATGTTTGATATCCACGGCAACACCTTCCAGATCGGCCGCGATATGCGGTGCAATCGCCGGTGAAAAACAGTAGGGATTGATCAGCGCATAGGGCAAGGGCACATTGCAGGCCTTCTGTAACTGCACCGCATCTTCATTCTGTAATAATCCATTTTGAAAAACAGCACCACTGGCCACCGGTTTCATGACACCCACTTTGTCATATTGCTTACGCATGACATGCACAATGGCGCGTGCGACCAGCGTCTTGCCGACGCCGGTATCGGTACCGGTAATAAATATACCTTTCATACTGCCATATCCATGTGACTATTTGATGACCTGTACTTCAACTGATGTGCGACTGCGCGATTCTACTGCCCAGGCATGCCCATAAACGATCTCATAGCTTAGCGGCAATTTACCCGCCGTTCGGTAGACTTCATAGCTATCCACAACTCTCTGTAAACGATGTTTACCGGTTAAATGTCGCGGCCGGTCAACGGCAACATTGTGTGCACCAATGTTTTTCAGGTCACGCATAATTTTCCAGGCATCATCATAGGTCACTGTGATCACCTCCATATCCATAACAGGTTCCGCCAGGGAAGCGTCGATCATAGCGTCGCCAATATCATGCATATCAATAAAAGGGTGAATATGCACATCGTTATCGACCTGCTGCCAGGCTGCACGCAATTCTTTCAGGCTATCCGGGCCAAATGTCGTAAATAACAACGTACCACCAGGAGCCAGTATACGTTGCACTTCACTAAAGACCCGTGGCAAGTCTTCACACCACTGCAATGTCAGGTTAGACACTACCATATCAAAACAATTGTCGCGAAACGGTAGATTCTCTGCCGCCGCGCTAACATACTTCACTTTGTGACGTAGACGATACCACCAGGAAATCTTTCGGCGTGCCTCGTGTAACATTCCCTCCGCAATATCCACGGCAACCACTTCGGCGGCGGGATACTTTCTAATTAAAGGCGCGAGCCCTTCACCCGTACCGGTGCCTACATCAAGAATGCGTTTAGGTTTTAGCGTCAGCAAGTCCAGACGTTCCAATAAACGTCGACCAACTTCCTGTTGTAATACGGCACTCTCATCATACTTTATTGCGGCACGGTCAAAGGCTTTACGCATCTGTCGACGATCGAGTTGCTGTTTAGACATTCATTCGCTCCGCAAATATTTTGATTTCGTTAGCAAACTGCTGCGGGTCCGACAGAAAAGGGGCATGACCGGCCGTTTTCCAGATCGATACACTAATATTCGTCGATGGCGCAGCCGTCGACTGCAGTGCGGCGACCGGCACCAGGGTATCTTTTTGTCCACCGAGGAGTAACACCGGGAGCTTTAACTGCTTAAGTAACATTCGATGATCGCACTGACGAAGAATCTCCAGGCCGCCGGTCAGGACATTTCTCTGCGGCGGCTTTACCGAGCGAATCTGATTTCTTAATTGCCTCAACAGTTCACGCTCATTGTCCGCCCCACGCATCTGTAACGACAGGAACCTCAGTAGCGTCTTCTCATACTCTGTCAGCAGATTGTTCGCAAACTCCTGCAGAACACGCTCGGCAATGCCGTGCGGCCAATCCACCTTTTGCACAAAACACGGATTACTTGCGACCAGAATTAGCCCCGCTACAGCCCGACCTTCATGTGCCGCCATCAAACTGGCAATCACCCCGCCTAATGACCAGCCCAGATATATGGCCTTCCCGCTGATGCGCGGTGCCAGTGCGCTTCGGATCTCACTGGCGAGGTCTTCGACAAGATACCCCTCGGGGTAATCACGACTCAGGCCATGGCCTGGTATATCCACTTGATGGACACGGAAGTGACGACTCAACAACGCTGTCACAGAATCAAAAAAACCACTGTGCATCGCCCAGCCATGCAGCAATAAAAGATCCTGGCCCTGCCCTGTCGATTGAATATGTAATACGCTGTCTGTCATGTCGAGACTACTTCGTACTGTGTTGCCGCAGGCCTTCCAGCAAGCGATCAATCTGTGCCTCGTCATGCGCCGCCGATAGCGTAATGCGGAGGCGCGCAGTCCCCGCGGGGACGGTCGGTGGTCGAATGGCACTGACCATGATGCCATCGCGCAGCAAGGCCTCACTAAGCGCGACCGCCTTGTGATTTTCACCCACCAGCAACGGCTGTATCGCGGTGTCAGACGCCATTAACGCCAGGCCTAACTGTTGCGCGCCGATCCGAAAGCGTTGTATTAATTCGTAAAGTTTCTGTCGCCGCCAGTTTTCCTCATTGACCAGTGTAAGGCTGGCCAGTGTAGCGGCGGCAACCGCTGGCGGCATCGCGGTGGTATAGATGTAAGGACGTGCCTGCTGGATCAGCGTTTCAATCAGCACCTCGCTACCGGCGACAAAGGCTCCAAAGGTACCAAAGGCCTTACCCAGTGTGCCCATCAATATCGGCACCTGCTCGATTCCCAATCCATAGTGCTCAACGCTACCACCACCACACTTGCCGAGGACGCCAAGACCATGTGCATCATCCACCATCAGTGCAATTTTCTGCTGCTGGGCTACGGCACTGAGCTTATCGAGATGGGCCAGGTCACCGTCCATACTAAACACCCCATCGCTCACAATGAGTTTTCGTCTGCCCTTGCTGGTAGCGAGTTTGTTTTGCAGGTCTTTAGGGTCATTGTGCTGGTAACGTTGCAGGCGCGCCTGCGAGAGGATGCCCGCATCCAGTAACGAGGCATGATTGAGGCGATCTTCAAAGACATGATCCCCTTTGCTCAACAAGGCACTGATGACAGCCAGATTGGCCATGTAGCCGGTTGAGAACAAAAGTACGCGGGGACGTTGTGTAAACTCAGCGAACGCCTCTTCCAGTTCATGGTGGAGGCGACTGTGGCCATTGATCAAATGCGAGGCACTGCTGCCAACACCGTAGTGATCGGCAGCATCTTTAAAGGCCTGCACCACCTGCGGATGGTTCGCCAGCCCCAGATAGTCATTGGAACAAAAGTTGAGTACCGACCGGCCGTCCAGCGTGATCAGCGGGCCTGCGGCCGATTCTGTAATATGCCGTGTCCGGTATTGCGCCTGTGCCTTGCGTTCCTTGAGGCCTTGCGTTAATTCCTCGTCAAGTGACATGGACTTACTGCAAAGTGTTGATGCCCAGTTTGTTAAACAGCGCCTGGTCACGATCGGTACTGGCGTTGGGAGTCGTCAGGAGTTTCTCACCATAAAAGACCGAATTGGCACCAGCCAGAAAACACAGGGCCTGCATCTCATCGCTCATATCTTCACGACCGGCCGACAGGCGCACATAGGAGTGCGGCATCAGGATGCGCGCCACGGCGATGGTGCGTACAAACTCGATAGGGTCCAGCGCCTCGACATCTTGCAGCGGTGTGCCTTTTACCCTAACGAGTAAATTGATGGGCACACTCTCGGGGTGACGTTGCTGATTGGCCAGTTGCTGCAACAGACCAATACGGTCATCGCGTCCCTCACCCATCCCGACAATACCGCCACAACAGACCTGCATACCGGCGTCACGAACATGCGCCAATGTGTCGAGTCGATCCTCGTATGTACGGGTGGTGATGATTTCTTCGTAATACTCAGGCGAGGTATCGAGATTATGATTGTAATAATCCAGACCGGCTTCACGCAGATTCTTTGCCTGATGTGCTTTCAACATGCCAAGTGTCACGCAGGTCTCCAGGCCCATGGCCTTGACACCTTTGATCATTTCAAACAATGGTTCCAGGTCTTTGTCTTTTGGACTACGCCAGGCCGCGCCCATACAAAACCGCATGGCACCTTTTTCCTTTGCTGTCTTTGCCGCGGCTAAAACATCGGCCACCGGCATTAACGCCTCAACTTCTAACTCGGAATCGTGACGTACGCTTTGCGGACAGTAAGCGCAATCTTCCGGACATTTGCCCGTCTTGATGCTTAACAGTGAACTGACCTGGACGGCATTCGGGTCAAAATGCTGGCGATGCAGGGCTTGTGCCTCAAACAATAGATCGCTAAACGGTAGATCAAACAGGGCGGCAATATCATGATGCTGCCAGTCATGTCGCAGCACATCCGCTGCCATTATTTTACGTTGCGTTGACATTAATCACGTACCTCTTTGTCGAGTGTCATATCCGTCCAGGTTTCCTTTCGAATACGCAGAATATCGGCAATAGACCACGGCACCAGGATCAGGGCGGTAATAATCCAGGTGATCAGCCACAGCTTCACCTCGGTACCATAAAACGTGCCTGCGACCACAATGACTCCAACAATGGCGTAGTAACGATAGGCCGCCTGCTGGGTATAGTGGCCTACCCGCTCATTCGGGTGGTGGCGCGCTATAATATAAATAACAATAGAGGCAGCAAACCAGAGAATATTCGGCACGATCATCATGATGAACATGACAATGATCGCCTTATGATTACTACTTTCTGTCCCGACAATGGTGACCGCCACGAGTCCCGGCAGAATGGCCAGAATATTGCCCAGGTTAAACAGGCTCGCTGACTTGCGCGCACTCCTACCGGTGATGCTGTACTGAGTGGCCGACGGTTCCATCATGCTTCACCTGAACTAGTATATAAGGGTGGCAATGATTGGCTTTTCACGCCTCTCTGTCAACTAAAAAGGATTTTATAGTGAACAACTGGCTAAGGAACAGCCTATATTCAACCCGCTTTTGCGCGCTCTGCGGCCTGCCGGCAAAGACAACGATCTCCCTATGTGCCGCCTGTTACCAGGACCTGCCAAAGCTCCATCATGTCTGTCGACAATGTGGCCTGCCCATCGCGGCGGCCAGCCAATACGCTTACTGTGGCCAGTGTCAGCAGTCTCCGCCGCCATTTACCGAGACCCTGTCGGCTTATGTCTATGCCGAACCGATCAGGCCACTCATTACACGCATGAAATTCTCCGGCAATCTGGCGCTGGCCGCCCTGCTGGGAGAATTACTGCGGGACGAACTCCAGCCGAAAATCAACGACACCCCTGCCGCCATTTTACCGGTTCCCCTGCACAAAAAGCGCCTCCAGCAACGTGGTTTCAACCAGTCCATCGAACTGGCCCGGCCACTCGCCAGACAACTGGACATCCCGCTGCTCATCAATGCCGTTGAGCGCCGTGTCGATACCCCTTCCCAGACCGGGCTCAGTAAACGACAACGGCACGCCAATTTGCGTCATGCCTTTCATGCTCGCGAGCCACTCGACTACCGTCATGTCGTTATTGTCGATGATGTGATTACCACCGGTCAGACGATCACGGCGCTGTCACGCTGTTTACGCAAGGCTGGAGTGGAGCGGGTGGATTGCTGGAGTCTGGCGCGCGCCTTACCGGCAAACGCGAAGTAGCGGGATTAAAACTGGTATTTCAGGTCCAGATAAAGGCCCTTGGACTGGATCTGGTTATCACCACTGCCGAGGTTATCCAGCTGCCATTGGCGCTGCTGCCAACCGCCTTCAAGCCCAACGCCATTGTCCCAGTCGTAACGCAGGGCGGCCTTGTAATCAAAACTGGTGAAGAGCTTATCCCATTGAACATTCATCTGGCTGCCACCATCGA
Source organism: uncultured Gammaproteobacteria bacterium (assembly GCA_913064945.1). Classification (GTDB taxonomy): domain Bacteria; phylum Pseudomonadota; class Gammaproteobacteria; order UBA6429; family Thiohalophilaceae; genus CAJYAN01. Next base: position 89,206 of record CAJYAN010000005.1, on the reverse strand, counting down.
GGCGTGCCGACAGCCCCTTGAAAGGCAAATCAAACAGGGCGCTGGCATAAAACATCGGGATGGTCGAACGATAGCTATGCATAACCCAGCCCTGACTGGACTCCACGACAACCTGTCCATCGAAATAGTGCAGGTTCATCCCCAGGTCAACATTCACGCCGATGGACTGTGAGACGGGATACAGCCAGGTCGCGTCATAGCGCTTTAGCTTGCCGACAAAATACGATGTCCCTCGGGAGGACTCCGCTGAGATTGAACTCGTATCATGACCAATGAGTCCATTTCTGGTCTGGAGCAACTGTGACGATTCAAAGCGAAGCTGAAAACGCGGTTGCGACTCATTATTCAGATGACCAACGTACGTCCCTTCAGCAAAGGCTGAAAGACTGGTCATAGTCAGAATAGTGGCAAGTAATAGTCGCATAATCGAGAGGCGTTTTTTATCCAAAGACAGTTTACATTTTAGTATAAATCGACATTACTTGCACAAAAATTCATCAATAACAGTATAAATTATAGATATTCCAATAACAGACCAATAAAGATGACCATGCCGAGCCAATTATTATTTAAAAAGGCCCGTAAACACTGGCGTGGTTCACGAAATCGAATCATCCATTGCTGATAAAGTGCAAAGCCGGACGCCGCCACCAAGGCGAGCTTATATAGGATACTTAACTGCAGGTCCTGTCCCAGTAACCACAAACCCGCAAACATTAATAATTGCAGCAGACCAATCATGGCCTTGTCGGCATCACCAAACAGGATAGCGGTCGACTTCACCCCAACCTTTAGGTCATCCTCCCGGTCCGCCATGGCATACATGGTATCGTAGACCACTGACCATAGGATAGCGATCACATACAGCAACCACCCCGCCTTCGGAATCTCACCCGTCTGGGCGGCAAACGCCATCGGCACGGCCCAGCCAAAGGCCATTCCCAATACCACCTGCGGCAGATGGGTGTAACGTTTCATAAAAGGATAAATTGTCGCCAGTACGACACCAACAAAGGACATGATGATCGTCAGTGTATTCAGCGTCAGTACGAGTCCAAATGCCACCAGACACAACACCGCGAATAACACGAGCGCCTCACGCGGGCAGACCTTACCCGCGACGATAGGGCGTGTGCGGGTACGCGCCACATGCGGGTCGAAGTCGCGGTCTGCATAGTCATTGATCACACAGCCCGCTGAACGCATCAACACGACACCGGCAAGAAAGACAAACAGCACCCAGCCATCCGGCCTGCCCTTGCTCGCAATCCACAATGCCCACAACATCGGCCAGAGCAATAGCATGACCCCGATGGGTCGATTCAAACGGGTCAGTACAAAATATTGGTAGAGGCGATCTGTAAAAAACTCTGACATGGCTGAACTCAACAAGGTTGACGCATTACACGGTATTGTATTTCATTGCCGGTAAAAAGATTTCATTCACCAGCAAAGGTTTGTGCTTGAGATAAAACACCGAGCGACGTCCCCAGACTGATGTTGGCAGATGCGTCAGTCCCTGTGTGGCATTGCGATAAAAGTAATGCGGCGCACACAGGCGGGCCACCTCCATACTATCGCGCGTCATGCCCGGGTCGGAAAAGAGTACCGTCCCCAACGATTTACTGCCCAGACCGACCAGCTGACGCTGTGCCCCGGTCAGGGTCTTGCGGGGAACGACCGTGCGGGCAAAGACCCACGGCGTATCACCACAGTACAGGTGCACTTGTCGCACCCAGGCGCGCTGCGGCTGTGTCATTCCCAGGCGCTTCGCCTCATTGGCAAAAGGCCGCTGCCAGCCCTGAGAAACAATCTCGACCCGAAATGGACCATTGCAGGCGGCGATAATACGCGCCGTCAGCGAACCCTCATCGAACAACCAGTCCTGCACCTCCCGGGGGATGTGATGCAAAAAGCGGTGGGCGTGAGTATACCATTGCGGGTCATGGATGAGACTGCTCAAGGACGGGTCCTGCGGTTGTTTGACAGGGAAAATTCTAACATTTTAACGCTGGCAGGGATATTAAGTCCGTGATGGTAACGAGTGCAAAAAAGCGCGAGGGACCCACTTCCGGATAATGCTTTTTTTAAACCTGACATGGCTTCAAGCATCCACCCTCCTTAGCCGCGCCATCAATAACCGAGGTCAGCGCATCAACAACATGTCCAGGCGAATTCAATTACACCAAACGGCTCAAGGTCTCTGCCTGCGCCTTGTTTACTTCCACTGCCACCAGGGCCTTAGCCGTCGCTGACAATGGTGAACCTTCGATGGCAAGCCCCAATGCGCAAACAAAAAAATCCAGGGCTTCTATCGGCGTACTTAACCCAGCGCTCTCCCGTGGACCACTCTGACTGACACGCGCGACGTCTAAATAACGCGCCACCATTTTTGGTTTTCCACTTGTCGCGTGATTGGCGATTAGCGGTGTGCACTTAATATAAATTTCGTCATCCAGCCGGAAATGATCGCCGACGTTTAATTGTGAAAACTTCATGAAATTATTCCTGTATACATTCTTTAGCGCCATACTGGCCAACCTGGATGCGGCAGGCAAACAGGCATCAGTCAGGTGATTGTATTTCAAATCCCAGCGCCTTTTACTTTATCGAGTATCGCACCAACACCGTTGACGTTACCGAGATTTCACCCGGTTCGAATGCACCTTTCACCAAGCCGGCACTGTTAGCAGTTTGCCGGAAGGTATAAGCTTCTAGTCGGATTGGACCGCCTTCTTCTTTTACAAACAGCACTTTACCAAGGCTGACATTTGAACTGGTGGCGAGCACTTCCGCCTTTTGTCGGGCGGCCTTGATCGCCAGCCCGAGCGCCTTTCTTTCCAGACTCTCACGATTTTTTGTATCAAAGGAAATATTATTGAGTGTGGTAATACCGGCCTTGATCGCACCATTCACCAGCACGGTGTATTTATCAAGATTAGTCAGCACAACAGTGATACGGCGAGAGACTTCATAACCGATAAATGATCTTGTTTGATAATTATATTGTGGGTTAATTGAGATCTTTGAGGCGGTAATATTTTTTGTTTTCACCCCCAGCGTTTTGCTTAACGTGATGGTATCCGCCGTTTTGATATCGATATCTTTCTTCAGGGTCGCCAGCTCCTTGCCCCTGCCATTAATAGAAAATGATAACGTCGCCATATCCGGCACAACACTTTCCTTCGCTGTACCCTTTACTTCAATACCGGTCTCACTAGCAGCAGAGAACGAAGAGCCAAGAGAAAAGATTACCAGGCTGCTTATCACCAGACTAATAATTCTCATGATATTTTCCTTTTTAAATATCTTACTAATTTAATAAATTGTTATGCGTTTTGTTCCATCACCTGTAGATTAAACCCTTCACCGTGTTCTGGTTCCTGAAAACACCTTGTGACTTCTATGAACATTGACTCTGTATCAAAAATTGCCCTTTCTGGCTGTTCCAAACGTCTTTTCTTTATTTGTTTCAAGCATACATCATTACTTACATTTAGATAGATAAGCTCGTTTGGCGCATTGGCTTCGGCAATTAATTCTCTAAACCACGCTCGCTGTTTTACTGTGTTTGCAGGAAAATCCATCACCACACTTGTACCTGTTTTTAAAGTACCCAAAACATGTGATTTGACCAGCGGCTTTAAACGCGCAGCATAGTGAAGGTAACCTTCAAATGACGTAATTTGATCGGGGTAAAGCCTCGATAACCACTCATCCTCAGAGATCAAGACGGCATTTCGTTGCTGAGAAATCTGCTTCGCTTTAGTTGATTTTCCTGCCCCCATCTTTCCCGAGAACAATATCAATGTACCTACTTGCACTTCTCGTCCTTTGTACGCATACCAACAAACACTGTCGCGCTTCTTTTCCGCATCACCTGAGGCAACTTGTTCGGGGTCATGATTGACCTCTACCAGACTGAGCTAATAACCGCTGCACAAGCAAAAAAAGAATAACCACGGCCATTATCCATGCGATTCTTGGTGTCTGATAATAGAGCGATTTTGCAAAGGGATCCATCAGCAAAAACGAAACTAGCCCCCCAATCCAGCTCAGCGTAATCGTGGACGCAAGCCGAAGAAGGGATGTCTTTCCCCGTTGCCTCCGGAATACTGCGAATATCATACCGGCTTCGACAACAAACGCTAACATAAGCGAAGGCAGCAAGATGGGCCATGATTCTTTGGCATACAACTGCCAATATGCCCATGCAGCGAAGATGACAATACCCGTAGCGATGATTTGTGCCGACGTTATTACAATGAACCTCATGATCAGACTACTCATGAGTTGACTGCCTACACTCTCATAACCAGCAATGATTTTCGTGCGCGGATTTTTCACTGAAATAATTATCCGTGGTTATTTGCTTGTTAGCAGGTTTTGTCATAAAGCATTATAAAATCATGTATTTATTGGTGAGCCAATAAATAGTAAAGTATTAGTTCCTGGAATTACAACATGAATTTCTCGCATGCCGTACTCCTGGTTAAATGGTGCTTTAGGTTTCGTCTTCTCTAACTTGCTTTTGATCTTTGACCACAAGACATCAACATCCTTTACACGCAGATAGATACTCTGTTCATTCGGCTCTGCCTGAGCCTTTACTATACCTTGTATCTGATTACCTGAAGCCAATTCACTATAGAACTCACTATGGTTTATCAACTCAAATCCAAAAGCCTCAACCATAAAACTAATACTCTCCTTCATAGCCTTAGAAGGAATGTGTGGCGTAACACTCTCTAAGTAATCCACAAGTGATCCTCTTTAACAGCTAACGTACTAATTGAAACTAAAGGGATCATAGAAATTCTATAGTAGCCAGCTGTTAGTTTGTCTAAAATAAATTACTACGACCCCTTTAATGATTGCTAACTCAAAAAAAACGTAGTAATTTTATAATAGCTAACTATTGCTTTGGTTAAAAACAAAGCACTACGACCCCTTTAACTAAGCACTACGACCCCTTTAACTCTACACATCTCCATACTTCACCTTGCCCGCTAACCACCGATGGATCAACGGTTCGACCCGTTCGGGATACTCCTCTAATAATAAATCCGCGACTTCCTGCACCTGTGGCATTAGTTCCTGGTCCCGCTGTAAATCCGCTATCCGCATTTGCAACATTCCGGTCTGGCGTGTACCAAGGACTTCACCCGGGCCTCTAATTTCCAGGTCCTTGCGCGCAATAACAAAACCATCATTACTCTCACGCATGACGGCCAGTCGTTCACGGGCATTTTCCGACAGGCTGCCGTGATACATCAGTACACAGGCGCTGGCCTGACTACCGCGACCGACACGACCGCGAAGTTGATGCAGTTGTGACAGACCCAGACGTTCGGCATTGTCAATGATCATCAAGCTGGCATTGGGTACGTCGACGCCGACTTCGATCACGGTCGTGGCGACTAACAGATCCAGTTTGGCCTCTTTAAAGGCCTGCATGACCTTGGCTTTTTGTTCCGGCTTTAGGCGACCGTGTACCAGACCGATACGGACATCCGGCAAGGCGGTGGCCAGTTGCGTGGCGGTATCTTCGGCGGCCTGTGCCTGTAACAGGTCCGACTCTTCAATCAACGTACAAACCCAGTACACCTGCCGCCCGTCCTGACAGGCCTTATGTACCCGCAGCACGATATCATCCCGCCTGGCATCGGGGACGACTACGGTGTCAATTGCCTGTCGGCCCGGTGGCAGTTCATCGATGACTGAGCAATCAAGATCAGCATAAGCGGTCATGGTCAGCGTGCGTGGTATCGGCGTCGCGGTCATGATCAGTTGATGTGGTGCCTGCTCACCGACGACACCTTTATCACGCAAGGCAAAGCGTTGATGGACTCCAAAGCGATGTTGTTCATCGATCACCACCACTGCCAGGTTTTTAAAGTTAACTGCCTCCTGAAACAGGGCGTGCGTGCCAATGACCACGTCGGCCTCACCCGAGAATATTTTTTCGGCGGCCTCACGTTTTTGTTTGGCGGTCTGTTTGCCGGACAACCACACAACGTTCACACCGAGAGCTTCGAACCAGTTCTGCAGGTTGTCACGGTGTTGTTCGGCGAGGATCTCCGTCGGCGCCATCATGGCCGCCTGTCTGCCATTGGCCACTGCTTTTAATAATGCCAGCGCCGCGACGACTGTCTTACCGGAACCCACATCACCCTGCACCAGGCGTTGCATAGGATAGGATTGTTGCAGGTCGTGCTCGATCTCTTTGACGACCCGTTGCTGTGCCTTCGTTAAGTCAAACGGTAATTGCCGCAGGAATTGGTTTGCCAGCGCCTCGCCATCATTCAACACAATCGCCTGTTGCAGGCGCGAGAGCTGACGCAAGCGACGCAGGCTTAATGTATGCGCCAGTAACTCATCAATCGCCAGACGCTGCTGGCTCGGATGTTCCTTATCGGCCAACTGCTGTAGCGCCGCATCGGTTGGTGGCTGATGCACATACAGCAGCGCCGCTTTCAGCGTCGGTAAATTGAGTTCGGCAATAACGCTGTCCGGCAAATAGTCATCCAAGGCGAGCTGGTTGTTTTGTAATAACTGGATCGCCTGCGCCGCCAGTTTACGCAGGCGAATCTGATGCAGGCCCTCGGCCGTGGGATAGACCGGCGTGAGATTCGCTTCAGTGGCTAACACCTGACCGGCGGTGATCTGTTGATATTCGGGGTGTACCATTTCCAGCATGCTCGGTCCACGGCGTACCTCGCCATAACAACGAATACGCGTACCACGCGCCAGCCCTTCCTGCTGCGCCTTGCTGAAATGAAAAAAGCGTAGCTGGATCGAGCCGGTGCCGTCACTCAAACGACATAACAACATACGCCGCTTACCAAACTTGATCTCGCTTAACTGGATCTCGCCTTCGATAACGACCTGTTCACCGGCTCGCAGGCCACCAATGGCTGCCAGCCGGGTTCGGTCTTCATAGCGTAGGGGTAAATGGAATAAGAGATCCTCGACACAGGTGATGCCGAGGTGCTCGAGACGTTCCTGTAGTTTTGGTCCGATGCCGCTGAGTCGGGTGACGGGGGTTATCGCTTTAACCACGTTGACTGTCGCATTCGTCATCATATGTTTTTTGCAAGCAAATCAACCGTTCCAATAAATGATGTTCATGTAGGAGCGGCGCCCTCGCCGCGATGGTGTTCTGTTAGACCGGGTTTTCGCGGCGAGGGCACCGCTCCTACCGCGTAATAACTGTGTATTTAGTAAATCCAGGATAAATACCGAAATGGTATTTAAAGCTCCATCACCGCATCCATCTCCACCTGCGCGCCCTTCGGTAAGGCCGCGACACCAATGGCGGCACGAGCGGGATAGGGCTCGGCAAAGTACTCGGCCATGACCGTGTTAACGGTGGGAAAGTGCGTCAAATCGGTAAGAAAGACGTTGAGCTTGGCAATATCCGTCAGGCGGCCACCGGCTGCCTCTGCCACGGCGTTTAAATTATCCAGCACACGGCGTATTTGCGTGGCCATATCGCCTTCGATCAATTCCATGGTCTCAGGCACTAACGGGATTTGCCCGGACAGATACACGGTCTTGCCACACTTCACCGCCTGCGAGTAAGTACCAATGGCCTGCGGTGCCTTGTCGGTTTTTATAATTTGTCTGCTCATGCCTTACCTCTTAATACAAAAATAATTAACGATGCGAACGACTAATACGTTCGACCAGATCAATACCGCGCAGGCGGCGAATAATAGTGGCCAGGTGTTTTCGATTTTTTACCAGCACGGTAAAGTATAACGTTGTATGTGCACCGTCACGCTCGGTCATGTCGACATTTTCAATATTGGATTCCATATCCGCAATGGCCGAGGCGACCACCGCCAGTACCCCACGCTGGTTTCGCACATGTAACTTCAACTCCACCGGATAATCACCGGTCACGGATTCATCCCAGTCGACGTCGATCCACTTTTCCGGCTGGTTGCGATACTCGGCGACGTTTGTACAATTTTGCGTATGTACGACAATGCCGCGGCCGGTGCTGATAAAACCAATAATGGCGTCACCGGGAATGGGGCGGCAACACTTGGCATAATTGACGACCGTACCCTCGGTCCCCTTGATGGCCAATGGCCCCTGGTCTGCCGACGTCATGCCCTGTTCAATCAGGGTATCTTCATCGAGTAGAGCGCGGGCGACAATCGCCGGGATACGGTTGCCCAGGCCAATGGCCTCCAGCAGGTCATCCAGTGTTGCCTGGTGATAGTCAGTCAGGGTTTTTTCCAGCTGTTGTGGCGATATCCGATCCAGACTGGTGTCCAGGTCATCGAGACTCTTATCCAGCAGGCGGCGGCCCAGAATAATGGATTCTTCCCGTTGCAGATTTTTCAGGTAATGACGAATATTGGCGCGTGCCTTTGCGGTAAAGACAAAGTTTAACCAGGTGGGGTTGGGGAAGGCCGTCGGTGAGGTCAGAATTTCCACCGTCTGACCGTTGTAGAGCTTGGTTCGCAACGGCACCAGGCGGCGATCAACCTTGGCCGCAACGCAGTGATTGCCAATATCCGAGTGTACGGCATAGGCAAAATCCACCACGGTCGCGCCGCGCGGCAGCTCCATAATGTCACCCTGCGGCGTGAAGACATAGACCTCGTCGGGAAACAGATCGATCTTGACGTTTTCCAGAAACTCCATCGAGTTACCGGCACGCTGCTGCATCTCCAGCAGACCACGCAGCCATTCACGTGCCCGCACCTGGGCGCTGTTACTCACATTTTCATCTTTGGTTTTGTATAGCCAGTGCGCGGCGATGCCCGCCTCGGCGACCTTGTCCATATCCTCGGTACGGATCTGCACCTCGATGGGCACGCTATAAGGTGTGAAGACCACGGTATGCAGTGACTGATAGCCATTGGCCTTAGGGATCGCGATGTAATCCTTGAAGCGACCCGGCACCGGTGTATAGAGATTATGGATCAAACCCAGCATACGATAGCAGGTGTCGACCGAGTCGACGATGATACGAAAGGCATAAACGTCCATGACCTCGGACATCGACAAATGCTTTTCACGCATCTTCTTATACAGGCTGTAAAGATGCTTCTCGCGGCCGACGACACGACCATCGAGGCTTTCCTGGCGGATACGCTCACGGATACCGACCTCGATCTTGCTGACGATCTCCTTACGATTACCGCGTGCCTTTTTCAGACGATCGGCAATGACACGTGCGCGCAGCGGATACATGGCGGCAAAGCCCAGGTCTTCCAGCTCGATACGCATGCTGTTCATGCCGAGGCGCACTGCAATGGGGGCATAGATCTCGAGGGTCTCTCGGGCGATACGACGACGCTTGTCCGGCCGCATTACACCCAGAGTACGCATATTGTGCAGACGGTCGGCCAGCTTGATCAGGATGACGCGGATGTCATTGACCATGGCGAGGATCATTTTGCGAAAATTTTCCGCCTGTGCTTCGGCCTTACTCTCAAATTCAATATGGGTCAGTTTGCTGACGCCATCGACCAATTGTGCGACCTCTTCACCAAACTGGCTGGCGACCTGATCCTTGGCGGTGGGGGTATCTTCGATAACGTCGTGCAGGATGGCGGCGACAATACTGGGGGCATCCATATGCATTTCGGCGAGGATGCGGGCGACATTTACGGGGTGATGGATGTAGGCCTCACCCGTCATGCGGGTCTGGCCATCGTGGGCCTCGGCACCGAACAGGTAGGCGCGATAGACCTCGGCCACCTGTTCAATATCGAGATAGGTCTCAAGCATTTCGCACAAATGGATTATGCGAAACGTAACAGACTCTTCGATGGTCTGCTGCCCGGCACCGGGATTTGTGACTGGCTCAGCGATACGTCCCCCTCACATCACCTTATCACAGCAAAAATAAGGTAGATTACTCTTCCTCAGTAGCCGCACCCGTGTTGTCGGCGGCCGGCGTTTCCTCTTCTTCTGTTACAACCGAAACTTCAGCGACGGTATTGGCCGCCATCTCGGCAACGCCCTCGGCGGCCAGACCGGTCAGTTCTTCCCGCTCGACCACTTCCTGACCCTCAACTTCTTCGAGAATAGTACGGCCAATGTAACCCTCTGCAATCTCACGCAGCGCCACAACGGTAGGCTTGTCATTTTCCCAGGCCACCATGGGCTCCTTGCCATTGGCGATCTGACGGGCACGCTTGGTGGCGACCAGAACGAGTTGAAACCGGTTATCAACGTTTTCCAAACAATCTTCTACAGTTACACGTGCCATTTATTTCTCCGCGATTTTTTGTTCGATCCCGGGTGGACGAACAATCATTTTTTCAGCTAGCCGGAAATTATACCGGCCAACAGGAATTTATGACAATAATTCTTGCAATAAAGCCTGTTGTTGCTCCGCCTGACGCGTCAGGCGCAGGCGCTGGGCCAGAACAATGCTCTGTAACGCCTGTAACGCCACGGCAAAGTCATCATTAATAATAAGATAATCAAACTCGGCGTAATGGCTCATTTCACTAACCGCGTCGCGCATGCGCCGCTCGATGACCGCCTCCGGGTCCTGACCACGGCCCCGCAGGCGTTCACGCAGAGCGGCCCTGGACGGTGGCAGAATAAAGACCGACACCGACTCGGGATATAGCTGTCGGACCTGCTCGGCCCCCTGCCAGTCGATTTCCAGGATCACATCCTGACCCTGCTGCAGGGGCGCATCGACACTGGCCCGGGCCGTACCGTAGTCGTTATCAAACACCCTGGCATGCTCAAGGAAGGCGCGGTCTTCGACCATTTTTTTAAAGTTGACGACATCGGTGAAGTGGTAATCCCGGCCATTTTCCTCACCGGGACGGGGCGCACGGGTGGTATGCGAGACCGAAACCCCGATACCCGTGGTCTGTTCCAATAACGCCTTGACCAGGCTGGTCTTGCCCGCCCCCGAGGGCGCAGCGAATATATAGAGTGTTCCGCTCATCTTGTCACCTGACAGTCCTTATTCAATATTCTGGATTTGCTCGCGCATTTGCTCAATGAGGACCTTCAGCTCCACCGAGGCCTGACTGGTCACCACCGCGACCGACTTGGAGCCAAGGGTATTGGCCTCACGATTCAATTCCTGCATCAGGAAATCCAGCCTTCGCCCTACGGCTCCCTTTTGCTCAAGCACGCGTCGAATCTCGGCAATATGGGCCTCGAGGCGGTCCAGTTCCTCCTCAACGTCCATTTTCTGCGACATCAGGATCACCTCCTGAGTCAGGCGGGCATCATCCATCGCTACCTCGGCCTCGGCCAGGCGCTCACGGATCTTGTTGATCCAGCCAGCCTTGATCTCTGGGATCACTGCCCGAACATCATTGACCAGCTTACTGATGGCCTCGCAGCGTTCCTCCAGCATGGTCTTGATTTTCTCGCCCTCACGCGACCGCGAGGTAATTAATTCTTCAATCGCGCCGTTGAGCAGGTCAAGTGCCGCCTTGTTGATGGCGTCGAGATCCAGCGCCGGACTCTGCAACACACCGGGCCAACGGAGGATCTCCAGAGAGCTGATCGGTGCCGGGTTATACAGCAGGCCATCGATTTCACGACTGGCATGGCCAAGCTGTGTGGCCAGTTCGGTGTCGATGTTTATTTCCCCGGCGGTGCTGATCGTGCGTTGCAGGCGCAGGCTGCAATCGACCTTACCGCGGGCAAGCTGCCTGGCGATCTGTTCCCGCAGGGACTGTTCCAGGCTGCGGCACTCCTCCGGCAGGCGTAGACTAATTTCCAGATAACGGTGGTTGACGGAGCGCAATTCCAGCGCTAACGCGCCCCAGTCGTGCTGGCTTTCCATCCGGCTGAAACCGGTCATGCTGAGAATCATAGGTTGGCATCCTGAAAACTAAATAATGGCCTGACAGCGCCGAAGTATAGGGTATGTCTAACAGCGTACCACACTCAGGCGGCAGCTATGATAACCTTGCCCGGTCAAAATAAAATGCAACCAACACCGTTTATGACGAAAATTCACAACGACCTGTCTCCGGGGACCAGGATTGACCAGTACATTATTGAGCGCACGCTCGGTGGTGGTGGTTTCAGTATTGTCTACCTGGCCACGGCGCTTGATGAAAAAAAACCCGTCGTCATCAAAGAATATATGCCCATGACTCTGGCCGACCGCGGTCAGGACATGTCCGTCATCGCCAGTAATGACAAACACATTGAACGCTTTGCCCATGGCCGTCGCCTGTTCTTTCAGGAAGCCAGTACGTTGACGACCCTGAAACACCCCAATATTGTCAACGTCATCAATTTCTTTCGCGCCAACGGCACGGTCTACATGGTCATGGATTACGAAGAAGGCCAGAACCTGCAAAGCTACATCAAAAAACATAAAGGGAATCTGAGCGAAACCTTTTTGCTGACGGTGTTTATCCCGCTGCTCGAAGGCCTGCACGTGATTCATGCCCAGGGACTGCTGCACCTGGATATCAAACCCGGCAATATTCATTTGCGTAACGGTGGTCGACCGTTGTTACTCGACTTTGGCGCCGTGCATGAAATGATGCACACCCGCCAGTTCCAGCCCAACCAGGTCATTACCCCCGGTTTCTCGCCCATCGAACAACTGGACCCGGGCGGTTATGTCGGACCCTGGACGGACATCTACGCCATTGGCGCCACTATGCGTGCCTGTCTTGATGGTAGTCCCCCGCCGCCATCACCCAAGCGTCGTGAAAAAGATACCATGCGTCCCGCCGTGAATACCTATAAGAAAAAGTATTCGCACGACCTGCTCGCGGCCATCGACTGGGCCATGGAGGTCGACCCGATGTTACGGCCACAGACCGTCGATCAGTTGCTGGAAAAACTCAAGCCGCTCAACCCCAATAATAATCACAGCTGAACATCGACCACATGCAATATCTTATTGGCAAAACCAGCCGACTTGGCAACCGCGAAACCAATCAGGACCGTCTGGCAGTGCTGGAACATGAAGGTACGGTACTGCTGATCGTCGCCGATGGTCTCGGTGGTAAAAAGGGCGGTGAGCTGGCCGCGCAGGCACTGGTCGATACCGCCAATACCCTTTTTACCGCCAGCACCTTACCCATCCAGGACGTGAATCAGTTTCTTACCCAGATCATGGTCACAGCGCACCACAATATCAAAGATATCGGTGCGGCCCAGAGCCCCCCGTTAACGCCGGGGACTACCGGCGTGCTGTGTCTGATCCAGGAGGGAGTTGCCTGGTGGGCGCATGTAGGTGACAGCCGTCTCTACCTGTTTCGCGATGGCCTGCCTCTGTATCGCACTCAGGATCACTCCTACGTTGAGCAACTCTATCAGGATGGCCAGATCTCACTGGACAATCTCCAGGGCCATCCCATGCGCAACTATGTCACCCGCTGCCTGGGGCTCACGGTCAACGACCCGGAAGTTACCCTCAGTAATGAAGTCCATATGAAGACCGGCGATATCCTGCTACTGTGCACCGACGGTCTTTGGGACCCGGTAGATGATGCACAAATCGGGATGCTGATTGTCAATGGCCGCCTCAAAGATGCCCTGAATACGCTGGCCGAACGCGCCGAACAGGTGAGTTATCCTGCCAGCGATAATATTACCGCCCTCGCCTTCCAGCTCATGTCGCTCAGACTGTCCAGTAAGACCGCTGAAGCTGAAAAAAACGCGGCGCACAAATCGACCGACCCCCTCGACAGCGCTATTGGAGAAATCGAGCGCGCCATTAAACAATACGAAGGTGAAATGGACGACGGCAACACCTGAGTTTTGTCTTTGGGCTATAATGCCCGCCTCAAAATATTTCACTCAAAAGGAAAACCTATGCGACCCAGTGGCCGTGCCCCCGATGAAATGCGGGCAATCAAAATTACCCGCCATTACACCAAACACGCCGAAGGCTCCGTCCTGGTAGAGTTTGGTGACACCAAGGTCCTGTGCAACGCCTCGGTCGAGAGCCGTGTGCCCGGTTTTTTAAAGGGCAGTGGTCAGGGCTGGGTCACAGCGGAATACGGCATGCTACCCCGCTCCACCGGTAGTCGTATGGGTCGTGAAGCGGCCAGGGGCGGACAGGGTGGACGGACCATGGAAATCCAGCGCCTCATCGGCCGCTCGCTCCGCGCCGCGATGGATCTGAAAAAGCTCGGTGAACACAGCATTACCATCGACTGTGATGTCATCCAGGCCGATGGCGGCACCCGGACGGCCTCCATTACCGGTGGCTATGTCGCCCTGGTCGATGCTATCCAGTCCATGCTGGATAAAAAGCAGATCAAGGCCTCGCCGCTACAGCGCCAGATTGCCTCTATCTCCGTCGGCGTCTTCGACGGCACCCCGGTGGTCGACCTCGATTACCCGGAAGACTCCGACTGTGAAACCGACATGAACGTAGTAATGGATGACAGTGGCGGTTTTATTGAAATTCAGGGCACCGCCGAGGGTGCTCCCTTTCAATCAGAAGAACTCAACAGCATGTTGACACTTGCGAAGACCGCCATTGCCAACCTGATGACCGCACAGACACAGGCACTGGAAAATCGCGAGTGATCGTAAAAATATTTCAACGTAAAGACACGAAGTTCAAATTTTCTATTTTAATTAAGCACTAAAATTCAATTGTAGGAGCGGTGCCTACGCAGCGATTTACGCTAAAATATAGTATTATCGCGGCGGGGGCGCCGCTCCTACAAAAATCGTTTTCGCTTTAAAATATTCAGCAGGGCGAAATATGTCCTCGCCAGCAACAACAAAGATATCTCAACGCAGAGGCGCAAAGAAAAAATGCACAAGGGCCTCATTCATAACCAGTCTTTTCTGTTATAGGATTTCAACACGCGGGCGTAGGCCGGTGTGACGTAGGTCATCATTCGCATCAAAAAAGGAAGCCATAATATTATTATCAATGCCTCTCCGCGACTTTGCGTTAATAGTTTCTATTTTAATTAAGCACTAAAATTCAATTGTAGGAGCGGTGCCTACGCAGCGATTTACGCTAAAATATAGTATTATCGCGGCGGGGGCGCCGCTCCTACAAAAATCGTTTTCGCTTTAAAATATTCAGCAGGGCGAAATATGTCCTCGCCAGCAACAACAAAGATATCTCAACGCAGAGGCGCAAAGACGCTGAGGTGCAAAGAAAAAATGCACAAGGGCCTCATTCATAACCAGTCTTTTCTGTTATAGGATTTCAGCACACGGGCGTAGGCCGGTGTGACGTAGGCCATCATTCGTATCAAAAAAGGAAGCCATAATATTATTATCAATGCCTCTCCGCGACTTTGCGTTAATAGTTTCTATTTTAATTAAGCACTAAAATTCTATTGTAGGAGCGGCGCCCTCGCCGCGATTTACGCCAAAATATAGTATTATCGCGGCGGGGGCGCCGCTCCTACAAAAATCGTTTTCGCTTTAAAATATTCAGCAGGGTAAAATATGTCAGCAAAAATTGTCCTCGCCAGCAACAATGCCGGTAAAGTCCGCGAGGTGAACCAGCTACTCGACAGTTCCGGAATCGAAGTCGTACCGCAATCGGCATTTAATATTCCAGATGCCGATGAGACCGGCCTGACTTTTGTCGAGAACGCCATTCTCAAAGCCAGACATGCGGCAGAACTGAGTGGCCTGCCCGCCATCGCCGACGACTCCGGCCTGGAAGTGGATGCCTTACAGGGCGCACCGGGGATTTATTCCGCACGCTACTCCGGCCCCGGAGCCACGGATGAAAAGAATCTGCATAGACTCCTCGAAGCATTAAAAGATGTGCCACAGGAAAAACGCAGCGCACGCTTTCAATGTCTGATGGTGTACATGCAGCATGCCAATGACCCTACCCCCATCATCTGCCAGGGCACCTGGGAAGGTATCATCACCGTCACGCCTCAGGGTGAAAATGGTTTTGGCTACGACCCCGTCTTTTTCGTGCCAACGCACCAATGTACATCGGCTCAGTTACCCGCCGAAACCAAAAACCTGCTCAGTCATCGCGGTCAGGCATTACAAAAACTGATATATGAATTAAAAAAATAGCGCGGCATACTTCACGACAAGCGGTTTTTATTGATCCATATCAAGATCGTATCTCCACGTTTGCTCACAATCTTACCTCGTTTAAGTCTTATTAATGAGGTATTACATGAAAATCGCGACGGAATTACAAAAATATCTGATACTGCTGTGTCTATTGCCTGTGGGCTCGGCATATGCGGTTAGTCAGGGGGACTGGCTGCTACGCTTTGGTGGGGCGCAAGTCAGCCCAAATGATAGGAGCCATGGGGTTGTCGCTGATAACGCTATAGGCGTTGATGGAAACGCGCAGCCTTTTATCAATCTCACGTATATGTTAAGAGAAAATATTGGCCTTGAAGTTCTGGCCTCATTGCCTTTTAAACATGACATAACACTGAACGGTCGGAAAATCGCCGAGACAAAGCAATTACCACCGACCTTCAGTCTACAGTACCACTTCACACCGAAGGCCTCGATTCGCCCTTATGTTGGTGTCGGCCTTAACTACACCCTCTTTTTCAGCGAAAAGGCGACTTCGACCATCACTTCGATCAGCCTGGATGATTCAACTGGTCTGGCCGCACAGGTTGGCGTGGATGGTGATATCAATAAATCCTGGTTCTGGAATGCAGACCTGCGTTATATCAGCATTTCGACCACGGCCAAAACCAACATTGGCAACATCAGCGTTGATATCAATCCCTGGGTCTTTTCATTTGGGGTCGGTACACGCTTCTAAGCTTACACTCTTCAGGTTGGCATTTGGGGCTCTGCTCTTGAGCCCCGTTTTTTATCTGTAAGAAAAAGACTACAGGCGATTGCGCATTTTTCGTCTTGGTCCGTACGCAGTGTTTGTTAGTCTGTTACCACTGGCGCAGGGAGCGCCTTGTATACGACGATTCACCGACATATCAGGGAGGAAATAATTATGTCCATTCACAAATCCGCATTTACTTTCAAAATTCTAGGCATACTCGCCGTACTGGTGGCGAGTACCGCGGCCAACGCCGTCGTCATTAATGAAATTCGCATTGATCAACCCGGTGCCGATACCGATGAATACATAGAACTCCAGGGGACGGCCGGCGTACCTCTTGATAACCTGAGTTATCTGGTGATTGGTGATCAGGGTAGTAATCAGGGCTATATTGAAGCCCTGGTCAACTTAAATGGCTATCAGCTCGCCGCCGACGGATTTTTTCTAATTGCCGAATCGAGTTTTTCCCTAACGCCGAGTGTTGACTTGATAGCGGCGCTTAATTTTGAAAACAATGACAATGTTACCCATGTGCTAGTCAGCAATTTCACCGGCCACCTGCACGATGATATTGATGCCAATGACGACGGCGTGATCGATAACAGCCTCTGGCGTAGTGTCATCGATTCAATCGCCCTACTGGACAGTCCTGTGGGAGGTGACGTGATCTATAGTGCGAACACGATTGGCCCGCAAGCGGGTCATTCCCCCGCACACGTTTATCGCCATATTGATCAGATTGGGCAATGGCAGCTGGGGAGCCCGGAGCCCGGTGTGGACGATAGCCTACGGATTGCACATCCGCCCGTCACAAAGGTGCCTGAACCTGCCAGCCTGACACTCCTGCTCCCCGGTCTCCTGCTATTGATGCGTTACCGGCGATCCGCGGCGACGAGGTTTAATCACGCACAGTCCATGTGATGCCATATTCTACCCACAAACGGTAACGCATGGGCTAATTGATCCAGATGGTTTTTGGTGAGGCTTAATTAACCGGTCTGTTCCGCTGATTTTTCCCAGACCAGGATCCGGTTATTGGCCGGCATAGCATGGTCGCGCACCAGCGTGAGGCCGACGCTCGCACCATATGCCGCAAGTCGTGTCACATCACGGACGCCGCTTTGCGGATCGCGCGCCTTGAGCCAGGCGTCAAAGCGAATATTACTCTCGCTGGTATGCTGGCCATCATAACGAAAGGGGCCATAGAGACAAAAGCGACCATTCGATTTGAGTATGTCGGCCGCCCCGCTAAGCATCTGCAGCGCATTGGCCTCACTCATAATATGCGCGGTATTCGCGCTGAAAAGGGCATCCGTCTGGCCTGCGGGCCATTGCCCCGTACCAACATCCAGCAGCACCGGGGGCGGTAAATTATCCAGCGCCGCCTCTTCCAGCCAGAGGCGAATGCCGGACAAGTGCGCTTCCAGCTCAGAGGTCTGCCAACGCACGTGCGGTAGGTGACGGGCAAAATACACGGCGTGCTGGCCGGTACCACTACCAATTTCCAGAACCTCATAGCATGACTCAAATTCCTGTCGTAGAATTTCAAGAATGGCGTCTTTATTTTGTTCTGCCGATTCGGCGTAGGGTTTTTGCATAACAAACTCGGTGATGACACAGACAGTTGACCTATATCAATATATGCTAATCTGCATGGCAATAACATAGACAGTGCCATCTAAAGAGGTATTGCATGCTTAAATCCATCACTTTTTTATTCTTTGTCCTGCAGAGCTTCAACGCACTGGCCATGAACGGTGCCAGCCTGTTCGCGCAAAACTGCGCTGCCTGTCACGGTAGCCAGGGCAATGGCGGTGTCGGTGTGCCGCTGGCACTGCCCGACTTTCAACGCAGTGTTTCAGATGAATTTCTCATTAAGACCATACGTCACGGCCGACCAGGTCGCGTTATGCCTGCCTTTAAAAATCTCAGCGATGCCGAAGTCAAAAGTCTGGTCAAATATCTGCGCAGCTGGAATACCCATCCCGCCAGGAACGAAAAAATCGTCACCCGGCCGGGTAATATCACGCATGGCAAACAGCTCTTTGCCAATCATTGCAGTGCCTGTCACGGTGCAGAGGGCACCGGTGGTCACGGTACCGGTGTCACTTTTTCACGACCACGCGACCTGCCCATAATTGCACCGGCACTCAATAACAGCGGTTTTCTGGCCGCCGCCAGTGACAAGATGATCAAGACGACCCTCATGCACGGGCGCAAGGGAACGCCCATGGTTTCTTTTCTGAAACAGGGGCTCTCCGAACAGGATATTGATGACCTGGTGAGTTATGTTCGTAGCTTTGAAAAACACCCCTATGATCAACAGGTGGCCTTACAAGGCGCGGACACACCAATTATCCGCATGGAGTCACCTAATTCACTGGCGGCCACCGTTAAAGCCGTACAGCGCGCCGCTATTGGTAAAAACTTTCGCATAATTCGCGTACAGGCGCTCAATCAGGGTATGGTCAAGGCGGGCAAGGAAAATAAAAAACAAACCATTATTTTCTTCTGTAATTTTGAGTTTCTGAATAATGCCCTGGCCGTCGACCCACGCGTTGGGCTTTTCCTGCCCTGCCGCGTCACCGTTGTTGAGCACAAAGGCAAGGTCGAGGTCTTCGCCATTAATCCAAAATACCTCAGCCGCATCTTTAATAATAATGAGCTTAATAAACTTTGCGATGAGATGGACAAGGTCTATCAGGACATCCTTGAGGAGGCCACCTTATGAAAACCTGCTTACGCCTTTTAGTTCTCTGCGGCGTCCTCTTTATTTCGCTGCCACAGATGGCCAGCGCCGATGAGATGCTGATGGCACGTATCAACATGGATTTTCCCGAAGCCATGTTAAAGCTACAAGGGACATTAAAGCATCAGGGCTATACGATTAGTCGTGTGCAGCGAATTGACATTGGCCTCACCAAAAGTGGTTATAAGACAGATAAGTATCGCGTGGTATTTTATGGTAAACCGGAAGAGGTAAAGAACATTAGTGCTCGTTATCCCCAGCTCATTCCCTACCTGCCTTTAAAGCTGGCCCTGTTTGCCGAGGCCAACGATACCCTGTTGATTGCGGCAAACCCGTTGATGCTTGCACCTAAGGCCGACAAAGAGCTCAAGTCGTACTTAACGCATTGGGCTCATGACCTGCAAAAATTGCTAACCACAATGCGAAGTTCGTCAGATTAGTCAGATAGACGCCGTTGGCCAAGTGCCTGCATTAGCTTGTCTTCGATAAGTATTTTGTATTTCATATAATGAATGGTCTGCAATGGTACCGGAGAACTGCTGATAATTTCTTCTGACAAATCAATATCCGTCACGTGGATCGGATAACCTTCGCCACTCGGCCGTAACGTCAAAATGTATTCCGCCACCCGGTCAAATAGCTGATCACCATATTCAATGGAGGAAAATTCCTGCTCGCCACAATACAGGCTATAAACATTATCTTCATTGCGGCGGCTGACAATGACCTGCAAATAGATACTACTACCGACCGAGTCCAGGCGACGCAGTCCGTGTTGTTCAATACGCCAGTCGCCGTCGCTGGTTTTTTCAATACGATGGTATGTGACATTACTGGTTTTCGACCCTGGCCCAGCCTCACCGGTAATAAATTGCAGACGATTATATATCATGTCAAAAAATTGCTGAAAATTCCTCAGCAACGTCGCCACATTATGAAACTCTCTCTGCTGATAAAACAACGAGCCCTTTTCATCCAGCACGTAGATATAGACCAGTTCGTCCTTTACATAATAAAAGAACTGTACTTCGCCGGATTTATTATGCTGGTAAATCTGTGGCAAGGCATCTCGGTCCAGGGCTTCATTATCAAAAATTGTTTTAATAAATTGAGATCGAGGCTGGGATAAATGTTGCAGCAGCCCTTCTCTTGACTGGGCGCGTTCGTAGTGCAATATATCTTTATCCATTCGCAGCAATAAATAATCCCATTCCACGCCAAGTACATAACACAGTTCTTCCGGGTGATCGCTTTCATAGAAGCAGGTCACAATATCCTCAAATAATTGTTCAATACGCTGTGCAATAACACTGCCACGATAACAGGAAAAGCTAAAGGCATTGATCTTTGGCGGGCGATGACCATGTGAAGGTGGGGCCCACTGAATGTAAGCGCTCAGACAACGTATTAGCCCATCAACACCGGAGTAGTGCAGTGTCAGAACTTCCTGCCAGGTGGTGACAATGACAAAGTCAATCACAATGGCCAGATTCTCCAGGCGGCCGCCATACTTCAGCGCATCCGTTCGGTCACTGGCAAGATGATCACCGCGTCTGCTATGCCGGGCAAAGGGATCCGTGCCGACATTCAGAAAAGTCGCCATACTGGCAATACGCGGTGCCTGACGTAAATCATAGATCTCGGAATCATTAAACATATCGTGCGGAAGTAATCTTTCCATTTCCGCAACAATATAACGCAGTTCTTTTTCCAGCAGGTCGCCTCCCTGCGTATACAACGCAATCACCGTATTGCGATCCACCAGTCGGTTGAAATAGCACCAGCAGAGTAACTCCATGACATTATAGGTTCGCTTCAGTGGTGCCGCCAGACTCACCTCGTCCTCGCTCACCAGACCGGCGAATGCCAACCAGTAATCACGCCCATCTTCACCGATGCGACGATGAAACGTCAGATGGGACTCAAGCAGATTTTCGGTAATGCCTTTATAAAGAATTTCGATCTTACCGGCTTTGCGCTCAAATGCAGCGTACAATTTACGCCCCAGCACATTGAGATCCGACTGGCGTATCAGGTTCATACTACCGGCATAATTACGTGCAAAATCAGACAGAAAACGGTAACTGCGCGTCAGCTCGGTAATCAGTTTACGCCGCTCCTCGGTGACCTTACGAATTTTCCAGTCCTTGTGGATATCGAGTGTATAGAGCTGCGCCGGCGTCCATTGCCATCCTGCGACTAATTCTGCAAGGCGCTGACGCCGCCAGTGACGATAGCCGGGCTTGTCCTGGCTTAATGGCTCATTGACCTTAAAGTAAAAACTCTCGCGCGCCAGCTGTAGTCGTTCCCATTGCTGCTGGCCCTGCAAATATTGTTCAACCTTGTTTAACATCATGACATAGGGGTCAAGTAAATCGGCATCGCTCTCGCCATCATAAACGGCGCGTTTATAGATCGTCCCCAGCATGTCAATGCCAGGGTATTCACTGGCATAAGCCTCCATGAGCAGAATTTTTAATACTGACTTGTAGGGTGAGTTGATACCTTTGTAAAGCAACCACAGGGTGGCACCATAAAATTCCTCGGCATGAATATTTTGCAGACCACCGAGGTCAATGTGTTCTTTGCTATGAATGTAACGCTTGCGTTTAATGTCCTCAACATAGGCGTCATACTCCTGTTCCTTATCCGGCGGCACCAACCACCAGACAGGATAACGTCCGGCAATCAGGACGCTGGTTCGGTAAAACTCTTCCAGCAATAAATAATGTAGCGCACTGCCGCTGCTTTCCTTACTGAGTGGACCATGCAGTCCCTGCTTAAACTGTGCCGGGTCGACCAGAAAAATATTGGCATCTACCTCCATGCTGTGCGCCCAACGCTCAATCTCTTGCGCTTTATTCGCCAGGGCCTCGACTTCGTCTCGATTCAGGCTGCTCTCGTAGCAGACCCAGATGTCGAGGTCACTTTTATCCGAGTACGCAATGGTGCCGGTGCTGCCCATGAGATAAATGGCGTGGATATCGTACTTGCGGTAGGCTCGTTTCTTGTAGGTAAAACTCTTGGCGCGACGCTTGGACAGCTGAATAGCCTGATTGCTGGGGGTGTAGTCCGGGATGCCCGCCGGGGCTTCTTTTGAGACGTACCCGGGTAGCAGTGGGTGGTTACTGTGGAAAAAAAAGGGCAGCAATTCCAGAAACTCCTGCTCCCGAATCCCCATATCTTCACGTGTGCGTGCCAGACGCTTTTTATTAATAGCAAAAAAGCGTTCTTTGATGCCCTTGAAGTCGGGTCCGCTCTCTCTGGCGGCTGGTTTTACTGTCTGCTCCATATGCTACTGGTTATCGGCTTGTCTATGAGTTTCTGCAGCTTATTTCAGGACAAACTTTTTTTTGCGCGGCGGCATTTAACCATATAAGTGATTGAAATTAAAACATACATTGGCGTTGAGCTGGTATCGTCTGGAGCTCAAGCTTTTTGTCCGGCGCGCCGATAGAATAAACGCAATTACAAGAAGGAAATTGACCTCTATGTTAGAAAAACTCAAGCCCGCCCACCTGACCACGATGCTCAACTCGGCTCCCACCGGTATCCTGCTGCTGGATGGTGATGGCAAGGTCAGCTGGATAAACGATACCCTGACAGAGACCCTTGGTTCCCGAAGTCACCTGCTGATCGGTATGACGCCGACCACCGTCGATCATGCGCTGCGCGAGATGTTTAAACCCGAAGGTGAAATCAGCCTGCAGGCAACCGCTGGAAACCCGGCGATCCACTGGCTCACCACCACCCACAACCTGTCAGAGCAGCTCCGGGTCAAGTATTTTGTGGATATCAGTAGCCTGTCGAACCTGATACAGGAACGCGACCGCCTGCTGACACAGGTCCAGGCCCTGACGATCAAAGATGATGTCACCGGCCTTTTAAATCACCAGGGCATTTTCCAGGCGCTGGAACCGCAGGTCTCGCGTAGTCGACGCTATGAAAACCTGCTCTCGGTATTGACAATCAAGATTGCCAATTACGACGAACTGAAACGGCAACTGAACACCGATGAACTCAATACTCTGATGCTGGCCATGAGCCAGGTGCTCAACGATCAAATGCGTTGGGCGGATGCGATTGGCCGAGTGGAAGATGACGAGATTCTGATGGTCCTGCCGGAGACCGAGGCCAGCACAGCACAACACCTGGCAGTCAAAATCCAGAACCGTCTATCGGAGTTATTCGTCCCGGCGCTCGCGGAAAAATCCTTCGAGATCAGTACCCGTTTTGGTATGGCGCAATGGCATCGAGGTGACGACGTCGCACTGCTGATGCGTCGTGCCCGAGAGATGATGGAAAATAGTGCCGAGGCCAAAGTGGCAATAAACGCCTAGCAGGTATTATTGATAAAACAGACTCTGCGAGCGCAGCGAAGCAATCTCGTCGCTGGCCAAACTCATACTAGATTGCCGCGGCCTGTCGGCCTCGCAATGACAGAGAAATAGTCACTCTAGAAAGCACCTGTCATTGCGAGCGCAGCGAAGCAATCTCGTCGCTGGCCAAACTCATACTAGATTGCCGCGGCCTGTCGGCCTCGCAATGACAGAGAAATAGCCACTCTAGAAAGCACCTGTCATTGCGAGCATGGCGAAGCAATCTCGCCGTTGGTCAGACTCAACACCGGATTGCCGCGGCCTGTCGGCCTCGCAATGACAGAGAAATAATCACCCTAGAAAGCACCTGTCATTGCGAGCGCAGCGAAGCAATCTCGTCGTTGGTCAAACTCATACTAGATTGCCGCGGCCTGTCGGCCTCGCAATGACAGAGAAATAGCCACTCTAGAAAGCACCTGTCATTGCGAGCATGGCGAAGCAATCTCGCCGTTGGTCAGACTCAATACCGGATTGCCGCGGCCTGTCTGCCTCGCAATGACAGAGAAATAATCACTAGAGAAATAGTCACTCTAGAAAGCACCTGTCATTGCGAGCGCAGCGAAGCAATCTCGTCGTTGGCCAAACTCATACTAGATTGTCGCGGCCTGTCGGCCTCGCAATGACAGACTATATCAAGCACAAAGAAATCACCTGTCATTGCGAGCGCAGCGAAGCAATCTCGTCGTTGGTCAAACTCATACTAGATTGCCGCGGCCTGTCGGCCTCGCAATGACGGATTGCTAACGACAGGTAAATGATCTACCCCGCCAACAACTGCCTCGCCCGCTGGATCGCCGCCTTCACCTGTGCCGGGGCAGTACCGCCAATGTGATTACGCGCCGAGACCGAACCTTCCAGGGTCAGTACAGCAAACACATCTCCATCAATCACGGTGGAGAACTTCTGTAATTCCACCAGCGACATCTCGGCCAGATCTTTGCCCTGATCAATACCGTAACGCACGGCCTTACCGACGATCTCATGAGCCTCACGAAACGGCACACCTTTAACGACAAGATAATCTGCCAGGTCTGTCGCCGTGGAGAATCCGCGCCGTGCCGCCTCACGCATCACCTCCCGCTTGACCTGCATCTGCGGCACCATGTCGGCAAACACCTTCAGACTACCGCGCACGTTATCGATGGTATCGAACAGTGGTTCTTTGTCTTCCTGATTGTCCTTGTTATAGGCTAGCGGCTGGCCCTTCATCAGAGTCACCAGCGCGACCCAGTGGCCCTGAATACGACCCGCCTTGCCACGAATCAACTCCGGCACATCGGGATTTTTCTTTTGCGGCATGATTGACGAACCGGTACAAAACTTATCACCAAGGTCGATAAAATTAAACTGCGCCGAACTCCACAGGATCAGTTCTTCAGAAAATCGCGACAGGTGCATCATGATCAGCGAGGCGGCACCGACAAACTCAATGGCAAAGTCGCGGTCACTGACCGCGTCCAGCGAATTTTCGCATAGACCATCAAAGCCGAGCAGCTCGGCCGTATAGGCACGGTCGATCGGATAGGTAGTGCCCGCCAGCGCGGCCGAACCCAGTGGCATGCGATTGACGCGCACGCGACAGTCACGCAGCCGTTCGGCGTCTCGCTTGAGCATCTCGAACCAGGCCAGCATGTGGTGGCCAAAGCTAATCGGTTGCGCCGTTTGTAAATGGGTAAAACCGGGCAGGATGGTATCGACTTCGCGTTCCGCCAGGTCCACCAGCCCGACCTGTAGGCGCTTCAACTCAGCAAGCAGTGTGTCGATCTCGTCACGCAGATAGAGACGGATATCCGTCGCCACCTGGTCGTTGCGCGAACGACCGGTATGCAGTTTTTTACCAGCATCGCCAATACGATCCGTCAGTCGTGCCTCGATATTCATATGCACGTCTTCCAGTGCCACCGACCAGGCAAACTGACCCTGCTCGATCTCGATCTGCAGCTCGGCCAGGCCATTGATAATGGCCTCACACTCCTTATTCGTCAGTACACCAATCTTGTTGAGCATGCGGGCATGAGCCACCGAGCCGGCAATGTCATGGCGATAAAGTCGTTTATCGAAGCCTACCGAGGCGGTAAAGGCCTCGACAAAGGCATCGGTGCCTTCGGTGAATCGCCCTGCCCAGGGCTTGTCGTTTTGATTACTCATGGATGCTCTCAGTGCTGAATTCAGGCAGGCAGTATAACGTTTTTACCTGGCAGGCGCATGAGAAAGACTCGTCAGCGTGACGGGGATCGGCTATGGTTGTTAGTGGCGCGACTAATGCTGTAAAAGGAATTCGTGACTTGACCGTACAACTTTCCATCCCCGGCAAACAGAATTTTTTACCCGACTTTTGCGGTATCCGCGTGGTCTTTGCCGTGGTGATCATCGCCGAACTCTGCGCCTTCCTGCTCGCCTTTGCGCCACTACAAATGACCTACGCACAACGCTGGCAGACGCTGGGCATCACCTCGCTGTTTGTGCAGTGGCTCGGCCTGACCAGCTGCGCTATTTTATGTCTCAGCAAACGCTGGCTGCAGCCCATGACCAATCGCTGCGCCGCCATAGCTTCCTATACACTGATACTGTTCATGATCGCCCTGATCACCGAGGCGGCTTACTGGGTATTTCTAAAACCCGGCCCCGAATTCGTGAGCCATGGCTATTTCCTGCTACGCAATCTGTTCGTCGGTGCCGTTATCGCCGGGCCTATCCTGCGGTATTTTTATGTACAGCACCAATGGCGCCAGCAGGTGCAGGCCGAGTCGAGTGCTCGCCTGCAGGCCCTGCAGGCACGCATCCGGCCACACTTCTTATTCAATAGTATGAACACCATCGCCAGCCTGACCCGTAGCCGGCCGGAACAGGCGGAGACGGCCGTGGAAAACCTGGCCGACCTGTTTCGTGCCAGCATGAATGCCCAGCGCCTGCACCGCTGGCAGGATGAAAAGCTGTTGTGCGAACGCTATCTGGAGATCGAGGCGATGCGTCTTGGCGAGCGTCTACGCGTTGACTGGCAGGTCGATGCCTTACCGGCAGATGCACTGTTACCGCCACTGGTCGTGCAACCTCTACTCGAAAATGCCATTTACTATGGTATTGAACCACTGGCCGATGGTGGGGTTATCACCATCCAGGGCCGTAAGGAGAATAATCAACTGCAGATTCAGGTACAAAACCCCCTGTCCAGTGACCGTCACCAGCGTCACGAGGGCAATCACCTGGCGTTGGAGAACATCCGCGAGCGTATCACCACCCTGTACGGTAAAACCGGGACGCTCCGGTTAACGCAACACGATCACGACTATCGCGTCACCCTGTCTTTTCCATATCGAGCCCGACATGAAGATTTTGATCGTTGACGATGAACCACTGGCACGGGAACGCCTGCGTCGCCTGATCGAGGATCTAGCGGCGGGTGAGGTTGTCGCCGAGGCCACGAATGGCTTGCAGGCGCTTGAGTTGTGCGAGCAACAACGGCTCGATATTGTTCTGCTGGATATCCGCATGCCAGTCATGGATGGTATTGAAACGGCGCATCGCCTGGCACAACGGCCACAGACCCCGGCGATTATCTTCACCACCGCCTACGATGAATATGCCCTGCAGGCCTTTGATGTCCAGGCGATTGATTATCTGGTCAAACCCATACGCCGTGAACGCCTGGCAACGGCCCTGCAACGTGCCAGTCACCTCAGTCCCACCCAGTTACAGGCCATGGAGCATGTCGCGGGACGTCGCCGTACCCACATTCAGGCTCGCTCCGGCGGCAAGCTGGAATTGATACCTTTCGACAGCATTCACTGTCTGCACGCCGAGCACAAATACGTCACCGTCTTTCATCGTGGCGGGCAGATACTGATCGAAGAATCACTCAAATCACTGGAGCCTGACCTGGAGCAGGATTTTTTTCGCATCCACCGTAATGCCATTATTAATATGCGATCACTGGAACGACTGGAAAAGGATAAGCAGGGTCAGTGGCAGGTACGTCTAAAGGAGGTTGAAGAGGCCATTGAGGTCAGTCGGCGGCACCTGCCGGCGTTACGTCAACGTATTAAAGCGATGAGCGCATAGCGGTATTTGTAGGGCGCATTTTTTCCAGGGCCTGGTCGATGCCATTATCAAGGTCGCCGCCATAAAAATAGACCGTACTCATGCCGATCAATTTGGGTGACAGTTCTTTACCTTCAGGGCTAACAAAGACCACCGTCGGTGTCACCGGGGCGCCATAGCGCAGGGCCAAATTACT
The DNA here is from genome assembly GCA_913064945.1 of uncultured Gammaproteobacteria bacterium. Classification (GTDB taxonomy): domain Bacteria; phylum Pseudomonadota; class Gammaproteobacteria; order UBA6429; family Thiohalophilaceae; genus CAJYAN01. The sequence continues at coordinate 61,118 of CAJYAN010000005.1, read as the reverse complement.
GACGCTGATCATTTTGCCATCAAAATCACGAATACGATTACCTGCATCCAGCCTGACCTCACCGATAATGACACGGTTTTGGTAATCACCACTACGCAGCATGGGCTTGAGAAATTCCTCTTCGACCGTCTGGCAATAGGCACAATCTTCTATCGCAAACATCATCAGGATCGGCAGGCGACGCGCCCGCGCCGTATCCGCAACGGCCTGTAAGTTGGTAAAAATCTTGATTTGGACCGGTGGTAGGTCATCATCGACTTCCGCCGCCGCCGGGCGGAAAAAGGCGACCGATAGTAGCAATCCCAGCAGGACTGTCCGGGGAATGAAGCTGGATTTTTGAGGTCGATTTAGCATAGTCGGCAAAATGCAAAAATAATTTCGTGTATTATACGGGTTTGAGCGCATTTATCGCTACTTAGTTCAACCGAAATATATAAATAGAAGAGCCTCATGCCAGATACCCCCGTCCGTATTGCCACCCGCCAGAGTCAGCTTGCCCTGTGGCAGGCGGAATATGTCAAAAGCCAGCTACAACGCTTCCACCCCGACCTTCAGGTCGAGCTGGTCCCCATGACCACCAAGGGCGACAAGATCCTCGATACCCCGCTGGCCAAGGTCGGCGGCAAGGGCCTCTTTGTCAAGGAGCTGGAACAGGGCATGCTCGAAGGCAGTGCCGATATCGCCGTGCACTCTATGAAAGACGTGCCGGTAGAGTTCCCCGACGGACTGCACCTGGCGGTGATCTGCCCACGGGAAGACCCGCGCGATGCCTTCGTCTCTAATACCATTGCCAATTTTGATACATTACCCAGAGGGGCACGGGTCGGTACCTCCAGTCTGCGCCGCCAGTGCCAGCTCCGGGCCATGCGCCCCGATCTGGAGATTATCGACCTGCGCGGCAATGTGAATACTCGCTTACAGAAACTCGATGACGGCCACTATGACGCCATTATCCTGGCCGCGGCCGGTCTGAAGCGCCTGGGCTTCGAAGACCGTATTGCCGAGGCCCTGGATCCCGCTATCAGCCTGCCGGCTATCGGCCAGGGGGCAGTCGGTATCGAGTGTCGTACTGATGATGAGCGCATGCACCACCTACTGGCCCCGCTCAATGACCCGCTCACCCAGACCCGCGTATTGGCCGAGCGCGCTATGAACAGACGCCTACAGGGTGGCTGCCAGGTGCCAATCGGCGGTTATGCCGAGATCAGTCACGGCCTCTTGCTGCTACGTGGCCTGGTCGGCAACCCTGATGGCAGCGACATCATTACCGGCGAAATCGCGGGGCCACCGGAAAATGCCGAGGAATTGGGCGAGGTGCTGGCCGATGACCTGTTGAGCCGTGGCGCCAGGGAAATTCTGGATGCCCTGTATGCCGAAGGGCAGTAACGACCTGCAAGGACTCGGGGTCCTGGTGACCCGACCGGCCCATCAGGCCAATAACCTCTGTCAGTTAATCGAGGCCGCCGGGGGTCGTCCCTATTCTCTGCCGACCATCTCTATTGAGCCTAGCAATCAGGCTGCTCAACACCAGGCCAGGGGGCTACTCGGACACTTGCTGGAAAATGACCGGCTGATTTTCATCAGCGCCAATGCGGTGGAATACAGCCGCGTGCTGCTTGGCCCGGTCGGTAACTGGCCGAACCCGATCAGGACCGCCGCCATTGGCCAGGCCACGGCTCAGGCCTTTGCCACGACCTTTGGCCTCCGCGCCGATCTCATCCCGCAAGGTGACAATAATAGCGAGGCCCTTCTGCTCCACCCGGAACTGCAACAGGTCAGAGGTCAGCGAATTATCATTATCCGTGGTGAAGGTGGTCGACCCCTGCTTGGTGACACGCTGCAACAGCGTGGTGCCGTTGTACACTACGCCAACGTCTATCGCCGAGGCCTGCCGGACATCAATACTGAACAACATCGAGATGCACTGCGTCAGCAGGTCGATGTCATTACAGCCACCAGTGTTGAGGGCCTGCAAAATCTTATTCAGTTACTGGCAGAATCGATGGCCCCCTGGTTGTGGTCTCGGCCATTGTTTGTTATTCATCCACGACAGGTGGATGCGGCTCGCCGCATGGGCTTCAAAATAATTCCTGCCGTGGCAACAGAAACTAATGACGCCGCCCTGTTAAGTGCCATAATAAAATGGCGGCAGCAACAGCCGAATGATTAAATTTTAAACTGACCTAATAGAACTAAGGATTTGCGGTGAGTACAACAGAAAATTCCAATGCGAATGACAAGACCGGGACGTCGACCAAAACGCCGCCGGAAAAACCCTCACGGCGCGGCCAGTCAGATAAAAAAACCTCCCGCCCTCTGCTGTTACCCATCATTGGACTACTCCTGCTTGGCAGTATTGTCGGCGGTGTCTGGCTGTTTCAGACCATGAGCCGCCAGAATGTACAGCAGCAGGATGCGATCAACGTGCTACGTGAAAAACTTCAGGCCGTACAGCAGCAATCGCAGAACCAACTCAACGGCCTGCAGGAGACACTTGCCCGGCAGCAACGCTCCCAGGATGAGTTACGCGACAACCTCTCAACATTGCTCAAACGTAATGAACACCTGCGCAAGGACTGGTTACTTGGCGAGGCGGAATACCTGTTAAAGCTCGCCAGTTATCGCCTGCAACTGGAACGGGATACCAACACAGCACTACGAGCCATGCGTATCGCCGACGAGCGCCTGCGCGATATTGGCGACCCGGCACTGCTCACCGTGCGCAAGCTGCTGGCCGACGATGAAAATGCACTCCGAAACATATCGGGCGCAGATATTACCGGCATGTCGTTAACCCTCTCCGCCCTGATCAACAACATCGATAAGCTACCACTCAATGCCTCCACGCCGGAGCAGCCGTCAACCCCGGTAGTACAAAAGACAGGTGAAACTTTTACTAACTGGAGAGCCATCCCCGCGGCCATCTGGCAGGAACTCAAGACACTGGTGAGGATTCGTCAGCACAACACCAACATTGTTCCCCTGCTGAGCCCGAAAGAACAATTTTATTTACTACAAAACCTGCATCTGCAACTAGAGCAGGCGCGCCTTGCCTTATTGCTGGGCAAAGGCAAAGTCTTTACCGAACGCATGCAAACGGCTCAGGCATGGCTACAGCGATTTTTCGATTTAAAAGACCCCATGGTGCAAAACACACTGCAAAGTCTGCAACAACTGGCCGCCATTAATATCGAACCAGAGATACCCAATATCGAAAAAAGTTATCAGGCACTCAAGTCTTATATGGCAGATATGGTGCCCGCTCAAACGGATATAAAACAAAACCCGCCTGCGCCGACAACAAACAAGTCTCCAGTGGAGAAGTCCACCAAAAATATCAGCCACAGGAAGAAAACCCGTAAATATAAAACGCCCGAAAAAAATACCGCCAATGACCAGCATCAGTCTGCGCCGAATAGTAGCAAGGTACCGCTATGAAAAAACTGTTTCTCACCCTGCTGGTCTTTACCCTGGCCGTGATTGTTGGCCTGCTGGCGCACCAGGACCCCGGCTATGTATTGTTTGGTCGAGGCCATACGACACTGGAAATGAGCCTGTCACTCTTTGTTGTTGCCGTACTGGTCAGTTTTACAACGCTGTATCTTATCCTGCGTCTGATGATTCGCACGTGGAACATGTCAGATCAATTTCGTCATTGGCGGGTACAACACCTTAGTCACAACGCCCAGTCGGCCTCAAATGCAGGCCTGATTGAACTGGCACAGGGTCACTGGAAGCAGGCCGAGAAAAAATTACTCAAGGGGGCGGCCCATAGCGATGTGCCACTGTTAAATTATTTATCGGCCGCCCGCGCTGCACAAAAGCTTAATGCCCCGGAACGTCGTGACTTTTATCTGGCCGAGGCACATAAGAGCACCGCCGGTTCAGAATTCGCCATACAGTTAACACAGGCGGAACTACAGTTCGCCCATCATCAACGCGAACAGGCCCTCGCCACGTTGGAACAATTACGACGCAAATCACCCAAACATCCGCATGTGCTTTTTTTATTGAGCCAGTTGTATCGACAGCTAAAAAGCTGGGGAGATTTACAGGAGCTATTACCAGCACTACGCAAGCAACACGTCCTCAACGACGAAGAACTAGTCGAGCTAGAAAAGGCCGTACAGCTTGAGCTGTTCAGTATCGCGGCCAAACAAAACAAGCCGGATGCACTTTTTGCCCAGTGGCAGCGCGTCCCCAAAATACTGCGATACGACATCGATGTCCTCTGCCGTTATACCCGTAGTCTGATCCGGCAAAAATTATTCGATGATGCCGAATCTATTCTTAAAGACGCCATCAAGCGACAATGGCATCCGACACTGGTACATCTCTATGGTCTGGCCGAGACTAGCTATCCGGAAAAACAACTGGCGACTGCCGAGTCCTGGTTGAAGGGTCATGAAACCAATGCCCCCCTGCTACTCACACTCGGACGCATATGTGCGCGACAGAAGCTCTGGGGCAAGGCACGCAGTTTTTTTGAAACCAGCCTGCATAGCACACCCACGGTTGAGGCCTATGAAGAACTGGCAAGCATGCTGGAAAAACTCGAAGAACCGGACATGGCCGCGGCGTACTTCCGGGAGGGATTGAAGCAGGCAGTCAAAGAACAACGACAAACAGAGTTGGTAAGTTAATACAGGATAGTATTTGAAGTTGTGCCTGGTGGGCGGTGCCCACCCTGCTTATCGACAAGCTCATAACGGCACGGACAAGTGTGTTAACGATAAAATACATCAACCCAAAATAAATCAGTCAATATTGAGAAATCGAAATGGATAAATCAATCAATGTTCTTGGTGAAACCTTGGAATTGTGTGGTGAAGACCCGGTGACAGGATTTTATCGTGATGGCAAATGCAATACCTGTGATGAAGATGCAGGGTCACACACTGTCTGTATTAAAGCCTCGAAGGAATTTCTCGAATTCTCAAGACTTAAGGGCAATGATTTATCGACCCCGGTTCCGGAATTCGATTTTAAGGGTGTGAAACCTGGTAATAGCTGGTGTTTATGTGCGGCCAGGTGGCTGGAGGCACTGGAAGGTGGCATGGCGCCAAAAGTTCACCTGACAAGAACACATCAGAAGGCACTGGAAATAATCCCGCTTGAGCTACTAAAAAAATACGCCGTGGACTTAAACTAACTCATAAGAAGCAACTCATTGATGGGCGGCGTGAAGCAATGTCTGGCACAGGCATTAATCAACAGCGGTCATTGACCCGTCGTGCTCGACCTGCGGTGCCATAAACACCGCTGAGTTCACCCCACTTTGAAATACGCCTGATAATTCTCCTATCTCTCCAGCCCGGCTTGACAATCTAACGTTAACGTCAGATACTTAAAGACACGTTTGACGCCACCTTTAACAGGAGAGATAAAATGAATCTTGTCGACCTGATCATCCATGTCAACGAAAGCCTTGACCCTGCTGCACGTGAGTCCCTCGAACTGGACCTGCGTAAGCAGAACGGTGTTATTGCACCACGCTTTAACAGGCAAACGTCTCATCTTCTGCTAATAGCATACAATCCACAGGAGGTCGCATCACAGACCCTGCTTAACCGTGTCGCTGCCCATGGTTACACCGCGCAACTGGTCGGGATATAAACAGGTTCGATAACATGGCCCATGATCATGTCATTGATATAAAAGGATTATGCTGTTCTGCGCCCGTTATTCGACTTACCAGGGAATTCAAGACATATGCCCCTGGCGACATCATTCTGGTTATCTCGGACAAATCTTCAATGCTTAGTGACATTCCCGCCTATTGTGCAATGACCAGGCACGAACTTATCAAACAGGAAAGTAGCGATAATCTCTATCATTTCTGGATTAGAAAGACATAGACATGGCCGAAGAATACAAGATTGGTGAGGTCGCGGCCCTGGCTGGTACGACCATCCGCACCATACGATATTATGAAGAGGAAGGCTTGCTGCTACCCTTGCGAACCGGGGGAGGGACGCGACTCTATCACCAGCAACACCTCACCCGGCTCACGACAATTTTGCAGCTGGCGGATCAGGGTTTTTCACTCGAATCAATTCGACAGCTCGCCTCGATCAGAGATAAATGCAAGACGGGTGACCAGAGTAGCAATCTGGTCTCTGCACAGCTTAGTAACGAGCTCGATATTATTTCTGCCAGGCTCTCTGAACTCGAACACCTTAAAAAAGAGATTCTGCAGGCAATGAAGGCAATTACAAAATGTCGTGGCTGTCAAAACCAACCCACGTCAAAAGGCTGTCCTCAATGTCCGGTAAAACACGAACGTGATAAAATCGGTCTACTCAATCTTATCTGGGATCAAGCACCCTGATGCTCGCTGAACGTGGCAAAAGGACAGCGTGATTCAAGTCTCGTTCATCATGCCAATGGGAGAGCCGCCACTGCGGAAATCTCGACGGATAATCAACTGACCCTCGCCTTTATTTACACTACTGAAAGCCTGTCTATCAATCCTTCTGGTACTCAAATGCATCTGAAAAATAGTGCTGGAGATCCAGTCCCTGTTTTTCAAACACCTCTTTACCGGCATACACCATCACCGGTGGGCCGGAGGCGTAGATTTCGCAGCTGCCAAGGTCGGCATAGTCGGCGGCGATGGCCTCGTGGACATATCCGGTGCGCCCCTGCCAGTGATCTTCTGCTTTGGGTGCCGATAACACCGGTGTGTATCTGATTAATGGATATTGTCGCATCCAGCCTTTCACCTCTGCGTCCATGTAAAGGTCTTCTTTGGCGCGAGCGCCCCAGTACAGATGCATCGGGCGCTCCATCCTCTTGGCCAGTACGTGCTCGATGATACCTTTGACCGGGCCAAAACCGGTGCCACCAACCATGAAGATCACTGGGCGCGTGGAGTCTTCCCGTAGAAAGAAACTGCCCAGTGGCCCCTGGATACGAACCAGGTCTTTGGTGTGCATGGCATCAAATACTTCCGAGGTGAAACGGCCGCCCTCGACGTGACGAATATGCAGTTCGATAAAGTCATCTTCATGCGGTGCATTGGCAATGGAGAAACTGCGGCGGCGACCATCTTTTAAGAGAAAGTCGATATACTGTCCGGCAAGAAACTGCAGGCGCTCGGTAGCGGGTAGCTTTAGCTTCACCAGCATGACATCGTGATTTAGGCGCTCAAGCGCGGCAACTTTACAGGGGAGCGTCTTAATGGGGATATCCTTTACGGCGCCGATTTCGTGCGCCTCGATGACCAGGTCCGTCGTCGGCATGGCCTGGCAGAACAGTGCCTGCCCGGCGGCTTCATCCTCACTATCCAGGGCATCGCGCGGGTGATCACCGTAGGTAACACCCCCCTCCAGCACCTTACCCCTACATGAACCACAGGCACCGTTGCGACAGCCATAATTCAGGTCAAAACCCTGACGCAGGGCCGCTTCCAGGACCGTTTCTTCGTCCTCGACACTAAATTGGTGGTTGCTGGGCTTTAAAGTGACTTGATAACTCATCGAAAGACTTGGGTATTGGTGAAAAGCGCGGCATTATCTCTTAATGGACAACGAAAGAACACCCTTTGAGGACGTGGCGATCATTGGCTGCGGTGATATCGGCACCCGGGTCGGTCGCCTGTGGCGTGAAAAAGGCTTATCGGTCAGGGGTTTTGCCCGTTCGGACACCAGCCTGTCCAGAATTGTCACCGCCGGGCTGGAACCACTACAGCTGGATCTGGATCGCTCACCACTCGCGTTACCCTCGCTGGACAAATCCCTGCTCTATACCTTTTTTCCACCTCCGGCCCAGGGGGATTTGGATCGTCGCATGCAAAACCTGCTGGCCACCTTGGGCGACAATCAGCCAGCACGCATCGTCCAGATTAGCACCACCGGGGTGTATGGTGATCGCCAGGGTGGCTGGGTACATGAAGATGATACCCCGCAGCCACAGACGGCACGTGCCCGGCGTCGACTGCACGGCGAAAGCCTGCTGCGCGACTGGGGTCGGCAGCACGATGTCCCGGTCATGGTACTGCGCGTTGGCGGCATCTATGGCCTACATCGCCTGCCGCTGGAGCGCATCCGCCAGGGTACGCCAGTGCTACAGCCGTCCCTGTCACCCAAAACCAATCGCATTCACGAAGACGACCTCGCCCGGATCTGCGTGGCGGCGGGCCTGCATGGACAGGCCGATCACATCTACAACGTCAGTGACGGTGAAGACAGCGACATGACCGGATACTTTTATCAACTCGCCGACCACTTCCAGCTGCCACGCCCACCCGCCGTGGACTGGCCCGAGGCCGAACGCGTCATGAGCAAAGGCATGTTGTCGTACCTGAAGGAGTCGCGTCGCCTGGACAACCGCAAAATGCTACGTGAGCTGCGAGTGACATTGATCCATCCGTCACTAAAGGCCTGGCTGGCCAACCACTGAGTGTTCAAAATCACCTCCTGGGAGTAGTTACCGGGCATAATCGTGTTCTAGTATTCACCACCACTTTTACGTATATTTTAGCGAACTCTTTTCAGGTAGCCTACGCCCTCTTATGAGACACACCAACTTCACGCGCCTTAGCCTCACACTACTTTTACTTATCACAGGCATTTTCAGTCTACCCCCGGCCCTGCAGGCAGAAGTGACCACCCGGGTCCCACAGAATATAGAATCAGGACTCGCCAAAATCGAGAACCTGATAAAACACAAACGCCTGCCTGAGTCTGAAATTGGCAATAGCACCAAACAGGTCGCGGATTACCGTAACGAGATATCCCAGTGCATCAGTGATGGTGAAGTCGAACTCAAACATACCCTGCAGGATATGGACAGCCTGGGTAAAAAGGTTCGCGGTGAAAACTGGCAGGTCACCAGTAAACGCCTGTCAATTCAAAAAGACAAAGAACACCTCGAACGCAACCTGGGACAATGTCGCCTGTTACAGCTTCGCAGTGATGAAGTTTATCAATCGCTGCTCGACTACCAGAAACACCTTACTAAAAAACATTTATTAAATAGAGGCCCGAATATCTTCAGCCTGTTAGCCGATAACTGGCAACAACCTGGCCTATGGCTGAATGCCAGTCGTCAATTTATTTTTACCGACAGCGGCCTGGGCAAATTCATACTCAAAGAATGGCGCGCACTAATACTTGGTCTACTGGTATCCTTTATTATCTCACTCGGATTCCGCCGTTTATTCACACATCTGATTGCACGAGGAAAATGGACCCGCGATTTCACCAGTCGTTTCCTGTGCGCCTGTCTCACCAGCATCCGGCACTACGCCATCCCTACGATTGGCACCCTGGCCTATATTACTTTTTTAGCGCTCTATTTCGACGATGTACCGGGATTTCTCGCCGCGATTATGCTGGTTTTACCCATGTATTATTTCCTGATCACCATCGTTCGAATTTTTTTAAGGCCACCGGCACCTGCCGTTAGCTTTGTCCCGCTACACGAAGAGGTCGCTCAACAATTTGCCCGACGGATAAAATTCCTCTTGGCCCTGTTATTCTGCGGCTACCTCCTGTTTCAAACCATCCTGTCACAGAGCCTGCCCGAACCGGCCTTTTTATTGAGCCGCGCTATTTTTGCTGCGTTGCTTGTCACCAACCTGATTTGGCTGGTGCTGTTATTGGGAAAAGTACCTCACTATGCCCAGGCCAATGGCAGACGTATTTTTCTGGTGATCCTGATCGGTAGCACACTACTAATCGAATGGGCGGGCTATCGCAATCTGTCTTTTTACATTCTACGCGCCCTGCTCGGTACGAGTATTGCGATTGGGATTTTCTCGCTGCTTAAGCGTCTGCTTGCCGAAACCTGCCAGGGCCTAACCAGTGGTCGCGCCGACTGGCACAGGCGAGTCCGTAGCTGGTTATCGGTAGCTGCTGGCAACCCGATACCCGGCCTCGCCTGGTTACGTTTTATTATTGATATGTCACTCTGGATTGGACTGATCTGGATACTCATGCTGATCTGGGACTTCTCCGAGGCCACCTGGCAGCAAATGTTCGACTCTATGAATAGCGGCTTTCAGGTGGGCTCCCTGAGTATCGTGCCAGCGCGCATTGTACTCGCCATCGGCAGTTTTGCCCTGCTGACCATTATTACCGGCTGGCTCAAGAATCGACTCTCGACACACTGGTTAAAAAAGACACGCCTAGATCGCGGTGCCCGCGAAGCCAGTGAAACCATTAGTGGCTATCTCGGCTTTGCCCTGACCGTCATTGTCAGCCTCAGTGTTGCCGGAGTTGACTTTAGTCATCTGGCACTCATTGCCGGTGCGCTCTCTGTCGGTATCGGTTTTGGCTTGCAAAATATCGTTAATAACTTTGTTTCAGGTTTGATCTTATTATTCGAGCGCCCTATCAAGACCGGCGACTGGATCGTCGTCGGTGCCACCGAAGGTTATGTCCGGCGCATACGTATACGTTCGACGCAGATTCAGACCTTTGATCGTGCCGACGTGATTGTACCAAATTCTGAACTCATCTCCGGACAGGTCACCAACTGGATGCTACAGGATACACAGGGACGGATAAAAATTAGCGTCGGTGTTGCCTATGGCACCGATACTGAAAAAGTCCGCCAGTTATTACTCGAAGTCGCACAAGCGAACCCACTGGTACTGCATAGCAATGACAAATATAAACCCAAGGTATTGTTCCGTGCCTTTGGCGAAAGCTCACTGGATTTCGAATTACGCGTCTACATCCAGAATATCGATGAACGTCTAAACGCCATCAGCGAACTCAATTTTGCCATTGATAAAATATTTCGAGAAAATCATATCGAAATACCCTTCCCACAGCGTGACATCCATATTCGCAGTATGCCGGAGTCGTTTACTAAAAAGGATAAAAAAGAAGAGTAAAGGTCTCTTGTCGGTCAGTAGCGGTCATCCGATCCAGCCATGAGTCTTGAGAAAAGCCGACATTCAATGCTTAACTATCAGCTTCGGTTTTCTTTTAAACGTTCTGGTTTACCGATACCATCGAAAGGTGTGCGAATAATATTTTCGATTAGTTTATTAATTCACCTTAATGTTTTTTTATTCTGACTTTGCCAATATATGTAATCTGACCAACCAGCGTCAGTCCATAATAAATTTTTACTCATCCAGTAAATCTCTTCCCTTGGCTTTACCTTGTTGATATTGCTCTATTGATTTATTTAAATGTTCGGCATTTGCAGGGCTCTTGAGTAAATAGACCGTCTCTATAAGACTATTATAGAAATCGAGTGACATTACGACAGAAGCTTCGCTGTCACGGCGCGTGATAATGGCACAATCAACATCACTAACCACTTGATCTAATACAGATTTAAGAGCATTTCGAGCTTCAGTAAACGATACAATCCGCATTTTTAGCACTCCTAACATGTACGCTATAGGGTACATGTATAGGATATAATTCTCATATGTGTAATATTGGATATGTTTATGATGCTGTAGAAAAACCCACTCATGGAATCGATATTCTACACTCCTGCTTTTAAATTTATGAAATCGTCCGTTTTATTGGGGGAACCTCAGGTCTATTCTTCACGAGGTAGGCGCAAAAATAAAGACTGGCGAGTACAACAGTCCCAGCGAAAGAATCGAGGCTGCTGGACCGCACAGAATTAATAGCCCTATTGCCAATATGACACTTTTCAATATTTCATCCTAACGTGGCCGAATTGAATGGACTCGCTAACGGCCATCATCGTAATAAAAAATTTATCGCTTTTTCTCGGTAATTTTCATCGAGGCATAAAAAGCCTCGACTTGCGGTGTCTTGAATTTTTCTTTTTTGGCGCTATAGGTCACCTGATAAATACCGTCACCGGCATAAAATATAATATTTTTATATAAGGCGTGCGGTGAGAGTATGCGACTCTTTACCTCCACACCTTTGGTCGTACCGATTTCAACAGGCTCTTTACTAATAAATTTAAGTGGTGGTTCCGCATATTCGATGTGTTGGACAACATCCGACAGCAACTCCTCTGCTGAGTATTCCTTATAGATATCGACCGGATATTCGCTATAGGTCACCACATAGGCATAATCCAGCCCATGACACTCATACACCTGGCTCTGTACAATATAATCCTTAAAGCTGGAAGTCTCTCTATGTGGCTTTGGCTGGCACGGCATAGTGATGGAGAAATTCTTTCCGGGTGGAATGGTTATTCTGTATTCTGGTTTAGAGCATGCCCCCAGGGATAAGCTCAACGCCAAGCCTAGACACAGTCTTTCCCTGATCATCCCCGCCTCCCATTTTTATTTTATTTTTTAGCGCTATATCTGACACTTCGGGCAGTAATAACTCGCCCGCCGCCCAATCGTTATCTGTTTTATTATTGCCTTACAGTGTAGACAAGGTTCCCCTTCTCTGCCATATACCGCCAATTGCTGTTTAAAATATCCCGGCTTGCCATCGCTGGCGGTAAAATCCCGCAGTGTCGTGCCGCCCTGTTTTATGGCCTCTTGCAACACAGTCTTACTCACCTCGACCAGCGTGGTCGCCTCAAGCTTACTGATTTTCCCCGCCAGGCGCGTTGGCCGAACTCCGGCGCGGAACAATGCTTCACTGGCATAAATATTCCCCACGCCAACAACAATATGGCTGTTCATAATAAAATTCTTTACGGCGACTTTGCGTTTGCGCGATTTGGCGTAGAGGTAATCGGCATTGAAGTCATTGCCCAATGGTTCCGGGCCGAGATCTTTAATCAGGTCGTGTTGCCGCCAGTTATCCGCCCACAGGATTGCGCCGAAGCGACGCGGGTCACGCAGGCGCAGGCATTTGTCACTATTCAATACCAGGTCAAAGTGATCGTGCTTTTCTGCAGGCACCGCTTTACCCAGTACCCGCAAACTGCCGGACATGCCGAGGTGAATCATTAACGTGCCGCGATCAAACTGGACGAGTAAATATTTACCACGCCGCTCGACGGCGTTGATCGTCTGAGTCTTGAGGTGGCGTGCCAGCGACTTCGGAATCGGCCAGCGCAATTGCCTCTGGCGGACCACCACGTCGCTGACGGTTTTACCGCGCAGATGTTTTTCGATACCACGGCGGGTGGTTTCGACTTCAGGGAGTTCCGGCATACCGTTTCAGCACCTTCAATACTATTTTTAATAGTCTATCACCCGGCATGACATAAATATAAGCGGAAGTTCTTGCTGCAGTACATCAACTTCCCCACGACAGGCTGACAGGATATTACGTTGTAGGAGCGGGCTATGACCGCAAGATTTCATCTAGCCCACTCGCGCTGAAGACAGCGCTCCTGCTATCACTTATTAGCACCAGAAGCAGACACCCATAGGCGAGCCGCAGGAAAGTGAAACCAACGGGATTAAAACCTTTTGTATAATTATCTACAGCACTGCTTGGCGTCCTCCGCATCTTGGCGGTAAAGAATTTTTCTATCAGTTTATACCGGCAATAAAAAACCCGCCAATGGCGGGTTCTTTAATCATGACGCTGTAACCGAGGCTATTTGATCTTGGCTTCTTTATACATGACATGCTGGCGAACCACGGGATCAAACTTTTTGATTTCCATTTTCTCGGGCATGTTGCGCTTATTCTTTGATGTGGTATAGAAATGACCGGTACCAGCACTGGAAACCAGACGAATCTTTTCACGGATACCTTTCTTGGCCATGAGGCGTCTCCTTAAATCTTCTCACCGCGGGCACGGATGTCTGTTAGCACAGCATCAATACCCTTCTTGTCGATAATACGCAGACCCTTGGCACTGGTGCGTAGCTTGACCCAACGATTTTCTGTTTCTACCCAGATGCGACGTTCATGCAGGTTGGGCAGAAAACGACGCCGGGTTCTGTTCTTGGCGTGGGACACATTGTTCCCCGTCATGGGTCGTTTACCGGTTACTTGACAGACTCGAGACATGGCTCAACTCCAAAATCCTGTTTAAAAATAATACGGCTTGTGCCGAAAGACCGCGAATTCTACGCAAAAGCGCCTGTCGACACAAGGCTAAATCCAGCCTCTTTCTGCAAAAGCCACTGGTTCGCCGTCACCGACCACAATATGGTCCAGAACTCGCACCTCGACCAGCTCCAAAGCCTGTTGCAGCCGTTGGGTCAGGTCCCGGTCGGCCTGGCTGGGTTCCGCCACGCCGGAGGGATGGTTGTGGGCCAGGATCACCGCCGCCGCGTTCAAACCCAGCGCCCGCTTAACCACCTCGCGGGGGTGGACACTGGCGCCATTGATGGTACCGCGAAACAGCTCCTCGAAGGCGATGACCCGATGACGATTGTCCAGAAACAGGCAGGCAAAGACCTCATGCGGCAGGTCGCGCAACCGCGCCTGTAAATAGCGCGCCGACTGCCGAGGGTCGGTCAGGCCTTCGCCACGCTCCAGTTCCTCAAACAGGTGGCGTCGGGCCATTTCGACAACGGCCTGTAGCTGGCTAAATTTGGCTGGCCCCAGGCCCGGTGTCTCGCAAAAGCTGGCTTTATCCGCCACCAGTAACCGGCGCAGGCTGCCAAAGCGACCAAGCAGGTCCCGCGCCAGATCCACTGCGGTACGACCCGGCACCCCGGTACGCAGGAATATGGCCAGTAACTCGGCGTCGGATAGGGCGGCCGCCCCCTGTAAGAGGAGTTTTTCCCGTGGACGTTCCGCCATGGGCCAGTGGTTAATCGCCATACGACCTCCTTGTCGTTGCCTGATTTAAGTTTGTGACTTGCTTTGTTATATAGTAAAGAAAATTTACGGCAATACTGGATCTAAAGACAAGTCTGCTAGAATATGTCAGGTATGCAAGCACTAACCAACAAACGAATCCTGCTGGGTATCACCGGTTCAATTGCCGCCTATAAATCGGCTGAGCTGGTCCGCCGCCTGCGTGATGTCGGTGCCGATGTGCGCGTCGTCATGACCGAGGCGGCCACCGCCTTTGTCACGCCGCTGACGTTTCAGGCACTCAGTGGACATCCAGTCCACCATGCGCTCATCGATGAAACCGCCGAGGCGGGTATGGGCCACATCGAATTATCCCGCTGGGCCGATGTTATTCTGGTCGCCCCAGCCAGCGCCGATTTTATCGCCCGGCTCACCGGTGGTCGTGCCAGCGACCTGCTGGGTGCCGTCTGTCTGGCGAGTAAAATACCCCTCGTGCTGGCACCGGCCATGAATCAGCATATGTGGGCCGATGCCGCCACCCAGGACAACATCAAGACACTGCAACAACGTGGCGTTCTCCTGTTGAGTCCCGATAGTGGCGAACAGGCCTGTGGTGATGTGGGGCCTGGGCGCATGCAGGAACCGGAGGCACTGATTACTGCCCTGGCCTCCATGTTCGAGATCGGCTGCCTGGCGGGTAAGCATGTTGTGATTACCGCCGGTCCCACCCACGAGGCGATTGACCCGGTGCGCTATCTCTCCAACCACAGCTCCGGCAAAATGGGTTATGCCCTGGCCGCGGCGGCTATTGATGCCGGTGCCAGCGTCACCTTAGTCAGCGGCCCGACGGCGCTGACGCCGCCGGATCGTGCCACACTGATGGCCGTCACTAGCGCCGAAGTCATGCTGAATACCTGTCTCGACATCACGGCGTCCGCCGACATTTTTATTGGCGCCGCCGCCGTCGCCGATTATCGTCCGGTTGCGCCCCTCAAACAGAAACTGAAAAAAGACGACCAGACCCTGACGCTGCAACTTGAACCTACCCGCGATATTATCAAGACCATCAAGGCACAACGACCAGAGCTGTTTTGTGTGGGTTTTGCCGCCGAGACCGAAAAGCTCACCGAACATGCAAAGGCAAAACTGGCCAGCAAGAAGCTCGACATGGTCGCTGCCAACCTGGTTGGTCCAGCCGCGCAGGCGACCGCGGGTACCTTTGGCAGTGATGACAATGCCCTGCAGGTCTACTGGCACGGCGGTGAAGTTGCACTGCCACTGGCCAGCAAGCAGCGTCTTGCACGTGAACTTATTGTCCTTATCGCACAACGCTTTGAGCGACAGGAAAATAAGCAGGAATCAGACAAGGTCGTCACCTTGCACCAGCACCGTCCCGGCCAGCGGGATTAAATGGCAGGCGAGAGCCCGCCGACAATGAATACCATCGTCTCCATAAACATGGCAGCACGACTTGGAGGAAAAATACGGGTGACTATATGGCCGACGCATCGGCCTTAAGATCGACTCGTTTAAGCAATACACACCATCTTTAAACAACACTACAATATCGATCCATAGATTAAGGAGACTTAATGCAGGTCATTAAGATGAAAGTTCTCGATAGCCGTGTCGGTAACGAGATCCCGCTACCCGAATATGCCACAACCGGTTCTGCCGGTATGGATTTACGCGCCTGTCTGGATCAGGCCCTCACCCTCCACCCCGGTGAGACCCATCTGATCCCCACAGGCCTCTCGATTCACATCGATGACCCGGGCCTGGCCGCCATTATCCTGCCGCGCTCCGGGCTCGGCCATAAGCACGGCATTGTGCTTGGTAATCTCGTTGGCCTGATCGACTCGGATTATCAGGGTCAGCTGTTTGTTTCCTGCTGGAACCGGGGCCATGATTCTTTTACTATCGAAATCGGTGATCGCATTGCGCAACTGGTGGTGGTGCCTGTCGTACAGGCCCGTTTTGAAATTGTCGATGACTTTACGACCTCTTCGCGTGCCACAGGCGGCTTCGGTCATACCGGTAAAAATTAAAAACTGAAGGGAACCAGGCGAAGCACATGGCATTGAGATCAAGTCGTCGCAGCCGACGCAAACGCGCTGCAGGAAAAAAATCGGGGGGTTTAACGCTGGGGGCCGTTAGTCTTCTCGCGATAGTCCTGTTCTGCGCCATCATTGTCGTCATTGTCTTTGTCGCCAACTGGGAATCTCGTAGTCAGATCCATCACCAGCAGCTCAATATGAAGCGCACAGCCGCCGAGGTCTATGCCCAACGCCTGGGTGATGAAGTACAACGTTATCGTTATGCGCTGTGGGGGATGTCGATGGGACAGCACCTGCAAAACCTGCTGCAGAGCGATGATATCGACGCTGTGCAGGCCTATGCCAAGCAACACCGGGCTTTCTTTCCCGGTGCCCTCAACCTGCGTATTTTCAAGCAGGGTACGGCGCAACTGGAACCGTCACAAACACCGCCCATCGGTTATGCCTGTCTTGACCTGATGAGCCGCGCCAACCAAACCCGGGAAGTCACACCGACCGAAGTGCATGTTTTTAGTACGGCGCAGCAACATATTGATATCGTTCAGCCGGTCCTGAGTGCGAAGGGCAAAGTCCTGGGTGATATCCTGCTCAGTCTCAACGTGGCTGAAATCGAGCGTTGGGTCAAAAAAGCCGCTGGCGACGCCTACATCGAGGTGACGCAAACGGTCGACCCCAAACACGCCCTGCTGCTCGCCAGCGGCGGAAATGGTCAGAAGAATAATGATGCCGAAGTCATCGACATTCCGGGGACGGTCTGGCAGGCAGAAATTTTCCTGCCGGCCTCGATGGTGACCACACACTGGACCAAGTGGATGTATGTTGCCGCCCTGCTCTCTCTCGTGATGGGTGCGCTGGTGATCTTATTACTCAAACGTTCTGTCAGTGGTGCCGTGCGAGCCGACCTCGAAAATTTTATGCGCCTCAGTTTTGAACACGCCAAGGGACTCAAGAAGCACGATTATCATTTCATATTACCGGAGTTTGCCGAGGCGGCGCGGCAGACGATCAGCTTTGACCCGGGTGCCACCATGGAGCGCGAGCGCGACGATGACCCCGAAGCCATGAGCATGGTCAGTAACACACCCGATCATGAAATGAATCCTATGTTCATGAGCCGGGACAGTATGTCAGTGGAAGAACTCTCCGATGAAGCCCTGACGGAGATCAGCTCGGCCAGCACACCGGCGCCCACCGTTACGTCAACGCCGCCAGTGACGAGCTCATCGAAATTTCCACCGGCAGTCATTTTCAAGGCCTATGACATTCGCGGCATTGTGGGCCAGACGCTGAATGCCAGTTACGCACGAATGATCGGTCTGGCGCTGGGCTCGGAGGCCAGGTCGCGCGGCCTGACCGCCATCGCCTTTGCGCGGGATGGACGCCTGTCCGGCCCCGAGCTGGGACAGTCCCTGGTACAGGGTTTGCAACAGAGCGGTATGAATGTAATCGATGTCGGAATGGTGCCAACGCCCGTACTCTACTATGCCGCGGCAGAACATACAGAGGGTACAGGCGTGATGCTCACCGGCAGTCACAACCCGCCAGACTATAATGGTTTCAAAATGGTCCTCGGTGGTGAAACCCTCTCTGGCGACACAATTCAACAACTTCGCCAGCGCATTGAAAACAGCGACTATACCTCGGGCGATGGTCAGTACAAAACACTGCCCGTCACCAAGCCGTACATGGAACGCATCGGTTCCGACGTACGCCTAAAACGTCCTCTTAAAGTCGTGATCGATTGCGGTAATGGTGTCGCCGGTGTCATTGCGCCCAAGCTCCTCAAGGCCATGGGCTGTGAACTGATTGAACTCTACTGTAATGTGGATGGAAAGTTTCCCAATCACCACCCTGACCCCAGTAAACCGGAAAACCTGCGTGACGTAATCGAGGCCGTTAAGCTACACAAAGCCGATCTGGGTCTGGCCTTTGATGGTGATGGTGACCGTGTCGGTGTTGTCGACTCCGAGGGTGCGATCCTGTGGCCCGATCGTCTCATGATGTTATTCGCCGCCGATGTGCTGTCACGTAATCCCGGTGCCAAGATCATTTACGATATTAAGTGCAGTAGCAACCTGACCAAGGTTATCTGGGAAAAAGGTGGCGAACCCCTGATGTGGAAGACCGGTCACTCCCTGATCAAGGCCAAGATGATTGATAGCGGGGCATTACTCGCCGGTGAAATGAGCGGGCACATTTTCTTTAAAGAACGCTGGTATGGTTTTGATGATGGTATTTATTCCGCCGCGCGTCTGCTGGAAATACTTTCTGATCAAACGGACACTTCGGCAGTACTCTTCAAGACACTACCGGATGCCTTTAACACGCCGGAAATTAATATCAGCATGCCCGAAGGTGAGCACCATCAATTTATGGAAAAATTTATGCTGCAGGCAGACTTCGGTAGTGCCAACGTTATTATGATTGACGGTGTCCGCGCCGACTTCGAAGATGGCTGGGGGCTGGTGCGTGCCTCTAACACCACGCCGGTCCTGGTGCTGCGCTTTGAAGGTAAAACCCAGGAAGCCCTGCAGCGCATTCAGGATGAATTCAAAACGGCCATGCTACAGGTTGAGCCGGGGCTGAACTTTCCGTTCTAGTAACGAGTTGTTATTAACGGCACCATTTTAAAATACAGGTATGCAATGAGTATTGACACCAAAGCCGCGATGAACATCGCCCATGTCCTGACCGAGGCCCTGCCTTATATTAAGCGTTTTCAGGACAAAACCATTGTCATCAAATATGGTGGGAATGCCATGGTCGATGAAAAACTCAAACGTGGCTTTGCCCGTGATGTGGTGTTAATGAAACTGGTGGGCATGAATCCGATCGTTGTGCATGGTGGTGGCCCGCAAATAGGTAAAGTGCTGGCACAGGTCGGTAAGGAATCAAGCTTCATCAATGGTATGCGTGTCACTGACAGCGAGACCATGGATATTGTCGAAATGGTTCTGGGCGGCCTGGTCAATAAAGAAATTGTCAACCTGATTAATCAACAAGGGGGACACGCCGTTGGCTTAACCGGTAAGGATGGTGGCCTGATTAAAGCCAAAAAACTGACCTTTACTAAACAGTCGCCTGAAATGAGTACTCCCGAAATCATCGACATCGGTCACGTCGGCGACGTTGAGAGTATCGATAACAGTGTGGTCAACATGCTGGTCCATGGCGATTTTATCCCGGTCATCGCGCCGATTGGCGTCGGTGAAGATGGTCAGTCGTACAACATCAATGCCGACCTCGTTGCCGGTCGACTGGCCACCAGTCTGAATGCCGAAAAGCTCATGTTACTGACCAACACGACCGGTGTACTGGACACCGATGGCAACTTACTCACCGGCCTCAATGCCAGTCAGGTCGAAGAACTCATCGACGACGGCACCATACACGGCGGCATGTTACCCAAAATTCGCTGCGCCCTGGAGGCGGTACAATCGGGCGTCAACACGGCACAGATCATTGATGGCCGCGTGGAGCACGCGGTACTGCTGGAAATATTTACCAAGGCGGGGGTCGGTACCCTGATACATGGATAAACAACATGGCCACTGTTCAGAATAAACCTTCGCGCCGCCAGCAAATCCTCGAGACCCTGGCGCAGGAACTGGAAAACAGCCCCGGCGAACGCATTACCACGGCTGCACTGGCACGCGCGGTAGGCGTATCGGAAGCGGCGCTGTATCGACACTTTCCCAGCAAGGCGAAAATGTTCGAGGCCCTGATCGAGTTTATTGAAGAATCTGTGTTTGGCCTCATCAATCACATCCTGCAGGAACACCGATCCACGCTGACAAGAACCCAGAATATTATCTCACTCCTACTGGGGTTTGCCGCACGCAACCCCGGTATTAGCCGCCTGCTGACGGGAGATGCCCTAACGGGTGAAACCGAGCGCCTGCGTGTGCGGATTAACCAGTTTTATGAACGTTTGGAGACCCAGTTAAAACAGGTCTTGCGTGAGGGCGAGCTGAATCATGATATACAACTGCACTGCAGTGTCCCGGTGATGGCCAATTTGTTAATGTCGATCGCGGAAGGCAGAATGAATCAGTTTGTCCGCAGCGGCTTTAAACGCGAGCCACTGGAACACTGGGAGGCGCAGTGGCAGGAGATGCAACTGCTAATGACAAAGTCCGCCGGTTAACGTGGCCTGACTTTCTTTAGTTCACGATAACGCTGTAAATCATTATCGTATTTCTTTTCCAGCTGAATAATGGCCTGCTGTTTTTTTGCCACGAAGTCATTGTTATCATGAATCTGACTCCGAAGATTGCCCATATCCTCAATCAGGACAGCCGACGGCTTTTCGCCACTACGTTCGGAATTTGCCGCCTTTTTCTGCAGATCATGCAGGTTTTTCTCCAGTGTCCTGGTATTACTATTGGTAATGTCAATAATGCCCTTAATGGCATCCACTTTACTCTTGCGCGACATTTCAATATCACGTTCCGTGGTAAAGGTGCGTAATAAAATCATATCCTGGCGTTTTCTGGCTCTCTCGCGTTGAAGTTCTTTTTCCTTTTGCTTCTCCGCCTGCCTGGCCGCTTCTAATTCTTTGGGGGTAAGCGCCCGTGGAAAGACTTTGACAATCTGGCCCTTGTCATTAATGACTTCAATGCGCTGTTGTGCATACTCCGGCGGTACCATGGCGCCACATTCCCGGACGCCCTGTTTATTCATCCAGCACATGATATTGCTGGCATACGATACCGGCTGGAAACCAATGACCAGCAGGAGAAAGCCGCAGCCTGAAACAATCAAACGTATACGTTGCATATTGGTAGTCATATTTTTTACGGCAGACAGAACATCTCGTTTATGATACACCGATAAGTCTTTCAAACTAACACGAATTCAATCATAAAATAAGCCATGCTGGAACAATCACTGCTGTTTCTGGTGTCATTTATCGCCAATGCCTTCTCTGCCTTTGCCGGTGGTGGTGCCGGGCTGCTGCAGCTACCGGCGCTGATTTTTCTGGGACTGACATTCAGTGTCGCCCTGGCCACACATAAACTGGCCAGTGTCGCACTGGGCGTCGGCGCCACCCTGCGTCACTGGCGTGAAGGCAGCCTGGACCTGAGGTTCTCTCTGGTAATGCTCGCCTGTGGTGTCCCCGGCGTGATCATTGGCGCCCTCGGCATCGTCCATATTGATGACCGCCTGGCGGAGATTGCACTCGGCGTTCTGACCATGAGTCTGGGGCTTTACTCTCTGCGCCACCCAACGCTTGGTCAAGACCCCCAGGCGACACATCGTGACCGATCGGGCTTTATTATCGGTGGCATAGGCCTTTTCCTGATCGGCATCTTAAATGGCTCACTCACTTCCGGTACCGGCCTGTTTGTCACCCTGTGGCTGGTCCGCTGGTTTGGAATGGATTACAAACTGGCCGTCGCACATACCCTGGTGCTGGTAGGTCTGGCCTGGAATGGTAGCGGTGCACTCACGCTGGGTCTGCAGGGTGTCATCCGCTGGGACTGGGTGCCAGTCCTGTTACTGGCCTCGCTGCTCGGCGGTTATGTGGGGGCACACTTTGCCATACTCAAAGGCAATAAATGGATCAAGCGGGTGTATGAGATTGTTACGTTGGTCGTTGGCGTAAAGCTTATTGTCGGTTAATAAAACAGTGTCCCAAAGCTATTCACCTGCGTAAGACAACCCGATAAAGTTTTTTTGTGGGAGCGCCGCCCTCGGCGCGATCGATCTTGGCTCGGGATCATCATCGCGCCGGGGGCGGCGCTCCTACAGGACAATTCTGTCCTGCTAATATGTCGCTATTTGACGTGGGCAGGAGCCTGTATTTAAACCCCGTACTGCTGACGATAAGCCAGCATGGCGTCCAGATTTTCCTGCCGGGTTTTCATGAGACTACCCGATGAAGTTTTTTTGTGGGAGCGCCGCCCCCGGCGCGATCGATCTTGGCTCGGGATCATCATCGCGCCGGGGGCGGCGCTCCTACAGGACAATTCTGTCCTGCTAATATGTCGCTATTTGACGTGGGCAGGAGCCTGTATTTAAACCCCGTACTGCTGACGATAAGCCAGCATGGCGTCCAGATTTTCCTGCTGGGTTTTCTCATGCTGTAGATAGGCAATGAGATGATCCAGTGTAATAATATTGAGCACCGGAATACGGTTCTGCTGCTCCACTTCCTGCACGGCGGAGAGTTCGCCCTGACCTTTTTCCTGACGGTCTAACGCAATAATGACGCCAGCGGCCTCTGCCTTCGCCGCCTTAATAATTTCCATCGATTCCCGAATGGCCGTACCGGCCGTCATCACATCATCAATAATCAGAACTCGACCTTCCAGCGGCGCACCGACAATATTGCCGCCTTCACCATGCGCCTTGGCCTCTTTGCGATTAAAGGCGTAGGGCGTATTGATATTGTGATGTTCGGAAAGCGCAATGCTGCAGGCCGCCGCCAGGGGAATGCCTTTATAGGCCGGGCCAAACAGGACATCAAACTCAATACCACTATCGACAATGGCCTGGGCGTAATACTGACCGAGTCTGGCCAGGGCCTTGCCGGTGTTAAACAGGCCTGCATTAAAAAAGTAGGGACTCTGGCGACCGGACTTGAGGGTAAAGCTACCGAAGCGCAAGACCTGATGGTTCAGTGCCAGTTGAATGAATTCACGTTGATAATCTTGCATGTCAGGCGTCCCGTCGGTGTCCAAGCTGCGGTATGATACACGTTTTCGAAACCAGGGGAAAAGTCATCGTGCGAGTCATCACCGCCAACGTCAACGGCATCCGTTCAGCGGAAAAAAAAGGGTTTTTTAAATGGCTATCACGCCAGTGCGCCGATGTGGTCTGTATTCAGGAGACCAAGGCGCAGGAACACCAGCTCGACGACGACATTTTTTATCCCAGGGGTTTTCACTGTTATTACTTTGATGCAGAAAAAAAAGGTTATAGCGGTGTTGCCGTTTTTTGCCGTGAAAAACCCGACAATGTTTATACCGGCCTCGGCTGGGACCCGGTCGATAGCGAGGGCCGTTATCTGCAGGTTGATTTTGGCAAGCTCAGTGTTGCCTCGCTGTATTTACCTTCCGGCTCGGCAGACGAAGAACGACACCAGCGCAAGCTGCGCTTCATGGACCATTTTATGGATGAAATGCAGGCCATGCGGCGTAAACGTCGTGAATACATTATTGCCGGCGACTGGAATACCGTACACAAGCGTATCGATATTAAGAACTGGACCAGTAATCAGAAAAACTCCGGCTGTACTCCGGCGGAACATGCCTGGCTCGACAAACTCTATGACGAAATGGGCTGGGTGGATGCCTTTCGTGTCGTCAACCAACAGGCCGATCAATATACCTGGTGGTCCAATCGTGGCCAGGCCTATGCCAATAACGTGGGTTGGCGCATCGACTATCAGGTGGTCACACCGGGTTTAAAGGATAAAGTTAAAAAGACATCGATCTACAAAGAGCAGAAATTCTCCGATCATGCGCCTCTGATTATTGATTACGATATCTAGGCCCACGACAGCAGCAAACCTGATGGTTCAAACATCAGGCCGCTAAGCGGGTAGTCACGACGCTGAATAGAACTGAAATATTTCACTTGCTGGCGATCAATAAGCGATATAATTACGCCTGTTTCTTAATCACATACTATATGCGCGGTAGAAATCCTTGACTCACTCCTCTCCCCCACGGGTTGGTTTTATTAGCCTCGGTTGCCCCAAGGCCCTGGTCGACTCTGAACGCATCCTCACCCAGTTACGGGCCGAGGGTTATGACATCGTGCCTGACTACGCCGGTGCCGACCTGGTGGTGGTCAACACCTGCGGTTTTATCGATGCAGCGGTGGAAGAGTCCCTCGACACCATTGGTGAGGCCCTGCAGGAAAATGGCAAGGTCATCGTCACCGGTTGCCTTGGCGCCAAGGGCGACATCGTGCAACAGTCGCACCCCCAGGTGCTGGCCGTGACGGGACCACACGCCCTGGAAGAGGTGATGACAGCGGTCCACAAGCACCTGCCAGCCGCACATGATCCCTACACCAGCCTGATTCCGCCCGGTGGTATCAAACTGACACCGCGCCACTATGCCTATTTAAAGATCTCCGAGGGCTGTAACCATCGTTGTCGTTTTTGCATTATTCCGGCGCTGCGCGGTGACCTGGTCAGTCGGCCGGTCGGTGAGGTATTACAGGAGGCCGAGAACCTGGTGCAGGCCGGGGTGAAGGAATTACTGGTCGTGTCGCAGGACACCAGCGCCTATGGCGTGGATGTCAAATATCGCACCGACTTCTGGGGGGGACGCCCGGTAAAGACGCGCTTTACGGAACTGGCGGCGGCGCTCGGCTCACTGGATGCCTGGGTGCGACTACATTACGTGTACCCCTACCCGCATGTCGACGAAGTGATCCCGTTAATGGCCGAGGGTAGAATCGTGCCGTATCTGGATATCCCGCTGCAACATGCCAGTCCGAAGATCCTAAAAAGCATGAAACGCCCCGCCAATAGCGAGAACGTGTTACGTCGTATCGAGAGCTGGCGTCGTGACTGCCCTGATATTACCCTGCGCAGTACCTTTATCGTTGGCTTTCCCGGCGAGACCGCACAGGACTTTACCGAGCTACTGGAATTTCTCAAGGTCGCCCAGCTCGACCGGGTCGGTGCCTTTGCCTATTCGCCCGTCGAAGGTGCCGCTGCCAATGATTTAACGGGACATATATCCGAAGACGAAAAACAGGATCGCCTGCAGGAATTTATGGAGGTGCAGGCAGAGATCAGTGCCAGCAAACTCGCCACTAAAGTCGGCCAGCGCATGACCGTGATTGTCGATGGCCAGGATGAGCACGGCAGCATTACCCGTCGCCAGGCCGATGCCCCCGAGGTCGATGGTGTTGTCTATGTGGAAGGCGAGTTTGATTTGCCTGCCGGTGAATTTGTTGAGGTCGAGATCACCAACAGCGATGCCTACGACCTTTATGCACGGCTTGTTGATTAAATAATTCTCTATAGGAACGCGCCCTCGGCGCAATGAATAACATACATCGCGCCGAGGGCGCGCTCCTACATGAGTTTTAATCAACACAGAAAGCCTTAGCAATAACGTAAGATTGTTAAAACAAAACACATGCAAGAACCTACCGCGATCCCGTTAAGCTTATATATCCACTTTCCCTGGTGTGTGCGTAAGTGTCCTTATTGTGATTTCAATTCGCATGAGGCCAAAGGCGTTATTCCCGAACGGCAATATATCGATGCCCTGCTCAGCGATCTGGATGATGCCTTACCCAACATCTGGGGTCGAAGTATCCAGAGCATTTTTATGGGGGGTGGGACCCCGAGTCTGTTTTCTCCAGAATCAATGGACTATTTATTATCGGGGCTGCGCTCACGGCTGAATTTTTCACCATCGATTGAAACTACCATGGAGGCCAATCCCGGCACCGCCGAACACGGCAAGTTCAGCGAATTTTTTGCCGTCGGTATTAACCGACTGTCTATTGGCATCCAGTCATTTGATGATGGGCAGCTACAAACATTGGGCAGAATACACAATCGTCGCGAGGCCTTTCGCGCGGTCGAGATTGCCCATGCCGCCGGTTTTGAAAATCTCAATCTGGACCTGATGTTTGGCCTGCCCAAACAAACCAGCGCGCAGGCGCTGGCCGATTTGCAAAACGCGATTGACCTGGAACCAACCCATCTCTCGCACTATCAACTCACCATCGAACCGAATACCTTTTTTTATCACCAGCCACCACTCGTCCCCGACGATGACCAGTTGTTTGAGATGCAACAGCAGTGCCAGACACTGTTGGCGGATCGCGACTATACTCAATATGAGGTTTCGGCCTATGCCAGGGCAGGACAGCAGTGTCAGCACAACCTGAACTACTGGCAATTTGGTGATTATCTGGGTATCGGCGCGGGCGCACATAGCAAGCTCAGCCTGGGACAGCCTCTGCAGATTACACGACAGTGGCGTGTGAAAAATCCGCAGGACTATCTCGACAAGGTACGTCACAGGCAACACCTCGGTGGTGAACATGTTTTAACGCCAGCAGATTTGCCCGTTGAATTCATGCTCAATGCCCTGCGCCTGGTACAGGGCTTTGATAAAACCATCTTTACCGAACGTACCGGTTTGCCGTTAGAAGCGATCGAGACCCCACTGGCACAGGCAATGCAGGCCGGCTTACTGCAACAGGATACGCAACGGCTGTGGCCCAGCAGCAAGGGGCTGCACTTTTTAAACGAACTCTTACAATACTTTATGCCATGAATATTGAACAGGAAGCTCAAATCACCTGCCCCTACTGCAGTAGCGAATTCACCCTGCTCATGGACATTAGTGCCGGTGACCAGATGCTGGTGGAGGACTGTCAGGTCTGCTGCCAGCCCATCGTACTCAACCTGCACATCGACAACGGCGTCCTGATTAGCTGTGATACCCGCCGCGAGAATGACTGACAGCGACACACCCTACCAGCCCATTTCCTGTGCCATGCATAGCGAATATGAGCTGGCCATTATGCATCGCCGGATACTACAGCTGGTATGGCATGATACAAACAAGATTGAACACATCGGTCAGTTACAACCACTGGATCTCAGGACAGAAAACCAGGCAGAATATCTTCTCGCACAAGGCGATAAGGGACAGCCCCTGAAAATACGGTTGGACTACATACAGCAATATCGTATCCTTGACTGATGACTAAAACGCCATCTTACTTTTTTTTACTCATCGCGATGTTGCTGACCGCCTGCCAGGCACCGGTCAAAGAAGAGGATATCTATAATGTCCCCTTTAGCGTGATTAACAGTGGTGACGACAGCCACCTTACGCTTGCCAAGGAGCTGGTCATCCGTGATAACAAAGAATGGCAGTACCTGTGGCTGGCCCATACCGGTGACCCGCGGAAACGTCCGCCTCCCGTGGATTTTCGTAGCGAGATGGTAATGGCCTTTTATCTGGGTGAACGCCCGACCAGCGGTTATGCCATTCACGTCCAGCACATACGTGTCGTCAATAACCAGTTACAGGTTGAACTGACGATCCATTATCCGGATCCACATCGACAACACAGCATGGCCCTGACCCAGGCACATACAATTATTAAACTACCGAGCTATGGTCTGCCGGTAAAATTTATTTATCACCAAATCAGATGAAAAACCTGCATAATCGATACGCCAGCATTACCCCCTATACCACCAAGGATGCCTCGCAGATACGCGAGCTCATGCACCCTCGCCATCATGCCAGCAAAAATCAAAGCCTGGCCGAGGCCATTGTCCATCCCGGCAAAACCACCACCCGTCATTGCCATCACCAGAGCGAAGAACTGTATTTCATCCTGCAAGGTGAAGGCCTGATGACACTCGGTGCAGAACAGTTTGTGGTTAAACCTCAGGACACCGTTTGTATCCCGCCCGGCACTGCACACTGTATTAAAAACACCGGCGACCAGCCCCTGCATATACTCTGTAGTTGCAGCCCTCCCTATGCACACGAAGATACTGAACTACTGGTGTAGTAATTCAAGCTCTGTGACACAAAAATAATAACTATGCACATTTTTTTCCTTTGCCCTCGAACCTCGGACCTGTTGTAAATGCGCCTCGGCATTGACCTTGGCGGTACCAAGATCGAGACTATTGCCCTGGATGACTCGGGGACGGAGTGTTACCGTCGACGCATCGACTCGCCACAGCATGATTATGCAGCGACGCTGTCAGCAATCACGCAGTTAGTCGCCGATGCTGAAGCGGAACTCAGGACGACCACGACGATAGGTATCGGTATTCCCGGGACGATTTCACCCGCCACCGGTCTGGTCAAGAATGCCAATTCAACCTGGCTCATTGGCAAACCACTACAGGACGATCTACAACAATACCTGCAACGTGAGGTCCGCATCGCCAACGATGCCAATTGCTTTACGGTCTCCGAGGCCACAGACGGCGCTGCCGCCGGGGCACACGTCGTCTTCGGTGTGATTATCGGCACTGGTACCGGTGGTGGAATATGTGTGAATGGCCGTCCGTTAATCGGCACCAATGCCATTAGCGGCGAGTGGGGCCATAATCCACTGCCCTGGCCGCAGGAGAATGAGTTGCCGGGTGAGTCCTGCTATTGTGGTCTGCATGGCTGCATCGAGACGTTTTTATCCGGCCCGGCGATGGCGCGTGACCATCTACGACACACCGCTCAACGTTTATCAGCAAAACAAATTGTTGCCCTGGCGGAACAGCACAATGATGCCGCTCTGCATACCCTGGCGCGCTATCAGGATCGTCTCGCCCGTGGACTCGCCAGTATCATTAATGTGCTTGACCCGGATGTGATTGTCCTCGGTGGTGGCCTGTCGAATATTGCACCGTTATATGAGAATGTTCCCAGGCTATGGTTACCGTATGTCTTTTCGGATCACATCACAACCAGACTCGTAGCACCGATGCATGGTGACGCCAGTGGTGTCCGCGGCGCCGCCTGGTTATGGCCTTTACCTGACTAATAATGCTTTCCACAACGTGCCTTTACAAAGCATCGCTCAACTTTTAAAGTTAAGCATAATAATTATAACGAAGGGGGAAGGGACATGGATACCGAGGTAGCGTTAGCTTCGCACACAGATAAAGAACTACCATTTTCATTTACCGGTAAGACGGGGGAATATTTCGGCATCTGGATTGTGAATCTATTACTCATTATTGTGACCCTGGGCATTTATACCGCCTGGGCCAAGGTGAGGACCAAGCGGTATTTTTATGGACATACACTTTTAGACAACACACCGTTTGACTATCTCGCCAACCCAATATCAATTTTAATCGGCTGGTTTATTGGGATTGCCATCTTCGCCACCTACTCCGTTACAATTCGATTTTTTCCCATTTTCGGCGCTGTCTTCGCCCTGCTAATATTTCTCATTATTCCCTGGTTCGTCGTCCGCGCCATGGCCTTTCGCCATCGCAATACCGCCTACCGTAATATCCGTTTTGTCTTTAACAAAAATTACAAGGAAGCGGCACTGGTTTATATCGGCCTGACGTTACTGGTTCCTTTTACTCTCGGTCTGATTATTCCTTACATGATCTTCCGTCAACGGCAATTCCTTGTCGACAATAGTCACTATGGCCAGACCGCCTTTAACTTTTCCTCTGGGGCCGGGGCGTTTTATAAGCTGGCGTTTAAGACTCTGGGAATATTCATTCTGATGATCGTCGCGATCTCCATTGTCGGAGGTGTCTTAGGTACCGGCATCAAGGTCTCGCCGAATACCGACAAAAATGCATTTCAACTAATGATCATGCTGCCCATGATGCTGATCTATTTCTTCATGTTTGCTTATTGGCAAACCAGGCTGACAAATCTCGTCTGGAACAGTATTCGACTTGAACAACATACGTTTCGCAGTGAGTTGAAAGTGACCTATATGCTGTGGCTCTATATCTCAAATACCATTGCGATGCTCTGTTCTCTGGGATTACTGATCCCCTGGGCAAGGGTACGTACCACCCGTTATCGACTCAGCAAAATGACGTTGATTCCTGGCGGCAACCTCAATGCCTTCCTCGCTGCCAAGCAGCAGGAAGAAAACGCCATTGGTGAAGAAATCGGCGACATCATGGACATCGATATTGGCTTTTAAAACCTTTACAGCCGTCTACTATGATGGCATTACATCCGGGCGCTGGCCGGTTGAGATTCAGTTCAATGACACGCACCTGACAATTACCGGCAACGGCATATCACGCCGCGTACCGCTTGCTGATGTTCGTATTGAGCCACAGATCGGCCACTTACGTGGCCAGATACGCTTCGCCGATGGCGCTATGTGTGAAGTCGAGGATGGCAAGGCCCTCATGCGTGCCGTGCCTGCCGAACACCAGCAAACAACCCTCTCTTTCATACATCGCCTCGAGAACAAGCTGCACTACATTGCGATCGCGCTGCTGCTATCCATTATTATTATCTGGGGGCTGATTGAATTCGGCGTACCTTATGCCGCGCGCAGCATTGCTGACCATATTCCATTGAGCATGGAACAGTCGATGGGCGAACAGGTCCTCAACGGCATGGACAAGGTGTTTTTAGAACCCAGCGACTTACCCGCTGCACGCGTCAGCCAGTTACAGGCTGAGTTTGCCAAATTCATACACAACAATGGCGGTAGTTATCACTATCGAATTCTGTTCCGCAAGAGTGAAAAAATTGGCGCCAATGCCTTCGCCCTGCCATCAGGGATTATCGTCTTTACGGATGACATGGTAAAACTGGCGAAGGATGATCGGGAATTAGTTGCCGTGTTGGCACATGAAATGGGACACGTGGAAGAACACCATACGCTACGCCATGTGTTGCAGGATTCGCTTGCCGTCATTGTCCTGGTCATGATTACCGGTGATGTGCATTCCGCCTCATCACTGGTCGCCAGCATACCGACGTTGCTGATACAGGCAAAATTCTCACGTCAGTTCGAAGACCATGCTGACGCCTATGCGGCACAGGCGCTGCAAAAACAGGGCTTATC
Source organism: uncultured Gammaproteobacteria bacterium (assembly GCA_913064945.1). Classification (GTDB taxonomy): domain Bacteria; phylum Pseudomonadota; class Gammaproteobacteria; order UBA6429; family Thiohalophilaceae; genus CAJYAN01. The sequence continues at coordinate 29,921 of CAJYAN010000005.1, read as the reverse complement.
TCAGCACTGGCTCGGCACCATTCTGGCCCGCCTGGAGGAAAACCATCGCAACCAGCAGAGCTTGCCCAACTTTCTCTCCAGTCATCCATCAACACCGGAGCGCCTGCAACACCTAAGAGCCCTTAAACTTCACGCAGACTAGTCGGCGGCTTCCAACATAAGGTCTACCATACCATTCAAGGCACCGACATGCCCGGTCTGGCGTATCAGCACGTCCGGGTGTTGTTGCTGCTTTTCTCTAATCAGACCCGGTATATCATTGACGACGTGTGTGCCCGCCGCAAGAAAATAGGGCAGGACAATGACTTCATTTGCACCGGCATCAATACAGGTTTGAATACCATCCGGGATCGAGGGCTCCGCCAGCTCCAGAAAGGCACACTCAATCCGTGCATAGGTCTGATTATGTTTACGCATCTGATTCACCAGCTCCCGCACCTCATCATTGGATGCGTCGCGGCGACTGCCATGGGCAACGACCAGTAAATGTTTCATATTACCTCCAGTTCAATATAGCGGATGATCTCTGGAACCTTACGCGGCCCTGGCTTATAGATTGTCTTGCACCCCATCCCAGAAGGCAATACGTGCCTTTATCGCCTGTTGTGCATAGGCAATCGCCTCTTCTCGTTCGGCCTCGGTGTGACATAGCATCTCCAGCATGCGTAGTGACATCGGCCCATGCTCGCCTTCATCCAGATGTACATGCCGTTCCAGGTAATAATGAAACGTGGGGGCCTGCAGATGCTTGATATCTATCTCCTGTAAAATATGCCTAAACATATCCGGAATAATATGTTCACGACCGAGGGCCAGTGCCGCCGCAACGGCATAAGGCTTGCCCGACTGGATAAAGTCGAACGTTGTGCGGCAAAACTGGCGCGCCGGGGTGGTAATATGATCTGAGGCAAGTGCCTGGTCGACCCCCTTTGCACGCACCAGTTCCAGAAATGCCTTTATGGGTTTCGTGTCCGCACCGATCTCCTGCATCGCGCCACAGTACAACTCAAAATGGCTGATATAATCCTTGTCATTCGTAACATTATCAGACGTCACATCACACTCTTCCGCCAGCACCATTTCCGTGATAAAGCGTTTCACCTGATTATCACCACCTGGAAGCCAGGGATATTGTGTTGACGCCACTTGATTTTGTAAGTATTTCACCAGCGACATAAAATCCCAGACGGAATAAACATGGTGCTGCATAAAAATACGCACATCATCAATCGTATGAAGAGCGGTATAAATAGGATGGTTATCCAGCTGTTTCTGTAATGGCTCAATTGCCCGAAGATCAAATAACATTGGTACCTCTTTTATTTATGCAGAAGTACTGATATTGGTTCAAAATTCATAATCTCAAGGACAATTAAATTTTTACTAAAAATATTCTCTCGTATTTCACCTGCGCCATGCCTGTGTATACAAAATGCGAGCAACTGGGGACAAACAAGTCCGTGCGATCGCATTATAATTCGATTTATGTTATCCGGAGGCGTTATGCAACAAATATACAGTAACGAACAAATTACCCATATCCGTGATCAGGCCATGGTTTACCAATGTGCCTGCCCGGCGCATGTATGTGATGTGCTTGACACGCTACGTGGTTTGTATGTGAATGTCTCAATGTGACCGATACCGATCATGCGGTGCATGCACGCATCAAAGAATCTGCAGAGAGAACTCATGCCGAACTGGAAAAGTGCCTCACCGATATTTTAAAACTCGAAAGCTGGGATATGAAGACACTGGATATGCCCGCCTACTTACAGAAACGTTTACACGATGATAGGTAATAAACGTCCGCTGCAAACTTTGAATCACTTAGAACGAGTCGGTTGGGTCATATAACATGCTATCGTCTTTACGGAGGATGTCATTAGGTGGCATCTGGATGTAAAACCCTTTTGTCTCTAATGCCGTCATAACATCATTTACGTTAACCCGTGCCAGTTTACGCTCCGCTGTCAGCTCCAGCTCCATGACCTTATCCAGTCCACCTGTCAGTTGTTGCAGGCCATCGGGCAGATTGCCCAGCACAGACGCCTCGTCTTCCTGATACGGAACGTAGAGATACATTTCATTTTTTTTACTACATCGAAATACAATACACTTCATAACGCACCCACTCACGCCCTTCGTTCAAAGAGTAAATCCCAGACACCATGACCCAGCCGATGACCACGCTGTTCAAACTTGGTCAAGGGACGATAGGCCGGTCGATCGGCATACTGCCCGGTGCCGCACTGGTTGGAAAAGCCTGCGGCCTCCGACATCACTTTCAGCATATGTTCTGCATAATCCTGCCAGTCGGTCGCCATATGAAAGACACCCCCGGATGTTACTTTTTTACTTAGTAATTTAATAAAGGTTGGCTGCACGATACGACGTTTGTGATGTTTCTTTTTATGCCAGGGGTCGGGAAAAAACAATTGCACTCGGTGCAGCGAGGCGTCCGGGATCATCTGCTCCAGTACGTCCACCGCATCGGCACAGATCACACGAATATTATGCATCTCTTCCTGCTCAATCTGCAGCAACAGGTTACCGACACCCGGTCGATGGACTTCGATACCCAGATAATTCAGGTCAGGATTCTCCCGGGCCATCGCCGCCAGCGAAGCCCCATTACCAAAACCAATTTCCAGGACGGTCCTGGCCTCACGACCAAATAGCGCGCAGAGATCAATCAGGCCATCATCCGGCACAATACCAAATTGTGGTAACAGGATATCCAGTGCCCGCTGCTGGCCTTTGGTTAAGCGACCCTCGCGACGAACAAAGGAACGAATACGCCGCATCATTGTAGTGTTTTCAACGTCGTTCATATTTCCCTTGTTACCTGTCTAAACTTGTGCGTATGATTCTATACATGTCTCACCTGGACGACGCCTCAAGGTCATGAAAAATATTCAGGATATACTCTCTGCACTCTGGTTTGAGACTCTCGATCTCGATCGCGGCGATAACTGGTGGCAATTGGGCCTTATCCTGGCCGCCCTGCTCATTAGCTATTTTGTCGCCAAAAAAGCCTCTACTTATCTGACCGCCCACGCCTCACCGGGTGCCGATAAGAGTCTGCGCCGCCTCACCCTGCGCTCGGTACAGCGCCTGCTGTTCCCTATTTCCGCCATGCTCCTGATCCAGCTTGGCCGCGGCATTTTACATGCCCTGAACCTGCCTGCCCACTTTTTAGGCATTGCCGTGACACTCCTGATCTCGCTGGCCGGTATTCGCATGATTATCTATATGCTGCGCAAGGCCTTCTCCCCGTCACCACTGCTCAAGGCCTGGGAGAGTATTGTCAGTACAGTGGTCTGGATTGTCGTTGCCCTCTATTTACTGGACTGGCTACCCGTCGTTGCCAAAAATCTGGACAGCATCGGTTTTAAGCTGGGACAAAATCATATCACCCTGCTGAGTATCATTAACTTTGTCATCCTGATCGCCCTTTTCTTTACCCTGGCAGTATGGTCGTCCAATCATATAGAACGGCGGATGCTGGCCTCACGCAGTCTCGACGCCAGTCTCAAGATTGCCCTGGTCAAAATCGTTAAAGTGGTCCTGATCACCTTCGCCCTGCTGGTGGCCCTTGATACCGCCGGTATTGATTTAACCGCACTAACGGTCTTTGGTGGTGCCCTGGGTGTCGGGCTAGGCTTTGGTCTACAGCGTATCACCAGTAACTTTATTAGTGGCTTTATCCTGATCTTTGACAAGTCCATCAAACCCGGGGATGTCATCAGTATTGGCGACAAATTTGGCTGGGTGGAAGAGCTGCACGCCCGTTATATCGTGGTCCGCGACCGTGATGGCGTCGATACCCTGATCCCCAATGAGAATCTGGTCACCACCGAAGTGATTAACTGGAGTTACAAGGATCGCAATGTGCGCCTCAAGGCGCCCATCAGCATCAGCTATAAGGATGACCCCGAGCAGGCCATGAAGCTCATGGTAGAAGCGGCACAGGCAACCCCCCGCGTGCTGGCCGACCCGATCCCGGTGGCGCGGCTAATGGGTTTTGGCGATAACGGTATCCAATTGGAGTGCCGCATCTGGATCACTGACCCGCAACAGGGAATCAATAACGTGCGCTCGGAATTAAACCTGAATATGTGGCGTAAGTTTAAAGAGGCCGGCATCACGATCCCCTTTCCGCAACGCGATGTCTATATCAAGAGTAATGTCGCGCAGGAATAGACCTGTTGCACAGCGACAGGGTTTTTAGATCCAGCGTTTTTTCCTGAACAACACCAGTAGCACGATGGCGATGCCTAACATGCCGCCGAGTGCAAAGTAGTAGGCGTAGTGAATTTTCAGTTCCGGCATGTACTCGAAGTTCATGCCGAAGACCCCGGCGATAAAACTCAACGGTAAGAAGATGGCGGATAATACTGTCAGGGTGCGCATGATCTCATTGGTGCGATGCGCCACTGCTGAGAAGTGCATTTGTACCAGGGCCTCGGCCTCGTGTTTTTGATCGATGGCAAACTTCAATACCCGCTGTACGTGCTCAACCAGGTCATTAAAACGCACCGCGATATGGTCATCAAACTCGGTATCGGTCTCTTCCTGCCAGGCCATCAGGGCGGTAATTTGCTCATCACACAGGCGCTCGAGTTTACGCAGGTCGCTGGTGTAGTTCATAACCGCCATCCAGTCTTCATATGGATTACGCGGGTCTAGCAACTCTGTCCGCCAGGTGTCAAAGCGCTCCAGTAAGGGCTCGCGCAGGGCGAGGAATCGATCTACCATCAGGGTCATCAGCTGGTGCATCAGGCCGGCCGGGCGTCGCGGTATGCGAACATTTTTATCCAGCAGGCGCGGTTTAATACTGGCCACCGAGACGCTGTCTCTCGGGCGTATTGTTACCAGCATAGTATCCAGCAGTAGAAATACCGCGGGGCGCGTCTTAAAATCATTGCGCTGACCGGCGGGCGAAAGTCCTCTGAAGATCAGAATCTCGTAGGCCTGCGTGCCGTCATAATGAGAGGGATGTGTATCATTGCGGCTATCGGCGATATGCCGCTCGTGAATGCTGACACCGGTCAGCTGCAATACCAGCCGAGGCCAGTCATCGTCCTCGCCATGAATGATATCCAGCCAGAGAAAACCGCTCTCTGGCAGACACGGGGGTAATTCGGCAAGCTGGCTAACCTGTTCCCTGTCGAGCAGCAGGATATCCATATCTCCTCCTAAAAGAACGTGCCGTCTAACGGTGACGAGGCACTGGCATAACGCTTGCGCGGCATGCGCCCGGCGAGGAAAGCTTCACGTCCGGCTTCGATTGCCTTTTTCATGGCCGAGGCCATCAGGACCGGGTTTTGCGCCGCCGCGATCGCGGTGTTCATCAACACCCCGGCGCAACCCAGCTCCATCGCCACGGCGGCATCACTGGCGGTACCGACACCGGCATCGACCAGTACCGGGACTTTTAGCTCTTCGATAATAAAACGGATGTTGTAGGGATTGCGAATACCAAGACCCGAGCCAATGGGTGCCGCCAGGGGCATCACGGCGACACACCCCATTGACTCCAGTTCTCTGGCGATTAGCAGGTCGTCGCTGGTATAGACCATCACCTTGAAGCCGTCTTTGATCAGAATCTCTGCGGCCTTCAACGTTTGCAGCACATCGGGGAACAGGGTCTTTTCGTCACCGAGGACCTCCAGCTTGACCAGGTCGTGGCCATCGAGCAGTTCACGGGCCAGACGACAGGTGCGGATCGCGTCATCAGCGGTATAGCAACCGGCCGTGTTGGGCAGGATGGTGTATTTATCGGGCGGGATCGCGTCGAGCAGGTTGGGCTCATCGGGATTCTGGCCAATATTTGAGCGCCGCACAGCCACAGTGACAATCTCGGCACCACTGGCCTCGGTGGCCAGGCGTGTCTCTTCCAGGTCTTTGTACTTACCAGAGCCCACCAGCAGGCGGGAATGATATTGCTTGCCCGCAATAATTAAGGGGCTGTCGAGGGTGGCTTTTTCCGTCATGAGTTTCTCAAATTCATTGATTGGCTGCAGGGGCAGCAGATTCACTTATAGAGGAATTATACCTCAGCCACCACCCACCGCGTGGACGATTTCAATGCGGTCGCCGGGCTGGAACGGGTGCGTGGCATATGTGCTGCGAGGAACAATTTCCAGATTGACCTCCATGGCAATACGCCGACCCTCAAGTCCCATCTCGGCGACGAGCTGGGCCGCTGTATAGTCCTGCGGCACCTGTCGGGATTCACCATTTACTATAATTTCCATGTCGCCTAGCCTACTGGGGCCAGAATTAAAGTTCAATTACCCCGATGGGTTAATGCTTTCACATATTCCCGTCAGGCCCTACAATATTGCAAGTACCTAGTACCTAGTACCTAGTACCTAGTACCTAGTACCTAGTACCTAGTAGCTGATTTTACGCGGGTGTAGTTCAATGGTAGAACGGCAGCTTCCCAAGCTGCATACGAGGGTTCGATTCCCTTCACCCGCTCCAGTTTTCAATGACAAGTGAACGTTCCTGCATATCTAACACGGGCTCGCCATGCAGTGGAGTAAACCACCTTGAAACCGGAAGGCCGTGACACTTTTACAATGTCATGAAACAGCTACACTATAAAAATAAAGAGACTCTGGAAATAAAGTGTTCATCCCGCGGATAGAAAAAAGGCATCACCGACAGGCTATGTGGCTCACCTAAAATAAATATGCTGAAAAAATTTTTCAAATGGCTGTCCATTCTCCTGCTCGCCATCATCGGTCTGCTGGTCGCGCTCATTATTGCCTTGCCCTTGCTCATTAACCCGAATGACTTTAAACAAGAAATTACCACCGCCATACAACAACAAACCGGTCGGGTCCTGACGATTGAAGGTGATATCCAGCTATCCGTTTTTCCGTGGCTTGGCCTGCACCTGGGCAAGACGCGCCTGAGTAACGCCCCTGGCTTTGGTCAGACACCCATGCTCCAGGTCGACAGCCTTAAGCTCGGCGTCAAACTGCTGCCATTATTCCACCGTGATTTACAAATCGATCAAACCGCCATCCATGGCCTACAGCTCAACCTGCAACGTCTGGCCAATGGCAAAACCAACTGGGACGACCTGCTGACGCCAACACAGACTCACGGTGCAAAATCCACGCCCAATAAAACTGACAGGGCGGTAAGTAGACCGTTCGCTGCACTCGCCATTGGCGGACTACTACTCGAAAACGCCAGCGTCAACTGGGATGATCATCAAGCCAAACAGCACTGGCAAATTCACAATCTTGCCTTGAGCAGCGGCGCCATTCAGTGGGGCAAGGAGTTCCCGTTAAAGCTCGCGCTTTCCGCACAGGCCAAACACCTGCAGGCGCGCACTGAAATCAAACTCGCTACCCATATTACGCTCTACCGCGATAAACGTGTCACCCTCTATGGACTCAAGCTGGCACAACGACTTTGGTATCCCGCACTCCCGCTATCGCCACTCAATCTGCAGGCCTCTCTGGAGACGGCCGACTTTAATTACCACAAACAGAGCTTACGACTGGATAAGCTTGAATTACAGAATGGTGAATTACACATTCAGGCAGATGGCCGTGTTGAAAAAATTCTCAGCACACCGCAATACCAATCCAGGATGGTGATCACGCAATTTAATCCACGCCAGTGGCTAACCAAAAACAACCTTCATTTGCCTGAGAATTTATCTGCAAGTGCGCTGAAAAGCTTGCAGGCGCACTTCGATCTAAAAGGCACGAACAGCAACCTGGCCATCTCAGAACTCGACCTGCAACTCGATAGCAGTCACTTAACCGGCAATATTTCCCTGCCTGCACTGGCGCCACTGCGTTACCGCTACCAACTGTCACTGGACAAGCTTGATGTCGATGCCTATCTGCCAAAGACAGCGAAAAAGACTAACAAGGTCGCCGCTTCACCCGCCGCGGGTGCAGCCGCCGCCAGCCAGCTGCCTCTGTCCGTGCTGCGTAGTCTAGATGTGAAGGGGACTTTCAATATCGGCCAGTTAACTGTCGGTAATCTGGACATACATAAAATTGAAACCGAGCTAAATGCTCAAAAAGGACTGCTACGTTTGCATCCCTTACGCGCCCAGCTATATACCGGCACGTATAATGGCGACCTGCAACTCAACGCACAGGGCACACAGCCACTGTTGTCAACGAATGAAAATCTACAGGCTGTCGCCCTTGGACCGTTACTCAAAGATTTTATGGGTGACGACAAACTCCATGGCACCACTCACCTGCAGGCCAAACTCACCACCCGGGGCAGCGACGTAACCACGATGCGCCAGCGCCTCACTGGTACACTCACGGCGACCCTGAAAGACGGTTATCTCAAAGGTGTTGATATTGACTATGCCGAGCGCAAATTACGTGCCCAGATCAAACATGAACCATTGCCCACCAAACCGGAGAAACCGCAAACCGGTTTTAGCAAACTGGAAGCCGTATTTAATTTGCAAAATGGTATTGCCCATACACAGACATTAACGGCACAACTACCCCATGCCCGGATGCAAGGTAGTGGTGATATCGATCTGATACGTGAACAGCTCAATCTGACGCTGAATTTTAAATTCAGTTCCGATGTCGCCGGTCAGGCCGGTAAGTCCTATGTAGAACTCGACCGTGTTGCCCTGCCCGTTCACCTGCGTGGGCCGCTGAGCCAACCGGAATATAATATCGACTTTGATGCCGCCCTGAAGGCTTTACTGCAACGTGAAATTGATAAACGCAAGACGGAAGAGAAGGCCCGGGTCGAGCAAAAGATCCAGCAGGAAAAGCAGCAGCTCAAGGAAAAGCTTCAGCAAAAAACCGATGACTTCCTCAAAAAACTGCTTAACCGCTAGTCTGCTATTGATGTTCTTCCTCGCGCAGTCTCATGCCGGTGAGGTGCTTCATTCCCACGTCGATTATCACCACGGACACTATTTACTCAATCTCGATATGCGTATTGTCGCCCCATTGAAGAAGGTACGCGCCGTATTGTTCGACTTTAATGCCCTGCGTAAAGTGAATGACACGATTACGCTCAGTCGCCTGCTTGCCCACCACGACAAAAAATACACCGTACTAATGGAATCCAGGGCCTGTGTCTGGTTTTATTGTCGCCGCATCCGCCAGGTCCAGGTCATCACCGACATGGGCAACGGTTATTTGCAGTCCATCACCGACCCCACCCAAAGTGATATGGCCTCAGGCAAGGTCCTCTGGCATGTTCGCCCTGACCCCCAACAGACACAGCAGACATTGATTACCTATAGCGCCGACTTTGAACCCGCCTTTTTTATCCCGCCACTTATAGGCCCGTGGCTACTGAAAAAGCGTCTGCTCAGCGAGGGTCAGAAAACCATCAATGGCATTGAACGACAGGCACAACATGAGCGCCGCTGAATTCCGCCGTCGCCTGCTGAAATGGTTTGATCGCTACGGTCGACATGACCTGCCGTGGCAAAAAAACCGCAACCCCTATCGTGTCTGGGTCTCGGAGATCATGCTGCAACAGACTCAGGTCACCACGGTCATTCCTTACTTTCAACGGTTCATGCACCGCTTCCCCAACCTGAAACAACTGGCCAGTGCACCGCTGGATGACGTCCTGCACCTATGGACCGGCCTCGGGTACTATGCACGGGGACGCAATCTGCATAAGGCCGCGCAGATTATTCAGACCGATTTTGGCGGTCGCTTTCCCCGTGACCTGGAAACCGTCATGTCCCTGCCCGGCATCGGCCGTTCCACCGCCGGGGCCATCCTCGCGCAGGCCTGTGAGCAGTCGCAAGCCATCCTGGATGGCAACGTCAAGCGCGTTCTGAGCCGCCTGCATGCCGTCGAGGGCTGGCCGGGCCTGCCAGCGGTTGAGCAACAACTCTGGACGCTGGCCGAGTCCTACACCCCAAAAACGCGCATTGTCGACTACACCCAGGCTATCATGGACCTCGGCGCAACCCTCTGTAAGCGTAGTGCCCCGGACTGCCCGGCCTGTCCCTTTGCTACAATCTGTGCGGCCTGTCAGGAGGGGCGTCAGGCCGAGTTTCCACACCGCAAACCGCACAAGGCCCTGCCGCAAAAATCGACCCGTATGCTGTTACTGGCTGACGATCGGCAACGCCTCCTGCTGGTACAACGCCCACCCGCCGGTATCTGGGGTGGCCTGTGGAGCCTGCCCGAATGTCCGCCATCACAGCACATCGGTGACTGGTGCCGACAGCAATTTGGCCTTGAAATCAGTCACCACAAGGCCCTGCCGTGCCTGCAGCACACGTTTAGTCACTTCCGTCTTGAGATTCAGCCCATCTATGCCCAAGTCAGGTCCAGCGGCCAGCAGGCATTGGAACCGGCCGCCACGCTCTGGTATAACCCACAGCAACCACGCCGTCTGGGGTTACCTACCCCGGTCAAGGCCTTAATCGAGCAATCCCTAATTCGACAATCGAGGAGTCCCGCATGACGCGAATGGTCAACTGCATCAAACTGAAAAAAGAGGCCGAAGGCCTGGAACGAGCCCCTTACCCCGGCGACCTGGGCCAGCGCATTCTCGACAGTGTTTCGAAAGAGGCCTGGCAGGGCTGGCTCGGGCATCAGACCATCCTGATCAATGAAAACCGCCTCTCCCCCATCAACCCCGAGCACCGCGCCTTCCTGGAAAAGGCCATGGAGAACTACTTTTTTGGTGATGGCGCCGAACTCCCCCCTGAATTTACCCCGAAGCAGTAAGCCCGACTTGACGATAACGGTCTGATCGCGTCTAATACGCCGCTCTTGCAAAAAGGTCCTAGGCGCTAGCTCCTAGGTGCTAGTAGCTAGATTGCCCAGGTAGCTCAGTCGGTAGAGCAGGGGACTGAAAATCCCCGTGTCGGTGGTTCGATTCCGCCCCTGGGCACCATTTTTAACGCCTGTTTGCGTAGCGCACATGCTATTCAAGTGTTCAGACGACGGAATTCTGCTCTTGTCGATTCCCCCGTGGTGAGCATTTTTCTCAACAGTAAGTTCGACGAACCGGTCTGTATGCGTATGACGTCTAACCATGTTCAGCAACGCGTCGAAGCCATGTGCCAACAGGGTTGCGATGCTGTACGCAGTTATATCCGCGCCATGGAAGACAAACTGCCACTGAGCCAGCTCGATGGCCTGGATGGAACCGAAAGAGATCGCGTCCTGATTGAGCTCAAGGCCATTATGGCCGTCTATGATCGCCCTCGCGACAATTAGTCAGTAGAATGTCCCGACGATGGGGCAGCACAAAAAGATTTCAACATGATTGACTGGCAACAAATCGATATCGTACTCCTCGATATGGACGGCACCCTGCTGGACCTGAACTTCGACAATCATTTCTGGCAGGAACACGTCCCACTTCGCTTCGCGGAAAAACACGGCATCGATATCCCCGCGGCCAAAGACACGCTATTTCCCATGTTTCGTGAGGTCGAAGGCACCATGGACTGGTACAGCGTCGACTACTGGACCGACTCACTGCAAATGGACATCGCGCAATTGAAGGCCGAGGTAAGACACCTGATCGACATTCATCCTTATGTCATTGCCTTTTTGGAACGCCTGAAAGCAACCGGCAAACAATCCATCCTGGTGACGAATGCACACCAGAAAAGCCTGATGCTCAAAATGGACAAGACCCGCCTGCACAAGCATCTGGATCACATCATTTGTGCCCATGACTTTGGTATGCCCAAGGAAGAACAAACCTTCTGGGATAGGCTGAGGGGTGAGCATGAATTTGATAAAAAACGCACCTTACTGTGTGACGACAGCCTGCCGGTACTGCGTTCGGCAAAACAATATGGCATTGAACACTTGCTGGCGATTTACAAGCCGGATAGCAAGCGACCGGAGAAGGATACCGAGGAGTTCGAGGGAATAACCTATTTTAATGAAATAATGCCATGAAACAAAGGCACTAGGGCCCAGGCCCTAGCCGCTAGTTCCTTATTCCGTAAACCGCTTATCCCAGCTCTTAAATCGTTTGCGGCAATATTTCAGCAAGGCTTCATAGTTTTCAAAAAACAGCTCAAAACCGTCTTCCGCTGGGGCGTCATATTCACAGTAGTCATTCTTATAGTCACGACAGAGCTGTGGCCGATTTTCATAGTTGGTACAGCGCCCATCCTGTCCCAGAAACTGGCAGGCGTTATTGACCAGCAGAAACCAGCCATCTTCATCTTTATAGATCTGGGTATTCCGATGGGTCATTTGCCATAACATATGGTCAAAATCATCTTTGGTGCGGGGCGTATCCAGCGACTGAGTAAAGTAGGTGCAACAAATGGTGCGTGTGCACAAATCGCATTTGTTGTCAGTATTTCCGACCTGAATCGGGATATACGTATCTTGGGCAGACATTAACTCACCACGTGCATATAATAGAATACGCTAGTATATCAAAATAACGAAGAAAGCAGGCGTCGATTCAACATAGCGTTCAGAATGACACAACAAGCCTCACAGCCACTCTTGCACCATCCTGAATTCGGGCAGGCCCTGATTCGCCTGTTTACCTGGATCGTGGTCTCGCTGTATATCGGCTATGCCATGCTGAATAACATCTATGAGGCAAAATACGCCGATTATCTGGTCTTTTCTTCGATCTTTCTGACCGGCTCGCTCATTATTTTATTTACTATCATCAAATGGCGCCACTGCCTACTGCGTTCCTATCTCACGATCCCGCTGGACTTTGGCACCATTAGTTATGCCATGATCATGACCAGCGATGGTCCCTTCAGCCCCTATTATATGTTCTATCACTGGGCCTATATCAGCTACGGTGTGCGCTATGGCAGCAGCCAGTTGTATGCCGCTACCGGGGCCAGCCTGCTGGGCTTTATAATCGTGTTACATTATTTTGGTACCTGGTCAATCTACCCGCTCCGCGCCGGAGCCTATCTGTTCTTTCTGATCATTATTCCGCCCTATCTGGACAGTATGATACGCAGCCTGAAAAAGGCTCGACAGCATGCGGATAGCGCCAATACCGCCAAGAGTAATTTTCTCGCCGCCATGAGTCACGAGATTCGTACCCCGATGAATGGCATTATTGGCCTGACGACACTGCTGGACAAAACGCCACTCAACACAACGCAACGCGATTACGTCGATGGCCTGAAGGATGCCTCGACTGCCATGCACGCACTCATTGACGATATTCTGGACCTCTCCAAGATCGAGGCGGGCAAATATCACCTGGCCCATTCTGCCTTTGACCTGAAAAGACTGATTAGCAGCGCGATTAATCTCTACCAGCCCGGGGCGCGGGACAAAGGTATTACGCTTACTGCCGAGATTTCACCGGCCATACCCGAGACCCTGGTCGGTGATGAAAAACATATCCGCCAAATACTGCTGAATCTAATCAGTAATGCACTTAAATTTACCGAACAGGGGTCAATTACCTGTCGCGTCTATATCAAATCCCCTGCCGCCAGTCAGCCCCTGCTGATTCGCTTCGAGATTATCGACACCGGCTGTGGGATGACAGAACAGCAGGCCGACCGCATTTTTGAGCCTTTTTATCAAAGTAATGCCGAGCAACACCGTCATATGGGGACGGGTCTGGGCACCACCATCACCCGCAACCTGGTCGAACTCATGGGTGGTAGTATTGGAATTCGCAGTGTCCCCAACCAGGGCAGTACCGTCTGGTTTGAGCTCACCTTACCCACACAGGCGCAGATCGCTGAAACATTGATGACGACAATACAAACTTCTTCGTCTTCGCCAGCCGCACTGCACGTCCTGGTGGCCGAGGACAATGCCATTAATGCCAAAGTCATTACCACGTTTCTGGCGCAGGCAGGACACACCTCTGACCATGTCACCGATGGTGAAGCTACCTTGCAACAAATGCAGCGCCACCGCTACGACCTCGTGCTGATGGATATGCGTATGCCCAAGCAGGATGGCCTGACGACGACCAGACTGTGGCGCGAACAGGAGCCCCAGGAGCAGCACCTGCCTATTGTGGCCCTGACGGCCAATGCGACCGAGACCGATCGTCACAACTGTTTAACGGCAGGGATGGATGCCTTTCTCAGTAAGCCGGTGACCCCCGAAAAGCTCAACCAGATACTGGCACAAAGGCATCAGCTGGATGCACTGGAACTAAGCCCATGAATGATAGCATCAGCAGGGAAAATGCTGACCTGCGCAAACGTCTACGCGCCTTTGTCACTCAGGCCAACGAGAATCAGTCCAAGCTGCAACGCTTCCAGGATCTGCAGTTACGCCTGATGCAGGCAACGTCGCTGCCCGATGTGCTGGAAAATATTCTCTATGCCTATCGCCGCGAGTTTGACCACGATGCCGTTAGCCTGCTCCTGGCAGATGAACATTATGAGATTCGCCGTATCTTAAATACCCTGGAATGGGACCGCCATGAGCATCCTAACCTGCTATTCGTCGAGAATATCCAGGCACTGCAACAGGCCTTTCCGGATAACCTGTCGCCTAAACTTGGTAGCTGCGATAACACCTGTAATCTGCTGTTTTTCCCTCAACACACCAGCAAATATGCCAGCATTGCGATTTTTCCACTGATCCGCCAACAAACGCTCATCGGTGCCTTAAGCCTCGGCAGTCACGATGCCTCTCGGTTTGTTGCCGGTTCGGCCACGGATTTCCTCAGTAGCCTGACCGCCGTACTGGCCATTTGTCTGGAAAATTCCCTGAATAATGAACGCCTCAAACTGCTCGGTATTCTCGACTCACTCACCGGCGTCCACAATCGCCGCTACTTTGAACAACGCCTGAAAGAAGAGTGTGATCGCGCTACACGACTGCAGCAGCCTTTATCGTGTCTGTATTTTGACCTTGATCATTTTAAGCACATCAACGACGAACACGGTCATGCCACCGGCGATACCGTCTTACGACATGTCTCACGGCAAATCAAAAAGTTCATGCGCATCAGCGACGTCATGGCGCGACTGGGGGGAGAAGAATTTTCTGCCTTGCTGGTGAATACAACTCAGGAGTCTGCCGTTGAGATCGCCGAACGTATCCGGCAGCAAATCTGTGCCGAGGCATTTGCCATGGCAGGGAAGATCAAACTAAACATCACCATTTCCATCGGCTGCGCCACACTGGATAGTCATTACCAGCTCAACCCTGAAATTACCGGCGCGCAGCTGGTCAAGGCCGCCGACCAGGCCCTGTATCAGGCCAAACACCAGGGGCGCAATCGTGTCGTCTGCGCCGAGTCGTTGTTGAGACTGGATGAACAGAGCGCCTGATGTAAAGAATGGTGCCTGGCCCGAGAAACATCCGACGAATAGCGCTCACTGTCGCCTGAAATCGGTCAACTGGATTAGCGGGCTATGCCATCGGTTCGCACCGAGGAATAGGCCATCACTGTTTTTGCCTGACGGGCGGCTTCTTCTTTAAAGGCTCCACCAGCTTATCAAACTCTCTCGGCGGCACGAACTCCAGCACATCTTTACCTTCGGAATTAATAATGACATCCAGTCCCTTGTCGGGATACAACCAGTGCTCGGCACTCTTGTGGGTCCGAATCTTTTCAGCCGGTTTACCAAAACGCCGACTCACAATATCATCATCAAGATTCGTAATTGGCATATAAGTTATCGCCGTAATCTCTAACGGCAGTAATACATCATCGTCATTCCTGGCGACGCTGTACTTGATTACTCCACTCGGCAGAGTTTCCTTTTTTAATGGCCGCCCTTTTAGGTGTCGCTTAATTGCCTCACTGGCCTGGAGTGTAAATACAAACCTGGCAGTCAGGCCCGCCAGGGTCACTTCTTTGTAATACACTTCCAGGGACAGACTGCCGTCGGGATTTTCAAACACGGCGGCGTCATAGAGCCGACCCAAGACATCTTCAGCATCTTCAAAGGTCGCCTTACCCAGCTCCATTCCAAAGACTCTACTATTACCGTTCGCTACGGCTTTGGCTTGCCAGGGGTACATATCACTCTGCGTGGCGCTGTCATTACAGGCCGACAATACGAGGAGCATGCTCAGTAGAAAAATAGTTTTGAATACGTTCATGTCTTTAACCAAAAAGTTACCGGACCATCATTCAGCAGCGAGACTTGCATATCCGCGCCAAATTGACCGCTTTGAATTGTCATCGGCGATTGTTTTGCCTGTTGCAATAAATAATCAAATAAACGTTTTGCCTCTTGTGGCGTCGCAGCCGAGGTAAAACTGGGGCGTGTGCCCTTATTGGTATCTGCTGCCAGGGTAAACTGCGGTACCAGCAACATCGCACCATCAATATCTGAGACACTCAGATTCATTTTATCACTAGCATCGGCAAAGACGCGATAGGACCATAAACGCTCCAGCAGACGTCTGGCCCTGGCCTCGTCATCGCCCTGCTCCACGCCTACCAGAACCAGTAGACCGCGACCAATCTCGCCGATCAGTCTGTTTTCGACACTGACACTGGCATGACTAACTCGCTGCAACAAACCGATCATGACAGACGTGCAGCGGTCTCATCGGTAGCACGAATCAGGGCGTTGACAATGCCTGGTTCGCTGGCGGAGTGCCCGGCATCTCCAACGACGGCCAACGTCGAATCCGCCCAGGCCTGGTGCAATGCCCAGGCGCTTTCCATGGGACAAATAACATCATAGCGCCCCTGTACAATGACACCGGGGATACCATGGAGTTTTTCCACGTCATTTAAGATCTGATTTTCGGACAAAAAACTCTTATTGATGAAATAGTGACACTCGATGCGCGCCAACGATAACGCGGTATAGGGATCGGCAAAATGATTGACCACACTCTTGCGGCCCTTCAGCGTCGCGGTACGCCCTTCCCAGATCGACCAGGCCTTGGCCGCTGACATGCGCTTGATTTCGTTATCACCCGTCAACAATTCATAATAGGCATTGACCAGGCTGGCACGCTTAGCGGGAGCTATCGGTTCGAGAAAGTCCTGCCAGAGATCGGGAAAAATACGACTCGCCCCTTCCTGATAGAACCAGTCGATCTCCCGCTGTCGACACAGAAAGATACCGCGCAGGATAAGCGCATGGACACGCTCAGGATGTGTCTCCGCATAGACGAGCGACAAGGTTGAACCCCAGCTGCCACCAAACAGTACCCATTTATCGATACCCAGTTTTTCACGGATGACCTCCATGTCACTTACCAGTGCCTGGGTAGTGTTTCCCTCCAGGCAGGCATGCGGTGTAGAACGGCCGCAACCGCGTTGATCAAAAAGAATAATCCGATATTTTTCCGGGTTAAAAAACTGCCGGTGATAGGACTCACAGCCTGAGCCCGGACCACCATGCACGAACAGCACCGGTATACCTTTGGGATCACCGCACTCCTCAACATGGAGGGTATGCGGCAGGCCTACCTTGATACTGTGCGTGACATAAGGCTTGATGGCCGGATAGAGACTGTGCATCGCTAGTGGTCTTTGACGATCTCGCCACGAAAACCCATCAGCGCAGCAATACCCATCAGCAGCAGCGCCAGCAGGACCAGAAACGGGCCGATTTGCAACAGGGTACCTGCCCATTCAAAGCCAAACATGCGCAAGTACAGCATGCCCGAATGAAAAATGGCGCCGGCAATAAACAGCCAGCTAATGATCTGTTTGAAGACCGTCGCGACGGCGATAAAACACAATACCAGCCCCGCCGCGATGTTCAACAACGCCTCGAGGTTGCCATGGGCATGCGGGCCACCCTTAACGTCATCAATCGGCTGTTCCGCGTTATAGACCTTGTTTAGCGCGAGAATGCCCGCCGTATTGGCTCGGGCAATCTGTCCAGCCTTTAATGGCTCCAGCTCTTCTTCAAAATTATTTTGCTGTAATGCCTGCAGACGACCTACTGCAACCTGTTTAACGGCCGCCGCCTTACCAACATCGGGGAATAGCTTAACGATCATGTAGGGACCCAGTGACGCCGTCAGGACTAGATACAGAAAACCAAAAACGATATTTTTTTTGCCGATCATGGTAATGCCTCCTCCAGGGTTGTCTTGGTGCTTGCCTTAGCAGGCACACCTTACCCGTATCACGGAGGCACCGCAATCACTGCCGTGTGGTTCGCCTGCTTTCGAGGAGATTAGTCGGGTAGCTTGCGTCGGTCGACATAGACGACCGAGCCTGTCACGCCCTTGGCCTGGCGCTTGGCCTCACTGGCCATCGCGGCGACGTCGTGATGTGAATGGCAGGCTTGTAGATCAGGAATGACCAGTCCGATCGACAGACTCAGCATGGGGAAAAACTCACTCTCACCGCGACGATCAAATGCCACAATACCCTGACGTGCCCGGTCTTCCGCCGTATAAAACGAGGGAATCGCTGTATCGAACTGCAGGATCATGTCCTCGCAACTTTGTTGCCAGTGTTCACCGCCAAAGACCAGAATAAAATCGTCACCGCCGACATGACCAACAAAATCGACGGCCGGATTAATATGTGAGGTAAGAATTTCCGCGACTTTTTGCAAGACCTGATCACCACGGCCATAACCATAGACATCGTTATAGGGCTTGAAGTGATCCAGGTCGCAGTAGGCCACTGCAAAACTTTCCTGCCGTGCCAGCAGGTCATCAATGAATTCATAGATGGGTACATTCCCCGGTAACATGGTCAGTGGATTGGCATAGCGTGCGTTGCGAACCTGCAGGTCGGTAATTTTTTTCAGTAAATCCAGTACGCTGCCAACACCCGCGTACTCGCCCTGTCGGGTAATAATAAAATCATCTTCAATACGCATTTTTACCGAATCGGTAACCAGCTGACTGACCTGTTCCACACTCATGGCCTCTTCGACAATCACAGCTGCTGTATCCATCAACTGAGAAATCGGTTTTTTACTGTAGAGGTCTCGGCCGTACTGACTGGCGAAAACGTCCATCAGGCGATATCGACGTACCATGCCTTTGGCGACATTGTTTTTCTCCAGCACCGGAATCGATAACAGGTGCGGGGAGGCCTTGAAAATTTCGACCACCCGACTGGTCGAAGTGTTCATGGTCACCATGGGCACATCACGGCGTAGGCTGGAAACGGTTTCCGAGAGACGCACCGCGCGCCCGCTACGCCGATACGACTTGTTACAGGTAAACAGCGTTGTCGGTAACTGGTGTACCGGCTGCATCTGGGGGCGGGCAAAATAATAACCCTGCCCATATTTGATACCGAGGCTGCAAATGGTCTGGTATTCGAGCTCGTTCTCTATCCCTTCCGCGATGACCTTACACTCCAGGCCACGGGCAATATCGATAATGGAGTGGACAAACTCTTTCTTGACCGCATCCTCGTTGATATTCTGAATAAAGTGACGATCAATCTTGACGTAATCCGGGCGCAGCTCGGACCACATCCGCAGTCCTGCATAACCCGCACCCAGGTCATCAATCGCAATCTTGAAACCCATGGCACGGTAATGGAACAGCGCCTCACGCATGACCTTGTAATCGTCCAGCGGGAACTGCTCGGTCAGCTCAATGACAATGTCATCCGGGCTAATACCCAGCTTTTGCAGTGTCGTCAGGGTCTCGCCGCTGGGATGATCCTGTGCCAGCAGGACAGAAGGACAGGTATTGAGAAAGAGCTTGCCGGGTAGTGCCAGGTTATTGAAGCGCTTGATGGAGACCTTGCGGCACAACAGGTCCAGGTCACTTAGGCAGCCATGGCTATGTCCCGTCTCGAACAGGGTGATCGGACTATGCAGGGGGCTATCCGAGGGTCCGCGAATGAGGGCTTCATAGCCCAGAATTTTCTGCGCGTGGATATCAACGATGGGTTGAAACATGGCATTTAGCTGGCCATGCTGTATCACCACGTCTAACTCACGATATAAATCTTCCACGTCGGCACGACATTTTAAAACGGCAATACTCATAGTTACCTCACCTCTTGACAGACAGGATGCATATCAAAATGCCCCAACATCCATAGAGGGACAAACCCGGAGCAAGAATACTCCGGGGAGGTGACGCTTTTATGACAACGGCATCGCCCGCCGTGACGGGGCCTTATTTGGCCTCGCGGGAGGCCTTTTTGCGTTCGTGTTCAATGAGCAGTTTTTTACGAATACGGATATGGTTGGGGGTGACCTCGACCAGCTCGTCTTCATCGATAAATTCCAGAGCCTGTTCCAGAGACTGGCGAATCGGTGGCGTCAGGGTAATCGCCTCGTCGGTACCGGAGGCCCGAACGTTGGTTAACTGTTTGCCCTTGAGCGGGTTGACGACCAGGTCATTGGTACGGGAGTGAATGCCGATAACCATACCTTCATAGACTTCGTCGCCGTGGCTGACAAACATACGACCACGTTCCTGCAAATTGAAAATCGAAAAGCCGACGGCCTTGCCCTTGCCATTGGAGATCAACACGCCATTATTGCGGCTGCCATAATCACCCTTCTTGATAGGACCATAGCTGTCAAAAACACTATAAATAAGCCCGGTACCCTGGGTCGCCGTCAAAAACTCGGTACGAAAACCGATCAGCCCACGTGCCGGCATAATGTAATCCAGACGCACACGGCCCTTGCCATCCGGCACCATATCTTTCAGGTCGCCGCCGCGCTCGCCGATCTTTTCCATCACACTACCCTGATGCTGTTCTTCCACATCAATGGTCACCTGCTCATAAGGTTCCTGCCTGACGCCGTCGACTTCACGAATAATAACCTCGGGACGCGACACACCCAGCTCAAAACCTTCGCGGCGCATGTTTTCGATCAACACTGAGAGGTGCAGCTCACCACGGCCTGAGACGCGAAACTTGTCCGGGTCTTCGGTTTCCTCGACGCGCAGGGCCACGTTGTGCAGCAGCTCACGTTCCAGGCGTTCCTTAATCTGACGGGTCGTGACGAACTTACCGTCGTTACCGGCGAAGGGTGAGTTGTTGACCTGGAAGGTCATGCTCACGGTCGGCTCATCCACCGATAAAGGCACCAGGGCTTCAACCGCGTTCGGATCACAGAGGGTGTCGGAAATATTCAGGTCTTCAATACCGGTGAAGGCAATAATATCGCCGGCGGCGGCATCCGGCACTTCGATACGCTCCAGACCGAGAAAACCAAAAATCTGTAAGATACGACCATTACGGCGCTTGCCGTCGGCGCCTACAATCGTCACCTGGGTATTGGTCTTGACCCGACCACGGGCAATACGGCCAATGCCGATGACGCCAACATAGCTGTTGTAGTCCAGCTGTGACACCTGTAGCTGCAGGGGGTCTTCCCGCTCGACCTGCGGCGGGTGCACCTTATCGACCACGGTCTGTAGCAGGTAGGTCATATCTCCTTCACGCACCGTTTCATCGGCGCCGGCGTAACCACCCAGGCCGGAGGCGTAAATGACAGGGAAATCGAGCTGTTCGTCGGTCGCGCCGAGGCGGTCAAACAGGTCGAAGGTCTGGTCCAGGACCCAGCTGGGACGGGCGCTGGGACGGTCAATCTTGTTAATCACCACAATCGGGTGCAGACCACGGGCCAACGCCTTCTGGGTCACAAAACGCGTCTGCGGCATTGGGCCATCGACGGCATCCACCAGCAGTAAAACGGAATCGACCATGGAGAGTACTCGCTCCACCTCACCGCCAAAGTCGGCGTGTCCAGGGGTGTCAACGATATTGATGCGGTAGTCATTCCAGCGAATAGCGGTATTCTTGGCCAGAATCGTAATGCCACGCTCCTTTTCCAGCGCATTGGAGTCCATCGCCCGCACCTCCAGCTTGACCCGGGAATCCAGGGTTTGGGACTGCTTGAGCAGTTCATCGACCAGGGTGGTCTTGCCGTGGTCAACGTGGGCAATAATGGCAATGTTACGGAGCTTGCTGATATCGGTCATGGGTAGGTACTCACAGGGGCGCAAAAGCGGCGTATTATACGCCTGCTTTGCGCTACAGTATGCTTTTTTCGTCTTTCAGATGATAAATAGCGGGTTTATTACTGGCATCTGGCGACCAACGCACAGGTGGGGACGCGGCCGTCGACCCGGCGACAGGCATTTCCTTAGGCGCGGCGGGTGATTACGCGGGGCTAGGCACCCAGATGCTCCAGGCGATAGCCCTGGTGATAAATCGCCGAAAGCTTCCAGCCGTTCTCCGGGGTCAATTCCAGTTTTTTCCGAATTCGGCTGATATGGGTATCGACCGTCCGGGTACTGAAGTCCTCACCATGACCCCAGACACTGGAGAGAATATGCCCGCGAGAAAGCAGCTTACCGGCATTACGAAACAGAAACAGCACCAGCTCAAATTCCTTCTGCGTCAGATTGATCGTGGTCTCCTGATAAGTAACGCTGTGGCTGACAACATCAATGTGATACGGGGGGACTTCAAGGATCTGTTGCGTTTGTTCAGGCATGGTTCGCCGGGTAACCGCCAGAATACGTGCCAGTAATTCTTTTTCATGCACCGGTTTGGTGACGTAATCATCGGCACCCAGATTCAGGATATGGGCGATATCATCTTCACGCGTTTTGGAAGTGACAAAAATAACCGGTATGCTCTGCTGAGTGTTACTCATCATTCGGGTCAGGACGGCCTCGCCATCCATTTCGGGCATGATCCAGTCGAGGATTACCAAATCATAGGTTTCACGTTTGAGTTCACTGAGAAACACGCGCCCACTACTAAATAACGAACAAGCGTAACCCTTTGCCTCCAGCCATAGTTGCATTAGCTCGGCCAATTGCACGTCATCATCAACAATTGCAATTCTCACCTTTCCCCTCCTTGCATTAGTGGACAGTGACACACTCGTTTAGTTTCCTGACAACACCTCGGTAATCTTAGATCAATCACCAGTCAGATTTTAATTCAGACAATGAATCCTGCAACTGAATATTACTGCCGAATTAAATTTGCTCCAGACCTTCACCAATAAAGCTTTTTATACTATCGGCCTGAACCAGCGTATCTTGATAACCGAGTCGAATCAGTTCCCGGCAATAGGCCTTTTCAAATAACAGATAACTCACCAGCGTTGAACTTTTTTTATGGAGCGCCCCAATCCCCCGCAGCAGGAGTTTCATGTTACGTGGCAATTCACTGGCATAAGGTTGAGCCACCTCCGCCAGATCCCTGCTGGGAGAGATCATTCTTGCCTCGACACGTCGCAGGTCAAGGCCATTGTCACGCAAGTGGTGATCCGGAATCAGGGTAATGGTGTTATTAATACGTTTTAGACGTTCCAGATCCGCCTCCATACTGTCTAGAAAAATACTGTTCAGTACATGCCCGGCTACTTCGGCCAGTGTCGGTGACTCATCGACCTGTACGCGCCCTGGCTTACCCAGCCCCTCGGGTTTATTGCCGATGACTAGTAAACGATCCGCCTGTAAATGTAGCGGCGCACTCAGCGGTGCCATTTGTCGCATGGAGCCGTCACCAAAAAACTCCCGGTGGATCTTGACCGGCTCAAACAAAAAAGGAATCGCCGATGATGCCATCAGATGTTCCACGGTAAGCCGTTCCCGACAACCGACGCGATTTATACGTTGCCATATCGGGATGTCTTCATGCCCCTGAAAAAAAGTGACAGACTGACCTGAGGCATAACCCGAGGTCGTCACGCTCACTGCATGAATAAGTCCGGCATCAATATTCTTTTGAATGCTATCCAGTGGCATACGTCGACACAGGAGATCATGTAGCGGCTGGCGATTTAACAGGCTGAGCGGGTTTTGCCTGCCCAGGCCTGCCAGCATCATTGCCAGCATCCAGTGCGCCCCGGTTTTGAGGAGCCCAAAGGTATCCGCACGAATCACCTGATCCATGCTGAAGTTGGCCCATACCGAGACCATCTGTGAAACCGCACGACGAAAATTATCGGCATAACAGGCCAGCGCGACGGCATTGATCGCACCTGCCGAAGTGCCACAAATAATGGAAAACGGTGAGACCGCTGTTTTGGGCAGCATTTTGGTCAGGGCCAGTAAGACACCGATCTGATAGGCAGCATGTGCCCCGCCGCCCGTCATGACCAGTGCAATTTTTCCCCGCTGCGGCATCCCTTCACCCATACTTTTATATAGCGTCACCTGTAGAGATTTTTACAGTAATACTCCCTGCCAAGCCCCGGTTTTTTCACCGTAAGCCCTATAAGCCCTGTAAGCCTACGACAAAAAACAAAAAATTACCTGTCATTATTCGATGCAGACCAACCTCGGGCATCTACGCCCGAGTGAAACCGAAGTCCGGTTACCGTAAAACCATTTCAGCTTTTGATGCCAGCAGCTGACACAACCTCGAACCTTGCTATACAGGACAATACTCAGCCCCGCCAGCCGTTTGCAATAACCTGACGGACACGGCGTTTCGCGCCCTATTTCAACGGGAAATGGCATCGCCCCTTAAAATTGAAACGACCCTGGACGACTGTGCCGGTAGCGCCTGTGTATCGCTGGCAAGACGCAAATGCCGACCTCGAACACCGTGCTGAATACCTTGAGAGGACTTTATCTGGTGGCCTTAAGCGTTGCGGTGATTTAAGGCGATGCCGCGGATCGCTTTTTCAATAGCCTCTCGCGTCTGCGTTGGTTTCTCAGTGAGCGGCCAGTGATCGGCCTCCAGGTGTTCGACACTGAGATTTCGACCCTGCCTGAAGTAATGTTCCAGCAGATCAACACTGGAAATACTCCCTCCCGATGACAGCAAAATGTGGCCCGGCACAGAACTGTGCAATATCTCCGGAAAGGCTGACAGCGTCTCCAGCATGTCCTGCAGGTAGTTCGCCAACGGGTTAAATTCAAGGTCGATGCGTGGACTCATATACTGCCTGGCGATCGTTTCATGCGACTGGCTGGCCAGTAGCGCACGTGTCTTGATATCCAGCTCAAACAGGTCACGCAGCGGGATATGCCGACGGTGCAGCCCCAGCGCATTGAGCAAACGCACGACATAGATTAAGGCCTTCAAAACAAAACGGCGGCGATAGAGCCTGAGGCCGCGCCCCTGTAATGCCTCGGGGACCACCGGGTCAATCAATACGATACCCAGGCATTTGTCTGGATACTGACGGGCATATTCGGCAGCCACTCTGGCACCGAGGCTGTGGCCGACGATCACCACGCGTTGTATATTCTCGGCGGCAAGCACCTGCTGCAGGTCCGTCGCCCAGAGGCCGGTGCTCAGCTTACCGCGATAACGCGATTCACCATGACCGCGCAGGTCCAGGCGCAGCATCGTCCAGTCCTGCGTCAGGACGGTGTGCTGCAGGAATTCGGTCCAGCGCGTCAGGTTACTCGACAGGCCATGCAGCAAGACCACCGCTGCTTGTGCCGTCGCGTGCTTGTCGATACGATAGTGTAATTGGCAGTGATGGTTCACTGTCAGAAATCGGTCGCTTTCCATTACATCCCAAATCGGAAATCTGTTAATTCATGAATTTTGCCACGTTACCTACCTGGCTGCTGGTGCTGCTCTCCATCGTACCCGTCCTCTCTGCCATTATCGTCCATGAAGTCGCGCACGGCTGGGTGGCCAGGCAGCTGGGCGATGATACGGCGTCGCGCCTGGGGCGGCTATCGCTAAATCCCTTGCGCCACATCGACCCCGTCGGCACCATTATTGTACCGCTGCTGATGCTGATCCTGACGAATTTTGTCTTTGGCTGGGCCAAACCGGTACCGATTAACTGGCAGCTACTCCGCCAGCCACGCCGCGACATGGTGCTGGTCGCCATTGCCGGTCCCGGCAGTAATTTCATAATGCTACTGGCCTGGACCCTGTTGGCAAAGATTTTAACCCTGCTGACCTTCCTCCCCACACCCCTGGTCGGCATGCTCATTGTCATGTGCACCATTGCCATTCTGGTCAACACGATTCTAATGGTCTTTAATCTGCTGCCCCTGCCGCCACTGGATGGCGGGCGCGTTGCTGTCGGCTTACTGCCTCCGAGCCTGGCCAGACCCCTGGCCCGCATTGAGCCGCTTGGCCTGATCATAATCGTTGCCCTGCTGGCCAGTGGACTGCTCGGTGAATATCTGTTCCCCATTGTTCAGTTCGTCAACAGGCTTGCCCTGTACTATATATATTGAGCGGTGCCCCTGAGGCTATATCCGCGTAAAGCTCCCGCCTTTAACCCTGGCCAGGATCGTCTACACTAAATCTTACCCCACTTACTCCTCAGCCCACCAAGGAGGCCCATAATGAGTCTGGCGCAGACCGTTCAGGAATATCTGGAATGGGAAGAGGTTCCCTATGATGTCATATCACACCCCTGTACCTACAGCAGTCTCGCTACCGCCCGCATTAGTCGAATTCCGGCAAAAAAACTCGCCAAGTGCGTCGTCCTTGGCGATGGTTACGGTTACCTCATGGCGATTGTACCCGCAGACCGCAATGTGGACATTGCTCATATTAGCCAGACCCTGCAGCGGGATTTTGCCCTGGCCTCTGAGGCGGAAATTGCCGACCTTTTTTATGACTGTCTGCCAGGCTCGGTGCCGCCCGTTTGCGAGGCCTACGGCTTTGACAGCATCATTGATCAGCAAATATGGAATGCGCGTGACGTCTACTTTGAAGGTGGCGATCACGAGGCCCTGATACATCTCGATGGCAAAACCTTTCGCCAGCTCATGGCCAGCGCGGAGCTTGGCGATATCAAGCTGCCTCCCGATTATCGTCACTCGGTAAGCCCTGTCAGCCATTCCCTACAATCACTATGTAGATCTACTGACTGACGGCGGCGACTAAAGGGCATATACTCGCCGTCCTGTCATTCTATGGACACACAACCCTGCCAGGATTGCACAATTAAATTTAGGGGGGGGAAATTAAGCATGCATACCAATACCAGAAAACTAATATCTTTAATGCTGGCCGTTTTAGGTCTGGCGGCCCTGATTAGCCTGATGCCGGAGCATCAACACAACAGCGCAACGGAGTCTTCTAGCAGCGCTATTAATTCGCAGGTCCTGGCACAGAAACAGCCCTATCTGCTGCGCCATAAAGACGCCACGCGGACGTCGCTCAGATAACTTTTGCCTGTCTCTGCCGGCGCTGGTGTACCGCGTCGGCAAGGTTCTCAAGTAATGACTCACTGTCTTCCCAGCCGATACAGGCATCGGTAATACTCTGACCGAAGACCAGTTCTTTACCCGGCACCACATCCTGCCGCCCTTCTATCAGGTGGCTTTCGACCATGACCCCCATGATGCGCTGCTCACCGGAGCGTAGTTGTGCCGCCACATCCTCGGCCACCTGTAGCTGGTTTTTATGCTGTTTGGCGCTATTGGCATGACTACAGTCCACCATGAGCTTATCCCTCAGACCGGCCTTTTCTAACGCCCTGGCAGCGGCATCCACATGCTTGGCATCATAATTGGGACGCTTGCCTCCGCGCAGAATAATATGGCAATCATCGTTACCCGAGGTGGAAAAAATGGCCGAACGCCCGGCCTTGGTCAGCGATAGAAAATGATGCGGCCGCTCGGCGGCACGAATGCCGTCAATCGCCACACTCAAAGTGCCATCGGTACCATTCTTGAATCCCACCGGGCAGGACAGTCCCGAGGCCAGCTCGCGGTGTACCTGACTCTCGGTGGTACGGGCACCGATCGCGCCCCAGCTAATCAGGTCGGCAATATACTGCGGGGTAATCAGGTCTAGATACTCGGTTGCCGCCGGCACGCCGAGATTGTTCACATCCAGCAACACCTTTCGGGCCAGACGCAGGCCTTTATTAATTTTGTAGGTCTCATCCAGGTCCGGGTCATTAATCAGGCCCTTCCAGCCAACCGTCGTCCGTGGCTTCTCAAAATAGACCCGCATCACAATGAGCAGGTCTTTTTGCAGTCGCGTGCGAATCTCGGCCAGACGACTGGCATATTCCAGACCCGCCTCAGGATTGTGTATTGAGCAGGGACCGATAATCACCAGCAGGCGATCATCTGCGCCACGTAGAATGTTGTGGATGGCATTGCGGGTGTCACAAATGGTCTGCGAGGCGACGTCGGTAATAGGATATTCACCATGCACGGCCTCGGGGGCGCTGACCTCTTTGATCCCGACAATACGCAGGTCATCGGTGTGGTATTTCGTACTCTGGTTGGATGCTGTTTCCATATCTGAAACTGAAACCTTTACGCTATGTTGTGTTGGTTAACCCCGGCCGTACGCTGTGATCAGGTCTGCAGCGCCGTGGCTCACTCTCCTGAGCCACACCGAAATCACGACCTGTTACGGGTAGACGACCTGTTTCGCTGTAGGATTTTACCGCAGTTTTGCCGCTACGTCGGCGCTGATTTTTGGTCAATTTGACTAATTCGTGAAATTAACCAGCTCGCGATGCCGCCCCCGCCTCCAGGGCCTTTCTCTCCTGCACGGCATCGATGCGATCACCAGCCACACCTGTAAGCTCGACAGGAATCGGGACTGGCGACGGCAGAGCAGGCCTATTGGACCCTGGGCCACGAGTCACCCGCCTCTGTCATATCTCCAACGGTCCTACTGCAAGGTCACAGGGCTTTTGAGAAAAGGACCCACCGAGATCGGAATACTGACCAGCTTGAGCTGCGGCAGCCCACCCTTTGTCTCGACGACAAGAAAAATTTTAATTGCAAACAGACCTTCCTGTCGCGGCTTGACCCAGACATCCTGATGATATATCTCACCCGCCTTTAAGCGACCAAGATTAATCGTTTGCAGCGGCGCTTCCACCTCAAAGGCATCAGGCACCTTGACCGCGTAGACGCTGTATATAAAATCAGCCGAGGGCTTTATCGCCAACGCAATTTGCAGATCCTCGCCCGGCAAGGCGATATGTTTGAGTTCATAATCAAGTTTGACAGGCAGCCTCTGTGCGGGTTCTTCAACGCCTGCTGTCTCGCTCGATTGCTGCAGCGCCGCCTGTAGCATCGTCTCCAGAGGTGCCGGGGTGCGAGGCATCACACTGCAGCCCTGTAAAAATAACAGTCCCGCTAATAGTATTATCTCGGTAAGCATCCTGTACATTGTCAATCCACTGAAATTGTAAACAGTCTTAAACAAATTTTTCCTTCGCGACGTGATACAGACCGCAGTTTTAAGTGATGATAAATATCGCCCTTAACCAGGCAGCAATATCATCAATCTCATCCGGGTGGACAGAGTGATCCATCGGATATTGATGCCAGCTTACCGGGTAACCCTGTGCGACCAGCTGTTGTCGTGATCTGTCTCCCAGCGAAAAAGGCACTACCGAGTCATCAATGCCATGCGCCATAAAGACAGGCACATCACGATTTGCCGGACTCGCCTCTGCCGCCAGCGTCGCCGGCAAGGCGAGGTAGGTGGATAATGCCATGATACCGGCCAGACGATGTGGAAAACGCAGCCCGGCCTGCAGGGCAATCACCCCGCCCTGTGAAAAGCCGGCCAGCATAATTTTTTCATAGGCAATGCCGCGCCGATGCTCAACGTCGATCAAGGCAGCGATCTGTTCCGCTGACGCCTGAATTCCGGCGGCATCCTGCATGGCATCAATATCCTGTGATTGAATATCGTACCAGGAGCGCATCACATAGCCACGGTTAACGGTGACCGGGCGCTCTGGCGCATGAGGAAAAATAAATCGTACCCCACTGCTTTCCGGCAGACTCAATTCAGGCACAATGGCCTCAAAATCATGTCCATCCGCACCAAGCCCGTGTAACCAGATAACACTCGCCTGTGCATTTCTTGTGGCAATTTCAATAAAGGGGAGAGACATATCTGAATTCCATCGACAACAATAAACAGGCAATCTAGCAAAATTTGCTGACCGTAAAAAGAAAAAGGCGATGCAAGCATCGCCTTTTTGTTTAAATAAGACCTGGACCTTATTTAACTTTTACTTCTGCAGAATCGCTCATACCGGTATTGTCGACCCAGCTCAGCTTGATGGTATCGCCGATTTTGGCACCACTGAACTTGAAAGACAGGTAAGGATTCTTGGAAACCGCACCACTCCACTGCGCGTT
>CAJYAN010000004.1:50000-285607 GCA_913064945.1 uncultured Gammaproteobacteria bacterium | reverse complement strand
ATGTTTTTCGCCAGCTCCGCTGCCAGTGCTCTCATGTCCTTTTCGTTCATCGCTATACTCATTCCTTATTCTCCTGTAAATTAGAGTAATAATTAATGAGCAGTTACACAATTTAATTTACAGGCTCGACCTGTGAGAAGTACCTGCTTATAGTCTTCGCGCTCTGGTGCCGCGCCATCATGAGCAATATCATAGCCATTGGCATACTCATAACCCCCTTCACGGAACCAGTCGAGGCAGAGTTGTTCGAGTTGGTCTTCGGTTATCATAAAAGACGACTTTTACGTTTAAATTTAGTCAAGGTATTCATTTTCTATATATTTTAGTAATTCAATAGCATGCTCTACATCAACTAACTTATCCTTTGACTCAGCTACTATATTTACCAATACATTCTTTGTTACAGCAATCTTTCCTACAGCCAATCCCATCAAGAGATCTAATGCAGAGTTTTCGATACCATTACTTAAGTCCTCTACAAGCCTTAGAAGCAAAGCTGAAAATGACTCACTTAACTCTTCAGAACTCTTGTAATCAACCTCTGTCGCATTCGCAGCTCGCCATAAACATGACTGTATTAAAGAATCATTAAATCTAGAAAAGTTTTCAGGATCTATTACGGAATGCTGATATACATGTGAAACTAAAGAATCTTTATCATCCTCACTAAATGGTTTTTCTCTTAATCTTTGGAGTATTGCGGATACAGTCAAATAAACAGCTTCAGGATTTATATTTTCAGGTATATAGTCATTACGCCAGAAGGCAAAGTCTTTTGTAAAAGAAAGCTTTGCATCCTTTCTTAACCCTGGAGTACCAACATTTCCATTTAATCCCTCACCCTCAAGGCTAAGTATGTGCTCTCTATGCCTCCATAACTCTGAGCGCAAATTCTCAACAACCTTCCTCTCCATAGTCCATGAATTGTCCGTAGTTATATGACCAACAAAAGCTTCATAGAAACTGAAGAACTGATATTTAAGACTATTTGGTCCAAACGTTAAGCCATTCTTAAAGTTTTTAAAGGCGGCTTTACTTGATGCAGTGACAATAGGACATATAAAAATTCGATTCCCATTATGTCCTGAAATTCTCAAATTTCTATTAAGCCTAAGCAACGACTTTCCGTTACTGATAACTGGATCAATTACCAATAGCGCACCACCACCTGTGATTTCCTTCTCAGCATCTTTAAAAGAAAGATGTATCAAATCTTCTGAATTATCGAGATTCGCTTTAATTAATTCAACAAGCTTGCAGCTGGCTTCCCGTGAATTATCATAAATCACCCATTTTAATGTAGATGGTGTATACCACGATATAATATTATTCAGCCAGTTGTTGAGAGAACTATCATTATTGATTACTTCTAACGCATCGATATATATAGGTCTTACTTTTTTATCAGCTGAAGCATACTTTAAACATCGAAAAATATCGGAACTGTTATATTGCTCGATAAATTTACTAATTTCGGGCGCCTTATGTATTTCCTTGATAATTACTTGATTAGGTTCACATACCTGTGCGGTGAAATTCTCTCCTACAACTTTTACCCCTATTGTTGGTGAGAATTTATCTGGATCTTTATAGCCGTCAGATATAGATGAGATATTACAAACTATAGAGTCACCTATCCCATCCTTACTTTTATTACTAAAAGATAGAACGGTTACAGATTGCTCATCAATTAATCCCCACTCTTGAGCGATCTTTCGGCCAAGACTGTTTGAATTAGATGCCGATATGATTACCCAAATATCATCCGTATCATCTGGCTTTTGATCATTAAGACCAAAATATGACTTAAAGCTATGGTACTTTACCGGCTTGCATGTTTCAGATGAAAACTTATGGAGATAATAGGTTAACGCCTCGACAAAAGCCGATATACCAGATGTATCTATATATATATTTCTTAAATTAATATTCCTAGGCCTAAACCTTAGTAAAGAAAATGCTACAAACTGGTTTTCAGAATAACCAACCGTTAGCCCCGATGCCTGAATAAATTCGCCCAATTGTTTTTTTGATGGCTTAACGAAGACGGTACCTGGTGGTGATTTTAAAATCACAGCATCTTTTCTTTTGTTAGCCAGATGCAACACTCCATCTTGTACTACAGTAGCACCAAAATCACCTACATCTGACACCTCGTTTCCCAAGAAAATATTATTTACTAAGTTAAGTTCACCAAAACCATTAAAGCTACAAATTAGGACAGGTGTATCCTCTCCGAATCTTATTATATTGTCGTAAAACTCTGATCCGGGAACCGACATATCGCCAATGTACTCATTCAAGTATTCTGGATATATGAAAACAACTATGCGAGGCCTAGGGTTAGCACTCCTTAATTTAGACTCAAACAAAAAACCATATTCTTCAGCTGAACCTTCGCATTGCCCTGAAAAAATTACGAGCGCCTCCAGTTTCTCGCCATTCAAATCAAAATATGTATCAAAAAGAAACATACTTTTTAATCCTCTTTTGATTCTTGCAAAGGAATTATTATGTTAAACACCACCCCTTCAACAAAGACTTTTTTATCTTTGATGTCACTTATTTCAATCTTTGTGCTTCCCTTTTTATCGAAAAATGATTTTTCAATCTGCGCAGTTCCTGTGCGCAATCTAAACCAACCCCTTAAGTTTTTTAGATCTCTCAGGACATTAGAAAGCCCAGAACCAGAGGATTCATAAGTATCTGTACTTTTATATTTCTTAAAACATTCAACTATTGCTTCTTGTTCCTTGTCGAAGTTCAGCTTATCTTTATCTAAGCCAGTCCAATGCCTGGCATAACCGGGCCCCGAATCAACGACTGTTATATCTAACATTGAAATATTTTTCTTATTCCCAGCAAGCCATTCCCCAATAAATAATGATAACTGCCCACCACCTGATTCGGATATTTTTTCCAATCTAGTCCGATCTAATGTTGCAGTCATAAAGCTTAGAGATCGAAAATTCTTCTCTATAATATTACCTTTAACATCTTTACGGGCATGCTTATGTGTATTTGTAAATAACTCACGCAATATCTCCGAGATGTTAGATATAACCTGATCCGGTAATTCATATTCTTTATTTGCAATAACAGCATCTAGAGATTTTTTTGTTATTTTAAAGAATTTAGAGCGCCCAACAACATCCCCCCTGTTGTACAAAGGGCTTAATAGCTCATTATTATTTCCTGGTGCCTTTATGGAAGGAATCGCAAGATAAAATCCTTTAAACGCATGTTTAAATAGTTCTTTTCTTACATTTTCAATTTTTTCTACTGCTGGCAACAATGAAAATCTTCTATTGATTTCTGACTTGTTTGCGGAAATTATTTTTTCTGAAAGGGATAATGCGCATATCCCATATAATGTGTTGCATAGATCGGAAAAACTGTCGTTATTCTCTGGTTCTTGAACATATGTATGTAATATGTGTTCACCTTCTGCTCTTAACCATGTAGCAAATAATTGAAGCACTAAAGCCTCAATGCCAAATACTCCAGATGTATTTAAAGAATTAGGTAATCTCAGTGTCGCATTCGGTTTTTCATGAACAGATTTTACTAAGTTTTCAATATCTTTGAAATTAACATCTTTCGGAACTGTTATCGTAGCCATTACGCAACGGCCTCCGCTGTGGATTGGGTATCGCTGGGAGTTATTTCTCCAGAGAGAAGTTTTGGGAGTAGTGAATCCCTGATCTTAGCTAAATTCTCGTTTTCTAGTCGGCGTTTCACAGACAGCTCAACCAAGGTAGAAATATATTCACCGAGAGAATTAATTAACTTCTCAACTGGCACAAGACACATTGCAGAAGATAAATTCCCTCGTTTTATATGCCCCATTGTTACTGCCTTATCTGCTGCAATTCTTTGAAACTCTGTAAGATGATAATTAGTCCAATACAAATAAAACCACTTGGGATAATTATCTGATGTCACTTTGAATAAATGCTGATTTAGTGCGCCTTCACCACCGCACCAAATATCAATAAACAATGATCCCGACCATGAAAAAATAACGTCCCCATTATCAATTACATATTCTGGCTTAATGTTTTTTGATGCCCTATCTGCTCCTTTAGAATCACCTTTTTTCAATTGAGCAATCTTGATAACTGGCAATGACTCCTCGCCATCTTCTGCTGGGAATTTTTGTAAAGCCAAGCCATTCAAATAGTCTGCTACTTTATCTAATGGTTTGACTTTCCACCCCTTCGGTATTTCACCAAGTTCTGAGTCTTCGAGTTCGTCAGGAAAGAGTGCGGCGGTGGTAGTGAGTTGTAGGCGTTGTTCGGGGCTTAGCTGATCAAGTTCTTCATCGGTTTTGCCGCTGATGGCGCGCATGACGGCGCGATTCATTTCGGCTTCTAATTCTTTTTCATTGATACTATTTTGGCCGCTCTCGGGCGTCCTGCCCTTCGCGGCACTGGCACGTACCTGTGCCTTGGCTTTGACGGGTTCGAAGTCGACAAACCAGGATTTGAAGATGGCCTGGGCGATTTGTTCGAGGGTTTGGTTGATTTGGCGGTTGAGCAATATTTTTTGATCAAGTTCACGTAGAATTTTTGCTATTGCAGCGCTTTGGTCAAAATCAACTTTAGGACAAGGTAACGACTCAATAGTCTTACCACTAATATTTGCCTGATTCGCACTTCCTGATGAGTTTGAGACTAGATAGTCCTGACTTCTTGGTGTGGATATAAGATAAAATAGAAAATCAGGGTGGATTGATCCTTCTTCTTTTAAAACTATTCTACCAACTCGCTGATTAATCCAAGCGTCAGGTTCATCTTCCCAAACTCTCGCCACTCGACCTACTAGTGACTGAGGCGCATTAGGCCCAGAACCTGTCATTGAAATTAATATATCGCCTTCTTTAGTCTTCCAGTCTTTAGTTTCATTAGCTATTTCTTCACTTATGAATGAAGCTTCCGCGTAATCAACATTTCCAAATCGAACATTTTTTATTTTAAGTACAGGACATTTACCAGATTCAGAGAAATCTTTACTTTTATATGCATATCCCCCTTGGACTCTGGCATATTCACCTAGCGTAGTTAACTCAAAGGTCATACCCTAACCCCGCCAAATTATTTTTGATCTCCGCTTCCAATTTGTCGCTTTGTTCAAACTGTTCTTTCAGTTTCGCGGTGAGGCGCGCCATTTTATCCGCGAACAGTTCACCGTCATCTTCCTCTTCGGCTGCGCCGACATATCGACCGGGTGTAAGAACATAGTCGTGCTTTTTAATTTGTTCGAGTGTTGCCGAGTTACAGAACGCGGCTATATCTTCGTAATTCACGCCTGTCTTCCAGTTGTGGAAGGTGCCTGCGATCTTTTTTATATCCTCCGGTGTGAAATCACGCAGTACGCGGTCTTTCATATAACCCAGGTTGCGGGCGTCGATGAAGAGGACTTCGTTGCTTCTGTCTCTGAGCTTGCCGCGTGCTTTTTTGTTTTTGGTGAGGAACCAGATGCACGCGGGGATTTGGGTGTTGGTAAACAGCTGGCCGGGGAGCGCGACCATGCATTCGACGCGGTCTTCTTCGAGCAGGCGTTTGCGGATTTCGCCTTCGTTGTTGGTATTGGAGCTCATAGAACCGTTGGCAAGCAACAGACCTAAGCTACCGTTGGGTGCCAGGTGATAGAGCATGTGTTGCAACCAGGCGAAGTTGGCGTTGCCGGCGGGGGGGATGCCGTATTGCCAGCGGGGGTCGTCGTCTTTGACGCCGGTGTTCCACTCTTTCATGTTGAAGGGTGGATTGGCCATGACGAAGTCGGCGCGCAGGTCGGGGTGTTTGTCGTTGCTGAAGGTGTTGGCCGGTTCGCCGCCGAAGTTGAAGTCGATGCCGCGGATGGCCATATTCATGGCGGCCAGGCGCCAGGTGGTGGGGTTGGATTCCTGGCCGTAGACGGAGATGTTACCCACGCCTTTGGTCGCTCCCGGCGTCCTGCCTCCCGCGACACTAGCACTTCCTGGTGCGTCGTGTGCCTCGATGAATTTTTCACTGGAGACGAAGAATCCGCCGGAGCCCATGGCGGGGTCATAAACACGGCCTTTGTAGGGTTGAAGCATTTCGACGATGAGGGTGACGATGGCCTTGGGGGTGTAATACTGGCCGCCCTTTTTGCCTTCACTCAGGGCGAACTGGCCGAGGAAGTATTCGTAGACATGGCCGAGGATGTCTTTGGCGTGCAAGGTTTTGTGGTGGAACGGGATCTCGGCGATTTTGTCGATGAGCTGGCCGAGGATATTGGGGTCTATCTGGCGGCGTGCGTAGTTTTTATCGAGCACATTTTTGAGTTTGGGGTTTTCCTTTTCGATTTCTTCCAGGGCGTCGTCGATGAGTTTGCCGATGCTGGTGAATTTGTAGGTGATCTTCTTGCCGTTCTTGATCTCGATTTCGGTTCCCGGCGCGACCTTGGCGTTGTTTTGCAGGTTCTCCCAACGGGCTAATGCGGGCACCCAGAAGACGTTTTTCTCGGTGTAGTAGTCGCGGATTTCCAGTTCATCATGGATTAGCTCGTCATCGGCATCTTCCCCAAGGAAATAGTCATTCTTTGGGTCTTTGAATGCGCTGTGCAGTTCTTCGCGGCGCTCGGCAAAGGCATCAGAGACGTATTTTAGGAAGATGAGACCGAGCACAACGTGCTTATATTCAGCAGCATCGATGTTGGAGCGTAGCTTGTCGGCAGCGTTCCAGAGCTTTTTGTCGAGGTCGTTGAGGAATTTTTGTTCTTCTTGTTGCATTAGATACCCAATTTATATTTATCGTGAAGT
Organism: uncultured Gammaproteobacteria bacterium; assembly: GCA_913064945.1. GTDB lineage: Bacteria > Pseudomonadota > Gammaproteobacteria > UBA6429 > Thiohalophilaceae > CAJYAN01. The sequence continues at coordinate 278,820 of CAJYAN010000004.1, read as the reverse complement.
GCTGATTTTATTCGAAGTACCTGCGGGGCTGTTTTCTTTTGCTTGTGACATACACTCGCGATTAACATCCACCATATAGCTTAAAGATCGCGCTCTTTGACGCGATACTAATTATATAAGCCAGTTTCCCCCATTTACCCCTTCACCACAACATTTCTACGCATAAGGCTTTGCCCTTAAAAATAGCGTAACTCACTGTAATAACACCAATAATCAACTATCACCTGTCAGTTTCTGCAAACCCAAAAAAAACGGGGGCCTCGGTCGATAACTAGCCCTGGAGTAAGCGCCTGTAATTAATTATAAATTTCCCTTGATATTCGTCCCTTCGGTTTCAATAATTGGCGAAAGGACTGGGGATTCTCGGTCGACAACTAGCCTTGGCGGAACCGCCGGGGCTTTTTGTTTTCCAGGGGAAGCCCTTTAATCCCAACCCATCCTGCCAGATATGCGCGCCTTCCCAGACATTACTCGCCATATTTATACCAGAGAGCGCATAGCTCCCGGCACATGTAGTGGACCAGATGCCGTCAATTCAATCGCATACCTTGGCACGAATGAAACATTCGTTGCTGTTGCTCCCTGAATTCTGTCAACCCGATATGAGCGCGATTCACCATCTTCATGACGAACTGCATAGAGTAGTATATTTCCATCACGTGTTCGTCGTAATGAATATGGCTCAATCAATCTATGTTCATTTTTATATTCAAGGTCAATGCAGAGTCTATTCGCGGCAGCAAAGCGTACCACCTCAAGTGGTACTTGCGCGTGCCATGCATGCGCCATCGGTGGTGGGCTCCACGACTCATCCATTTCTCCACCACCATAAGCTTGAACTGCACCTAATACAGCTTTTTCCCTGGTCTCATGCAACCAGTCAAAAACATCAGATAATTCATCCCAGAACTGCTGAAATGGCGGTAGTACTGGTAATTGGTGGGCCAGCATATTTTTCCAGTCTGCTTCCAGATCTATCCTTGCCGGCTGATTAGCAAGTATTTCAATCGTCGGTACTGCGATACCCTTAAACTGACATTTCGCAGCTAGCGTATTCATAATTAATGCGCGGTCGGGATTGATACCCTCACGTCTATACAAATGGACCACATCATATAGATCCCTTGGTCTTTCGCGCTCTGCCAAGGCACGTAGCTTCTCAGCAAAGACTTCTTCAAAGCCATAACTGCGAACATGTATACCTTCTTCTGGCAGATCTGAATACGGATGGTGTACTTCACGCATAACGGGCTCTAGTACCAGGACTTCATCATCGGTCAAATCTAATTTTATTCGTGGCGTGTCGCCACGCCTTTGCATTGGGCCACGATAACCTACCCTGCCCTGTGCTGAATTTTTTCCCCTTGGATTTTCATAGATATCAAAACGAATAGTATCTGCGGGAATCTCGACACCTGAATTGTCGTATATCCAGGCAGCAATTTGACTAAACGTCTCAAGTAAAAATTCTTCACCCAGATGTTCCGGGTTGGTTAAGGTAAAATCCAGGTCTTCTGAAAAACGATATGTTTCAAAATAGCATTTTTTTAAACAGGTGCCGCCTTTAAAGACCCAGCTCTGTCCAATTTCAGGATTTGCTGCAATCCCGGCCAGTAACCAGCCGAGTGTGTAATCCTTTTCAATTACCTGCGGCGAGAGGCCAAACTCACGCGCAAAGTCCATGACTTCCTGTCTATCGATCAAAACACTACCCCTTTGCCCATCGCTCAGGCACCCATAAACGCCAACGGGTTATTAATTTTTCTGTCTCTAATGTGGGATCAAGTTTGGCGTTGCCGGTTGTTAGTTTTTTTCTGCATTGCTCAATAACGCTCTGGTCATTCTCGGCATATTTTTCCAGCAAAAATCCGAGACGTTTAAACACCGCACCGTTGCCTAATTGATCTGCATATTCAATTAACAGGCCTAAATCTCTTTTGTCTGAATTAAGATAATTCCTGAACATATCAATTGTTGAACGCAGACCGCCGCCTAATTGGGGGTCGTTTAGCATGTCGAGCACTGTGCGAGTCGGATCGGACACATTCACCTTTTCCCGCCCTCGCCAGACTGACTTCAAACCAAACATTGCCTTATCAGATACCGACCTTAGTAAAAACTCTGTTCCCTTGATAGTTTGTTTGCGTTCTCTCGGACGTTGCGTTGTTAACACAATGACGGTGCGAAAAATCTGCTCCGTTAAATCCCAATATTCTGCTGCACTCCAGCCACCGATATAACATGGGTTGTAAAGCTTATCCGCTATCACCCATGCATCTTCCAAAGGCACATCTGCTGTGCGTGACTCCAGCGGTACTGATATATATAGGCCTCGTCGAATACGGGACAACCAGCCTTTTTTTGCCCACCGCGCCAATAACTTAGCCGTGCCAGAAGCTGGCATCTCAAGTATTGCGGATGCCTCCGCAACAGTGACCGTGCCTTTGGTACCCCTCAGCACCGCTGATAAACGTTCCCGGTCAGCTTTTCCTAATCCCGTCATTGGTTCTATAGTATATGTATAGTGTATTTATTCGCTTAATATGAGAATTTATACGTATATAATATACTAAATATTAGAAACAAACTATATTATTAGCGTATTAATTCATTTATTATGTTAACTATGACGCCTTGAATATACTTTTCAGTTGATTTAGCAGTACCTTGTGGTCTCTTCTTGCTCGGCAGCTAAAGTATCTGAGATCTATGACGTGATGCTATTTGTATAATATGAAGTCTCCCCTATTTACCCCTTCACCACAACTTTCCTGGGCCTTCGACTCCCGCCAATACGACAGTAACTCCCTGTAATGATTCAATAATTTCTCAATAGCAAAAAAACCGCCCTCTGCGGGGCGGCCTGTTTGCTGGTTAAGGGGCGTCTGTTCTAGATATGGCCACTCTTGTGCAGGGAGTCGACGATCTCTTCGGCGATACTCTCGGCCTGGGTGTCATCGCTCTGATACAACAGACCACCGGCATTGGTGTTGGTGTCGGCGATCCAGATCTTGTGGCCGCTGGCCACGTCATACAGCGTGGCGCGGGTCGAGGTATAGCGCCGGATGGCGGTCATTGCGGTGGAGGTGCCGCTAAACGAGGCGCTGTTACCGTAGACATAGGCACTGCCGGTATTGATATAGCCGATGGTGGTGGCCTTCGAATCCGAGCCGAGCAGGTTGATGTACATAATGCCGTCGTAGCCCTTGGCCCGTAGCGCCCGGGCCACCTGCTCATTGGTCAGGTCCCGCGTCGGCGGAAACAGGGCCAGGAACGAGGCGGCCTCGATACCTTCGTCTTTGAACTCGGCCATCATGTCATTTTCGAGGATCTGCGCAAAGGCGAAGTTGGCATTGGCGGCGCGCACGGCGATGCGCTTGATCTTGTGGCCGCGAAAATCGTTATCGGTATAGCCATTGACCTGGGTGGTGACGCAGGCGGTGTTGAACAGGGGCAAGACCAGGATGACCGCGAGCAGGCGAAGTGTGTGTCGTGTTTTCATGTGATTCTCCCAATAGTGTTTGTGTCTACTGGGTAAGGCGTCATGACACGGGAAATCCCCTCATCAGCAGCGGATTTTTTTGCCGCCGGGTCACGGCGGCCGGCGACTGGTATGGTAACGACAGGTGCCATAGAGCAGAAATATTTTCGCACCCCATTCCCTCCCGCGCCGGGATCAGGTACAAGTGCGCCATGAAAATACCCAAACGCATTCAACCCCTGGTGGATAACGGCCTGGTGGATGACGTCGTGCGCCAGCTGATGAGCGGCAAAGAGGCCGATGTCTACATCGTGCGCAGCGGCGGCGAGACTCGCTGCGCCAAGGTCTACAAAGAGGCCAGCAAGCGCAGCTTTAAACAGGCCGTGCTCTACCAGGAGGGTCGCAAGGTGCGCGATACCCGCCTGGCCCGCGCCATGGCCAGGGGCTCGAAGTATGGCCGTCAGCAACAGGAAGATACCTGGCAAAACGCCGAGGTCGATGCCCTGTATCGCCTCGCCTCCGCCGGGGTGCGCGTGCCGCAACCCTATGGCTGCCTCGACGGCGTGCTGCTAATGGAGCTGATCACTGACGAACATGGCGAGGTCGCGCCGCGCCTGTGTGATGTCTCGATGACCGCGGCACAGGCGCTCGAAGACCACACTGTGGTGCTGCGCTACGTGGTGCGTATGCTGGTGGCCGGACTGGTGCATGGCGACCTGTCGGAATTTAATGTGCTGGTGGATGACAACGGCCCGGTGATTATCGACCTGCCCCAGGCCGTGGACGCCGCCGCCAATAACAATGCCTTTAGCATGCTGGAACGGGACGTGAATAACATGACGGCCTACTACGGCCAGTACGCCCCCGAGTTACGCGGCCGTCGCTATGCCGACGAGATCTGGGCCCTGTATGAAGACGGCGAACTACACGCCGACAGCGAACTGCACGGCAAGTTTGTCGCCGATGAACACGTCACCGATGTGGATGAATTGATGCAAAACATCCAGGCGGTACTCGATGAAGAACAGGACCGACTCGCACGCCTGCGCGAAAGTGAAGAATAAATAAAATCAGGCTCCGGGGATTAAAACCTCGCACCTGGAATCCCTACGGGCTTCATTAGGTGTACCTACGCTTCGCTACGGCAACCTTCTTCCGGAGGAAGAGGGTGTAAATGGTGACTAGAGACTGTATGGATTTAATAGTGTTTAGATTTTGAAGTTCCTAGCACCTAGACCCTAGGTCCTAGGACCTGCTTCTTAGCCCCTATCTTCTCCGCTCCTGATACCACTTTTGCAGATGATTGCGCTCCTTGCGGTCACGATCCGGTGTCGGCCGGTAGTCCTGCCGCGGCGGGTACTTGCGGATGATCTGCGGGCTCTTCAGATAGGGTCGGTCACTATCGAGATGCAATTGCACCCGGTCCCGCGGGTCGAGGCGAATGGTCGGCGGCAGAATGCGACTGCGGACCCAGCTGCCACCGGAGGGATAATAGTAATAGCCAGTGGAGTACTGAAAATAGACCCGCACACTGGGATAGTAGTAATAGCCCCAGGGCTGGTCATAGACTACGGTGCCATGCGGCGCGGGGCCATAGACCGGACCATAACAGGCCGCCGCACCCAGACTTAACAGGCCCATGGCCGCTGCTTTTAAATACGATGCTTTGCTCATGTTGTCCCTCCCTGTCAATGACTAGCACCATAGCAACATACAATAAGTAACGCCCCGCAGTTGCCGCTGGTGCAAAGACCGCGACCGCCTTAGCGGCGCTGGTCGATCTGCTGCTGCTGCTCCTGTTCCTGCTCACGACGAGATTTTTTCGACCGTTTTTGATCCTGGCGTTGCTGCATCGCGGGTTCCTCATCCTGATCTGCTGGCGACGATTGTCGCGACTTTTTCCGCTGGCCCTCGTTTGACCGCCCTGGCCTGAACTGGTTATCGGCCGGTGGCTGTAGAAAAATAGTACCACGCTCGATGCGACGTGGCTCCTGACGTTGAGGCGGTGACTCCTGCCGACGCTCCTGTGGTGGCCTGACCTGTCGTGAAGGCGACGGTTGCAACAGCGGCGCTTCAAAACGCGGTTGTGGTGCGAACTCGCGCGAGTCTCGCCGCGGTACGGGTGAAGGCCGGTGTTGCACCGCAGGCGGTGCATAACGTCGTTGCGACTTGAACTGTTGTTGCTCCTGATACCAGCGGCGGTTTTCCTCACGCTCGCGTCGGTCCTGTTGCGGTGTCGGCCGGTAGTGGGGCCGTGGCCGGTAACGCTCGACATGCTGACGGTGGTGTAGATAAGGCCGCTCGTTCTCAATACGCAGCTTCACCCGGTCGTGTGAGTCGAGATGAATATACGTCGGCAGGACCCGCGTCCGCAGCCAGCGACGACCGGACAAATAAAAGTAATCGCCGGTACTGACATGAAAATAGACCTGCACATCGGGGTAATAGTAATAACCCCAGGGCTCGTAATATCCCCCCGGCACCGAAGAATAGGTCACCGATGCCTGATAACGCGGCGGGTTAGAAACACAGGCGCTCATGGTCAGGGTCAGCAGGCCAAGGGCCGCGAGTTTTAAAGCAGGGGTCATGGTATGTACTCCGGTTAAAAAATAGGATCCAGGTCCGAGGTGCCAGGTGCCAGGTGCCAGGAACTTCAAAATCAAAACAGTTTTAAATACATACAGTCGCTAGTTATCCAAATCCTAGCAGGTATGAGCTGAATCAAATCTGAATCAATTCGCCATTTACCCTCTCCCTCCGGGAGAGGGTTGGGGAGAGGGGATCCCCTGTTTTATAAAACAGATGCCGGGTACATAATCTACGCCCTAACCGCCAAGCCATTTTGTCATCAGGGCCTTGATCTGCGTCTGGTACTTCAGCCCTTCGAGCTCACATCGTGCCCGAAACAGGGACAGCATCTCCTCGGGGACCTTGAGACTAATCAGTTTTGATTTCGACGTCGCGGTCGTTGCCGCCTGCATCAGCCGAAACTGTTCAAGAAAGTTGAGTACCTGCTCGGGGCTGGCCTGACGGGCCTGGGCCAGGTAAGCGTCGCTAAAGTATTGCACTGGTTTCATCGTAGTTTTTCCAGGGCCTTGATATCTTCCCGATCCTGTGGCCGATCGGAAAGCCTCTTCATATCGATCAGGGTATCAATACTGGCAATGGGGATAGGCACACCGATACTAGCGACACGTTTGTAAATCGTATCGAGGGTATCCGCATTGTGGGTAATGATGATATCGACCAGCTCAAGTGGATTGTCCGGATTGACAAATGACCAGGCCACCAGGTTGCGTCGCTCAATGTATTCCTCACGAAAGTGAAACACCTCCACCGCCGTCAACGGCAGGCGCGGCGTCAGGCCAATGCGGCCCAGGGCCTCTTCCACGGCAATAAACTGCGGCGATTCCAGGGCGATGACAAAATCGAGATCCACCGTCCCGCGGACGGCGCCATGCAACGCGACGGCATAGCCCCCGACCAGGACGTAGCGGACACGGGCCTGCTCCAGGGCATTAATGACGGTCTTAATAAACATCTTTAAAGTATATACCGGTATATTCTTTATACCAATCTATCTCTTATAGGCAATTCGCATTGGGTCCCTGTTTTGGCTACAATCGCCAGCAAGCTAATACCTGAGTAATTTAATGAAGTATTCCCTTGATCAGCTACCGCTGAGCAATTCCTTTGCTGCGCTTGGCGAGGACTTTTACAGCCTCGTATCACCGACGCCTTTTGCCAAACCCGCCCATCTGGTTCACGCCAACGCGGACGTGGCGGCGTTGCTGCAGCTGGATCCAGCGGAACTGTGCCAGGCCCACTTTACGCAATACATGAGCGGTAAGCAGGTACTCACCAACGGTGTACCATTGGCCATGTTGTACGCCGGTCACCAGTTCGGCCGCTTCGTGCCGCAGCTGGGCGACGGCCGGGCCATAATGCTGGGCGAGACCACCACGGCCACAGGCCAGAAATGGGAGATCCAGCTAAAGGGCTCGGGCCTGACGCCATACTCTCGTCAGGGCGATGGCCGCGCGGTGCTACGCTCGACGATTCGCGAATATTTATGCTCCGAGGCCATGGCCGGCCTCGGCATCCCGACCACGCGGGCGCTGGCCATGGTGCGTTCTGATGAAGAGGTCTATCGTGAGCAAATCGAGCCCGGTGCGGTGCTCGCCCGGGTCGCACAAAGTCACGTGCGTTTCGGCAGCTTCGAGGTGTTTTTTTACCGCCACCAGTCTGAACACATCCGGACCCTGGCCGACTACGTCATCGGCCACCACTACCCCGAACTGCAACAGGCCGCGAATCCCTACCAGGCACTGTTGACCGAGGTCATCGTGCGCACCGCGCAGCTCATCGCCAGGTGGCAGGCCGTCGGCTTTGCCCACGGGGTGATGAATTCAGACAATATGTCCATCCTCGGCCTGACCATGGACTACGGCCCGTTTGGTTTTATGGAGGCCTACGAGCCCGGTTATATCTGCAACCACTCGGATCACGAAGGCCGTTATGCCTTTGACCAGCAGCCGGAGATCGGCCTGTTTAATCTCAGTTGCCTGGCGCAGGCGCTGTTGCCGCTACTTGATGAAGACCCGAACAAGGGTGCCGAGTGGGCCCGGCAGGCGTTGAGCGCGTACCAGGGCCACTATGTACGTCACTACGCCGAATTAATGCGCGCCAAGCTGGGGCTGCAGACCGTCAGCGTCGGCGACCAGAAATTGAGTGACGACTTGCTGAACCTGATGGCCAGGGACAAGGTCGACTATACAATCCTGTTTCGGCGTTTATGTGATTTTGATTCTGGCTCGGTGGACGGTGCCCACTCTACAAATCCCAATAATACGGCCAGCTCGGGCTTTAGCCCGACTGGGCTGGGCGGGAACCCTGATGCTAATTCCCGGATTCCGGCTCAAGGCCGCAATGGCAACATAAGAGATTTATTTTTTAACCGTGAATCGTTTGACCACTGGGCCAAACGTTATGCGGCGCGTCTGCAAAGTGAAGACAGTAATGACACGGAACGCGCGGCACGCATGAAACAGGTCAACCCAAAATTTATTCTGCGCAACTACCTGGCGGAACAGGCCATTCGCCAGGCGGAGCAGGCGCGGGACTACAGCGAGATCGAGGTGCTGTTTAAACTGTTACAGACGCCGTATGCGGAGCATGCGGCATTCGAACACTACGCCGACCACCCGCCGGAATGGGCAAGCCAGATTTCGGTGAGCTGCAGTTCGTAAAAGCACTTACTCACCTTCAAGAGAAGAGAAAGATGAGAGTAACGACAACGCAATATCTAAAGATAAACATAGGTAAAATACAATATGACGCCCAGTGAATTGATTAACAAACTGAATCGACAGCCAGACAGTATCAAGTTTAGTGATGTGATCGAGGTGATCGATGAGCACTATGAGTATACGCCTACGCAGTTTAGCAATGGTCGTAATGGTAAGACGGTAATAAACGGGGCCGGTCAAAACGAAGGTTCGTGCAAGATCCTGGCCTTTGCCCGCCTGAATGGCCTGGATGTAAAGCAGACCCTGGCCTGCTTTGGTAAATACTATCGAGACGACGTCCTCGGCAACCCGGCAGGCGATGACCACGCCAACATTCGAAATTTTATGCACTATGGCTGGGCCGGGATTACCTTTGACGGCGACGCGTTACGGGTGAAATAAAGACTCGCCAATTTCCGGGCAGTGACGGCGGAAGTCGCCGGTGCATTGCCTCTGCAATAACCACTTTTCAACTCAAGCAATAATCAACTATAAGGAACTTAACATGGGTGTACTCGTTGGCCGTGAAGCGCCGGATTTTACCGCCCCTGCCGTACTCGGTAGTGGCTCAATTGTCGATAACTATAACTTCAAGACGGCGACCAGGGGAAAATACGCGGTGATTTTTTTCTATCCGCTGGACTTTACCTTTGTCTGTCCCTCGGAACTGATCGCCTTTGATCACCGTTTGGAAGAATTCAAAAAGCGTAACGTCGAAGTCATCGGTATCTCCATCGATAGTCACTTTACGCATAACGCCTGGCGTAATACGGCAATTAAAGATGGCGGTATCGGTCAGGTCGGTTACACCCTGGTGGCGGATATGACGCATGGCATCTGCAAGGCCTATGATGTCGAGACCCCCGACGGTGCGGTGGCCTTCCGTGGATCATTTCTGATCGACATCGCCGGCAACGTGCGCCACCAGGTGGTCAATGACCTGCCACTCGGTCGTAACGTTGACGAAATGCTGCGCATGGTCGATGCCCTGCAGTTTACCGAAGAACACGGTGAAGTCTGTCCGGCGGGCTGGAGCCAGGGGGATAAGGGCATGAATGCCTCACCCAAGGGGGTTGCCGAATACCTGGCGGCGGAAGCCGACAAGTTGTAAGTCGCTTCGGCACGAAAGAAAAAATCCCCGTCGGTGCAGACCGCACGGGGATTTTTTTGTTTTCCCCTCCCCCTAACCCCTTCCCCCTCCCTGAGAGAGGAAAGATTATTTTTTCAGCGTGATTGGCAATGCAAACCCCGCATGACAACAGGCGGGAGTTTTGGCGTGGCGCAAATAAAAAGTAACCGGCGACTAATCGTTATCGATCTCGTCGACATCCACCTGGCCGGTTAGCCGACGTCGCACATGCGACCAGATCATCCCCGTAGCGAGTAAGGCGCTGATCACCACCTCGCTCAGATAAGTCACCGCCTGTACCGAGTCGCGGGGAATCACCCCCCAATCGGTTAACAACCATAACAGGGCACTGAAAAAGGCAATGGTCAGGAAAATACCAAAGCCCCCTAACGATTGCAGGGTCGCACGCAGATAAACAGTCCAGCCAATGAGCAGGACGATCCCCACCAGTGTTTTTAGTGGCCAGGCACCGGCGGCCTTGCCAAACACCCAGTCAAAATAGGAGTAACCCTCGGGATTATACGTGGCGAATACCAGCACCAGCGCCGCCAGAAACCGTAGTAAAAACCCCAGCCAGCCAATTTTGTCTGTTTGCGCCATAAGCGACTCCTTGTGGTGATGACAGGCAGATTATCATAGTCTGGCGATAGTATGCCGCCGCGACGAGAGGCCTTGCGGATAGCATTCGCCTCGGCAAAGACGTTTTGCCACCCGTCATTTTAGGGTATCGTGCCGCTATGTATGGTAATGACCGCAATGAACTCCGTCGCCTGTTTTTTAACAGTTGGCGCAAGTCCCGCGACAACGACGCGCTGGAACCCCTCGAGGCACTGATTGTCGAGATCATCCGCCTGCATCCCGAGTATCACGCACTATTAGTAGATGAAGAAAGCCAACTGGATAAAGACTATACGCCGGAAATGGGCCAGACCAATCCCTTCCTGCACATGGCCATGCACATCAGTATCCAGGAACAGCTACAGACCGATCGCCCGGCAGGTATCCGCGTCTGTTATCAACAACTCATGGCCAAACAGGCCAATGCCCACGAAGTAGAACACACGATGATGGAGTGTCTGGGACAGATGATCTGGCAGGCACAGCGCGATAGTCGGCCCCCCGACGAGCAGCACTATCTCGACTGCCTGCGTGAATTGTGCCCTTAGTAACAATATCAGCAGAGTCTGATGGACCTCGCCACGTAGGAATGCTACAAGACAGACTGACAGTGGTGCCGCGGGCATTTGTGAAACTTTCGGGATAACCCCCTGTCATAATTCCCTGGACGTCGGAGATCGGTACCGGTTTAACCGGTCGTCCCCGGAATACAAGAACACAATTGAAGTGTAATTGCTCAACTGAAATGGAGAACCAACAATGTCCAAGAAACACACTGTAAAGCCTATCGCCATTGTGATGGGAACTGCCTTTGCCGCAAGCATGGCCATGAGTAATGTCGCCAGTGCCGCAACCGGAAACAGCCCGTTTGCCATGCATGAATTATCCAGCGGCTATATGCAGGTCGCGGATAAGATGGAAGGAAATTGCGGCAGCAAAAAACCGATGCAAAAAAGCACGGAGGGAAGCTGCGGCGGTAATATGAAAATGCAAAAAGATATGGAAGGCAAGTGCGGCACCAAAGATTCTGCCAAAGAAGGCAAATGTGGTGAAGGCAAGTGTGCTTCCAACAAAAAGAAAAAGGTCATGAAAGAAGGCAGCTGTGGCGGCAGTATGTAAGCCACGCAAAAAACCATGAACTCTGCAAATCAATACCCGGTTCATGGCGCTGGCCTCGGCCTGCGGCGCAGCCTTGCGGCGCCGTTGGCCGAGACGCCTCCGACCCAGGTCAGCTTTATGGAAGTCGCACCGGAAAACTGGATCGGTGTCGGTGGCCGCTGGGGCAAGCGCTTTCGTGAGTTTACCGAACGTTACCCCTTCATGTGTCACGGTCTGTCGCTTTCCATTGGTAGCCCTTCGCCGCTCGACGAGGCCTTTTTACACAAACTGAAGCGTTTTTTAAACGAACACAATATTCGTAGCTATAGCGAACACCTGAGCTATTGCAGTGATGACGGTCATCTCTATGACCTGATGCCGATTCCATTTACCGAAGAGGCGGTGAAATACGTCGCCAGTCGTATTAAACGGGTACAGGATATCCTGGAGCGACCCCTGGTGATGGAAAATGTCTCTTACTATGCCGCCACCGGCAAAGAGATGAGTGAGATCGAATTTATTCGCGCCGTCCTCGAAGAGGCCGACTGCCCCCTGTTGCTGGATGTGAATAATATCTACGTCAACAGTATCAATCACGGTGAGTACAGCCCGGCAGAATTTCTGCAGGCCATGCCGGCCGAACGTATCGCCTATCTCCATATTGCCGGTCACTACAATGAGGCAGAAGACCTGATCATTGATACCCACGGTGCCGATATCATCGACCCGGTGTGGGACATTCTTGACCAGACCTATGCCCGCTTCGGTGTCGTCCCGACCCTGCTGGAGCGTGACTTTAACCTGCCACCCGTACCGGAACTGCTGGCCGAGGTTGATACGATTATCGAATACCAGCACAAGTGGTCTCAACAACGTGAACGCCAGCAACAAAAAATCTGATTTACCGCTTTTTATGCAGAGGCAATACGAGTTTGCCGCGCACATCCGTAACCCGGAGACCTCGCCACGGCCAGCCGATATCGAGGCACGCCGCATGGATGTCTATAACGAGGTCTTCTATAATAATGTCGAAGACTTTATGGCCAGCAGTTTTCCAGTGCTGCGCCGCCTGATGGATGACGCCGCCTGGCATAGACTCATCCGCGACTACTTTGAACAGCATCGCGCCCGCACGCCGCTATTCCCGGAAATGCCGCGAGAATTTTTGAAATATCTGGAGAATGAGCGTCCACCGCAGCCGGAGGATTTTCCCTTTTTGCGGGAGCTGGTCCATTATGAATGGGTGGAACTGGCCCTGTCGCTCCTCGATCAGGATATTGATGCCAGTCCGCTGGATGCTGAAACAGATTTACTCAACGCCGTGCCGGTGCTGTCACCCTTGGCCTGGCCCTTACAGTATCAATACCCGGTACAAAAAATTTGCCAGGACTTTATTCCCGTGGCCCCTGGTGAGACGCCGACATTTTTACTGGTCTATCGCGACAGTGATGATGATATTCATTTTCTTGACCTCAATATGGTCACGGCGCGTCTGCTCGGTTTGTTGCAACAGGACCAGGGCCTGCACGGTAGCAAAGTACTGCGACTGATCGCCGAGGAACTCCAGCACCCGGACCCACAGGTCGTTATCGATGGCGGCCTGCAAATTTTGCAGGACATGCATCAGCGCGGTGTTATTCTCGGTACACGCCCTGCACGTCCTGAATAAACGCCCCATCTGGAGTGCATCCCCCATAAGCCTCCGCCTGAAATGCTGCTGAGTATACGGGCGACATCGAAAGCGACTGCCTGACGTCATACTCTCTGATTTCACCTTCGAAAACCTGACGCCGCAAATAGCGGCGAGCGCATCGACTGATCCGGCTTTGACTACACCAAGTCGACGGATACTATAAGGAGCGCAGCAGACAATCCGTGCCGGAGGACCGCCCAGACTGTCCGCCAATAAGCCCGGATGAATCTGGCGGTATTTCGCCTGACAGAGGTCGGACCCTGACTTATCCCCACAAAATTGCGATCAAAAACAACGAGTTACTTAAATATCATTGTATACACAATGAAAAATCCCGTCCTTGCGAAGCAGTGAAGCACCCTAAAGGCTACCCTCCGGTAACTGACACCATCTCGTGATGCACAGCATATTCTCGAGATGGCCACCTCAACACTGAAAAATAGTCATTATTCAGTGTCTCCTCGTAATGACCCGTCACTAAAAATTTTGTGGGGATCCCTCTGGGGCAGACCTCAAGACAGGGCGAACCGTGGTCGTGGTTTCGAGCGGAAATAACCGCGGGTGCGGGCTGCAACGACCTTTCCTGCTTCCCTGCTACCCCGTGTTTAGCGGCGCAGGCAGCGGGGCTTTTTGCTGGATATTTCTGCAGATTCCACTCACCTGGTACCACGATATTGTTGCTACGCGGGGGAAATCCCCTGCCTGCGCACACCGGCGTGGTTTGTGTTATGATACCCGTTCTGTGCGATTCTAATCGCATTCTAAAATTAGCGCTCACCCGATGTGAGTCGCTTATCTACGATAGTTCAGTCTTTCAATCGGCTAATTATCACTCGTATCGAAAAGATACATGGACCCTTACCGGGGGTCTGCATAAATTGAAACCGTGCCCGACCGACAGGGTTTCTATGCGTACATATTGCGACCATTAAATGCAATAACAAAATTTGTTATCAGGGGTTTACTATGCGAAAAGCAACAACACAATCATTTGGCAAAGACCCGATCACGATTCGTCAGACCGACCATTATCAGCAGGAATATGTCAAAAGCTTTGTTGAGAAGTGGGATGAACTCATTGACTGGGATCGCCGCTGGAAAAGTGAAGGCGATTTTTTTATCGAACAACTTCGTTCCTATGGTGTTGAGCGCGTACTCGATGTCGCCACCGGGACCGGTTTCCACTCGGTACGTCTGCTGGAGGCTGGCTTTGATGTCACCAGTGCCGATGGCAGCCCGGAAATGCTGGCACGTGCCTTTGATAACGGTTGTAAGCGCGGCCATATACTGCGCACCGTGCAGGCGGACTGGCGCTGGCTCAACAAAACAGTGCATGAACAATTCGATGCCGTCATTTGTCTGGGCAACTCCTTTACCCATTTATTTGAAGAGCACGATCGGCGTAAGGCCCTGGCGGAATTTTATGCCACACTCAATCATGACGGCATACTGTTACTGGACCAGCGTAATTATGATGCGATCCTGGATACCGGTTTTTCCAGCAAACACAAATATTACTACTGCGGTAATGATGTCGTGGCCGAGCCGGAACACATGGATGATGGCCTGGCGCGTTTTAAATACTCCTTCCCTGATGGTTCCGACTACCATTTGAATATGTTCCCATTACGCAAAAAATATACGCGTCGCCTGATGCACGAAGTCGGGTTTCAACATATCGAGACCTATGGTGATTTCCAGGAGACCTTTAAGGCCAATGACCCGGACTTTCTGGTGCACATCGCCGAGAAAACATATCGTGAAACAGGTGAGGTAGACAAATCATGAGCGCGCAATATTCAGCCGCCGTCACGACGGCACGCGATTACTATAACAGTGATGACGCGGATAACTTCTATGCCATCATCTGGGGCGGCGAGGACATCCATATTGGTCTGTATCAGGACAGCACAGAGTCCATCGTTGAAGCCAGCCATCGGACAGTTAAACATATGGCCGAATTACTCGACAACCTCAGTGCCAACACCCGGGTGCTTGATATCGGTGCCGGTTATGGCGGTGCCGCCCGCTACCTGGCCGCCACTTATGGTTGTTCGGTAACGGCGCTCAATCTCAGTGAAAAAGAAAACCAGCGCCATCGTGACCTTAATCAACAGCGTCAGTTGACCGATAAAATTGAGGTTGTCGATGGCAGTTTCGAGGCGATCCCCGCCGCAGATAACAGCTTTGATATTGTCTGGTCACAGGATGCCATATTACACAGCGGCCATCGTGACGAGGTGATAAAGGAAGTCGCACGTGTGCTGAAACCCGGTGGCCGCTTTGTCTTTACCGATCCCATGCAGGCCGATGACTGTCCCGCCGGTGTGTTACAGCCAATCCTGGAACGCATCCATCTCAGCTCACTCGGCTCGCCGGCCTTTTATCGTGACATGGCCTCACAGCAGGGCCTGCAGGAAGTACTCTTTGAAGAACAGACCTCACAGTTGATCAATCATTACTCCCGCGTCTTACAGGAGACGGAGCAATGCCAGGCCGAATTGCAGGAGCTGGTTAGCGCGGCGTATGTTGAGCGCATGAAAAAAGGTCTCAATCACTGGATTGAAGGTGGACATAAAGGCTATCTGGCCTGGGGCATTTTTATCTTCGAAAAAGCCTGATCACGTTCAACGAATTGCAGCGACTACCTGACCATGAAGAACTGGGTCTATAAACGCAACAACCGGGTCTGGCTGGACCTCAACCCGTGGGTCTTTGTAATTTCGGCGTTGCTCATCCTTGGTTTCGTCATGGCCAGCTTTATTTTTCTGACGGAGCTGCGCCAGACCTTTGCCGAGACCCAGGCCTGGATTGCCAACCAGGCCGGCTGGTTTTTTATTCTCATGACCAATCTGATTCTCGGCTTTGTGCTCTATCTGTTTTTCAGCCGATTTGCCGATATCCGTCTGGGCGGTGCCGAGGCCAAACCCGAGTTCAGTCGCGCCGGCTGGTTTGCCATGTTGTTCAGTGCCGGCATGGGCATTGGTCTGCTTTTCTATAGTGTCGCCGAGCCCATGTATCACCTGCTGACGCCTCCCCACGGTGCGACGCCGAGAAGCGCGGCGGCCGCGGAAGACGCCATGAAGACCACCTTCCTGCACTGGGGTCTGCATGCCTGGGGGATTTATACCCTGGTCGGTCTGGCACTGGCCTATTTCGCCTTTAATCGTAAACAACCGCTGAGTATTCGCGCCATTTTTCAGCCACTACTGGGTGAACGTATCCATGGGGGCTGGGGACATGCGATTGATATCCTGGCCACAGTCGCCACCATGTTTGGCGTCGCGACCTCGCTGGGGCTTGGCGCCACCCAGGTCAATGCCGGCCTGCAGCATGTCTTTGGGATCTCCGTCAATCACAGCGTACAAATCATGTTGATTATTGGCATTACCGCGATTGCCACCACCTCGGTGGTCTCCGGTCTTGACCACGGGATCAAACGCCTCTCCGAACTCAATATGTTCGCCGCCCTGTTACTGCTTGGCTTCGTACTGTTTGTTGGCCCGACCGTCTTTATTCTGAATGGCTTTGTCGAAAACATCGGTGCCTATCTCAACGACTTTTTTTACCTGGGGTTCTGGACGGAGACCTATACCGGTGGTCACTGGCAGAACGGCTGGACGGTCTTTTACTGGGGCTGGTGGATCGCCTGGTCACCCTTCGTCGGCATGTTCATTGCGCGGATCTCTTATGGCCGCAGTATTCGTGAATTTATCGGTGGCGTGTTACTGGTGCCGACCCTGCTGACCTTTATCTGGCTCACCGTGTTTGGTGACAGTGCCCTGGATATCGAAATGTTCGGCCCTGGTCACCTGGCGGCGGCCGTGCAGGAGAACCTGCCCCGCTCACTATTTTTCTTCCTCGAGCAGGTACCGGTCGCGGCCGGTTATACGCATTTTCCCTCCTGGCTGATGACTGCCGTCAGTCTGCTGGCGACCCTGGTGATCATCACCTTCTTTGTTACCTCTTCCGATTCCGGTTCCCTGGTCATTGATATGATTACCGCCGGCGGTCATCCCAATCCACCAGTTGCACAACGTATTTTCTGGGCGGTGACCGAAGGTCTGGTCGCGGCGGCATTGTTAATCGGTGGTGGCCTGTCGGCCCTGCAAACCGCCGCCATTGCCACCGGCCTGCCGTTCGCGGTCTTGCTGCTGTTTATGATTTTTAGTCTGTACCGTGCGCTGGTAACCGATCACCCGTCGAAAGCGTAAACTAAGCATCTGCCAGAATGCTCGTGACCGCACTGGTTAACTGTTGTAGTTCTGTATTACTAATAATAAACGGCGGCATCAAATAGACCAGCTTGCCGAAGGGTCGCACCCAGACACCGGCGGCGACAAATTTCTCGGTAATGGCTTTCATGTCGACCGGCATTTTCAACTCCACGACCCCTATAGCCCCCAATACCCGCACCTCCTGCACCTGGGCAAATTTGCGGCACGGCGTCAGGCCTTGCTCCAATCCTGATTCAATACGTTGGATGTTCTGCTGCCAGCTGGATTCGAGTAACAGACGGATACTAGTCAGTGCCGCGGTGCAGGCCAGCGGGTTGGCCATAAACGTCGGGCCGTGCATAAACACTCCGGGCGCTCCATGACTCATTGTGTTACTGACCTCTTCCGTCGTGAGTGTTGCCGCCAGGGTCATATAGCCACCGGTTAACGCCTTACCGACACACATAATGTCGGGCGCAATATTCGCGTGTTCGCAGGCGAACAGTTTGCCGGTACGACCAAAGCCGGTAGCGATCTCATCCAGGATCAACAACACATCATAATGATCGCAGAGCCTGCGTAGACGAGTTAAATACTCCGCCGAATAAAAACGCATGCCACCGGCACCCTGCACTATTGGCTCGAGAATTACCGCCGCAATTTCCTGCTGATGTTGTTCCAGCCTTTGAGTCATGGGGGCGATATCCTCTTCCCGACACACCTCACCGAAGCGACACGATGGCGCTTCGACAAAAAATTGTTGACACAGGACCTGAGAAAATAGGCCGTGCATGCCGGTCACCGGGTCACACACCGACATGGCACCAAAGGTATCGCCATGGTAGCCGGAACGAACAGTGAGAAAGTGTTGTCGCTCTTTTTGTCCCTTTGCATACCAGTATTGAATGGCCATTTTCATGGCGACTTCAACGGCGACCGAACCAGAGTCGGAAAAGAAAACCGTTTGCAAGGGCTCGGGAGTGATTTCTACTAGCTTGCGGGCGAGTTCAACTGCGGGGGGATGCGTCAGGCCGCCAAACATCACATGCGACATTTGATCAATTTGATCTTTTAAGGCCTGATTGATTTGCGGATGGTTATAGCCATGAATGACACACCACCAGGAAGCCATACCATCGATCAGTTCGCGGCCATCGGCCAGTGTTAAACGAACACCGTGAGCCGACACCACCGGGTACACCGGCATACCCGAGTGCATGGCGCTATAGGGATGCCAGAGGTGATGGTTGTCGATGTCGAGTAGATTCTTTTCGTCGGTCATAGCGATGAGCCAGTTCTTTTGATCGTCACTCCCGCGAAGGCGGAAAGCCAGTTACTCACATTAAAGTGATGTTGGGCTATGCCATTACGGTACTCTGCAACAACATACAATGGTGCGTCGTTAATTTATGCTTTGGATTCCCGCCGTGGTGTCCGCCCTTCAGGCTGAGGGAATAACGGTACGAAATAATGAATTGCTTGCAATGCCTGGTAGCTTTCGCATCAACATGCTCACCCACCAGGCATGGATAATTTACTGACGTTTCTTCGCCGCAATCCGCAGACGCAGGGCATTCAGCTTAATAAAACCTTCGGCATCTTTCTGATTATAGGCACCGGCATCGTCTTCAAAGGTGGCGATATTGGCATCGAAGAGTGAGTCTGTCGCTGACTGGCGGCCGGCGACATAGACATTGCCTTTGTACAGCTTCATACGCACGATACCGTTGACCGTCTCCTGCGAGGCGTCGATCATTTTCTGCAGCATGTGGCGTTCCGGCGACCACCAGTAGCCGTTGTAGATCAGCTTGGCATAGCGTGGCATCAACTCATCTTTCAGATGCATGACTTCTCGGTCCAGCGTCAATGACTCCATGGCGCGATGTGCCTTGAGCATAATGGTACCGGCCGGGGTTTCGTAACAGCCGCGCGACTTCATGCCGACATAACGGTTCTCGACAATATCATCACGACCAATGCCATTATCACCACCGACCTTATTCAGGTATTCCATGACCTGTGCCGGTGTCATGGCCTTGCCATCAATGGCGCTGATGTCACCTTTCGTAAACGTCAGTTCGACATAGGTGGGGGTATCCGGCGCCTGCTCGGGAGACACAGACCAACGCCACATATCTTCTTCCGGCTCGGCCCACGGGTCTTCGAGAATACCGCCTTCGTAGGAAATGTGCAGCAGGTTGGCATCCATGGAGTAAGGTGACTTCTTACCCTTCTTTTTAAAGTCGACCGGGATGTTATGCTCTTCGGCGTAGGCCATGAGCTTTTCACGCGAGTTCAGGTCCCACTCGCGCCACGGGGCGATGACTTTGACATCAGGCATCAGGGCATAGGCACCGAGCTCGAATCGCACCTGGTCATTACCCTTGCCGGTCGCGCCATGGGAAATGGCATCGGCACCGGTTTGCTGTGCAATCTCCACCAGGCGTTTTGCGATCAGCGGGCGGGCGATGGAGGTCCCGAGTAAATACTCGCCTTCGTAAATGGTGTTGGCGCGAAACATGGGGAAGACATAATCACGGGCATACTCTTCGCGCAGGTCTTCTATAAAGATCTCTTTGACGCCCATGGCCTCGGCCTTGGCGCGCGCCGGTTCGACCTCTTCACCCTGACCGATGTCAGCGGTAAAGGTTACGACTTCACAGCCGTAGACGTCTTCCAGCCATTTGAGAATAATCGACGTATCTAACCCACCGGAATAGGCCAGTACGACTTTCTTGATGTCGCCCATGTTGTGCTCCTGATTGCCACGAAAAAGCGCCGCGTGCGGGCGCGGCATAATCCGGCGATTATACCTCAAGAGCCCGGTGACAGACGATCCCCGCGGCGGGCCTATTTGAATAAAGTGACGTGGACACGGCGATTCTGGGCCCGGCCCTTGGCCGATCGATTGGAGGCAGCCGGTTTTTTCTCCCCGAAGGCCCGCGCACTGAGGTTGAGACGGGATTTTGTAATACCATGCGCAAGAAAGAATTTTTCCACCGCCCTGGCACGCTGCGTCGCCAGGCGATAATTGTAACGCCGGAACCCCTTACTGTCGGTATAACCGGCAATC
The DNA here is from genome assembly GCA_913064945.1 of uncultured Gammaproteobacteria bacterium. Classification (GTDB taxonomy): domain Bacteria; phylum Pseudomonadota; class Gammaproteobacteria; order UBA6429; family Thiohalophilaceae; genus CAJYAN01. Next base: position 258,223 of record CAJYAN010000004.1, on the reverse strand, counting down.
ACAATCCGTTTCACCGCTTTGTCCAGGCGCACATACTCCGCCACCCGGGCCAGGGCCTTTTGCGCCTTGGCGGTGAGCCGGGCGCTATCAAAATTGAAATAGACGATCGACTCTTTGACTTCATCGAACTTGAACGGCAACAGATGATTCACACAGTGCTGAAAGCCCGCTAACTTATCGGCAAAGGTCAGTGCCGACAATGTCACCTCGACTTCGTCACTATTTTCATCTGCCCCCGTGCGATAAGTCACCCGCGGGTCCATACCCTCAAGCAGCTGGTTGATCAGACGCATGGCGCCCGCGCGAGGCACGGTGAGGGTGGACTTGTGGACACTGGCGGGCAGGCTCATGGCCTGACGATGCTGCTGGTGTCCCCAGGTCGGAGGTATGGCCTCGAAACGTGCCTGATGGATTTGTTCATCGTGACGATCGAGTGCCAGCTTAAATTCCAGTGCCGTACCGACTGACTGCTGAAACAACGCCTGTCCCAAATGCGGCACGACCTGGGACAGCTTGCACTCCAGTCGCGTCGCCGTGACGCGCCACTTACCCTCCTGCATACGAACGGTATAGACATGACTATCAGGAATATAAATGGGTTTTAGCGGGATACCCTGGCGCTTACGTCGCCAGCGCTCCCACCAGCTCAAATCCTCCTCTTTACCGGTCTTTTTGGCGGCCTGACCCGGAATCACAATCACCTTCGGTTCCGGGGTCGGCATAAGGCGATCCTCCTTACTACTGGAAGATATCCGCCGACTCTTAGTCGGCGGTCCCACGGTTGTTACCGTCTCTTTCGCGGAAGACACTGGCGGGGCCATTTTCGATGCAGGCTTTTTGACAACAGGCCTTTTCTTCGTGTCCTGTTTCTTTGCGCCCTGCTTTTTCGTTTCCTGCTGCTTTGTCTCCTGCTCCGTTGGGACCCTGACGGCCGGTTTTTCGGTACTCACTGCCTCCACTGCCGACAGGACCATATTCCTGTCATTGGCCAGCGGCGTTTTATCGTCCCAGCTACCCCAGCTGTCAAAGCGCGGTGGCCCGGCATGGGCACTACCGAGCCACAGCAGCAGGCTGCCGGAGACAACGAAAGACAGGAGAGTATTTTTCATAACCGGAAAATAGCAATTTCCGTTCCAACATAAAAAAGGGGCGAAAGACCGCCCCTTTTATGCTGGTACCGGGTATGACTACTTGGGCTTTTTACGACGCTCTGAGCGCTTCAGGCGCGAGGACAGGCGACGTGCCAGCTCACCAAACAGCTCGGTCTGGGTCGGATGGGGGTGAATGGCCTGCCCGACCTGTTCCAGGGTCATATTGCCGGAGACCATCATGACCGCCTCCCCAATCAGGGTGTCGGCGTGGTCGGCGAGGAAGTGTACCCCGATAACCCGATGACTGGCCTTCTCGGCGACGATCTTGATAAGTCCCTGAGTTTCCCCGGTAATCATGGCCTTGGCGTCGACACTCATGGGGACCTTGACCTCGGCGGCATCGATACCCCTGGCCTTGGCCTGCTCCATCGAGAGCCCAACGAAGGCCGCCTCGGGACGGGTGAAAATGACGCCGGAGTCCTTGTCCTGGTCATAAACCATGTCTTCACCAGAGATGGTCATGGCCGCGACGCGGCCCTGCTGACCGGCAGTATGCGCCAGCATCAGACCACCGATGACATCACCCACGGCAAAGATGTGTGGCACGTTAGTGCGGCAATGATTATCCGCTGTGATGACACCATTTTCCGCCTGCACACCGGCCCTGGCCAGATTGAGCGGTTCCAGTACCGGGCGCTTGCCCGTGGCCATAATGACGTAATCACAGCTATAGGTCTTGGACTTAGCCTCGGCATCGACATAGACCACTTTCATCTTGCCTGGCTCACCCTTTATCTCGGTAATCTTGCTCTGGGTTGCAATGGTCAGACGCGGGTCATCATTCAGGATGGTGGTCAGCTGTTTCGCAACTTCCGGTTCCACCTCGGCGAGGATTCGATCCTGGCCTTCAAACAACTGCACTTTGGTGCCGAAGTCCTGAAAGATCTGCGCCATTTCGACACCGATGGCACCACCACCAATCACACCAAGGCGTTTCGGCACATCCTTGAGACCCCAGACCGTATCAGACGTCAGGACACCACCGGCGTCGACCCCTTCACGGGCACCGGGGATCGGCGGTACAAAGGCGGGGGCACCGGTAGCGATAATCGCCGCACCAAAAGAAATCTTTTTACCTTTCTTGCCGTCACCCTGCAGGGCACGTACATGTGGGTCTTTCTGGTTACCGCCCTGGTCCACAAACACCGTGTGGGCATCGACAAAGCTGGCAAAGCCCTGGATGACATCGATCTTGACACCCTTGTCGGTGTTCAGCGCCATTTTGCCACGCTCTTCGAGAATCCCGCGGCGATGCTGTTCGAGTTTTGTCCAGTTCAGTTCAGGCTTGGTATTCGCCTTGATACCCATCATGCCATCGTGGGCACGGTCACGAATACGATCCGCTGCCGCACGCCAGGCCTTGGAAGGGATGCAGCCACGCCACAGACACTCGCCACCGGGGAACGGTGCATCGTTGACCATGGCAACGTTAAAACCATGCTCGGTCAGGTCACGGGCGGCGTCTTCACCACCGGGGCCACCACCGATCACCACCACGTCGTAGTCCCACTCACCTTTTGGCATAACAAAACGGCTACCCGTCGCAACACCGGCGGCGGGGGCTATCGAGGCATCCAGCCAGGTGGGGTTCTCGACCAGGCCTTTAAACGTGTTCATAAACTTGGCGGCATCGGCACCGTTGACGATACGATGGTCGGCGGTAATCGTTACCGGCATACCCTGCGGACCGAGGGTGGCGATGGCAAAAATTGCCGAGGTGCCCGGCGACGGAATGGCATCGAAGTGACTGACGCCCATCATGCCCATATTGGAAATGGTAAAGGTCGGACTGGAATACTCCGCCGGTTTCAGCCGACGGGCGCGGGCGCGCTCCACCATATCCACCCAGCTGGCACTGAGGCTGGTTAGATCGGTTCTGACGACATCACGCAGCACCGGTACCACCAGACCCATACCCTCCGTCTCGACGGCAATACCCACATCGACCTGTTCACGCTCAACAATCCGATCTTCATGCTGATAGACCGCATTCACAATGGGATGTTGTTCAATAGCGAGACCGGCGGCCTTCGCCAGCGTCACGGTCAACGAATAGCCCTTGGCCTTGGAGGCCTGCTTCAATGCCGAGGGATCGATGTGCACGGTGACACGGAACAGCGGCATGGAGAGGGAGTATTCCATGTTGTGCGACACGGCCTTTTCCATCGCCGACATGGCGCGACCTTCACCCGGCACCTGGAAAATACGCTGGGTAGAGGTTTTCTGGACATTACTATTCAGCACATCCGCCGCGACCACCGCGCCACCAGGACCGGTACCGGGAACACTGTTTAGATCAATACCATGGGCACCGGCGAGCTGGCGCGCATAGGGTGTGGCATTCTTACTGGTGGGACGCGGCGCCGGTGTGGCGCCATGGGGCATAGCCGCAGAACGAGTCTTCGGAAAGGCCTTACCCGCCGGAATTGGTTTTGGTTTGACTTTGGGTTTATCCGAGCCCGCCGATACTGATTTCTTACTATCCATGACGGCCTTATTGTCTGCCACCAGATACGCAATGCCTTCGCCGACCGGTACCACACTATCGATCTCGGCCATGGGACCTGACAGGTAACCTTCACGAAAGACCTCCACGTCCATGATGGCCTTATCGGTTTCAACCTGAGCCACCACATCGCCTCGTTCGACCTTATCACCGATCTGTTTTTCCCAGCTCACCATGACACCTTCGGTCATGGTGTCGGAGAGTTGCGGCATTTTGATCATGTGGGCATCCGCAGGCGCCTCATCGACCGGCGGTGTCGCAGAAGTCGCTTCCTCTGCAACTTCCTGCGTAGAGGCATCAGCCGTTACAGGCGCGGCACCATCGGCCTGCACCTCGTCGGCACTGGCGACCAGATAGGCCATTGCTTCGCCGACAGGGATGACGGTATCAACTTCCGCCATCGGGCCGGAAAGATAACCTTCACGAAAGACTTCCACGTCCATAATGGCTTTATCGGTTTCCACCGTCGCCACAATGTCACCGCGTTCAACTTTATCGCCAGGATTTTTCTCCCAACTGACGACGACACCCTCGGTCATGGTGTCGGACAATTGAGGCATTTTGATTGTGTAGGGATTTGCCATAAGAAAACTCTTTTTTCCATTTACCCCCTCTCCCTTTGGGAGAGGGCCGGGGTGAGGGTTTCCAATTTTCCCCCTCACCCTAACCCTCTCCCCGATGGGGAGAGGGGATTATTTTTATATTTTACCCAGCGCCTTCAATGCACCGTGATAAACATCATCCGCATTGGGAATCGCCGCTTTTTCAAGTTTGTAGTTGTAAGGCACAGGTACATCCGCCGCATGCACACGTACCGGTTGCGAGTCCAGGGCAAAGAAACAATCTTCCATAATGCCGGTAATGATCTCGGAACCAACACCGACGGGGGCCTCATCTTCTTCGGCAACCACGACCTTGTGGGTCTTTTCCACAGATTCGCGAATGGTTTCACGATCGATTGGTTTTAGTGAACGCAGGTCAATTACTTCTGCACTCACACCATCGGCCTCCAGACGCTTGGCCGCTTCCAGGCACAGATGCACACTGTAGTTGTATCCAATCAGGGTGATGTCAGTCCCTTCACGGATCACCTCGGCACCTTCCAGTGGACGGAAGAACTCTTCGTCCGGAATTTCTTCCTTCAGGTTATACATTTGTTCGTGTTCGATAATGATCACCGGGTCATTGGAACGAATGGCGGACTTCAGCATGCCATAGGCATCCAGTGGACCGCGCGGCGTGACCACACGCAGACCCGAGGTCGACATGAACATACGCGCCAGACGTGCCGAGTGTTGTGCCGCTAACTGATGCGCGGTACCACCGGGGGTACGCATGACAATGGGACAGGCAATCTGACCACCGGACATGTAACGTATTTTGGCTGCCGCGTTGACGATGGTATCCAGCGCCAGCAGGGCAAAGTTGATCGACATAATCTCAATCACCGGTCGCATGCCGGCCATGGACGCGCCAATGCCGATACCGGTATAGGAGTTTTCTGAAATAGGGCAATCGATAATACGGCTCTCACCATACTTATCATACAAACCCGCGGTTGCTTTATAGGTACCACCAGCGACGCCGATATCTTCACCCATGGCAATGACCATCGGGTCTCTTGCCATTTCTTCATCGTGTGCGCGACGGATCGCTTCCCAATATGCTATCTCTGCCATTTTAAGCCTCGTTATTTCTGTAATGGACCGATCCAGCGTGGATCAGGGTTATCGTCCAGTACGTATTTATTCAGATCTTCGATTCTGGGTTCCGGACCCTCTTCGGCGAATTTGATAATGTCATTCTCGATTTCGTTATCAATTTCCTTTTCCATGGCTTTAATATCTTTCGCCGTCACCACACCGGCGTCGATCAGCTTTTTGCTAAAAATTTTGATGGGGTCACGCTTTTCCCACTCGGCCTCTTCTTCCTTGCTGCGATAGCCCTTGGCATCGGACATGGAGTGGCCGCGGAAGCGGTAGGTCATAAATTCAATAAAATACGGTTTTTGCTCATTCCGCACATAGTCGATAGCGGCTTTCGCTGCCGGCAGGACATTTTCGATATCCATACCTTCATGCTGACTGGACTTCATGTTATAGGCGGTATCGACGCGCTTGTACTGATCCAGTTGCGCCGTAGAGCGATCGATGTGGGTACCGATGGCATAGCCGTTGTTTTCACAAACAAATAGTACGGGCAGATTCCAGATGGAGGCCATGTTCATGGTCTCGTGAAAGGTGCCCTGATTATTGGCCCCGTCACCGAGGAAACAAATGGCAATCTGCTTGGTGCCTTTATGCTTGCAGGCAAGTGCCAGACCAGCGGCCAGCGGAAACGGCTGCCCGACCAGGGCGTACCCTCCCATAAAATTCTGACTGGCATCAAAGATGTGCATGGAGCCGCCACGACCTTTGGAAGAGCCGGTTTCTTTACCATAGAGTTCAGCCATGACTTCGCGTGCCGGCGCGCCTGTCTTGATGGCGTGGACATGGTCACGGTAGCCGGTAATCACATAATCATTTTTGTCGCCCTGGCCAACATTGGCCATTTCCAGCACGCCGGTAGCGACGGCCTCCTGGCCGGAGTAGAGATGGAGGAAACCGCCAATCTTGCGTTCCATATAGGCCTCAAAGGTGCGATCTTCGAAGCGACGAAAGAAAATCATTTCCCGCAACAGGCGTTTCTTATCCGCATCTTTCATAAGAATCCTTGTTTTATTGATATAATTAAAGGGTTAGTAAAGTTTGCTCATCATGCAGGCGCATGAAAGGCGCGTATGATCTGCTTTTTGGGCTTGCAGGTCAACAATAACCCACTAAAGTTCATGGGTATAAAGCGGCCTGGATCACAGATTGCTGCAATGGCGTCAATCACACAACCACACGCCAATTATGCATATAATAAGCATCCGTCAATAAAAGTTAGTTTAATGAATATGCAAGCCGAAATGAATACCATACAAAAATGGCTGGACGAGATGCAACATTCCGTAAAGGAGCAGGACCTGGATCGCCATATGGCGCTGGTTTCAAAGCGGGTGCAAATCTACGGATTGCCGCGCAAAGACACCCTTGATTACCAGCAATGGTATGAACGCCGTCAGAACGAATTCCAGACAAGTCGACTCATAGGGCTGCAGCATGGCACCATCCGCATCAAAACCATCGGCCTGCTACGCATCGCGTTTAATGTCGATCAGACCCTGATTTCCCGACAGGGGCTTGTCTATATCATCAACAAAGATATTATGCTGGAAAAAGAAGAAGATGGTGTCTGGCGCGTTATTGAAGAGACCATTCATCGCTGGAATCAGAAACAATACCAACCCGCTGCGACCGATCATGACTAAGAAAAAATTTCGCCTGGAACATGACAGTATGGGGGAGCTGCAAGTCCCCGCTGAGGCCCTCTATGGTGCCCAGACCCAACGTGCCGTCGATAACTTTCCCATCAGCGGCCTGTGCCTGCCACGCAGTTTTATTCGCGCCCTGGGGATCATCAAGGGTGCCTGTGCCGCCGCCAACTGGCGTCTCAATCTGCTCGACGAACAACGGGCCCAGGCGATTCAGGATGCTGCCGAACAGGTTGCCAGTGGTCACTATGACGATCAATTTCCCATTGATGTCTTTCAAACCGGCTCCGGCACCAGCACCAACATGAACGCCAACGAGGTCATTGCCCACCTGGCCAGTGAAAAATTTGGTGACAAAGTACACGCCAACGACCACGTCAACATGAGTCAGAGTTCCAATGATGTTATCCCGACGGCTATCCATGTCAGTGCCTGTCTGGAGATCGAGGAACAACTGCTGCCTGCCCTGTCACATCTGGCCAACACCATTGACCAACGTGCAACGGAATTGTCGACGCTGGTCAAAACCGGTCGCACACATTTAATGGATGCCATGCCTATCACGCTGGGACAGGAGCTAGGCACCTGGTCGACCCAGATCCAGCAAAGCATGTATCGCATACAGGCGGCCCTTACACGTCTGCGTTCACTGCCACAGGGTGGCACGGCCGTCGGCACCGGCATTAATGCCCATCCCGAGTTTGCTGAAAAATTTGTCGCCGCCATGAAATCGCGTACCGGTTTTGCCTTTCAGTCTATGGAAAATAAATTTGTCGGTCTGGCGACTCAGGATGCCGCCGTCGAGATGAGCGGCCAGCTCAAAACCCTCTCTGTCGCCATGATGAAAATTTCCAATGACCTGCGCTGGATGAACTCCGGCCCACTTGCCGGTCTGGGGGAAATCGCCCTACCCGCCCTGCAACCGGGCAGCTCCATTATGCCCGGCAAGGTCAATCCGGTGATCCCGGAGGCGACTGCCATGGTCTGTGCCCAGGTCATGGGTAATGACACGACCATTACGATTGCCGGCCAGTCCGGCAACTTTCAGCTCAACGTAATGTTACCGCTGATTGCCTTTAATCTGTTGCAGAGTATTCAGCTATTAGCCAATGGCGCACGCGTACTCGCCGACAAGGCCATCACCGGCTTTACGGTTAATGAGTCCAGTATCAAAACGGCCCTCGATAAAAATCCCATCCTGGTAACGGCCCTCAACAGCAAAATTGGCTATGAAAAAGGTGCCGCCATTGCCAAGAAGGCCTATGCCGAAAAACGCCCTATTCTTGACGTCGCCCTGGAAGAGACCGACCTTTCCGAAACGGAATTAAAACAGTTACTCGACCCGACCCGGCTGACACAGGGTGGTATCAGTGATTGAAGCCTGTTTCTAAAATGCCACTCCGTTTTTTTACCAGGCCGAATATCTCGACAGCCCACCCGCTCACGGGTTATGTCCCCGCGATTTATTTAAGGTTAGTGAAGCTATCCCCCCGAAATTCAAATCGTCGTCTATGTGGCCCTGAAAAAAATAGCCCGACGCGCTCAGGGGAAAGTGTCAGGGCAGGCAAAATATGGCCTGCTTATCTGCTGATGGTGTTTTTTACTCTGGCGATGCCGAAATCTCACGCCCGGGAACTCCATCTGGTGACGCCCTCTTCACCCCCGATTATCGCTTCCCCTGATAACCCCGGCTACATGACATTGATTGCCCGTGAAGCCTTTCAGCGAATTGGCGTCCACATTACTATTGATACTCTGCCCGCAGAACGATGCTTGATCAACAGCAACTCCGGTCTCGATGACGGCGATCTGGTGCGCGTCGCCGGATTGGAAAAGACGTACCCCAATCTAATCCGCGTGCCTGAGAAGGTCATGGATTTTGAGTTTGTCGCGTTCACGCTAAATAAGGGTATCCGGATAAAGAATCTTGCAGAACTCGCACCTTATAGCGTCGCCTATGTCACCGGCTGGAAATTTTACGAACAGCGGATTAAGCAGGCGCGGGAAATCACCAAGGTCCGCAACCTGGCGGAACTGTTTGAACTACTGCAAAAGGGCCGCAGTGAAATTGTCCTCGCAGAACGCTGGCAGGGACTGTGGGCGGCAAACCAGAGCCGTGTCAAGGCAAGGCCCTTACAGCCGCCTTTCAAGATTGCCCATATGTATATCTACCTTAATAAACGGCATGCCGCACTGGTACCAAAGGTGGCACAGGCTCTGCTCGACATGAAAAAGGATGGTAGTTTTCAGCGAATCGTTGACCAAACTCTGCATCCACTTGACGTTCAATGAAGCTACAAGCCTATCGTGACCTATTCCGTCAGGCGTTGTTTAATGGCAACGGTATTGCCCGACGACTGATCGTTTCACTGATCCTGTTCAGTACCTTTATCACAGTTATCATTACCTATATTGAGCTTCACCAGGAATACCGGAATGATGTCAGAGACATTCACAATAGTATTGATTTTATCCGTCAGAGTACCCTCCCTGCTTTAACGGAAAGCATCTGGGTCAATGATACGGGACAAATCGAATCCCAGATACGCGGTCTACTAAACCTGCGCGATATCGAGTACGTCGCTATTCAGATTGAAGGTAAAATTTCCTGGTCTGCTGGTCAGCAAGTTTCATCACGTACGATATCTGAACAGGTCGTTATGACGCGTAATTACCGCGGCAAACAGGTCACCATCGGTAAATTGCTTGTTGTCGCCAGCCTGGATAAGGTCTGGCAGCGGTTGTGGCACCGACTCTTTGCCGTCAGCATCGATAGTGCCATCAAAACACTGCTTGTGGCATTGTTTATGATGCTGGTCTTCCAGGTCCTGGTCACGGGCCACATTATCAAACTCTCTAACTACGCCCGCAACCTGGACCCCCAACACCTTGATAGCGAAGACCTGCAGCTGGATCGCCCTGCAACAGGTCACTGGCGTCCGGATGCACTGGATTACCTAACCCAGGCGTTTAACGATATGCGTCACAAGTTGCGTGATGCCTATGATGAAATGCGGAAAAAAAATCTATCCCTGATTGAAAGTGAAGAACGCCTGAGCATGGCGATGGAGGCGACCAACGATGGTGTCTGGGACTGGTCAGTTAAGGATGAAAGAATACACTACAGTTCCGGCTGGGCAAAAATGCTAGATTATGAACCCGATGAGATTGCCCCGGTGTTTGAATCGTGGCACTCACGTATCCACCCGGCCGATCGGGGATCTGTGCTGGAACAACTCGACGATCATCTATATGGGAGTTCGCCCGCATTTAAGATTGAGCACCGTTTAAAACGCAAACAAGGCGATTGGTTATGGGTATTAGGGCGCGGTCGGACAATTGAACGTAATGCTGATGGCAAACCCATCAGAGTCGTTGGCACCATTACCGATATATCGACGCTTAAGGCTGCCGAATATCAATTACAACATCTTAATGAAGCACTCGAACAGCGCGTCGCTGAGCGAACAGCCGAGCTGTTGACGGCGCGTGAGGAAGCCGAGCGCGCGAGTCAGGCCAAGTCGGGCTTTCTTTCGCGCATGAGCCATGAGTTGCGAACCCCGATGAACGCCATTCTCGGATTTGCACAACTATTGGAAATGCAAAAAACACCATCACTGTCTGTGGAACAGAAGGATTTTGTCGAGGAGATCCTTCGCGCAGGCGAACACCTGCTTGAACTCATCAACGAGATCCTCGACCTGTCGCGGGTGGAGAGCGGTCATATCGAGATAAACAGTGAGGCCGTAGCAATTGCCCCCCTGATGAATGAATGCCTGACACTGTTGACGCCATTGGCAAAGCAACAAGACATCGAGCTGCAAGCCAGCATAGACCCGAATTGTATCGCCCTGGCAGATCCCCTGCGACTAAATCAGGTTATGCTCAACCTCCTTTCTAATGCGATCAACTTCAACAAGCACGGTGGATGCGTCAGCGTCGAGGCAAGACATCATGCCCATCAGACAGTTCGTATCTCGGTAACCGACACGGGTATCGGTATTCCCCCTGAGGACCTGTCACACCTTTTCCAGCCATTTGAACGCCTCGAACAAACCCGTGATATTACCGAAGGCACCGGCATCGGCCTGGTCCTCAGCAAACTCCTGGTGGAAGCCATGCAAGGGCAGGTTGGCGTCGATAGTCAACCAGGCAAAGGCAGCACTTTCTGGATAATTCTACCGGCAACAAATACCGCTACCGCCTTAACATCGAATACAGAGACACTCTTGCCAGCTGACACATTGACGACCGGCAGGATGCAGAAGTGCTTACTCTACATCGAAGATAACCCGGCCAATTTAAAATTAATCCACAAACTAGTCGATGCCCTACCCCACCTAAAGATGTTAGAGGCCACCACCGCGGAGCAAGGACTGCAGATTGCCATCGATCAACAACCCGACCTGATCTTCCTTGATATTTCCCTGCCGGGGATGGATGGTTATGAGGCACTGCAACATCTGCGGAAAAATCCAGCGACGCGGAAAATCCCGGTAGTTGCGGTAAGTGCCAATGCGATGTCTCACAATATCGAACAAGGTCTAACAGCAGGTTTTGTGGCGTATATTACCAAGCCATTTGACCTTAGTCTCATCCGACAGACTCTTGAGCAGCACCTTGCTGAAAACCCGTGAACGCAGAGCATCCAATAGTAAACACTAAACGCCTATCACTAGCAGAGTTATAATCTTTATGAACTATACTGTTATTAAGCTCCTACACATTACATTTGCCGCGATCTCCATCAGCGGCTTTATTGCGCGCGGCCTACTAATGCTACGTCAGTCCAGCTTGCTGCAACGACGCTGGCTGAAGGTCATACCACATATTAATGACAGCTTGTTATTGCTCTCGGCCATCACGCTGGCCATACTGGCTGGCTATAATCCACTGCAACATCCCTGGCTGGCGGCCAAGATTATACTGCTTTTTCTTTATATCGGTTTTGGACTCATGGCACTGCGCTTTGCCAGACAACGTCGTAGCCGCATTGTGTTTTTTATACTCGCGATTATGACCTTCGCCTGGATCGTGGTCATTGCCATTAATAAATCTGTACTTTTCTCATGAGGCACATGACAGCCAGACTATAATATCGCTACAATAAACAAAAATCTTACTGGGATTCATCTTGGACAAACTCACCATTACACAGCCCGATGACTGGCATCTGCATGTGCGCGATGCAGAGGTTCTGAAAACTGTCGTACCACACAGCGCGCGCTGTTTTGGTCGCGCGATTATCATGCCTAATCTAAAGCCGCCAGTAACGACCACGACACAGGCTCTCGCCTATCGCCAGCGCATTCAGGCAGTAACGCCTGAGAACAGAAATTTTCAAGCCTTAATGACCTTATATCTAACGGATAATACTGACCCGCAGGAAATACAAAAGGCAAAGGACAGTACGGCTATTCATGCCGTGAAGTATTATCCCGCCGGGGCCACCACCAATTCGGACTCAGGTGTCACTGACCTAAGCAAGACCTATGCTGTACTGGAAGCAATGCAGACGCTCGGTATGCCCCTCCTGCTACATGGCGAAGTCACTGATAGTCAGGTTGATGTTTTTGATCGTGAAGCCGTCTTTATCGATAAGATACTTATACCGCTGATAAAACGCTTCCCCTCACTCAAGATCGTTCTGGAGCACATAACCACACGACAGGCAGCCGAATTTATAGGTGCAGCGCCAGAGCATATTGCCGCGACGATTACGCCTCAGCACTTACTCTATAACCGCAATGAAATTTTTAAAGGTGGCATACGGCCGCATTATTTTTGTCTGCCGGTATTAAAACGTGAACAGCATCGTCAAGCCTTGCTCGATGCGGTGTCTAGTGGCAATCGAAAATTCTTCTTAGGCACCGATAGCGCGCCACACTCACAGGCGAATAAAGAAAACGCCTGCGGCTGTGCCGGCATCTATAGTGCCCACGCCGCCATTGAATTTTATGCCGAGGCATTTGAGCAGGCCGGGGCATTGGACAAACTCGAAGGCTTTGCCAGCTTCTATGGTGCCGATTTTTATGGCCTGCCACGTAACACCAGCAAGATCACATTATTAAAACAGGCCTGGACCATTCCTGATTATTATCATTTTAATGATGAAAAGTTAATTCCCCTGAATGCAAACCAGACAATGCGCTGGCAGCTTGGTTAATGCCTGCTTAAAACTACGTTACAATTTAGCTGTCCCGTTCATATATTGCGGCGTATATCATTAAATGAATACCTTATCTGGTAAAATCCATCTGAATTACCGATTTCATATAATTTCTAAGGAAGTCTCCCGAGTCTTATGCCGAGGCATAGAGTCATCCTGACAAGAGAGAACAATGCAAAACCTCGTACTCATACTGCTACTACTTATTACCTGTAATATTGCTTCTGCGCGGGATTCTACGAACAAGTCACCACATATTATCAAGGTAGGTGTATGGCAGAATCCGCCCGTTGTCCTGCAGCAAAAAAACGGTGAATGGGCTGGCATCACGATTGATATTCTAAAGAGTATCGCCAGACAGCACGACTGGCAGTTGGTGTTTGTACCCGGTAGTTTTACTGAACAGCTCCAAAACCTGAAACACAACAAAATTGACCTGTTATCGGCAATCGCCTACTCAACCGAACGTGCCAGAATATACCGTTATACGCGCAACCCTATTATCAGCAATTGGGGGCTAATCTACGCCAGAACAAATTCCAGAATTGGTTCACTGCTGGATCTCGACAAGAAAAAAGTCGCTGTCATGCATAATAATATTCATGACAGGGCCTTTCGTCACCTGGCGGCGAAGTTTGACATCGAACCCACACTTGTCGAAGTCGATAATTTTAATGAGGTCATGAAACTGGTACAAAGTGGTGCCGTGGATGCCGGGGTTGCTAATCGTATCTTCGGCGCACTCAATGCGGATAAATACCACCTGATAGAAACCGGTATTATCTTCAATCCCATAAATATTCACTATGCCACGCCACTGGGCAAGCACGCCAGGCTACTCAATATTATTGATCAGGCACTCAGTGACTATAAGGCAGACAAGAATTCCATTTACTACACCAGTATCCACCACTGGATGGGACTATCAAATGGTACACTGCTCCCCCGCTGGCTACCCTGGCTGGCGGCCAGCCTGTTGGGCACCGTACTCCTGATGATCGGTTTGAACTTCTTCCTGCGCCGTCAGGTCGCACTACGCACACGGGAACTACAAATTGAAATAGATGAACGCCGCCTGGCCCAGGAACGGCTTGACCGTCTCGCGTACTACGACTTGCTCACGGGCCTGCTCAACCGGGTATCCTTTGCGGATAGCCTGAAAGTTGCGATTGCCACCGCGCAACGGCGCAGGAGTAAAGTGGCAGTACTGTTCATTGACCTCGACCAGTTCAAAACCATTAATGACAGTCTTGGCCATGACGCAGGTGACCAGCTCATTTTACAGGTTGCACAGCGGTTACGGGCCTGTCTGCGTGATGAAGACAGCATTAACCGTTTTGGTGGCGATGAGTTCGTCGCCACCCTGCAGGATATCCAAAACCTCTCCGGTATCCACGAAGTCGCAACCCGTATGTTGACGTGTCTTAGTACACCGATCAATATCGGTCCAATAGAAGTCTACACCTCCGTCAGTATTGGCATTGCCCTATACCCTGACGATGACAACTGTAGTGATGGCCTGTTAAAAGATGCCGATGCCGCGATGTACCATGCCAAGGCACAGGGAGGGAATAACTACCAGTTTTATAATATCGAGCTTACCAACCGGGTGCGTAATCGCCTCAACCTGGAAACCCGGCTGCGTCGCGCCCTCGAACGTGATGAATTTTTACTACACTATCAGCCAATTTTTGAACTCGGCTCGCAGGTACCGATTGGGGTTGAGGCATTAATTCGCTGGCAGGACCCGAAACAGGGTTTAATCGCGCCGGATGACTTTATTCACTCCGCCGAAGAAACAGGGTTAATTATTCCCATTGGTGAATGGGTCATGGAACATGCCTGTGCCCAGGTTCAAGCATGGCAGACTCAGGGATTCGGACAGCTCAAACTGGCTGTCAATGTCTCATCACGTCAATTCGAACACAATAAACTTCTTCGCAGTGTTATATCAGCATTACAAAATTCCGGGCTTAGCCCGCGACAACTCGAACTCGAGATTACCGAACGCATGTTTCTCAATCTTACCAGTAACGTCAGCACCACTCTCAATCGACTCAAAAGTGAAGGTGTCGGCTTATCTATCGATGATTTTGGCACAGGCTATTCCAGCCTGAGTTACTTAAAACAGTTACCGATTGATATTCTGAAAATTGATCGTTCCTTTGTAAAAAATATTCCCACCGATAAAGATGACATACAAATCTGTTCAACCATTATTAACATGGCCCATGGTCTCGGCCTGGAAGTCGTTGCAGAAGGGATTGAAACGGCAGAGCAACTGGCCCTGTTAAATTCCTGGGGTTGTCGCTGGGGTCAGGGTTACTATCTGGCCAGACCGCAATCTACCGAACAAATTACGGCCTGGCTGGCGGATACACTGTCGAACTAATCGATCATCGACCATTCGCTGAACTACCCGGCATTAATAAATCGCCTTAACTCGATACCCTCGGTTCTCCAACAAACGTAGGATGCCCTGTTCGCCCGGCAAATGCAGGGCACCCACAGCAATAAAGGCATTGCCTTCAATAAGACGCGGCTGCATGCGTTCCACCATGCGTCGGTTGCGATCCACAACGAGACGTTTTTGAAAATCCGCCATTCGTCCCGCTGCGCCCTGCGCCATGACGGTATCACTATATTCCTTCAACCCGTTCAGGTCCCTCGCCAGATAAAAGCGGATAATGCGACGAATCATTTCCGGGATGTCACCCACATGGACGATGGTATCATCGAGAAACCGAATCTGTTGCTGTTCACTCATGCCATCAAAGACATAGATTTGTTCCTGGATGGTCTCCAGGCCATAAACAGGTTTACCCGCACGACTGGCCTCCTGATAAAGCATCATATCGAGGAACACACCAGTTTTTAAGTTGGGCAGACTTAACTGTGCAGCAATCGCCCACGGTTTCATTTGCTGTACCAGTCTCTCCGGCATACCCCGCTCGGCCATCAGGCGGACACACTGCTGATAGCGTGCGTTACCAATCACATCTAATAGTAGTCGACCATTGGGCAGTAACATCAACTGCTGAGCCTGTATGAGATTAGACATATCCATACTCAACTCGGCGCTGAAGCTGCCGGCCTGGTTGAATCTGGATTTGATCGGTGCAGGCAAATTCAGGATCCGTGGGTCATCGGAATGCACCGTCCCCAGAACAAAACTCGGTCGACGTTGGCCACTGTCGACCTGCCATAGGACACCGCGCTGCGCGCTGGCGTTTATTGATGCCATCAGGCATAGCAGGATCAGCCCGAGGGGGAGAATGTGTCTGACAAAATGCATATTGACCCTGAGTCATCCCCAAAAAATTTAGTGACTGTCCACGCTGAAAAATGACTATTCTTCAGCATGGACGTGGCGATATCGAGAATATAACGCACTTCACGCCTTCACAACGAAGGGCTTTTTTCATTGAGTTCAAGTTGATATTTCAGTAACACACTGTTTTGATCGCAATTTTGTGAGGATACCTCGGATATTGACTATCGTTTTAGTGTAATATCCTGTTTAACTGTAGCTGCTTGCGCTCGCTTATCAATTTCATACTAAGTCCGTATTTATGAATCCAGTCACACCTGAGCCCGATGCCGGGAATATTGCCAGTCGATTTCGCGGCTTTTTACCCGTTGTCGTCGATGTCGAAACCGCCGGTTTCGATGCGAACAAACACGCCCTGCTGGAAATTGCCGCGGTGCCGATCATTATGCAGGCCGATGGCCTGTTGATCCCCGCGGAGACGATTGCCTGTCATGTGCAACCCTTCGAGGGGGCCAAACTTGACCCGGCAGCGCTAAAGTTTAACGGCATCGACCCGTTCCATCCCTTTCGGATGGCAAAACCGGAAAAAGAAGCGCTGGAACATATCTTCAAACCCATTCGCAAAATGGTCACGGCCAGTCGTTGCACGCGCGCGATACTGATTGGCCACAATGCCTTTTTTGATCTGGGTTTCGTCAAAGCGGCGGCAGAGCGTTGCAAGATCAAAAAAAATCCCTTCCATGCCTTTAGCAGTTTTGATACCGCGACCCTCGGTGGCCTGGCCTATGGACAGACTGTCCTGGCGCGTGCCGCGCAGGCGGCAGGAATCGACTGGGATGAATCGCAGGCCCACTCCGCTATTTATGATGCCGAGCGAACCGCCGAACTGTTTTGTACAATTGTGAACAGCTGGGACAGCTTTAGTCAGGCTAAATAACTACTCTTCTTTTTCACCGATCAGCATGGCGCGGACCAGATTTTCACCGTGAATAATCATGTGCGCGAACACCGCACTGATATGTAAAATAATCAAAATGAGTGTCAGGTTGGCCGTCACTTCATGGGCCTCTTCCCAAAATTCATCCTCATGTTCACCTTGTTCACCCGCCTTGTGGTCGTCATCCGCATGCGCCGACGGAATCACTTTGATCGCATTCGATGCCTGCTGTCCCTCACGCGCCTCATCTGCCTGGATTCCGGTCAATGCCGTTAACGCCAGCATGACCAGCAGGATCACCACCATCATGCCGCCAGCCGGGTTGTGTCCAATAAAACGTGGTGCATCACGCTTAAAAAAAGTTTTTAAATACTGCACAACAACCGCCGGGCCGCGCACAAAATCACTAAACCGCGCATAGCGTGGCCCAACAAACCCCCAGACGACCCGAAAGACCACCAGACCCAGGACCACATACCCGGCGGGTTCATGCAGCCACATGAGGTCATCTTCCGTAAAATAGGCAATGAAGAATGCTGTCACCAACGTCCAGTGAAAAATTCTGACCAGCGGATCCCACACTTTGATCTGGCCTGTCGTCATGGCTTATCTCTTCCTTTACGATGTAAAAGACACAATGCAGAATATCCTGACATAAAAAAACCGGGCAAGCCCGGTTTTTTTATGTTCACTTCGAGATATCTATTTTGCGGCCACGGCCTCGTCGATCATCTTTTTCAACTCGCCCTTCTGATACATTTCCAGGGTAATGTCACAGCCACCAATCAATTCGCCATTGATATAAATCTGCGGGAAGGTAGGCCAGTTCTGATAGCGCGGCAGGTTCTCGAAAATTTCCATATCCATTAGCACATTGACATGGGCAAATTCCTGACCGCAGGCCTGCAGGGCTTGCGCGGAACGGCTGGAGAAACCGCACTGTGGCATCTGGGGGGTACCCTTCATAAAAATTACCACGGGATTTTCTTTCACAATCTGATCAATTCTTTGCAAGACGTCCATAACTACAACCTTCTCTTGGGTTAATCGGCTTAGCCGCAGGCAAGGCCACAGCGACTCAATGTAGGCTAATTCTAATATACTGCGGGCAATTGATAAAGACCTAGTTAAATACTCGGATAATAGCGGTCTCCCCCGGTTACTTAATCTATATGGCTCTGTAGCCATAATTCAAGCAACGCCAGGTGCCAGAGCTTGCTGCCCTGTAGTGCAGTAAAGTGTTGATCTGGCTCGGATAATAGCCTTTCCACGTAGGCCCGCTCGAAAATTCCCCGGTTACGGCAGGCCTGTGAATCGAGAATATCCCGCATCCAGCCGAGAAACTCGCCACGGACATATTTCAGGGCCGGCATGGGGAAATAGCCCTTGGGCCGGTCAATCACCGCATCCGGGATCAGGCCACGGGAGATCTGCTTCAGTACGTGCTTGCCACCGGAGGCCAGTTTCAATGCCGGGGGCATTTGCGCCGCCAGTTCCACTAGCTGGTGATCCAGGAACGGCACACGTGCCTCCAGACCCCAGGCCATGGTCATGTTGTCCACCCGTTTCACCGGGTCATCCACAACCAGCGTGGTGGTATCCATACGCAGGACGCGATCCATAAATTCATCGGCATCCGGCTCCGCCAGCAGCTCGGCAATGCGTTGTGTCGTATAGTCTGCACCACGGTACGCCGGGGTGACCATTTGCAGGAACTCGCTATGCGGCCGATCAAAATAATAACGGGCAAAGCGATCGACATCGGTGCCGTTAATATCATCCTGCATTTTCTGAAACCAGAAGTAACCGGCAAAGACCTCATCGGCGCCCTGCCCACTCTGGACGACCTTGACCTTTTTTGAGACTTGCTCGGAGAGTAAATAAAAGGCCACCGCATCCTGACCGAACATGGGTTCCGCCATAAACTGTACCGCCTCGGGCAGGCGTGGCAGGACTTCGCTATTGGCAATATGAAACTTGTGATGCTGTGTCTGATAGCGCTCGACGACCTGATCGGAAAATTCAAATTCACTGCCCTTCTCCTCCGGCTGGTCTTCAAAGCCGATGGAAAAGGTCCGCAGGTCTCTGACACCGGCCTCGGCCAGCAATGCCACTAGCAGACTGGAATCGAGGCCACCGGATAACAGCACACCGACCGGCACATCGGCGACATCAATACGTTTTCGCACGGCCTCACGCAAGGCATCGTGGATGGCATCGGTCCATTCCTGCTCGGATAAGACCGTATCGGGTCGTGTCGCTTTCAGAAACCAGTAACGGCGTTCACTCAGCTTGCCCTGTTTATCAATCGTCAACGAATGACCGGGCTTAAGCTTACGCACACCATTTAAAATCGTGCGTGGCGCGGGGATGACGGCGTGCAGGCTAAACTGGTGGTGTAGTGCCACCGGGTCGATACTGGTATCGACATCACCGGCCGCCAGCAGCGCCTGCGGATTGGAGGCAAAACGAAAGTGCTGTTCATTGTGCGAAAAATAAAATGGCTTAATGCCCATACGGTCCCGCGCGGCAAACAGCACCTGTTTATTCTGATCCCAGATGGCAAAGGCAAACATGCCGTGCAGATATTCCGGGCAGCGCTCGCCCCACTTGTGATAGGCCTTGATAATGACCTCGGTATCACCGTCGCTGGCAAATTCATAACCCTCGGCAATAAACTGCTGCCGCAGTTCGCGATAATTATAGATCGCGCCATTGAAGACAATGGTCAGACCTAATGGCCGATCCGCCATGGGTTGATTGGAACGCGCCGACAGATCGATAATCGCCAGGCGTCGATGACCAAGCGCGATGCGGCCCTGCTGCCAGCTGTCTTCAAAATCCGGGCCGCGACTCTCCAGCTTCGGCAACATGCGCTTGACCGCATGGATGTCGGCCGCCTGTTTAAAATTTAGTTCGCCACAAATTCCGCACATCTTAAAAATAGCTCCGAGTTTGCGAGGGATGAGTCACGAGGAAGCCAACACCTAGTCCCCCGAACCTCGACCCTGGTTACTTGTTTTTTATACCCCATCCCCCACCACCGGGGGTCTGGATCGTCAATCTATCGCCGCGTTCAACTTTGAAGCTTGTTTTCGCCGCCAGGGTTTGACCATTCAATTGATTCAGCCCTGCCTCACCTGCGCCACCGCCATGCAGCCCCCAGGGACGATGGCGTCGTCGCTCGGTGATCAACGTTACCGTGGCCGGGTGCAGGAATTCGTACTCACGTAGTATGCCATCACCACCACGGTGCTGACCTTGACCACCGGAACTCTGACGTACGGCATAGCGACGCACGCGTAGGGGAAAACGACTCTCCAGCACTTCGATGGGGGTGTTCAGCGTATTGGTCATGTGCGTCTGTACCGCCGACAGGCCTGCGTGTGCCTTGTTGGCACCCATGCCTCCTCCGATGGTTTCATAATAATCCCAGTACCTGTCGTTGACCTCACCACCCATGGCCAGATTATTCATACTACCCTGACTGGCGGCAGCCAGATTATCCGGAATAGCCTTGGCCAGCGCCCCCATGACCACATCGACAATACGTGAACTGGTCTCGACATTACCAGCGGCAACAGCGGCCGGTCGCCGGGCATTTAACAGACAGCCCTCGGGGGCATTGATGGTAATGGGGCGAAAACTGCCGGCACAGGCCGGCGTCTGTACCGGCATCAGACATCGAAATACATAATAAACACCCGCAGCGGCCACCGAGAGCGGGCAATTGACGTTACCGCTCACCTGACCGGCAGTTCCCGTGAAATCAACATGCACGTGCTGATGCCGCACGGTAACTTTCACCCGAATTTCGATATCCTGCTGAGCCACACCATCATCGTCCAGGTAATCGCAAAACTCATACACACCATCCGGGATCGCCTCCAGGGCATGACTCGCCAGCCGCGCGGCATAATTCTGTAAGTCGGCCAATGCCTCACAAAACTTCACTACCCGCATTTGCGTCATCAGCGCCGACAGGCGACTGACACCACAGTGATTGGCACTGATCTGCGCGCTCAGGTCTCCACGGCCTTCATGTCCATCGCCACGAGTCGCCGCCAATAGCCCTTCGAGAAAGGCCTGGTCCAGCTGACCGGCGCGAAGCAGTTTTTGCGGCGGGATGATCTGGCCCTCTTCCTGTAGACAGGTGGAGATGGGCATCGAGCCCGGCGACTCAGCACCGATATCAGCATGGTGGGCACGATTGGCCACAAAACCCAATAGCCGGGTCTCGATAAACACAGGGGCTATCAAGGTCACATCGGGCAGATGGGTGCCACCGAGAAAAGGGTCATTCACAATGACCATATCTCCGACCTGCCAGTCGATTTGACTAACAATATCGGCCATGGCATAGGCCATACTGCCCAGGTGCACCGGGATATGTGCCGCCTGGGCACAGAGCTCACCACCGGCATCGAAAATTGCACAGGAAAAATCCAGTCGATCCCGGATGTTCGGCGAAAAAGCCGCCCGCTGCAGCACTGCCCCCATCTCATCGCAGATCGCGGCAATGCGGCTGGAAAACAGACTTAATTCAATGGCATTCATCGATCAGGAACTTATATAACATTTGCCGACACTTTAACCTATAAATCCACTTGGTTAATAACAGGTGCCACTGTAAAATAACTTTATTCTTTGTCATGCTACAGCGCCATCGCATGACGGCCAGACCCGATGGGGTTCATCATAATTCTTAAAAAGGAGAAATTATACAATGGCACATACACTGCCGGAACTGCCTTACGCCAAAGACGCTCTAGAACCACATATCTCTGCAGAGACCCTGGAATACCACTATGGCAAACATCATCAGACCTATGTGACCAACCTGAATAATCTAATCGCCGGTACTGAATTTGCTGACGCCAGTCTTGAAGATATCATCATGAAGGCTAAGGCAGGTCTGTTCAACAATGCCGCACAGGTCTGGAATCACACCTTTTACTGGAACTGCCTGAGCCCCAACGGCGGTGGCGAGCCCAGTGGTGCAGTGGCCGAAGCCATTAACTCGACTTTTGGCTCGTTTGCCGACTTCAAGGAAAAATTCTCTACTTCCTGTGTGACCAACTTCGGCTCTGGCTGGACCTGGCTGGTGAAAAATAGCGATGGCAGCATCGCTATCGTCAACACCAGCAATGCCGCCAGCCCGTTAACTGCCGGTCAGACCCCGCTACTCACCTGCGATGTCTGGGAACATGCCTATTATATCGACTACCGCAACGCCCGTCCCAAGTATGTCGAGGCGTTCTGGAATCTGGTCAACTGGGATTTTGTCGCCAAAAACCTGGCTTAATCCACACCAGGCAGCACAAAGGGGACGCCATGCGTCCCCTTTTTTTATTGTCCGAACACAAAACCAATTACATTTATCCTGGATTTCCCCGCCGGACCGGCGTACGCCGACACAATCTGATTATTTTTTTATCACTTATTTTGGCGTAGGATTTGCCGCCAACAGCACATCACTCTAGAATAGTCAGCTTTTCCGGCAGTCTCTGCGGGCTTTCCCGACAGGCTGCTTTTGTTTTTGCGACAGTGGTAGACGCACAACATGACCGATCACATTATGCAGACCTATGTCCGACAGGCCGTCACCTTTTCCCATGGAAAGGGCGCACGCCTGTGGGACAACAATGGTAAAGAATACCTGGATGCCCTGGGTGGTATCGCCGTCACGGCACTCGGCCATGCCCACCCGGCCATCACGGCGGCCATTTGTGAGCAGGCGGGTCAACTGCTGCATACCTCGAATATTTATAGCATCGCCAAACAGTCACAACTGGCGGATAGTCTGTGCCGTCTCTCCGCTATGGACCGTGTCTTTTTCAGCAACTCCGGTGCCGAGGCCAACGAGGCCGCCATTAAACTGGCCAGGAAATACGGTCATAGCAAAGGCATCGATGTCCCGACGATTATTGTCATGGACGGTAGCTTTCATGGCCGGACCATGGCCACACTCTCGGCGACTGGCAATCGCAAAATTCAGGCCGGATTCGAACCGCTGGTACAGGGCTTCGTGCGCGTCCCCTACGATGATGTCGAGGCGGTGCAACGTGTCGCACAAAATAATACCAATGTCGTCGCCATCCTGGTCGAACCGATTACCGGTGAAGGCGGCATTCGTATACCGGACAGTCAGTATTTAAATACACTGCGGAATATCTGCGATCAGCACGACTGGCTACTGATGCTGGACGAAATCCAGACCGGCATGTGCCGTACCGGCCGCTGGTTTGCCCATCAGCATAATGCGATCCAGCCTGATGTCATGACCCTCGCCAAGGCGCTCGGTAATGGTGTTCCGATTGGTGCCTGTCTGGCACGCGGCAAGGCAGCCGAGGTATTCATGCCCGGCAATCATGGTTCGACCTATGGTGGCAATCCCCTCGCCTGTAGCGCGGCGCTGGCGGTGATCGAAACCATGGAGGGCGATAAACTGGAACAGCGCGCGACGGTTCTGGGCGATCGTATCGCCGCTGATTTCCAGGCAAGGCTCGCCAATATAAAAGGTGTCGTACAGATACGCCATAAAGGCTTAATGCTCGGCATTGAACTGGATCGTCCCTGTACCGAACTGGTAAAACAGGGTATTGATAATGGCATTCTGATCAATGTCACAGCCGAGCGCGTCGTGCGCCTCCTACCTGCGCTCATTATCACCGATACCGACGCTGATCAAATCACAACCAAGGTTAGCCAGTTAATTGCGAATTTTCTGCAAGGCTAACCGGACAGGAGTCCTCTGATGACCGTGCATTTTCTGACCTTACTCGATATTGAAAAAACCCAGCTCAAGTCACTAATTCAACGCGCCATAGCGCTAAAGCAGGAGTATCAAAAAGGTAATGCGCCCGAGTTGTTGAAAAATAAAACCCTGGCAATGATCTTTGACAAATCCTCCACTCGCACACGGGTCTCGTTCGAAGCGGCCATGGCACAATTTGGTGGTCACGCCATTTTTCTTTCGCCTCGTGATACACAGCTAGGTCGCGGCGAACCCATTGAAGACAGCGCCCGGGTCCTGTCCCGCATGGTCGACATGATTATGATTCGCACCTTTGAACATGATAATCTCGAAAAATTTGCGGCGCATTCTTCTGTCCCGGTTA
The DNA here is from genome assembly GCA_913064945.1 of uncultured Gammaproteobacteria bacterium. Classification (GTDB taxonomy): domain Bacteria; phylum Pseudomonadota; class Gammaproteobacteria; order UBA6429; family Thiohalophilaceae; genus CAJYAN01. The sequence continues at coordinate 233,713 of CAJYAN010000004.1, read as the reverse complement.
TCAATGCCCTGACCGACATGTATCACCCCTGCCAGCTACTCGCCGACATACAAACTTATATTGAACACCGTGGTGATATTGCCGGCAAAACCGTCGCCTGGATCGGCGATGGTAATAATATGTGCCACTCTTACATTAATGCCGCACGTCAGTTTGACTTTACGCTTCAGATCGCCACACCGGCAGGTTATGAACCCAATCGTGATGTAATGAATGCTGCCGGTGATTGCATCAAACTCAGTCACGATCCCAGCGAGGCCGTCTGTCATGCCGATCTGGTTGCCACCGATGTCTGGGCCAGTATGGGCCAGGAAGAGGAACAGCATATACGGGAACAAAGCTTTGTCGGTTTTCAGGTCAATGCCGAATTAATGAAACTCGCCAAACCCGATGCCCTCTTCATGCATTGCCTACCCGCCCATCGCGGCGAGGAGGTCACTGCCGATATCATCGATGGTCCGCAAAGCGTTGTCTGGGATGAGGCCGAGAATCGCCTGCATGCACAAAAGGCCTTGCTGGAATATTTGTTTAACCCAACACGTTAACCACAGGTTTCCATTTTCTGAATTCTCTGCTATCAATAGAGTATGCAAAAACAATTCGTCTTTAGTCTTCTACTGCTGTTATTACCGGCAACCTATCTCGCCGCCGGCCCCCTGCAAGATGGCCTCAATGCCTATCAGGCAAAACTCTACCAGACTGCACGGCAACGCTGGTTACCACTGGCAAAACAGGGTAATGCCGATGCTCAGTACAATATGGGGCTGCTCTATCTCAATGGCTATGGGGTAAAAAAGAATCCACGCACTGCAATGCAATGGTTCAAAAAAGCGGCTCGCCAGGGTAATGCCGATGCACAATACAACCTGGGGGTCATTTTCTATGAAGGCCTTGGTGTCGTTAAAAGCTCCCGTGATGCTCTCATGTGGTGGACCGTCGCTGCCGATAAAGACCATGCGGCGGCCGAATATAATCTGGGGGCTCTCTATGTGCTTGGTATCGCCGGTAACAAGGAACAGGATGTTGGCATAAGTCTCTGGAAAAAATCAGCCCAACAAGGCTACCTGGCAGCCCGACAGGCATTATCACATGCCTACGCTGAAGGTCTGTTTGGCCTGAAAAAGGACCCACAGGAGGCCAAACGCTGGTCGAACTATTAAACAGCAAAAAAAGCCCCGCCGTAGCGGGGTAATATTACTTCAACCAATTGCTTTTTTAGTGGAGTCAACAACATCCCTGTCTCACCACACGTCCATGTGCGGTAAGTCCATAACGTGATTAAAACTTATAGACATAACCCACAGAGATGGCACTCACGTCCTTACCATTCACAGCGTTTTTGTAACTAAGATCATGGCCAGCGCCAATTCCGTAACTTGCCCCGGCATCGTTGCTGATTTTGTCATACATGATATAAGTCTTTGAGTTCTTCGCCAGCGCATAGCTGTAACCGACGGTAATCTGGTTAGCACCATCATTACCCGCGTCCGATTTACCCGCTTTCATGTACTGTAAGATAACAGAACCGGGACCTCCCACCTTGTACACCAACGCGGCACCATAGTTATTACGGTTAAGACTTGCACTTTTATCCGTACCGGAGTTTGTCGCATGCTCATAAACCAGGCGAATGTCCATGGGGCCGGTCTTGTAACCACCGACCAAACGGGTACCCGTAATGGTTTGAGTGGATTCATTGTTAACCGCAGAGACGCCAATGAGCTTCTGCTGTTCATACCCGACAGCCAGGCTCAGCGCATCGGCTTTATAGGACAAAACAACATCAGTCAGAGAGTTATTATTATTGTTCTGACCATTGATGGCCTTGTTTTCCCAGGCAGTTGAATAGCCAAGGCCCAACTGTAAGGCACCCATCTTCGGTGAATAATAATAGAGGCCATTTTTAGCGCGCTTATCAAACTTCCCTTCACCCAGGATATTTCGGGAATCGCCAATGGAATTACCCATGACATCGAATTTCTTAAAGGTGTCCTTGTATACGGTATCCTGATAGCCGAGCGCCAGAGAGCCAAAATCACCCTTCAGACCGACGATAGAAGCACGGTGTGCAAAATCATGTGCACCGTCACCTACCGTGGCATATATTGCCGCTTCAATTTTATAAAAACCGCTTAGACCACCACCGAGAGCGCCATTACCTTTAAACCCCAGACGTGAAGAGTTACTGGACATGTTCAATTTGCTAACACTATTACCACTTGCATCATGGTTTGTCGCAGAATCAACGCTCATATGCACCTGGCCATAGACTTGAAGCGCCTTACCAGCCACCTCTACTGCACTGACCAGACCGGGCATGGCCAGGGCGGTGCTCACTGCCATGGCAATAATTTTCTTGTTCATAAGTTCTCCGCAAAAGTTTTAAGTTGTAAAAATCACTCAGAGTGTTGTTCATCAACAACGGAGGGAGATATTGCGGTATGAATATGACACTGGCATAAACACAATATGACAGTTTTATGATCTGCCAGCCTGCCAAGCGCCAAAGGCGGGGAAAGAGAAATTATTAAAAAGCTTTTATGATTAACTGATGCTCAGGCAGAAATACCAGCATGGACACTCCCCGTCATACGTCTAACTCCAGTCGAGGGGCAAAAGACTTTACAACAATGAATCAGCAGTGAAAATAAAAAAACCTCGCGATGCAGAACATGGCGAGGCTATTTGGATCATTGGCTAGAACTTAGTTTTCGCCACGCGCGTCTTTTTCTACCTTGTCCAGGCTGGTATGACGAACGTCTTTACCTTTAACCAGATAGAGAATGTACTCACAAATATTCTGACTGCGGTCGCCAATACGCTCCAGGGCGCGTGCGGACCACATAATGTCAACCATCAGCGGAATGGAGCGTGGGTCTTCCATCATATAGGTCATGACATTACGAAGAATGCTCTCGTATTCCTGATCGGCCTTGGCGTCACTCCGTGCAACGGTCAGGGCTGATTCCGTATCGGTACGGGCAAAGGCATCCAGACTGTCGTGCAGCATATTAATGACGTGTTCACCAAGATGCTGGATCCCCATCAACATGCGGGTGCTGCCTTTTTCCGAGGAGAATCGCATTGCCATGCGACCAATACGCTCAGCCTCATCACCGATACGTTCCAGATCGGTAATGGTCTTGATGACGGCAATTACCAGACGCAGGTCACTGGCGGTCGGCTGGCGACGCGCCAGGATCTGGGTACACTCTTCGTCAATGGAAACTTCCAGCGCATTGATTTTGTAGTCATTGGTAACAACAATCTCCGCCAGTGCTTCATCCATTTCGACCAGCGACTTAACCGCATCCCGTAACTGTTGTTCGACCAGGCCACCCATTTGCATGACGCGTGTGCGAATATCTTCCAGTTCAGCATTAAACTGTTGTGAGATGTGATGTCCGATATTGAATTTGTCCATGGCCTTTTCCTTTCATAATTTCATGTTAAGCGTCGTGATCGGCATACGAATTCCGGATCTACTACCTGCCCATTGGGTAGCGCATTTTGAGCGCACCGCAACGGCAATCACTCCCCTTTGACAATAATGTCCCTGCACGGGACTCGGGTCGTCTACTGCCGGTGTCTATCATTAGTCCAATAGAGTAACGGTCTTTCAATTCTAAAATCAACTCTTCATATCAGGCGCGTATCGGCTATCGAGCCTTCCCGATATTGTCAGTACAGTTGCCGCCAGGGTTCCCCGACGCTGCCTTAACACGATATTTTAAACCCGGAGTGGCCCGGTCATCTCTGCCGTGGGAGGCACAAAGATAGCATCGCTGTAGACTGCCGTCCGCCTGGCCGTTGGCAGGTCACCTGGACATTCCCCGCCTGCGCGGCGCAGTACCCTGCCGCTATGATGTCTCGCGCTGCGCGATCAGCTCTTTGGGGAACAGGCAACGAAAGGTCGAGCCACGACCCACTTCACTATCGATGTATAGCACGCCGTTATGACGCTGCAAGACATGTTTGACAATGGCCAGTCCCAGACCAGAGCCTCCGGTTTCGCGTGAACGCGCCACATCAATACGGTAAAAGCGCTCCGTCAAACGCGGAATATGATGCCGGGCAATTCCCACACCGGTATCATGCACCTCAAAACAGGGCTGCTCGCCATCCAGGTACCAGCGGATCCGCACCGCCCCGCCGCTAGGCGTGTAGTTAATCGCATTAATCACCAGATTACGAAACAGCGAATCCAGCTCGCCGGGGGTACCATAAATACAGAGCGTGTTATCCACTTCGGACATAATCTGGTGTCGGCCCTGGCTAATCACCTGCGCCTCATCCTGCAATGCCGCCAGTAACTGTGGCACCTCGACCAGACTTTCTTTTTTATTTGTCCCCGGGGACTCCAGTCTCGACAGCACCAACAGGTCTTCAACCAGACGCGACATTCGTTGTACCTGTTGTTGCATACGGTTTACCGACATCTCCAGCAATTCAGGTTCAATGCTTTTCTGCCCAGCGTCGTCGACTGTCATGTTTTCCAGATAACCACTTAGCACGGTCAACGGGGTGCGAAGTTCATGGGAGATATTGGCAATAAAGTCACGACGCATATTCTCGACACTGAAAAATACCGTGACATCACGCAGGAGTAGCAGTTTTTGCTGATTGCCGTAGGGAATGAGACGTACACGCAGATGCTGCTGCATATTATTCGGGCCACGCATCTCGACCGCATCACCTTCCTTACCGTTATTCCAGAAGTTGGAAAATTCCGGCAGACGAATCAAATTGGTAATACGCTGCCCCACATCCTGTGGGTAGCGCAGGCGCAACCAGTCGCCCGCATTACTATTCCACCATTCTATTTCACCATCTTCTTGCAGAATGACCACGGCCTCCGGCAGGGCATTGGTGCTTTCGCGGAAGCGGTGTAGCCACTCCGAAAAACGCTTGTTCCGTTGCCGCTGTCGTTTTAGCAGACGATAGATTTCATCGAAAATCGCCCCCCAGATACCGTAGGCCGGTGGCGGTGTGTATTTCTTGTCTTTGGATAGCCAGCGTGCCAGCACCCAGAGGTAATAGGCGTGCCAGATGAGATAGCCTGACAGTGCCAGCAAGACAAGGATTTTGGTATAACCGAAAAACAGTCCCAGAAACGCCGCAAAGGCAATGATGGCCAGCAGGCGACCAATTTCTATGCGCAGCGCGTTTTGCAAGGGAGACTAGACCTGTTGTGAAAAACGATAACCAGCACCACGCACTGTTTGAACAAACTTGGCACAGGCATAGGGCTCCAGTAATTTTCGCAGACGTCTGATATGTACATCTACCGTGCGTTCCTCAATATAAACATCATCACCCCAGACCTGATCCAGTAGCTGACTACGGGTAAAGACCCGTTCCGGGTGTGACATAAAAAACTGTAAAAGGCGATATTCTGTTGGTCCCAGCGTCAGGGAATCGCCATCCACGCTGACGCGATGTCCTACCGTATCGAGCTTCAGACTCCTGGCGACCAGGACGGTATCGGCGTCAGGCTTACTATGTCGACGCAAAATGGCCTTCATGCGGGCAATCAGTTCCTGGGTTGAAAAGGGTTTGGTGATATAATCATCAACCCCGATATCAAAACCACGCAATTTGTCCTCTTCTTCACCCCTCGCGGTCAACATAATAATCGGTACATGCTGAGTACGGCCATCCTGCCGCCAGCGACGCGCCAGGTCAATACCGCTGATTCCCGGCAGCATCCAGTCGAGCAACACAATATCGGGCAGCTGTTGACCGATTAGACTCTGCGCTACACTGGCATCGGCGGCCTCAGTCACCGAAAATCCGGCACGCGTCAGTGAAAAATTGACCATTTCACGAATGGCCTCTTCATCTTCAACGAGGAGTACACTTACACTATTTTGACTCATGACTGACTGTCTTCCACTACTTTATGACTCATGACAGTCATATTACAAACTAAATATATGACAGTCGTATGACACCGAGTGTATCGCGGCCACGGCACGATACAACATTTTGTGATAAAACACGCAGCGATTTAATGGTAAATCACTGTAGAATTCATTTCCAATATACTATATATATGACCATACAGAATTAACGAGAAAAACATATGCGATTCAATCAATTAACAATCATCTGCAGCCTGATTTTTACCTTGAGCCCGGCGCTGGTGCTGGCCAAGACGGCCTACGTGAGTGACCAGCTGGTGATCACCCTGCGTACCGGCCAGGGCAATAGCTTCCAGATTATCAAGACCCTCTCCAGCGGTGATCGATTAGATGTGCTGGAAGAGACCGAGACTGGTTACACCCGTGTCCGCGCCGCCGATGGTACCGAGGGCTGGGTCCGCACCCAATATCTGTCAAACGAACCGACAGCGCATGAACAGCTCGCCACCACACAGGCACAGGTGGCGAAACTTCAGGAAAAAAATACCGCGCTCAGTTCGCGCCTGGAGAGCCTGCAAAAAGATAATCGTCATTTGAGCGGCCAGGTCGGTGAACTCAGTAAATCACAGAATCAGGCCGAGACAGAACTCAAGCGACTCAATCAGGTTGCCGCCAAGCCAATCCTGCTGGACAAGGAAAACCGTGACCTGAAGGAGCAGACCATCTCGCTCGGCAACCAGTTACATTTACTCAAGCAGGAAAACCAGTTACTCAAGGACCGCACCGACCGCGAGTGGTTCATTGCCGGTGCCGGGGTCCTCCTGGGGGGCATCCTGCTGGGACTGCTGGCACCCAATCTACGCCGTCGCAAAAAGGACAGTTGGGAGTTTTAGTGTCTCTGGGCGGATCTGTCCGGTCGATATCTCGTCGCCCATGCTATGAATAACCGTATGAATCGCAAAGTGCACATCGCCGTCAAGGCCGTGGAGATATCTATTTTAGCTGGCCCCTGCTGCCCTGATAACGACGCGATGCGTTACAGGTTTCCCCAGTCGTGCGACTGAGCATACCCGGTGTGCCTGTTCAAATCTCGTCGGCATTTATATTTTTCATTATGACTTGATAGCGTCCTGTGCCGGCGTTATCTTGTGCCGATGAAGACCACACCCACACTTATTCAAATGCTGCAAGGCATTATTGGCGCGCCCTCTGTCAGCAGTGTCACTCCCGCTTTTGATCAGAGCAACCTGGGGGTCATTCACTTACTCGCCGACTGGCTGCAAACACTTGGTTTTAGCGTCGAGGTGCTGCCTCTAAAGACACAAGCAAACAAGGCCAACCTGATTGCCACGCTCGGCACGGGACCGGGCGGTCTGGTCCTCGCCGGGCACACCGACACCGTCCCCTATGACGAAGGCCGCTGGAGCTCTGATCCCTTTACGCTGACAGAGGGCGATCATCGGTTTTATGGTCTGGGCACCGCCGACATGAAAAGTTTTCTCGCCCTCGCAATTGAAGCCGCCAGGGACTTTAAGGCCGGTGACCTGCAACAACCACTGATTATCCTCGCCACCGCCGATGAAGAGAGCAGCATGAACGGTGCCGAAGAACTGGTCATGTTGGGCCGTCCCAAGGCACGTTACGCCATTGTCGGTGAACCCACTGGCATGCGACCGATCCGCGCCCACAAGGGCATCATGATGGAGGCCATTCATCTACAGGGTCAGTCCGGTCACTCCAGTAATCCGGCATTAGGCAATAATGCCCTTGAAGGCATGCACGCGGTGATCACGGAGATACTGCAGTGGCGCGATGAACTTCAGGCAAAATATCACAGCCAGGCCTTTGTCATTCCCTATCCCACCCTCAACCTTGGTCATATTCACGGTGGTGATAACCCAAACCGAATCTGCGGCGACTGTGAATTACATATCGACCTGCGTCCCCTGCCCGGCATGCCACTGGCGGAACTACGTCATGAACTGAGCCAGCGCGTCGGCCGTATTGCCGCGCAGCGACAACTCAACTCACGCGTGACGCCCCTGTTTAAAGGCACTGAAGCCATGGAGACCCCGGCCGATGCCGGACTGGTCAGGTATGCGGAGTCCATGACCGGTTATGCTGCCGAGAGCGTTGCCTTTTGTACCGAAGGTCCCTACTTCCAGCAACTGGGGATGCAGACCATTATTCTGGGACCAGGCAGTATCGACCAGGCCCATCAACCCAATGAATTTATCGAACAAAGCAGCCTGCAACCCACGGTGGCCTTTCTCCGGCACGCCATCCAGCATTACTGTGTGAAGCCGCTGTAACCGTTAGTGCGATCCTAGTAACTCGGATCTAACACGACACGATGATCAACTTTTTCCAGGTGTGTGACCAGCTCACGGCTAAAGCGTTGCTCAAGTACACGGGCCAGCATTTGTCGATCGGCCCCGGTCTGCTGTGGCATAGCGGGTAAAACGGTCAATTTCAGCTGCGTTTGCGGTCGGCAAAGCAGTTTCAGCATATGCAGGACAAACACGTGATTACCATAATAAGGTGCGTGTTCTTCATACTCGCCGTCTGCGTTTTCATACTTGAGTACCAGAGGTTGTACTGCGACTTCGGCATCAATCGCAGACTGTAACAGGCCACTATGAAACGGCAACACATGTCGACCATCACTGGTGGTACCTTCTGGAAAAATACAGATACTGGCACCCTGCTGTAGGCGCTCCTGCACTCGCTGCAAACTTTTGTGGAAGGCGCGACGGTTATGACGGCGGATAAACAGGCTACCCATCGAGGCCGTGAACCAGCCGATAACCGGCCAGTGACGAATGCTCGCCTTGGCAAGAAATTTACAATCCGTCACCGAGGCAATCGCAATGATATCCAGCCAGGAGACATGGTTAGCGATATATAACTGGCCGTTCTGCTCAGGCAAATTTCCCGTAATTTGAATTTGCAGGCCAATAATGCGACAGGCCTGTTGCATCCACTGTCGAATCGCCCGGCGGCCAATCTTGCTGGTATGCCATTGTTCACCGTGCCGACGCTTCAGGGCCTGAATTTTATAGACCCCGGTGGCGAAGTGAGCTGCGACCCGACAACAACGCACGGCACAACGTAGACTTGAAAGCATCATGATCTCAGGCCAATAGTCGTTCAATAAAATGCTTCTGGTAACGCGAAGCAATCTTATCCGTATCCAGCAGGACAAAGACATCGGCCACACCAAACTGCGCATCCCAGTAAGGTTCACCACAGATCAACGCCCCCTGGCGTAAGTAGCCTTTTAACAGGGTCGGCAGGATGACGTCATCGACGTCAACGGATTCGGCCTGCGGCAGTGCTACCCGTGGCTGCACGCGCTTATCTGCTGGGATAAAATGATGGCTACGCAAGTGATGCATGACGGAGGCGATATAGCGATCACCTCCAGTCAGTGGGATGCTGGCGCAGCCAATCAAATAATCAATTTTACAGAGGCTCACGATGCGGGCAATGCCCTGCCACAACAAGGCCAACACCGCACCGCGTCGATACTCCGGATGAATACAGGTCCGACCCACTTCCATAAATCGACCAGGCACAGCCAGAATATTTTCCAGGTTAAATTCAGTTTCAGAATAAAAACCATTGGTAAATCTGGTATCGACGTCTGAAATCAAACGAGTGGTTGCCACAACCTGTTTCGTCTGGTTGTCATAGACCATCAGGTGTTTACAATAATCATCGAAGAGGTCCTTATCCAGGCCGGTCGCCGCACTGCTCAATTGTGCACCGTGTTCTTCGGCGAAGACCTGATAACGCAGACGCAGGCAGGCTTCAATATTATCGTGTGCAGTGGCCAGCGTCACAACAAATCGGTTTTCATTTTGTTGCGCTTTAAACGGCGGGGCTTCAGTAGGCATTTCATTTTCCTCATTCGCGGTAATGTCTTCATGTAAAAATAGATGAGGAATGTGTCGGTTTTCTTGCAGTTAAATGAAGCTTGTGTGAACACCCGCTGTATGCCGTACTATCATCATTGGCCGCTCTCTGTCAGCAGGGCCTCGTCCGTCAGGAGTGCCTCTTGCTGCAGGACACGTCGATAAAATTGCTCCAGTCTTGCCGCCATTTCATCGTCTGACCATTCGTGCACATAGGCCTGTGCCTCACGGCTCAGCGTCGCACGTAACAATGGGTTCGAGAGTAATAAGGCCACTTTCTGACTAAAGTCATCAACCGCGTCTGCCGCAATCAGGGCACCGCGTTGCTGCAGTAAAATATCTTTTGTACCGAGAATGGCTGTCGACACGACGGGCACGCCGCTCGCCATTGCCTCCAGCAGGACCAGCCCCTGTGTCTCCGTGCGGGATGAAAAGACGAAGACATCGGCGGCACAGTAGCAATCCCATAATGACTGTTCACGCGATAGATAACCGACAAATATAATATTTTTCGTCAGTCCCATGCGATTTGCCTGTCGAAGCAGATCTTTTTTGGCCGGTCCCTCTCCGGCGACGAGTAGCAGGATGTCCGGGGTTTTTTCTCGGAGCTCATTTAATACCTGTAACAGGAAGACAATATTTTTTTCATGCGCGAGTCGGCCAATATGGCCAATCACCGGGCGGTTTGCATCAATGCCGAGTGCCTCGCGGAAGCGTCGCCCGTCGCCACCCGAGACCTCTGCCAAATTTAAACCCGTGGGTATTACCTGCATAGCATCACTGACACCATATTCCTGCAACAGGGCGTGCATTGCCGTCGAAGGCACGACTAATTGATCGACCTGACGTGATTGACTAACAGTAAAACGTCGCGCTACCGCCCGCAACCAGCGGCGTGGCACCAGCGGGATGTAGTGATGCAGATACTCTTCAAAAAACGTATGGTAGGTTGCCACACAGGGACAGGCCAGCGCACGCGCCAGGCGCACGCCCCAGTAGTGAGCACGAAAGGGTGTGTGAATATGCAAAACATCAATCTTCTCGGCCTGTAACAGGTGCAACAGCTCCTCGAAGTAACGACTATTCAGTAAACGGTCTTCCTTATCCAGGATAACGCGGTGCGCCGGGATACGGTAAATATCTTCAAGCTTATCGTAATAGACAAGCCTTGAGACACCATACTCAGGGACGGCCAGGATGACGCGATGGCCGGCTTTGCGTAGTGAATGGGTAAATGTCTTTATCGAGGTGGACACGCCATTGACGCGTGGAAAATACACATCAGACAGCATCAAAATATTCAAGCAGCTTCCTTCATTACCAGAGCAGAACGATGACAGTTGCTAATGTAGTGCCAATCGTGGCACCGGCCAGAACATCGGTAGGATAATGCAGTCCCAGGACAACGCGAGACAGTGCGATTAGAAACGTCACCGGGATTAGTCCCCAGGCCAGCACTGGATACGCGTGTATGGCAAGCAGACAAAATGTCACCGCGTGAAGTGTATGGCCAGAAGGAAAACTGTACTTATCCAGGGGCGCTGTGCCCAGAGAGATACTCGAACTCACGGCAAAGGGACGCGCACGTTCTGTGAGTTGCTTAATCCACTTATAGATCATCAATGCCAGCAATCCGGCCACCGTCATCTGCAGACTGGTGCTAAGCGCCTGCCGGCCAAACATCAATGGCAGGAATAATATCAGGCAGTACCAGAACAGGCCGTCGCCGAGACGACTGATACTGGCAAATAATGGTCGTACGCCTCGGCGTAATGACAAGCGGTTGCTAATCTCTACCAGACGCAGGTCCACACCATAACAACGTTGCATAATTTTGTTTGCATTCATCGCCCCCCCTCTGACAGCCTCGTCATTTACGCGACCTTCCTGTTTATATCAAACTCGTCTGGCGTAATGCTTTTAAGGCAGCTTTTCTGTTCCGTCCAATGTAACAGCTCAATACCGCCATCCTGCTTTTCCACTAACGCCGTACAATTCTCCACCCAATCGCCGGTATTACAGTAAAGGATGCCATCGATCTCTCTGGCCTCGGCGTGGTGGATATGGCCGCAAATGACACCTTGCGCGGCATGTCGTTGCGCTTCATAGACAGCGGCCTTCTCAAAATTATTCACATGTTGCATGGCACTACCAACACGAGACTTGAGGAAGCTTGCCAGCGACCAGTAGGAAAAACCCAGGCGACGACGCAGATGATTGAGCATACGATTGATATACAACAGGACGTCATAGCTGATACAACCAATAAGCGACACCAAACGGCTGCACTGGATAACACTATCAAACTCGTCACCATGCATGATTAACATGCGACGACCGTCAGCCGTCGTGTGCAGGTGATTTTTCCGAACCTTGATGTTGCCAAAAAGCATGCCATCATAGTCGCGTAACGCTTCGTCATGATTGCCCGGGACATAAATCACCTGAGTCCCTGCCCGCGCCTTGTCAAAAATGGCCCGCAACACATCGCTGTGTGACGATGGCCAATAAAGACTCTTTTTCATTGACCAGATATCGACAATATCCCCGACCAGATAGAGGCGTTCACACTCGACCGTCTGGAGGAAGTCCAGCAAATATTCCGCCTTGCAACCGCGATAACCAAGATGGATATCCGACAACCAGATACTGCGATAACGATTTTCAAACATGGGATAGATGGGTGTCATAGCTACACAACCATGTTATTTATTTAGCATGAGTATTAATCGCCAATATGACAACTGGCTTACCTGTGGTTGAACTTTTTGTGAAAGTCAGGGGATTGCGCCGACAGCGAGGTATCGGCCGCCGCCACTAACAGACTGACAAACTCATCAATGATATGGCACCAATCAATGCCGAGGGCCACCGCTCTGACACCGGCGCGCAGACGTCGAATACCCTCCGGCTGTTTGACCAGTTCACAAACCGCCGTAATAAACGCCTCGCGGTCACCCGGCGTCACCAGCCGGGCATTTAGCCCATCCTCTAAATGCATCTGCGCGGCGGCATAATTGTAGGCCACAATTGCCAGACCACTGGCCATGGCCTCGAGCACCACATTACCAAAGGTCTCAGTCTCACTTGGAAAGACAAACACATCGGCCGAGGCATAATAACGGGCCAGATCCTTGCCACGCTGGAAGCCGCAATAAATAATCTCCGGATGCTGGCGTGACAGGCTCTCATAGAGTGGACCATCACCGATCATGACAAACCTGACCACATTACCCTGCTGACATAGACTCTTGTAACTTTCCACCGCCAGCATCAGGTTCTTTTCATTCGCCATGCGACCAACGTAGAGCATGACAATACCATCATCATCGACACCCCAGTTAGAACGCAATTGTCGATCACGGCGAGCCGTGTCATACATCTGACAATCTACACCGCGGGAAAGAATGCGAGTATTGTTAATACCCGCCTGCTCCAGGGCATCCGCCAGTTTGCGATTTGGCACCAGTGTGGCGTAAGTCTGGTTGTGGAATTTTTTTAGATACGACCAGACCACCGGCTCCAGCCAGCTGAGTCGGTAATGACGGGTATACTGGTGAAAGTTGGTATGGAAACCGGTCACCACCGGGATGTTCAGTTGTCTGGCGGCGCGCAGCGCTGCACTGCCGAGCGGGCCCTCGGTCGCAATATAAATCACTTGCGGGCAATCTTCCTGCCACTGGCGTAACATCCGCGCTTTACTAGTCAGGCCAAGACGAATTTCGGTATAGCCCGGCAAGGTGGCCCCCTTGACCAGGACCGTCCGCGGCTGTTTGCAACACCCTGGCCGGTCGTAGGTATGTTGTCGGGGGCGGATTAGCGTTACCTGGTGACCAAGCTGGATCAATCCCATTGTCAGGCGCTGCAGAGTCATAGCGACCCCATTGACCTCGGGCGGATAGGTCTCCGTTACCATCGCGACACGCAATGGCAGCGTGGCGCACTTGGTTAACGCTTGTATTGGTAACAACGGCATGACAGGGTGGACTATGGATACGCCGCATGAAGATCCCATGACAGGTACGTGAAATCTGTATGACGTTTATAAAAAGGGTGGAATTAATACTTGAATCGTATCTTTACCCCAAAGACACCATAAACACAGAACAACAAGCTCAATCTCTGCCTCTTGCGTTGATAGACCTTGTACTATCCTCCAGGCGGCAGGCGTTCTATTTAGCTTATTGATTTTGTTAAAATAATTTACCTTTTATCTGAATTCGCGCTATAGTTTGCGCATTACAACCTTTTAATAACAACAATCATATGAACCAGACACCCACCACCAGCTATGTCCAATGGTTTCGCGATTCGGCACCTTATATTAATGCCTTCCGTGGCCGCACCTTTGTCATCGCCTTTGGTGGCGAGGTGCTGGCGGATGCCCAGTTTGCCACCCTGGTACATGACATCGCCCTGCTCAATAGCCTGGGTGTACGGCTGGTCCTGGTGCATGGGGCGCGGCCACAGATCGAGCAACGCCTACGGTCACAAGATGCCGACATGGAATACGTCAACGGCCTCCGCATTACCGATGCCAATGCCCTCGTCTGTGTCAAAGAGGCCGTCGGCAGCGTACGCAGTGAGATCGAGGCCCTGCTCTCTATGGGGCTGGCCAATACCCCTATGGAAAAAGCCCAGATTCGCGTCGTCTCCGGTAACCTGCTCACAGCACAGCCACTCGGCGTCATCGATGGAGTCGACTACCAACACACCGGTGAAGTACGCAAAATAGATACTGAGGCCATTCACTGGCACCTGGATAACGATGCCATTGTGCTGCTACCACCGCTGGGCTATTCGCCTACTGGTGAGACATTTAACCTCGCCATGGAAGATGTCGCCACTGCCGCCGCCATCGAACTGGGTGCGGAAAAGCTTATCTACCTCACCGATGGCAAAGGCATTACCGATAGCCGTAAAAAAATCATTCGCGAACTTACCGTTAAGCAGACCGAAGACCTGCTCCAGGGTAAGCGCAAGCTGTCCTCTGCTGTGATCAAGACCCTCGGCAGTTGTGCCCATGCCTGTCAGTCCGGCGTACCCCGTGCTCACCTCATTGGCCGGGAGGTCGAAGGTGGCCTGTTGCTGGAACTCTTTACCCGCGATGGTTGCGGCACCCTCATTACACCCGAGACCTTTGAAGATACTCGCCAGGCCAGTATCGAAGATGTCGGCGGCATCCTCGAGCTGATCGAGCCACTGGAAAATAGCGGTGCCCTGGTGCGACGCTCACGCGAAAGCCTGGAAATGGAAATTGATTACTTCACTGTCGTGGAACGCGATGGACTCGTTGTCGCCTGCGCGGCACTGTACCCCTATATTGAAGAAGGTGTTGCTGAACTCGCCTGTCTGGCAGTGCATCCCCAATATCGCGATGCCGGACGCGGCGATGCCTTATTCCAATATATAAGGAAACAGGCTGTAAAACTCGCCATACAACGTCTATTTGTCCTCACGACCAAGACCGCGCACTGGTTTCGTGAACGCGGCTTTAAACCGGCCGACATTAAGCAATTGCCGGTAAAGAGACAGGCAATGTACAACTACCAGCGCAAATCCAAAGTCTTTATATGCGAACTCTAGGCAGATGACAAACTCACGCTCTGCCAAAAAACCCGTGCGCCCGTTTTTAAAATGGGCGGGGAATAAGTATCGAATTCTCGAACACATTCAACAGCACCTGCCTGCAGGCAAACGTCTGGTTGAACCCTTCGTCGGATCAGGTGCCCTGTTCCTGAATAGCGATTATGATCGCTACTTACTGGCCGACAGCAATCTGGACTTGATTAATCTCTATAACATTCTGAAGAAAGAAGGTCCTGGATTTATTCATTATGCGCAAGACCTGTTCGCCGGAAAATACAATAACGCCGAAAACTATTACCAGTTTCGACAGGAGTTCAATACCACCGAGGATGTACGGCGTAAATCTGCCTTATTTATTTATCTCAATCGTCATGGTTATAACGGCTTATGTCGTTATAATCGCAAAGGTGGATTTAATGTCCCGTTTGGCCGCTATAAACGTCCCTACTACCCGGCGGCTGAAATGCTGCACTTTCATCTCAAGGCAAAAAAAGCCGTCTTCAAGCATCAGGACTTTCAGAAAATCATTACCACCACCAAACCGGGGGACGTTATTTATTGCGACCCGCCATACGTCCCCCTGTCCGACTCGGCGAATTTTACGACCTATAGTGCTGCTGGCTTCGATCTGCAGCAGCAACACAGACTCGCTGAACTGGCGGACGAATGCCTGCTACGCGGTATACCCGTACTAATTTCAAATCACGATACCAAGCTAACCCGCAAGATTTATCAAACTGCGAGTAAAAAGAAATTCTTTGATGTGCGACGATTCATTAGTTGCAACGGTCAGAAGCGTCAGCATGCTGGCGAGGTGCTGGCCGTCTTTGCTTAGTTTTTTTCTTCACCTGACGCTTCGATGTCTTGCCTGGAAGCTATTTTATAAAGTGTAACCAGCATCAGGTCTGACTTCGATCAAAATCACCAGAAGCTTGACGGGGATGCCTTTGTACAACTGGAACAAAGCCAGTTCACACGTCTGTCCTATCGAGGTCTTCTGGGAGGCGGATTACGCTTTGCTATCTGGCCAACTGCTTCGCATAAGGCTTATCTTGGGGTTGGCGCATTTTATTCAAAAGAAAATATTCAGTATCGTGCCGGTCTTACTAACGCAGGGATCTCCAAACAGACACGAGCAAACTTTTATTTTCTATCCCGCTACAGGGCAACATCCACGATTCTATGGGCAAATGCCATTTATTATCAACATCGACTCAATAAAGTCTCTGACTATCGTGCCTTACTGCAATCCAGACTTGACTTCAAAATTAGTGCAAACCTGCACTTCCGTGTCTCACTGGATATCACGCATGACAGTGAGCCATCCCAGGGTGTCAAAATGACGGATACCAGTTACAATACCGGCCTGACATGGGGCTTTTAGCTATAGACTGTACTGTTGCACCCCCCGTTGAAAAGCTGAACAGTCCTGAGTAGGACGATGATGTGCTACGGCACTTAACATGTGATAATTTATGTTAAAAAAAATCAGTATTTTTATCGCGTTTTCCCTCGCACTCATATTTAGCATCGATTTGCTGATGGATTACATTGATCAACCGCCAAACTTTGCGGCGATTACCGATATTACCGCCCGTAAAAAGGCCTTCGTTGATTATCTTAAACCGGCCATTGATCAGCTCAACCAGGAACGGGCAGAGGAACGTCAGACGCTTGTGACAATCTACACCAACATGCGAGCTGGCAAGGCGCCAGATTATTGGCAACGCCACCAGCTAAAAATGTGGGCAGAACGCTATGACCTCGACTTTCAGGCCGATAAACTCAAAACACTCGCCAGAAAATTACTACTGCATCTCGATCAAATCCCCACCTCGATGGTACTTGCCCAGGCCGCACTGGAATCAGCCTGGGGAACTTCTCGCTTTGTACAAACCGGTAATAATTTTTTCGGCCAATGGTGTTTCAAAAAAGGCTGTGGCATGGTGCCTATTGCCCGCAATGAAGACGCTAAACACGAGGTAAAGTATTTCGATAGTCCGGAAGATTCGATAAAAACGTATTTTGAAAACATCAATAAACATGCCGCTTATCAGGAACTTCGACAGCTGCGTGCCAGAACTCGTGCCGAAGGCAAAGCCCTGTCTGGCCTGAATCTGGTCGCCGGTCTGGAGAATTACTCGCAGCGAGGTCAGGCCTATGTTGACGATTTACGCGCGGTCATTCGCTCTAACCACTTTGAATAGTATCTTCACCGGCATTCTCGCTTGCTATTCTTTATACCAGCTATCATCTGGCTGTTTACGCATAAAAAATTCTGAGTACCAGTAAAATCGCCCTGGCTGTCCGGAGGCGGCGGTGCAATTGATCCGGGAGCGCCCCACGGGTAGATCAAGCGTCGGTTGGGTGCTGATACTATTTCCATGGCGCTGTACCACAATCTTCCCCTGACCACTGGCAAAACAATGTATCGCTTGAGCCACCACGCGGGTTTTCAATTGCAAGGTTACTATTGGCCGGGACATATTTATCGGTAACAATGGCTCGCTGAGACGTTGTCCCCGCTCGTCACTAACATAGGCATCGACTAACGGCATTGGCAGGCTATTCACCTTGTCAATAAAACCTTTCATCTCCGTATAGCGTCCACCAAAGGCAAATCGCGGAATGGCCTGCCAATTAACACTTTGATCAAAGGCAGCAGAATTTTGCGCAAAGGCCACCAGGCCAAGTGAGCGGACGATCTGTTCAACACGGTGATCATATTCACCATAGGGGTAGGCCAGTAGTCCCGGTGTGTAGCCGATTTTTTTCTGGATTATTTTCTCCGCATCGGTGATCTCGTGCTGAATACGCAGTTGCCACTGCGCCCCGGTTTCATTGGGTAAGAACCGAATAAGGTGGGGATGGCTGGCCGTGTGGTTGGCGATGGTACCAGCCTGCTTCGCCAATACACGTAACTCATCCCAGTTCATGTAGCCGGAACCACCCACTAATTCAGGATTAATAAAAACAGTAAACGGATAATGGTACCTCTGCAGTACCGGCAGTGCCTGGCGATAAACAGATTGGTAACCATCATCAAAGGTAATCGCGATAACTTTATCGGGGATCGTCTCTGCCTGCTGCAGCGCTTTGACGAGTCGCGGAAGAGGCCAAACCTTAAAGCCATTGTTAGCCAGGTAGGCCATATGTTCTGCAAATCTCTCGGGCATGACACTGGTAGAGGCAGGCGTGTGCTCGTCAACGTGATGATACTGGATTACTACGGCCGCATGAATCACGCCCGTCTGTATTAACAGGATGCCAACGCAGAATATTTTTTTTAATAATGTTTGCATAAAGCTTTTTGTTAGTATTAACAGGAAAATGTAACAATTACCAATGTTCACTGCTCATAAATGACTGGCGCTGAATCAGCATCGTCTGGCGCACTCATTTTAGGTGTACGCTCAAAACGTGACAGTAGTTCATACACGGCTGGAACGACCAACAAAGTCAGGAGGGTTGAAACCAGCACCCCACCAATTACAGCAATGGCCATTGGTGCACGTAATTCTGCACCGGGGCCAATCGCTAAGGCCAGCGGCAAGGCCGCCGCAATTGTTGCCATAGAAGTCATCAGGATTGGTCGCAGGCGGACCGGACAGGCTTCCTGCAGGGCCTCGCGCACCGAAACTCCGTCCCGGGCGCGCACCTGATTGGTAAAATCGACCAATAGAATCGAATTCTTTTTCACGATTCCCATGAGCAAAATCAGGCCGATGAAGCTGAAAATGTTCAGCGACTGGTCAAACAACCAGAGGGACAGAAAAGCACCGGAGACACTAAATGGTAGCGCCATCAATACCGTCACCGGATGTATAAAGCTATTAAATTGCGATGCCAGCACCATGTAAGAGACGACAATACCCAATAGCAAGACAAACCAGAGCCCATGAAAGGATTCCTGGAAGGCCTGTGAACCTCCGGTAAAGACGGCATGATATCCGGACGGCAGGACCTCTTTGGCGACGGCATGTGCTGCCGCGAGGGCCGCCTGCTGTGACTTGCCGGGAGTGACATTGGCAAAAATGCGAATAGCCCGCTCACGATTATTACGATTGATCTGTGCCAGCCCTGTTGTTTTTTTAATTTTGACAACATCGGCCAGTTTTACCAGTTCACCGCGATTGTTACGCACATAGAGTTTTTTCAGCTGGTCGATATTTTCAAGTTGCTTGTCACTGAGACGTACCCGTACATCATAACGATGTCCACCAGAGGAATACTGACCGGCTACGACTCCTCCAACCATGGCATTGACGGTCTGTGAAATAGATTGAATACTGACACCTCGTTCAGCGGCCTTGTGACGGTCAGGAATAATGCGTATCTCGGGTTTGCCCAACAGGTAATCATCGTCGGTATCCGTGACCAGACCAGTTGCATCGAGTTTAGCTTCAATGGCTTTTGTGTATTCCACCAATTTGTTCCAGTCACGTCCCTGAATACTCATTTCCACCGGAAAACCACGTGAGGCACTAAAGCCACGTTGCGACAGGTCCTGTATGGAAACACGCACCTTCAACGTACGTAGCTCTTTACGTATGATGGCCATTAATTCCTGTTGACTGAGCTCATGCCCGACTTTTGGATCAATACCGCGTTCACCTTTGTTCTTTAAACTAACAAACATATTAAACAGGTTTGACTGGCCGCCGCTACCAAAACCGCCCACAGCGACATAGACACGGCGGACCTCCGGGCGCGCCATGACAATCTTTTCCGCCTGTTTACACAGGCTGTCCGTATACTGGAGAGACGAGTCGATTGAGGTTCGGCCGCGGATAATGAACGTACTTTGATCCTGCACCGGCATAAATTCTTTATTGATAAACCGCACTGCATTGAATGACAGGCCGAAAAAGATGAGTGAACTGATGACCATCCACCACGGGTGTCGCAGGGTAAAACCAAGAGTGCGTTTATACAATCTACTAAGCCACTGGAACACGGCGTTAGCGGCGCGCCCGATGCGTGAGTTACGACTCCCCATCTCGACAAACTGCGAGGCACGCATCGAGGTCAACGTCAGGGCCTCCAGCAACGATATTAATACCGCTGCCGTCATGGTGACACCAAACTGGAAAAAGAATTTACCAATGACGCCTGACATAAACGCAACCGGTAGAAAAATTGCTACCACGGCAAGTGTCGCGGCCAGAGCGGCAAAGGTGACCTGACGCGTACCGTTAAGCGCGGCCTCGATGCGGTTCTCGCCCATCTCCTGGTGACGCACAATATTTTCCAGCACCATAATGGCATCATCCACCACAATACCAATGGCCAGACTCAGACCTAGTAAGGTAAAGGTATTGAGCGTAAAACCAAAAAAATACAGAATTATAAATGTACCGATAATCGATGTTGGTATCGCCATCAGCACATTCAGCGTTGAAGTCCAGCTTCCCAGAAACAACCAGCACACCAGTGACGTTGCCAGTGCCGACATTAGCAGGGCAATCTTAAATTCATTCACCGAGTCTTCGATGAAACGCGTGCGGTCAAAATTGATATCTATGGACATGCCCTTGGGTAACTGTTTGGCTACCTCCGCCATGCGTTGTTTGACCGCATGTGCTACTGCTACGGTATTGGCACCACGCTGCTTGCGTATACCGATACCAACGGCCCGCTCGCCGTTAGCGCGTGAGATACGCCGAACATCATCAAGGCCATCTTCAATACGCGCAACCTGCTTGAGTAAAATACGTGAATAGATCGGTTGTCCACCACGCTGGTTAATAACAATATTGCCAAACTCCCTGGGAGTCGTGGCTTCGCCAATCGTACGGACGTCATATTCCTTGCGCCCAGTCGAGAGTTGGCCCGCCGGTAGTTCTGAATGTTCAGACTTAATAGCATTGAGGACATCGGTAATTGCCAGATTATAATGGTCTAGTGCCCTGGGATTGACCCATACCCGAAGATTCGGGTCGATATAGCCACCGAATAATATCTCACCAACACCGGGTAGCGATGAAAAACGATCCTTGAGGGTGTCTTTGACATAGCGCATCAGTTTCGGCAGAGAATCCTGATTACTGGTTACAGACATCCACAGAATGGGCTGGTCTTCTGGATTGGTCTTGCTAATGATCGGCGACTCGAGGTCCGGTGGCAGATTTCGCTGTGCGCCTGCTACCTTGGTTTGTACCTCTTGCAAGGCAGCAGCAATATTACGCGACAGCTCGAATTCTACCGTTATTCTGGCGGAGCCCTGGCGTGTCGTCGAGGTGACGCTCCGCACGCCTTCGACCGTCATTACTGCATCTTCAAGGATATCCACCACATTGGTTTCGACAATTTCCGGTGCCGCGCCCGGGTAGTTTACCTTAATGCTCACGACCGGGAAGTCGACATCGGGTAGCTGACTAATTCCCATGCGCGAGAGTGACAATAGACCAAACAGGATTAGCCCAGCCATTAACATCCAGGCAAATACCGGGCGACGAATGGAAATATCGGATAGGCTCATGGTTTTCTATTCAATACAGGAAGTTGAACCGATGATGCCAGCAATTGCAGATAATCACTCCTGGATGTCAGACGGGCGCGGTCCAGGGTACGCTGATTTTGCTGGTAACTGGTTAACGCCTGTATGACATCAAGATTACTGACCAGGTCTAACTGATAGTCATGCAATTGCGCCTCATAATTTTTCCGCGCAGCGGTGGTCGCATTTTTCAGCGCCTGCAACTGCGTCAGGTCCTGATAGACATTCTGGTATAATGAACGTATTTCCTGCTTCGCCTGACGCAACATCAGCGTTTGTGAGAGTTCCGCCTGATTCCGTATGGAGCCCGCCTCACGCACCCGTGAGCTGATCGTACCCCCTGTATAGATAGGTATCGTCAATGCCAGTTGCACATCCCACTTGGAGTCATTCAGATAACCTGGACGCTCCAGATAATAATTGGCATTAAGATCGACACTCGGCCAGTGCTCACCCCGCGCGATGCTCACACCTTCTGTCGCCGCCACCAGACGTTGTTTTGCGGCCTGGACGTCGGCCCTTTTTTGAATACCGTCGAGATAACGCCCTAGTGGTTGCAATTGCTCCGGTAATGTTGTCGTATCTGTCAACGTAATAGTGGCTTCGAGGCCACTCAGAAAATTTAAGGCAGTACGCGCCACCTGCAATTGACCACGTAATTGCTGGATAGTGGCGCGCAATGTACTGATAGTACTCTGTACATTCAGTAGAGCGCTCTCCCGTGAACGTCCAATACGCACCCGGTCACGTAAATCGGTCTGACGTTGCTGATTGAATCGAATCTCGCGCTGGTAATTCTTAATATCACTCTCCAGCGCCAGGATAGTATAAAAATTCTGCAACACATCGATATATAACAAACGTTGTGCATGACGATATTCCAGCTTTTGTGCTGTTAGCAGGTCACGATTCTGACGCAGTGCGGCATATTCGCGCATCCCACGAAACAGTGGTTGAGTAAGTGTTATTCGCGAGAGGTTTTGTCGACTGAGACTGGAGATAGTCTGTGGGCTACTGCCCGGCAGGGGATCCTGCCAGGTAGTACTGGCAATACCATTGATGGTCGGCAGTAATGCAGCATCAGCCTGTTGGTAGCGCTCTTCTGCCTGATGCACCTGTTCTAGCTGAATCGCGGTCGTTTCACTGCGCTGCAAGGCTGCAGTAAAATACTCATCCAGAGTCAATGCCTGTACCGCTGTCACGCTGGCTAGGCTGCCAACAACACCATAAAACACAATACGCACGCTCAGTGCCAACGACAACCTACGGCAATTACACATGCAGCATTCCTAATCCAGGGTAAATTTGAATCGCAAAACTATAGCGCCGCCGACGAAAATTGTCGATAGAACACCAGGGATAATGACGATGTCGTGAATTTATCTCATGGTAACCTTGTTGGCTCGATAAGACCCTGTGATAATAAGGGTCAAGGCCGTACCAGCAAAATGTTGAACTGTGCCTATTAGTCAGGTGTACTGCGTATTTGCACAGTGCCTGACCGATTTTATTACTATTGCTTGCTTTGCGATGCTACGGGGATACCTTCTGTGAGTAGACGTTTCAAATCGATGCTAATCGACGCGACCGCGTCCGTCGGACGAATTAACAGACGTGCCTCCCCCTTGCGATCAAAAACATAGACAGCGCTACTGTGAGAAACATCGTAATCACCATTGGCATTTGGTTTATTGTAGCCATAGGTTACTCGATATTTTTTCGTCAATTCTCGCAAGGCCGTTTGGTCACCGCGCAGGCCCAAAACCTCCGGACCAAAATATTCGGTATAGCGCTTGAGATCTTCGATACTATCACGACCGGGATCCACGCTGACAAAAAGAACGCGAACCTGTTGTGCTGCATCACCCAGCTTAGCCAATGCGCTCTTGAGGCGACTCAACGTCAGGGGGCAGACATCCGGGCAATGCGTGTAACCAAAATACATTAACAAGATCTCGCCACGATAATCCTGCGCGTGCACAATTTTATTTCGATTGGCTTCTGTCAATGTGAATTCCAGCGTCGGCATCAGACCGGTAATATTTTTGGTTGCCCAGGGTGGTTCGCTATGACAGGCGGATAACAATAGTATCCCGATACTCAACAAACCTGCGCGACAGGTAATTCGAAACAGGTTACGAAAATCCCCCATAGTTTTATTTCTCCTTACCTTGCTCGGTATCCAGAATATATTGTGCCGTACTATGTTTCATCCATAGACGAATCACCAGCAAAATACCAAGAACACTCATCATGGCTGCCGGGATCCAGGTCGTCAAACCACCAATCTCCTGATCCGTGAGCGGGCTGATTGGCCAGGCGCGGCCACAGACACTATAGACATCATAGAGGACCGTCTTTGACAGAGTGATATGAGCACCGATCAGTATTTGCGCAATCATTGCCGCGAACAAAATAAAAATTCGTATCGAGTGCCGCAAGGTAACTGATTCATTCGGCATGCGGTTGTCCAGCATTAACCACCAGAAAAGCAGTCCATCGAGCAACATACTCCAGTTCATAATTTTATACAGTGTCGTACTCAACATGGCATCGAAATGCAGACCTGGTAGCAACCAGAAATAGATCAGTCCCACGAACAAGGTTGGGGCTACAATCGGATTTTGTAAAAACCCATAGCCTGTGCGTATCGGCCAACTATTCCACAGGGGTAATAATACCTTCTGCCGCCAGCGTAACGGAATACCGCTGCCGAGAACGGCATGTGGATAAGCCAGGGCAATAAAAAACGGTGCGAGATGATGCAGTATCAGATGTTGCAAACGATGTACCCAGAACATATGTTGCGAGAGATAATCAACATACGTCTGCATCACAGCATAGATCAGGATCAGTCCCAGAAAAAAACTCAGGCTCCGCCAAAAGCCGGTTCGCAATCCATCACGCCGTCGTTGACGCATGCCACGTATGAATAGCCAGCTGGAGACTATACAGGCGATCAATACCGTCGGTGAAAATTCCCAGGGACTCAGATACGTTAGTAGCGACGACATTATTTTGTTATTGACTGACAAATCGAATTATGAAAACGCAGAATAAACGCCCTGCTAATCCAAGTCCACTGAAACTTTTCCTGAAAATTAGAGAACATAAAGGAAATCTAATATTCGAAAAACATGCCGTCGCCTGTTAAATTATGGACCAAAAATTTGTCTGGGAACTTTATCATAGGCACGCGGTCAAGGGCGGGGCCATCGCTATCTTTACGCTGTCGTTAATGCATCAGTACGGCAGCGGCTCCTCCCGCCGCAAGCACTAAGACACAGCAGCGAATCATGCCTGTCTCAAACTACGAATACGTCATATATGATTACTTTTTAAGTCAATATAGGCGTCCCAGGAAATATTGGTGCGGGCCGTATGTCGGGGTCACTATATGAGGCATATCCATAAAATTTTAGTCATTGCTCATTGTGCGGGAACACTGAAAAATGACGATTCTTCAATATTGGCATGGCAATCTCGAGAGTAGTTCGCGCCTCACGAGGTTGTGGCTATCGCACCACACCTGTGCCGCTTCTGCCAAGGCTGACAATCAAGGCTTTATGCGTTCGGTGCTCGTCAAGACCTTTTCCGATTTCATCGATATGCAAGACATAATGGTGCAAGAAGCTACGCAGGCAGGTCTTCACTACCTGACACGCCGGGTCTATGGGCGTGACGATGTCACTGCAATAAAATAAGAATGGCCATTGTGCAGCGGCCTGACTACCAAAAAAGAGCCACGACTGGATCGAGCATGGTGGTGATGCGGACATCATCTGATGCGTGCGACACACACCTCCCGACTGGTAATGAGTTTACGCTTGCTGGCATGCATAACATCGCTCTCGTTCGACACGCCGAAGCACATCCGTATTGACGGTTCCTCTCTGGCGTTCCATCCGGCGAATATACACAATATTTTTTATGTGTAGATAAATTTACTTATAGCTACTATAAGTTAGTACTACGCGCCTGTTTAGAACAAGCATATAAGCATATAAGTATTTTCTAAGCGTTAATAATAATCATTGGGGGTATAAAATGATATCAAGACTTCTCACATCCTATCTTTCTATATTAGTGCTTCTTGTAACAAACTCACTTTGCTGGGCAGCCGACATCAGTCCAAATGACAAGGCCGCCCTGGAGGGGCTAAAGAGCGCTAAAGCAGTTTTCGATATCACGACAGCTAAGCCTAAAAAACTCAACTTTTATCTAAATCTAATTAGTGACACTGCAAAATCTATGCAGCGGCAGGGTGTGACACCTGAGTTTGTCCTGGCCTTTCGAGGACCGGCAACAATTTATATGTCAAAAGACCGAAGTAAGATAAAACTTGAAGATACTGAAGTAGCAGATGATATTACAGACAAAATACACAAACTGGCGGCGACGCCAAATATGAAACTGGTACAGTGTGCCGTTGCGGCCAAGGCTTTGAAAGTTGATACAAAAAGCATTGATCCCTCTATCACGGTCATTGGAAATAGCTGGATTGCCCTTATTGCCTATCAGAACAAGGGCTATGCTATAGTCCCGGTAAGGTAAAAGACAAGCTAAAAAAATCTAATGACCATATCCTCTCCCAGGATTAAATATTCCGGGAGAGGTAAACTAAACACATGTAATGCGCTGACATAAGCGTTTCGTTGTTAATCTTAGGGGAAGTAATGCTTATTTCTAATATTCTGCTTGCAAACAAAAATCTGTTTAAATCATTACAACAAACCAAGTGTCGTTCACTGCTACTTGCATTGATCCTTTCAATCGTGAGTGGGTGCGCTGCTAATCCTGTCGGTAATATCTCGCAACATCAATCCACAGACAAAGACGCCGTAGGTGCTTCCCGCTGGATTGCCGAGTCTGCTAGTGGCATACGGTTCGAATTCGCGCAACGCATTCCTGATCAAACACGTTCATTTTATCTGGCGAGAGAATTCCCGCCCGCAGCGGCAAGTCGATATGCAACCGCCTGTATTTTTCAAACCATCTTAAATAATAACTCCAAGGACCTTATATTAAAAATAAATCTGTCTGACTGGCGAGTCGTTTACAAAGACAAGAAAATACCGCTCCAACTTGTACAAGACTGGCAAAAATTGTGGAAAAAAATGAATATTTCAAAGACGGGTAGAATTGCCTTTCGCTGGTCACAATTTCCGAAAATACAGGTGCATAAACCCACAGACTGGTTTCAGGGCATGACAGCATTCAGTCTTCCGCCAGGCACTGTATTTAATTTATATGTAAAATGGTATGAGAATGACGAACCACGAGATGCAATCATCCACAACCTCAAGTGTCCAGATGATCGAAGATTAGACAAATAAAGTCCAGGAGTATATTACAATGGTAAAATCAGCAACGTCTTATATTGTTAGTCAGTTTATACTCATGACGATGTTGGCCAGTATAGGTCTACAGGTCGCTGCAACCGAAAACAGTATTGAACCGGTAAAACAGATTTTCCCTGCACCTTCATTTGAATTAGTCAATTTAAATGACAAAAAAATACGTTTGGAAGATTACAGGGGCAAAGTGGTGGCAGTTAATTTTTGGGCCTCCTGGTGCCCTCCATGCAGAAAAGAATTACCCTCAATGCAGCGTACTTATGAAGCATTCAAGGATAAAGGATTTGTTATTCTGGCCGTAAATATCGGTGAATCCTGGGATACTGTTGCACCCTTTTTAGGAAATTTTACACTCAAATTTCCCATTCTCTTCGATTCACAATCAAAGATTGTCGACCAGTGGAAAGTGTTTGGTTTACCGAGCACTTTTATTCTGGATAAAAAAGGTAATGTCACCCATCGGATCAACGGCGGACGTGACTGGGACGATCCGGTTTTCCGAAAGGCACTCTTAAAGATTATCGAGGCTAAATAGTGCTAAGCGTTCGATGTATCCTGCTGGATATTTCAGCTTCCCGGAGTGAAGGCCAGATTTACATGCGCTTATAACCATCCCTGACTATAGCAATCCTACAGGAGTCATACATGCGTTTACTCTATCTAGTTGTCGGCCTCGCAATCATATTATGGCTGGCTTATACCTATAATGCCTCTAATACTGTTATCAAAATGGACGGCGATAAAACCGTAAAGCAGCAAGCCGTGGAACACGTCGATAAAGCCAAGCAGGCCGCTAACGCTTTGCAGGAATCAATCGATGAACAGGCAAAACTCCTTCAAAAGTCCACCGAATAGTTTCACTGTTTACCACGCGTCGCGCCTGCGCCCTGACTTGAATCGCCACGCGCTAGCAGCTGATAAAGTATCGAGACAGTGTAATTATTTGCTCTTAATCAAGATCCGACGTTAGTCATCTTTAATTGACGACGCGTTCGAATGGCGAGGCGTGATTTTTCCGTGGCGACCTAACCGCTTGCTAATTTCCCCTTGTGCTTCGCCGCAACGATTCACCAGGATATTTCTTTAGCCTGACATCAGGTCGCCGCCACGCAGTTAAATCCTGGTGCAATTACGGGTCAAACATAACTGAATAACAATTTAATTATATTAATAGAATATGATGTTTTGATTCCTGACGGCAGGAACTTGCTTATCCGACATTCACCAACCATAGTAGTAGCTACAATTATTAATTATGCACTCGCGGGATGACTAATAACATAATGAATTCGCTCGGGCATGCCGAATCAAGAGTGACACCTGCTGAGCTGACAAAGCGTCTCCCCACCCTCGTCTGCATCAATGTCAGACGACTTACCAGCCACCGTTTATATCACCCCCACCCTCGGACGACGTGTCGCACACACGCCTCTGAGTTACTTTCACCGTACCGATGCAATATCATTTCATATGTCAACGTCATGTGCATTAATTGACTGATTGCGTTCGACCATCTGCCAGGAGGAAAACTAAAATGAAAAAAAAGTCAGAAAACCCAAACACCGCCAAACCTGAATCACGCCGCCACTTTCTCAAGACATCCGCGGCCCTTGGTGCCGCGACGGTCCTGGGGGCACCTTATATTCGCAATGCCGAGGCGGCCAAGGGACATGTGTGGAAGGTTCAATCCGTATGGGATGCTGGTACCACCGGCTACAAGTTGTTCGAGACGTGGTGTAACGGTATCAAGGAGAAATCTGCTGGCGAACTAAACTTCAAACCCTTTCCTGCCAAGGCCGTGGCCGCCGACAACAATGCCTTATTCGATGCCGTACGCACTGGCGTGTTGCAGGCGATGAATCCATTCAGCCTGTACTGGTCGGGCAAGATTCCCGCCTCGGTGTTCCTCTCGTCCTACCCGGCGGGTCCCGACCAGCCCTCGCAATGGGAAACCATGTTCTACGGTCTCGGCCTGCTGGAACTGACCCGCGAGATCTACAGCAAATTCGGCCTGTTCTATGTCGGCCCCATCCAGCACGATGCCAATATCATTCACTCCAAGACTCCGGTCAACAGCCTTGAACAGCTCAAGGGGATGAAGATCCGCCTGCCTGGCGGCATGGTCGCCGAGGTCTTTGAAAAATTCGGTGTTAGCACCACCAGTATGCCCGGCTCGGATATCTATCCGGCACTGGAGAAGGGCACCATCGACGCCGCCGATTATGTCGGACCGGCGATCAACTGGGATCTGGGATTTGCCGAGATCACCAAATACATCATCTGTATGGGACAACCAGGACAAACCTCTCTGTACCAGCCGGTCGACCTGATGGATCTCACCGTCAACATGGGGGCCTGGAAACGCCTGCCGAAGAAAATGCAGAGTTTTGTCGAAGAACAGGTACAGACTTACTCGGTACATCACTACACGACGATTCAACGCGCCGACCTTGCAGCGATGGATAAATTCCTCAAGGCGGGCACGACCATCTCGCGGCTCTCTGCGGAGGATGTCAAACGTTTCCGCCAGGCAGCTGTGCCGGTGTGGTTTGAATGGGCCAAGAAAAATGCCGATGCCAAGCGCGTCTTCAAGATCCATCTCGACTACATGCTTAATCCCTATATGGGCTACATCACACCCGACGATATCAAGGGTCTGAGCCTGTAAGCCTCAAACCGCAAGCTGACAGCGGGCGGCAATAGTAGCCGCCCGTTGCGTAACTTGAGTCTTAAATAGGGAGCGACCATGTCCGAATCTGCAAATTTTGTCATGCCCCACTGGTTGTACTGGGGCTGGTTAGCGATCATGCCGCTGTTGTTCATGTGGTTAACCCGCGATACAGCAACAACCAACAAGCCGCCCACGCCGGATGAAGAAACGGCACTGGCCTATCTGGCTGAAGAAGACCCGGCACTGCACGCACCGGGTAATCGCGTTAGCCGCATGTTTGACTGGCTCAGTGAACAGTCCGGTGTGTTTGTCGCGTTATGGACGGTCAACGCCGTCTGCGCCTACTTCTATGAAGTGATATCACGTTATCTGTTTGATGCGCCCACTATCTGGGTGCACCAATCGTCATACCTGTTATTCGGCATGCAATATCTACTGGCCGGCGGCTTTGCCTTGCTACACGGTGATCATGTGCGCGTCGACGTGGTCTACATCAAACTGAATAAACGGGCACAGGTCGGTGTCGATATTTTTACCTCTGTGTTTTTCTTTATTTTCTCCCTCGCCCTGATCGGCACCTCCTGGCGATTTTTTTCTGACTCACTATCCATGCTTGAGGTCACGGATGAAACCTGGCGAGTTCAATACTATCCTGTGAAGGCCATGATGGTGATCGGCGCCGTCATTCTCGCCCTTGCCGGTATATCGAAATTGATCAAGGACATTCGACTCTATCAACACCTCGGGGAGCACAGACGCACATGAGTACTTTTGTTGTTGAGGACAGAGCCAGCCACGGCAAGTGGGGAAAATTCTGGCATTACGCATTAATACTCGCCACCGTCACGGTGAGTTTTGTTGTCGTGATCGAATTGATCAACATTTTGTTTTATGACCCCTATGGCGATCAACACTTTCTGTTTACCCTGAGTGGCAGCCTCGCGGATGTCGCGATTGGCAAACTAACCTTTTTGATGTTCGGCTCGTTGGCTCTACTCTTGATGATGGGCCTACCCATGGCCTTCGTGGTTGGCGGACTCGGTGTCGTGTTTATTTATCTGGTCGGTGGCCAGACCATGTTGAACATCATCCCGACGCGTATTTTTCCCTTAATGACCAACCCGGATCTCGCCGCCATTCCGCTCTTCATTTTCATGGCCTCGATGCTCGAACGTGCCGGCCTGATCGAGGAAATGTTCGATGTTGTCTATAAATGGATGGGGGGACTAAACGGCGGTCTGGCGGCGGCTACCATCATCGCCTCGACCATTCTCGCCGCCATGGTCGGCGTCATCGGTGCCGCCGTGGTCACGATGGGGATTATCGCATTACCGGCCATGCTCAAACGCAACTATGATCATAAAATTGCCCTGGGCTCGATCATGGCCGGTGGCACACTGGGAATACTCATCCCGCCATCGATCCTCGCTATTCTTTACGCGGTCGTTGCCCAACAGTCCGTCGGTCGACTCTATCTTGGTTCGGTGCTCCCCGGTCTACTACTCTCCGGGATGTATATTTCCTATGTCCTGCTGCGTGCCTGGCTTAATCCCAGAATGGGGCCCGCGTTGCCAATTTCAGAACGGGTCAACACACCGCAGAAACTGCGCCTGTTGCTCAATTTGATCGCACCAATCTTTCTGGTGTTCCTCGTCCTCGGCCTGCTGTTCGGTGGCATCGCCACGCCGGTCGAGGCCGCCGGCATCGGCTCCTTCGGTGCCATGATCGTCGCCGCAATGCACCGGCGTTTCAATCTGCAGGTCTTGCGTGAGGCGTCTATCACCACGGCACGCGCCTCGGCCATGGTATTGTGGATCATTTTTGGCGCATCAATTTTTGTCGGCTTTTTTATTCTGCAAGGTGGCCAGGCCTTCATCACCGAGTCTATTCTCGGCACCGGTCTGCACCCCTATGGCATTTTGTTGTTGATGATGGTGATTTTAATTTTCCTCGGTATGTTTTTAGATTGGGTCGGGATCCTGCTACTGACGGTGCCGATTTTTGTGCCGATCATTAAATCACTGACCTTCGCCGGACTCTTCGGCCTGCCCGCCGTACCGGGCAGCGACGTCGTCCTGTGGTTTGGCGTGTTATATCTGGTGAACATGCAAATGTCGTTCTTGAGTCCCCCCTTTGGTTATGCCCTGTTCTACCTGCGTGGTGTCTGTCCGCCCGAGATCAGTATGGCGACAATTTTCAAATCATCATTGGTCTTCCTGGCGATCCAGGCGTTTGGTTTAATACTGTGTATCCTGATCCCGGGCCTCATCACCATGTTGCCACGGCTGGTCTATGGCTAAGTTAGACGGTCGATCATCTCCGCAGGCTGACGCGAGGAATTAGTAATGCCCGCCGCCACGTATGAGCTCATCGAACCTCATAAGGCCCGGCCAAGTGAGATGGCACGTGAGGACATACTGACTCCCGAGGCGCTCAATCTGGTAACAACATTGGCCACCCGCTTTGCCCCTCGCGTGAAGGCATGCCTCGCCGCACGACAGCTACGTCAGTCACAGCTGGATAAGGGCGAAGCACTGGATTTTTTACCGCAAACACGCTCAGTACGTGATGACGACTGGCAGGTGGCGCCGCTACCAGATGATCTACTGGACCGCCGTGTCGAGATTACCGGGCCAACGGATCGCAAAATGGTGATCAATGCCCTCAATTCAGGGGCAAAGTGCTATATGGCCGATTTTGAAGATGCCACTACACCAACCTGGACCAACCTCATCGAGGGTCAACACAATCTGCACAATGCCATCACACGCCAACTTGACTATGACGACCCCGTCAGTGGTAAACACTATGTATTAAATGACAAGCCTGCGGTGCTGCTGGTTCGTCCACGCGGCTGGCACTTATGGGAACAACACATGTACGTCAGCGGCGAGCCTGTACCCGCCGCGCTGTTCGATTTCGGTCTGTATTTTTATCACAACGCCCGGCTACTGCTCGAAAACGGCAGTGGACCCTATTTCTATTTACCGAAGATGGAAAGTCATCTGGAAGCGCGCTTATGGAACGATATTTTTAATCACGCACAAGACCGTCTCGGCATCGCACGCGGCAGTATCAAGGCCACGGTGTTGATCGAGACTCTTCCGGCAGCCTTTGAGATGCACGAGATCCTCTATGAATTGAGGCAACACTCTGCCGGTCTTAACTGTGGCCGCTGGGACTATATTTTCAGCTTCATTAAGCGTTTCCGAAATCGTCCCGAGTATATACTCCCTGACAGACAACAGGTTACGATGACTCAGCCCTTCATGCGTGCCTATTCACAACTGCTCATTCAAACCTGTCACCGGCGCAACGTGCATGCCATGGGCGGTATGGCTGCACAACTCCCGATTAAAAATGATGAGGCGGCCGACCTGGTAGTGACTGAAAACGTACGCGCCGACAAACTGCGCGAAGTACAGGACGGTCATGACGGTACCTGGGTGGCGCACCCCGCGCTGGTGTCCGTCGCGCGCGAGGTCTTCGATGCCCACATGCCTGCAGAAAATCAAATCGAACGTAAGCGCGACGATGTGCAGGTTAGCGCCGCCGATCTGGTCGAAGTTCCTACGGGTGACCGCACCGACGCGGGACTGCGTTACAACATACGCGTTGGCATCCAGTATCTGGCGGCCTGGTTGGGCGGTACTGGGGCGGTACCGATTTATCACCTGATGGAAGATGCCGCTACCGCCGAGATTTCCCGCGCGCAGATCTGGCAATGGCGACATCATCACGCCATCATCGGTGATATCCCCTTAGATAGCGCACGCCTGTGTCAAATCTTTGATGAAGAAATGCCGCCGCTACAAAATGCGGTCGATGCCGATCATTTTACGAGCGGTTACTTCCAGATAGCACGTGAAATCTTCGAGCATTTATGTCTGGATCGTGAGTTTGCTGAATTCCTGACATTACCCGCCTATACACAACTACTGAAAATTGAACAGAATAAACAACAACATTGAATAGGGAGAAGCCACTATGACGCACATTCAGGCCCTGCGTAGAATATATTCCTGCAGACCATTGGCCAGTAACATGCCCCGATCGACGCGAAATGGAGTGAAGACCTTGTTGATCAATTCCAGATAGAATCCCGGACTGCCGGTATTCCACGCCGTCGATATTTCCACCTTCACCTTTTGTTCTACCGTCAGGCGATAGTCGCCAGGCGCGTCCGGCATTGTCTGACGAGTATGGACATACGTGTGCAGCACTGTATCTCGGCTAGAATGTGTCGCAAGGTAACTAATGAGCGCCGACAATACCGACTGATCCAGATAATTCGGTAAATCCCAGAGCAGGACAAGGTCCAGCGGTCTACCCTGTGCTTGTCGTAAGGGTAGCAGGCTTGCCATGGTTACCGCCAATGGCGGCTGCCCGCTATCAATCCCTGTGTCCAGGCTCAGCAGTTCATCCCGGCAGCCAGGTAAATATAATTTACAGTAATACTCGGCAAAATAATCCAGCAGACTGGCATTGGCGGGGGCCAGGTCCAGTAGTCCGATAGACGAGTCCGGCGA
Source organism: uncultured Gammaproteobacteria bacterium (assembly GCA_913064945.1). Classification (GTDB taxonomy): domain Bacteria; phylum Pseudomonadota; class Gammaproteobacteria; order UBA6429; family Thiohalophilaceae; genus CAJYAN01. The sequence goes on along the minus strand of CAJYAN010000004.1, from coordinate 199,287 downwards.
CAGCGCCTGCAGCGCGCCAAACAGGAGCGGGCTATTCATCTGATAACGCGCATCCTGTTCGGCGGCGGTATTAACCGCACGCATCGGCATCATAATAAAAGCACCTAAGCGGTCTTACGATCCGTATTATCGCTCCCCGACAGTGTATTGCTGGCAGGTGCGGGCGCAGCCATCCCCTTTTGGCGTGGCTCCATTTCAATGCTGCCCTTGAACATCGCGCCATCTTCGAGTGTCACCCGCGGCGCGATGATATTGCCATACACATTACCGGTCTCACGGATGATAACTTTCTCCTCGCCCAGCATATCGCCCTGTAATTCACCCTCGACAATAATCTGGTTGGCCTCGATATTTGCCCTGACCTTGCCGGTCTTGCTAATTGTGACATTGTGACCCTGTAGCTTGATTGTGCCTTCGACATGTCCCTGAATCACCAGGTTTTCATCACCACTCACATCTCCCTTGATGCGAATTGATGCCCCAATAGCCGCGGTATTATCACGCGCACTGACGACCGGTTTGCTTTCACGTACGGGGAAGTCAGCCGGAATTTCCGCTGTCTGATGCGGCTTGATCCGGTTTGAGACATTTTCCTTAATTTGTTTCATATCAATCATGGCGTTCTCCAAAATACGTGTCTGGATAAAAAGTTATTTTCCTGGCTGGAATCAAACATCTGTGTCGAAGAATTATGAAGTCACTTGAAACCGGATAGTTTGAACTGCATCACATCTGGCGAATTCGCTTAACCGCCGGTCAGTCCGTCAATCCCCTGAAGCGGCATTCCATACCTCTATCATTCAAGCACAACTTCAGCTTGTTGTTACCAGTAACACTTTAATGCTTTCTAAACATTAGCCGCCGGGCAGCCAGTTCCAGCACAGGCATTGAATATTTTACCAGGGTACGATTCAGGGCCAGTGGTCGCAACAGCATTTTGAGTGCCATGCGATAGGGGTAGTGTGCCATCATTAACGGCCGTAACGTCAGCGAAATTGCCTGAAACTGTACGTCGCTAAAGGGCTGTCCGGGATGGCGCATGAGCCAGGCGTGTTTAAGGCCGATATAGGCGTCTTCACTTTCTACTTCGCCTAAACGCTTATAAAGCGAATGCACGACCCCCATGCGACCAATGTGTTCCTGCTGCTGGTAGGCTTCGAAGAAATGCCGGAAATGATTGTAATGACTAACTTCATCCTGAGCGATCAATCCCGTCAAGGTCTTCAAGACAGGCTCATCACTAATACGTTGCAACGTGCTATAGAAAGTAGATGTGCCCGCCTCGATAACACAACGCGCCACCATTTCCAGAGCACGGCTGGATTCGAGCGCCTCCACTGTACAGAGTTGCGAATATTCGGCTAAAAATTGCTGATAGCCAGAGGCCCAGTCAAGCTCCGGCCAGACCGTTTCAACATACGTACGCAAGGCCAGTCCATGCTGCAATTCCTCCGGTTGCCAGTAGTTGATTAACCATTGTTGGGCCTCAGGGTCAGGAAAGAATTCCACCAGGTTGGAGGTATACAGGTCTGCGGCTGTCTCAACAAACGACGCCCCTGTAACGACGTAGTAAAGCGCCAGGTTATCGCGGATACGTGCGTGGTCGATATGCTGCCATTCAATATCCGCTACGCACCAGTGTGTCTCATTCCGCTGCCTGCCACGCACCCGGGTTATCGACTTGCCGATAGAAGAAGTCATGACATCAGGTTCATCTTGCTCAGCTTTGCTGGCAAGAGCGTTTATTTTAGCGGAGTGTCCGCGTGACTCAAACAGGCTACCCATTCTACTGCTCCTTGTTAAAACGGTTAAGACGACCATGGTCATGCCCGTCATTGACTGTCAGATAGCGTATCGTCCCCATGACTTGTCTGGCCAAACGTGTCACGGGGCATTCTTGTGTCTGTAGTAGACCACAGTTCGGCCCGACAAGTTCGTCTATCGTCCTCCCGATGGCAGATTTTCGCACAGCGCACAAATCGGCAGCGAATAGTCTTTAAGCCTCAAATCAGGACTTATCATTATAGGAAAGAAATACTACTTTTATAGTCCAGTGCTGCCAGGAAGTTTTGCAACACCAACGTCGCCTGATTTTTGGTTTGTTGCACGATTCCTTTATCCAAAACCGATTGTCGCAGCAGCTTAATGGCCGCTGTCTGGCCTTTATTGCGATCCCTGTCGTTGAGCTTATGAAAAATATTCGGGTCCGAGACAGTGATAATTTTGATATCATCCGGACCGATTTCCGGGTTGGATATTTTGACGGCGTTTTTTCTAAACTTGATATCGACTGTTTTCTTCTCTTTGTCGATTCTCACAGTAGCATTATTGAGATCAACACTACCCCTGATTTTGCCGGTAAGTAAGACCAGAAACTTTGCGTCCTTCCATTCAATAAACTTCTTTTTTTTCGTTTGTTCTTTAATCACCGACATGTTGTATTCAATTGCCGCCGACTCGGCAATCTTTTTGATCGAGTTTACGGTTACTCTGGTCTGGCGACTGTCATCAAAAAACCTGCCATAGGCGTACATGGCCCCAAACCCAACTACCACGGCAAGCCCTATTGTCATGATATTTTTAAGCATACTGGCATTCCTTGTTATTGTTTTTAACCCCGTCCTTTGTTCATCCTTAAGGCCTGTATCACTTATAATCATTTATCACTTTAATATTAGCGCAAAATACCCGAGGATTCTCCCCGTCGGTCGTCCCTTAGTGGACCGACCGGGCGAATCGACTTCGAACTGCCCCTTCCGCAAAGTGATACGTTATCGCTGAACGGTGTCGACACCATGCGCTGATGGCGTTTGACCACGTTCGGCTGCGTCCGCATCGCCTGAATGCCGTGACACGAGGGGCACCTTCCACAGGGACACTAGCACCAATGAGCATTGAATCACGCCACTCCAGTTCCGTATGTGACACAGCATCATTATGTACACTGCTCGACATTCCCTCGCATCACGCCTCTTCCAGCAGTTCGCTGGACTGAAATAGCAAAGTTCGACTCGCCGATTTACTCTACCGCCATGGTTAGATAAATCCTGAAGCTGATCATTTTTGACACCGGCAATCTCACGGTCGAAGTAATTGCGCGTATCCTCTTCCATGCCAACGGCAATGTCTATCACGAACCTGCCTTTACTGTCGCGAGGTCATACTCAAGAAATGATGTCATGTCGCCCGGGACCGATTGAGAGACAGGGTTCAGGCTCATTCTGGCGGATTGCCCGATACCGAAGCCCGTAGTGAGGTTTAGTTTCCCATATACTAATACGCACACTTTACGCCGTTGACTATCACTATGACCACCCGCGGACTATTCCTGAGGGGCCACCACTCTCCGCCTGCGATGCTGTCGTCAGCCTCCATGCTCATCAAAGGCACCACATATCGTGGTTGCGAATCATTTAACAGCAAAGGTATGCTGTGGGAGTTGTTTATCTGTAGGGACTGCTGTTTGTGAATACCTTTGCCACTGCCCTTGCCCCGATCCTGGCGCTAATCATGCTTGGTTATGGCCTGAAGCGTACCCAGTTTCTACCCGAGGCCGCCTGGGCCGGCATGGAAAAACTGACCTACTTTATATTATTTCCCGCCTTGCTTATTCACACCCTTGGCAGGCAAACGCTGGGAGGCTCCCCCTGGCCGAGCATTTTATTTGTCGTTAGCATGACACTTGTTGTTTCTGCCCTGGTGTTGGTGTTTTACTATCGCCTTCGACCGACCGAAAGCCCGGCCACGTTTACCTCAATTTTCCAGGGCGGGATCCGCTTTAATACTTATATCGCACTCTCCATCGCCCAGGGTCTGTTTGGCATCAGCGGCCTGGCCCTTAGTTCCGTCGCCGCTGGCTTTATGATAGTCCTGATCAATCTCTTTTGTATCGCCGCGTTCGCCGTATGGGGCAAGGCTGGACTACGCGGCATAGCACCCTTTATCCGTACTATTGTTGGCAACCCGCTAATCATCGGTTGTGCAATTGGCTGGTTCCTCAGTTTGACGGGGATTGGCCTACCCGGCGTCAGCGACAATATTTCTGAGGTCATTGGCCGGGCGGCCCTGCCCTTTGGACTCCTGGCCGTGGGTGCCGCGCTAAGGCCTCGCACGGTCCATGGCCACGTAAATGCCATCATAATTTCCTGTCTGGTGCAGTTCGGGGTAAAACCGTTGACGGCCGCCTTGTTGATTCACTTCACCGGTTTAAATGGCATTGCCGCAGGGGTGGTACTCATTGCCTTTATGACTCCGACCGCCTCCTCATCCTATATCCTGGCACGACAATTGGGCGGCGACACTGAAGCCATGGCCTCGATCATTTCCTTTCAGACCCTGCTCGCCTTTCTTGTCATGCCCTTGCTGTCATCAATGCTGCTCACGGGACTAGCTGTCCACTTTTGATCTCAGAAGTTCACGTAAGGCATTTGGCAGTAGGCTCTGCATCTTTTGTGTCAGTGCTTTCTCATGCCTCTGCCAGAATATACCCAAATAAATAATCAGTAGACCAATAGCCGTCAACGATACCGGAAACAGCCAGCTATCTCTAAAAACGCTGGAGGCGAGATGTCCTAAATAGAAACTACCGCCGAGCGCACCGAAAATGACAAAGACACGTCTGACGACGATGACGCCTATGCCAATCATGACAAGGTTGATACAGAAGTAAATAAACTTATTCAACTCACTATCCGAGTGTTGCATCGACATGCCTCCCCAGAAGGCCATGACGCCAAACAGATACAACCAGAAGGCATAGTCCGCCGTGTGCCGCGCGCGAATATCAACCCAAAAGGCCAGGAAGACCATGAGCAAACCAAAATACATTGAGACGAGCGCGCGGAATTCATAATCGGGTCGATCCATACCAGCCAGCATGGGGGCTAAGTCCATGGACATATACCACAGCGTGACGGCAATCGGCATAATCAGAAACGGATATTGATAACGCCATGCCACCACCATGCCTGCCGCCAGGGTGCCAAGCTCCATATAGATCCAGTGCCATTTTATATAGCGATGGTAATCACGGTAAACCGAATCATCCGGCCAGAAACCTAATGCCTGTTGTAGACCGTAAATTGCTAATGGCGTCATACCAACGGCAAACACCGCACAGATACCGGCGGGGATAGCATAGCCCCTGCTCTGGAAGACCTTGGTAAGCTTCAGCCCTATCACACCATAAACCAAGGCTATAACAAAAACGCCCCAGCCACCGAATGACTCCCAGCCCAGGTTCATAAACAGCGTCATGGCACCGATGGCAATCATACCGCCCAGATAATACAGCACATGGGTAAAATCAAAACTCGGCCCGACACTGGGGCGATCTTTTAAAAAGTTAAAAAGATTATCTGCCTGTTCAGTACTGAGAATATTGTCTTCAACCGCTGCATCAATGTCAGTTCTTGTTATTTTCATTAATATCCCCCATCTTTAAAGCCATCACTTCAAACCTAAAGAAGACTGTTTAAGCCTACCATCAGCCATATATTTGGCTGTTAATCTATACACTTCAATATGTTACGTAGGTCCGACCCTAAGAATCAGACAAAAATCACTTAAATCGTCAATCGCACAAGCCGACGAAATAATTTTTCATAGTGAAGCTTGTCACTGTGCGGGAATTGCCCCGTGCGCGACACGTAACTGTCCAGATCCGCTACCAGACGTTGTTTGCCTGCATAGATAATATAATTTTCAGTTGGAATAGTGAAAATCAGTATTTCCTCGAAATATTTTTCCAACGTCGTAAAAAATTCCGAGGTCGTATCCGGCAGGTGATGGAAATTGGCAACCAGCCAGCCACCCTCTGTGAGCACACGGTGGCAATCGAGCAGAAATGACGTCTGTAATTGTAGCGGGTGCATATCCTCGGCATTATAGAGATCGGAAAATATAATATCTGTCGAGGCTGTCGCGGACGCCTCCAGATAAGTCTCTGCATCTGCGACCGCAATGGCAATATTGTCCGACGTCGGCAGCCAGAAATATTTCTTTGCCACCTCGACTACCAACGTTCGATACTCCACAACTGAAATGGCGGTTGCGGTCAGCATCTTGTCAAAGGCCTGTAGCAGACAACCACTCCCCAGACCTAACATGGTAACATGTCGTGGTGCGATAAGTGCCAGGCCCAGCAACATCGCGCGAGTGTAGAGATGCACCAATAAAGCTGGCTGTTTTTTATTGAGACGGCTTTGCTCATGGATACTATCAAACGTCAGGATCCTGTCGTCGCCTTTATCCATTACCAGAATATCGCCCCATTCATCCTTACAACGGTAGACAAATTTACCACGAGACAACTGATTAATTAGCGCAGGCGACATCAACACTTTAGTCTCTCATTTGGCTCACAAAAAATCACATCGACTACTTTAGCCCTCACTTACGGGTTAAGATAAGCGTGAATTTTACTCATGTCATAAGTAGCCGCCTGACTAACCCAGGCGGCACGAATTTTCTTTATTTTTTTAATTCCCTGCGCCGAGGTATCCGTGAATCGATATGCCAACTGCAAAGATATAACGGCGTTACCATCGAGGCTTTTAGCATATCGAAATACATTAAACTCCATGTATTTACCATCCTTTGGCCATGTCAGAAAATCAATAATAGCCTCGTTTGTTCGTTTATTCGTGATGACTCGTGTCTGAGCTTTAGGGTTATTCTGCTTTACGATTCGCTCAAGTCCTAACGCCGCCTTTTGCGGATCATTGTCAAGCCTGGATAAGTGTTGATATCGATAACCAACCAACTTCGTCCAATTTTCAAAGGTTTCGCCTTTGCGCATAAACTCAACAAGCTTATCGCCATTGGGTGGACTACCCACAAACGTATTGGCAAACGACTCACCATCAATAATAACTACATCGTCGCTCGCCAACACACATTGCGTAAAAACGAATAATAATAGGATACTGAATAACTGCTTCATAGTGCGCCCCAATATCAGTTGGTATAAATAAAATTATATGCCTTCAGAGAAGACTGTTTTCAAAGATTAGCAATAATGGCTCTCTGGCCCAGAGGGTTCCCGGGGACATCTCCGTCACTGACCTCGTTTTTTGGCTTTTTGGTCTTGCTGTCACACCCTTAAGCTTACCCCACTAAGCCGCAAGTATCTCAAACTCTACCGCCTTGGCAGCCGGAATAATTTTCTTATTCATAGTGTGGTACTCGCATAAATCGATAACGGCTACGAACTTACGAATTTACATACACTCCATTATCGTCAAGCTCAGCGATGTTTGTACTCATTATTTTTTCTTGTTATTAGCAAAATTATTTATTTAAAAACAATCACTTAAAATCACCTTGATCTTTATCTAAAAGTTCTCTATTTTGAGAACTATGACAAGCCGAAACCACCTTACCCCCAGCGAACAACGCACCCTTGAGGCGATACGCCTGCATATTGCCCGCAACGGTGAGGGGCCGTTGATCAGTGAGCTGATGGAGGCGTTAGGTATCCAGTCCAAGGGCGCGATGCATCGCACCGTGAAGGCATTAATCGATAAGGACTACCTGGAACAAACTGAACATAGCTGGCGTAGTCTGTGCCTGCTCGATCACCCGAGCACCACCCTGCCACTCCTCGGTCGCATTGCCGCCGGTCTGCCCATTGAGGCCATTGCCAATCACGAGCAGATCGATGTCGCCGAGATGCTGTTGGGCAAGGACCGCTTTGCCCTGCGCGTACAGGGCGACTCCATGTGCGAGGCCGGTATCCTGAGTGGTGACACCATAATCGTCAAACAACAGAACAATGCCCGTAACGGCGATATTGTCGTTGCGCTTATTGATCGTGACGAGACAAGCCTGAAACGCTTTAAGCGTCTACCCAATGGACAGATCCAGTTGATTCCAGCCAATGCCCGTTTTTCAGTCATGACCTATGACCCGGAACGCATTCAGATCCAGGGCGTTGTCGTTGGCCAGCTACGGCTGTATGAAGCATGATCTGGCAACGTGCGATTATCCTGGTCGACATGAACGCCTTCTTTGCGTCGATCGAACAACTGGATCGCCCCGAGTGGCGTGGTCGCCCGGTGGCGATTACCAACGGTGCCGTCGGCACCTGCATTATCACCTGCTCGTATGAAGCACGGGCCTATGGCATTAAGACCGGTATGCGGTTGAGACAGGCGCGCGAGTTGTGCCCTGACCTGATTCAATGCCCCGCCCGCCCCGAACGTTATGCCGAGGTCTCTACCAACATCATGCAGGCCCTGCAGGACATTACCCCGGACCTGGAAATATTTTCCGTCGATGAAGCCTTTTTGGATGTGACCCATTGTCAAAAATTGCACGGTTCACCCGAGCGCATTGCACAGATGACAAAAGAGATTGTCTTTGACGCCTCGGGGGTATTGTGTTCCGTCGGTGTCAGTGGTGACAAGACCACGGCCAAGTATGCCGCCAAGCTCAACAAACCCGATGGCCTGACCGTCATACCACCATGGGAGAGCGAACAAACCTTACGTGATGTAGCCGTCACCGAATTGTGCGGTATTGCCAAAGGCATTGGTAACTTTCTTGCCGCGCGAGGCGTTTATACCTGTGGCGATATGAAAAACTTGCCGATTGGTGTGCTGGGACAACGCTTTGGTAACCCCGGTAAACGCATCTGGTACATGGCGCAGGGCAAGGACCCGGAGAAAGTCATCACCACGGTCGCAGCACCAAAGAGCATTGGCCACGGCAAGGTCATGCCACCGAACACACGCGATCGACATACGTTATTAGTCTACCTGTTACACATGAGTGAAAAGGTCGGCGCACGTCTGCGCCGTCACCAGATGCTGTCACAAAAATTTTATCTCGGTCTGCTGGCGGATGAATGGATCGGCGTCAAGGCCCACAGCCTCTTCCCGACGGATGATGGCCAGGTCATTTATGCGCTGGCACAAAAGTTATTGCGCTACCACTGGCGCGGAGAAGGTATTCGCCAGGTCCAGATCACCGCATTGGATCCAAAATCATCGCAACAACAACTGGAATTGTTTAGCGAGGGTACACCGCAGGATCAGCGCAAAAAGAATAACGTCATGGATGCGATTAATACCCGCTATGGTGAGTTTTCCCTGGCACCGGGACGACTGTTAGATCGCTCGTCCATGCCGAATGTGATCGCCCCGGCATGGAAGCCCTTTGGTCATCGTAAAACCATTTAATGACAATGCGTGATGTAAATAATTTATGCTTGTCATTCCGGGTATCAAACAGCGCACCGGAAGAAGGAGATACTAGTACAGTCGGAAAGCTGACCTGGACCAAATCATGGTCTCACCACCTATCAGCTCTGAGGCCGGCATGACAAACACAAGACCAGCATGTCATTGCGAGGTACGAAGCAATCTGATTGTCGTAACAGGACTGGATTGCCGCGCTTCGCTCGCAATGACAAAAAACCTGGTAGCGATATTTTTAAGTATCTATCACCTGCCAAATATCCCCTTACCCTTAAGTAGGGTGGGCATCGCCCACCAGAAGACACGTAACAATATCGTTTGGTGGGCACTGCCCACCCTACCCAACATTGCTTGCCCTCCGGTTTTTTAACGATCATGTGCGGCGGCGTTTATTACAGCATCGGTGGACAGGATGTACGGGTCTACTTTCCCAACCCCAAGGCCACCCTACCGGTCAGGAAAAAATCCGGTGCCATCGAATTGCTACCTTGGGGTCGGCGTAAGGAACAAAAAGGCATCTTGCCACTAGGTGGCTGGGCGCGTCTCGATTCGATCTACGCCGGCCGCTGGGACCGCTGGTTTCCGATCCCCGTCAAACTCGACATTAAAAGCTTTATGGAAAAAGACATGGAGAGTCATAGTCACTGGTATGACCTGACCAAAGGCCAGTACATCCAGGGACTCGTCGCCCGCGACCATCAGGAGCAACGCATCTACGTAGTAACTGTCACCCCCGAGCTGGCAGATGCCGTACATGATCGCTGGCCACGGCTACTAAACAGGTCCTAGCACCTCGAACCTAGAACCTCGTCCCTATTCTTACAACACCGGTATAATTTTATCTCCCGCATAACGATACGCCTGCCACTGCCCCGCGCTCTGACGACAGGCACCAAAACGAAACGGCGCACGCAGGCCTTTTAAGACGAAGCGTTGATCGACAAACCAGGCACACAGCCCTTCCTGACGATGGTCAACATCAAACAGAGAGGGGTATTCCATAAAACGCCGTAGTGCTCTTAACGCCGGCAATGACCAGGCGGCTTCGGCCAGTTGCCGGGTCGCGTCTGTATCACCATATTGGTAAGCGGTCGTCCACTGCAGGTGTTTGGCGGGGCGATACAGGGCATTGATTTTAGAAAACATACCTTGTGAAGCGGCCGCAGTTTTCACTTTCGTCTTCGCCAGGTTTACATAGGCGATGTGATATTCCTGACCTGATGCAATAATTAACTTCCAGTGTCGCGGAGAGAGCGGCTGCGGTAAGACAGAGACATGTGCATTGGTAATCCCCAGCGATTTCACCTTTTGTTCCGCAATCTGCATGGCCTGTTGATGCCAGAAACCCTGTACGCCGATATAGCTGGCCAGCGTCACAAGCCCTGCGATGGCGATACGCCGTCCACGCGCCTTCAAACGCCACGCCAGGATCAGGGCAATGACAATAATGCCGGTAAAATACGGGTCGAGAATAAAGGTTGTCGGCAATGACAGTCGCCAGTCACTAAAGGGTGCGAAGACCATGGTGCCATAGGCGGTAATAACGTCCGCCAGGATGTGCAGCAGGATCGACATGGCGCTGATACCGTAAAATAGTTTCCAGCTATAGCGATGACGCCATAGCAGCGAAAAAATCACGGCGAGCAATATCGCCCATAGTGGCAACATCAAAATCGAATGTGTGACACCGCGATGGTGTTCCAGATAACTGAGCGAACCGAAGTAACGACTGACAAAATCCGCATCGGGAAAGGCGGCCGCCAGAAAACCGCACCACATGCGCACATGCAGCGGTAGTTGTGGTTTGGCGGAAGTGGTCGAAGTCCCTGCTGTGGCGCGTGCCAGCAGCATTCCACTCAGGGCATGCGTCAGAGTATCCATGCCAAAATAGTGCGCTGCTCGATGGTTGTGTACAAGTAAAATTTACCTGGTCATCGCTGCGGATTTGTGATCCGGTTCCAGCGAAAGCGACCATTGGGTCACAATTAATATGAATATTTTGCTAAAGATTAGGGTGGCTATGCCGATTCTTAAGAGACATAAGGGAACCGCAGGGAGGCTGGTAAATGGTTAGGATAATTAAATAATAAACAATAGGTTAGAGCGGTCCTTCTATGAATCTAAAGACACTTTCCCAGGGGACTATCCTGGTCGTGGAGAACAATGAGCCTACGGCGTATTTACTCGATTTCCTGCTCTCTCGCGAAGGTTATAAAGTGATTTCCGTTACCAGCGATGAACAGCTGCATGAGAGCCTCCACTACAGTCCACCGCAACTCATTATTCTGAACTCACGTTTAAGCTACCAGCAGGGCAATGAAATGATTGTCATGTGTCGCTCACAAACAGGCTGGCAGGATATTCCTATATTAATGCTGTCATCCGATTATGTCGGTGATGAAATCAGTAGCGCCCTTAGTGCCGGCGCCAATGACTACATCGTACAACCATTTCAGCATGCAGAATTAATAGGTCGGGTCGGTCGCCATTTACACTCGCTGCAATAGGTCTTAGCTCTCGTCATTGGGTGGTACGACTTTCATCACCTCGTCCAGCGTCGTCAGCCCCATGGCCACCATGCGCGCACCGGCGATACGTAACTGCGCCATACCTTCCTTGACGGCCAGTTTGCGAATATGGACCGCGTCACTGTCAGGCCCAATGGCAGCACGCAGGGTATTGGTCATGGGCATCATTTCATAAATTCCGATACGACCAAGAAAACCAGTGTGACGACATTCATCGCAACCGACCGCCTCATAAAAATGACCTTTGCCATTGATCTTCCACGGCCTGGTCATGGCCAGCCATAGATGTTCATCAATGACTATCGGGGCTTTGCAATGCGGGCAGAGGGTTCTGATCAGCCGCTGCGCCATAACACCAATGACGGTAGCATTGATTAAATAGGCCGGTACGCCGATTTCGCGCAGGCGCGGAATACTACCCGCCACGTCATTGGTGTGCAGGGTAGATAACACCAGGTGGCCGGTTAGCGCCGCCTGGATGGCCATCTCGGCGGTCTCTTTGTCACGAATCTCGCCGACCATAATAATGTCCGGGTCCTGACGCATCAGGGTGCGAATACCGGCCGCAAAGTTGAGACCAATATTGTGCTGCACCTGCATCTGATTAAATTCCGGCACCACCATTTCGATAGGGTCTTCGACGGTACAGACGTTGACCTCGGGGCGGGCCAGTTGTTTGAGCGTAGAATACAAGGTCGTGGTCTTACCGGAGCCGGTTGGCCCGGTTACCAGAATAATACCGTGTGGCTGACTGACCATTTTATTCCATTCGTTGCTGTCCTTCTCACTAAAGCCCAGCGCGGCGAAGTCCTTGACCAGTACATCCGGATTAAAAATACGCATGACCAGCTTCTCGCCGAAGGCCGTCGGCATGGTAGAAAGACGCAATTCGATCTCACTACCATCCGGTGACTTGGTCTTGACGCGACCATCCTGCGGACGACGCTTTTCGACCACGTCCATGCGACCCAGAACCTTGAGGCGGCTGGTGACAACATTCATAACCGGCGTCGGCATATCATAGACGTTGTGCAGCATGCCATCGATACGAAAACGAATATTGCTAATGTCACGACGTGGTTCGAGATGAATATCACTGGCGCGTTGTGCAAAGGCATATTGTAACAACCAGTCCACAATGTGAATGACCGACTGGTTATCGGTATCCAGCCGCCCCGACTCCCCCAGTTCGATCAGCTGCTCAAGATTGTTAACGCCGGGGATCGATTCGTTATCACCGGTAGCGTGCTGGATAGAACGACTAACACTGTAAAATTCATTGAGAAAGCGCGAGATGTCGACCGGGTTGGCAACCACTCTTTCAATACGCAGACTGGTAATATGCGACAGCTCATCTTCCCAGCTACGCACGAAGGGCTCAGCCGTGGCGATAACGACTTTTTCCCTGTCGACAAATACCGGCAGGATTTTATAACGTGTGGCATAGGCCGAGGACATCACCGCCGTGACCGAGGCGACATCGACCTTGAGAGGATCAACGCGATAATAGGGTAGCGCAACCTTGTCGGCCAGCCACTGTACCAGTTTTTCCAGGCTCAGTTTCTTGGCCGGGGTTTTCTCATCGACCCAATCCTGTTGCGCCAGGATTACCAGCGGGTGAATATCAAGGCCACTACTACGCGACACGGTTAGAAATTCTTCCGCGCATTGTTGATCGACACGCTGAGCCTCAATTAAGTCAAGCACGATGTCGCGCAGATTAAGTTTACGATCGCTGGTCTGCTGTTGTTGTCCCGGCTTCATATCGCTTTTGTATTTTCCATTCACTACTTTGTGATTTCACCAACAACTAACGCCCGGCCCGGATCAGGCCTCCCAGGCCCGCCACGTCAAGACACTCATGTAAATAATCACGAATCTCCGCAGTCTTCTCCATAGAAAGGACCCTGGCCAGGATCTCCTGTGCCCGTGCACGGGTCAAGTTTCGAATAACCCACTTGACGCGCAACAGACTCGAGGCACTCATACTCAAACTATCGACACCCATAGCCACCAGCAGAATAGTCGCCGCCGGGTCGCCGGCCATTTCTCCACAGACGCTGACCGGTTTATGGTGCGCGTGTGCGCCATTGATAATCTGCTGTACAGCCCGCAGTACGGCCGGGTGTAGTGAGTCATACAGGTCGGCGACCTGGGCGTTATTTCGATCCACGGCCAGCAGATATTGCGTTAAGTCATTACTGCCGATGGAAAAGAAATCGACGCGTCGCGCCAGACCCTCCATTTGATAGACTGCCGAGGGAACCTCGACCATGACGCCGATTCGGGGCATCTGCGCGGCGGCGCCCTCCTCACAGATTTCACGATGCGCTCGCTGCATGAGCGCCATGGCTTCATCCACTTCCGAGACATCGGAGATCATGGGCAGCATGATTTGTAAATTATTGATCCCCACGTTGGCACGCATCATGGCGCGTACCTGGACCAGAAAAATTTCCGGGTGGTCGAGGGTAATCCGAATGCCTCGCCAGCCGAGGAAGGGATTGTCTTCCTCAATGGGAAAATAGGGTAAGGACTTATCCCCGCCGATATCCAGGGTACGAAGAGTTACCGGCCGAGGGTTGAAGGCTTCCAGCACCTGGCGATAAACCTGATACTGCTCATCCTCGCCGGGAAAGCGCTGTCGAATCATGAAGGGAAATTCGGTGCGATACAGACCAATACCCTCGGCACCACTATTGAGCGATGGCGTGATATCCGACAACAGACCGGTATTGGCGTATAGCGAGATGTGTTCACCATCCTGCGTGACAGCAGGCTCTTCCTTCAGCGCCATCAGCTCGGATTTTAAGGTGTCTTCTTCTTTTGCCAGCCGCCGGTATTCGATTTCAACGGTTTTGCTAGGTGCGATATAGACCTGGCCACCGTAGCCATCGACAATTACGTGTAACCGATCGATACGCCCAACCGGCAGGTCCTTGGCCCCCATCACGGCCGGGATGCCGAGGGCCCTGGCCAGAATCGCCACATGCGAGGTCCGTGAGCCACGCACCGAGACCACCGCTTTCAATTTTCCCTGTGGCACTTCGGCCAGCATCGAGGCGCTGATCTCATGTCCCATCAGGATGGTGTTATCCGGGTATTCACCATTGTGCGCGTGCCCCTCCTGCAGATGGGCCATGACACGTAGCGAAAGGTCTCGCAGGTCTTCACCCCGCTCACGTAAATAAGGGTCATCCATTTCATGAAAGACCTTCAACTGTTCCATGACCGTCTGACGCAGGGCACCGGGCGCCCATTGTCCGGCACGAATGCGTTCAATTGTCACTTCGTTCAGTGAGCGGCTCTCCAGCATCAGGCGATAGGCCTCGAACAGGGCAAAGTCTTCCTGCGGCAGGGCACTTTTCAGCCTGTCAGACAGTTGTTGAATCTCTGCTTTAACCGCAATAATGGCACTGCGGAAGTTTTCGATTTCCTGCTCAATGTTTTCTGCCAGCCGATCCGGGGTAGCCTCCAGGTCGGCGGCGGGATACATCACCATGGCGGTACCAATCCCCACCCCCGGCGCACCGGGCTGCCCCTTAATGGGCTTGGAGGGCAAGGCATCATCATGATTTCCCAGCAGCCGCTCGATTTCACCACTGGCATCGGCATGGGCAATGGCACCAGCCAGCTGCGCCGCGATGGTGATCAGTAGGGTTACATGGTCTTCATCAAATTGTTCGGCGCGGCGTTGCTGCACGACCAGCACACCGAGAATACTACGGTGATGAATAATCGGTACGCCAAGAAAACCGGCAAACTGTTCCTCGCCGGAGGCAGGGAAATAACGGTATTGCGGGTGCTCCGGGGCGTGCGCCAGGTTGACCGGTTCTTCGCGAGTCGCCACCAGACTGACCAGCCCCTCATCGGCGGCAAGCCGTATCAGGCCCACCGACTCCTGACGCAGGCCTTCGGTGGCCATCAGTACCAGCTGCTGCTCCTCTTCGGCCTTGAGATAGACTGAACAGACTTCAACCTGCATGGTCTCCTTGACGCGTTGCACAATAATCGACAGAGCCTGATCCAGATTTCGGGCACTATTGACTTCCTGTATAATACGTCGCAGCTGGTTGAGCATTCTTGTCCTTAAAGTCCTCGTCTTCTGACGAGCACGGCAGTGGAAAAGTACCGGATAGAAAATCCCGCATTTAATTAAAGTGATAATACCCGTTAAACAGTTTGCACCAGCGGTGCCAGTTCCTGCAAGGCTCGGCGATACACCTGTTGTTTGAAAAAGACAACCTGTTCTGCCGGTGACCAGTAATCAATCCAGCGCCAGCAATCAAATTCCGGCTTTTCGCTGTGGTCCAGGCGGACCCTTTGTTCGCTACTGACAAGCCGTAATAAATACCACACCTGTTTCTGGCCAATACAGGTACGACGACGAGGATAACGGCGAATATAGCGTCGAGGAATCTCGTAGCGCAGCCAGTCATTGGTGCAACCCATCACCTGCACATCAGACGAGGTCAGACCAATTTCCTCTTCCAGCTCACGATACAGAGCCTCTTCGGGGCTCTCATGTTTCTGAATACCGCCCTGCGGGAACTGCCAGGAATCTTCACCCACGCGACGAGCCCAGAATAGCTCGCCGACATCATTGCAAAGTATGATGCCAACATTGGGTCTGTATCCTTCCGTATCAATCACTTGAGTCTCACTTTGACAGCGGTTTCTAGCTTATAAGGCATTGTTTCACACATGAGAGAATGCAGCAAACTGACATAAATTTTATATTATAATCATAGCCTTACGAAGAATTGTTGGTGCTTACTGACATTCATATGAATAACTAGCCCCCGGATACCCGTTTCACTTGGTATGATGGTATTTTTATAGGAGTTTTCCCTTTGGCCCTGGCAATTTTTGACCTTGATAACACCCTGCTGGCAGGGGATAGTGACTATCTTTGGGGCCAGTTTCTGGTCCAGCAACAGCTTGTGGACGGCGACTGGTACGAGCAGGAGAACCGGCGTTTTTATGAGGCCTATCAACAGGGCGAGCTGGATATTAATGCGTTCCTCAGTTTCAGCCTGAAGCCCCTGACAAAGATGAGCATGACACGATTACAGGAGCTGCATCAGCGCTTTATGCAGCAGTACATCGAACCCATTATATTACCCAAGGCTGAGGCCCTGCTGGACAGACATCGTCAGGCTGGTGATTTTCTCCTCATCATTACCGCCACCAATCGTTTCGTCACCGAACCCATTGCCTCTCGACTTGGCGTCGACGACTTACTGGCCACCGAGGCCGAGATCATCAATGGTCATTACAGCGGTCAGCCCAGCGGCATCCCCTGCTTTCAGGAGGGTAAGGTTCTGCGTCTGAACAGCTGGCTGGCGCAGACCCGGCACGACATGCAAGGTAGCTACTTCTATAGTGATTCACGCAACGATATCCCCTTACTAGAGGCCGTTACCCATCCGGTTGCCGTCAACCCGGACGATACTCTGGCTCAGCATGCGGAGATGCGTGGCTGGGAGATTATGTCGTTGCGATAAAATCCAGGTGCCAGGTTTGTCGTAGCGAAGCGTCGATACACTTGATGGACCTCGAAAAGGTGCTAAGTGCTAGTTTCTGAAAGTTTAATCGCTCTATTTTTCACACAACAGGATAACGGTCATCCTCATGCTCACAGACCACTGCTACGCAACTTGGGACTCTGACACTCAACGCGGTCATTTGCTTCTACTGCCTGCTGCAGGGCTTGATTGGCCTGCTTGAGTAAACTTTCCCTGTCATGGCCCGCTGTAATACTTATTCCGCCAATGACACACTGCAGGTCTTCACTAACAGCATTGAGTGTCTTCAATAGTTCTGTGCAGCGCTGCTCCAGATCATGGTCTGATACGTCGGGGATGAATACCACCAGATCGGCACCGGCGAGACGCGCCATATCCCATTGGTTTGCCGAGAGTTGTTTAAGTTTGCTAATGATCTTGTGCAACTCCTCGTTACCCCGTTTAAAACTGAAAAACTGGTTGAGTCGTTCCAGACCGCGGATTCGAATTATGAGTAGTTGTCCCTGCAGATTGATGTCCTGTTTAAGGGCGCGATGCAGTCTTTCATCAAAGCCTTCACGATTAAGCAGACCACTCCCGGCATCAGTCCTCACCTGGTTGGACAGTTCGATCACATGATCCAGCTGTGCAACCATCGCATGCTCCAGTTTCTCTGCCATATCATTCATCGCCACCACCAACTGACGCAGTTCACGGGCAAAGGGAAGCTTCGTCTGCAGCGAATAATTTTGCCGGGCGATTGCGTCCGCCTGTCGCTTGACCTGTGTCAGCGGACGTAAGGCGCTGGCGATGATCAAGCCAAGGAGTATCACGCCAATGACAGCCAGGGCAATAACCCAGGTTAGATTTGATAAGGTCATTTTCCACAAGACTCGATAGGCATTGCCGGGCTGTGGACTCATTTCCACCGTCGCGATTCGAGTCACACCGTCCACCACCGGCGACGTCACCGTAGGCACCTCCACGGCAATGAGGGCCATGAACCAGGTGGGCACACCTCGCACCACGACTGGCACATGACGCTCAAATAGCACCTTGCCGTCCAATGCCCTGATTTGAATTCTCTGGTAAGTACCACGATTGAAAACAGAATTCAGCATCGCCTCCGCCAGCGAGCGTTCCCCGGCTGACAGAACTGGGCTGATCTCATTTGCCAGGGTGCGACCCGCATGTTGTCCATCGAGGCGCATCTGTTCCAGCAAATACTGACGACTACCATGAATACTGATATAGACAGTGGCCATTAACATCAGGAACATGACAAACGAGATCAACAACGTTATTTGATGTGATAAACGCATGGTTCGGCCTGGCTGTTAGAATGGTGAATCTTACAAGTGTGTGTCGAACAGGCCGGAGCGAAGTTTAAAACCGTTTACATTACTGCGGAATTGGTCACAGAAGTGGTTGTAGTCGTGTCGAAGGTGGTGCTGTTTTCCAGCCATTGCCAGAGAGGCTGCCACTGTTCGCGGTCGATATCGGCGCGTTTATCCCAGAGTTCATGTACACCTATGCCGCGTTCGGCAGCTCGCACGTAATGCTGGGTATCACGCAAGGTGGTGATTAACGGTAGTTTCAACGTATCCAGAAAGCGTTGCAGTGATTTATAAATTCGGGTGTTTTGTTTGACACGATTGGCAACAACACCAACACGCACCCCATACTGACGAACCTTGCCAACCAGTAACAGGCACTCGATAAAACGCGTGGCGGCATGGATGTCAATCGGTGAGGGCAACACAGGAATAAGAATGGTATCCGCCTGGCGGACAAAATTCTGTAACTGAAAATCATCTACCCCGGCCGGGGCGTCGATAATAATACGCTGCGTCTCAGGTGGTACACGTATTTGCCAGGCCAGCGTGGTTGTGGATTTTTGCCGTTCGGCAGCCGGTACGGCGTAGATGGGGGGAGATTCTTTAGGCCGAACCCGAAGCCAGCGTAGACTGGAAGCCTGCGGGTCATAATCCATCAGGGCCGTCGCATAGCCCTCCCGGCTGTATAAACTCGCCAGATTGGTCGCGATCGTGGTTTTACCGCAGCCACCTTTGGAGTTAAGCACAATGATTTTTTGGAGTGATTCTGTCAACGCATTTTCTTCCTGATTTCAATACTATTCTAGCCTACCTGCCAGTCATTACAGATACTACTTATACAAGCACGTAGTATGCCATTTAATATGGTATTAGATGCTGCTTTTTAAGACGACTCATATCACATGGCTAAGTGCATGATAGTACTTAATTATATTACGTACAGACATAACTGGTCCGGGCTATACCAGGCGAGGTCATATAGGCTGCGCCAATTTTTCGGCGGCAAAAGTCACCCTCTCTGACCGCTAAAATCTGACACAAACAGGTTTACACCGACTATTACAGTTTAATATCGCTATAACGATTATCACCCATCAACGTGGATAGCGGACGAGCATCCCACCAGCCCAACTTTGCAACATGGGTTCCGGGTAAACTTCACAAACGAGTCCAAGACATAACAACGCAATCGGCATCGTAGGTCATTCAGATACTGGGTAAAAACACGGGGTTAAACAACGACACCCAGCCTATACCCAGATTTTCCGCCCTTGCAGCCAGCCACAAATTTTGAATGACGCAGACCGTAGAACACAGCCCCATTTACTCCGGTATGGTCGGTCGCCCAAAGATGCTGCCATCATCAGGGGCCTGCACCACGGCAATGAGTTCGGCACACTCACGAATGCCCCACCTTGAGATTCAAAAATTCACTGAGGCGCACATCGAGGGCCAATACCGTTTACTGGCGCTATATTTCGATAAGCCCCGCAATTTACTGTCGTAAATCGTAATTACTGATACGAATAAAACGCCAGGTTTACATCAGTCCGACAGAGGGTGCCGTGTGCGCCACCAATAAAATACGTTGCAATACTTCAGTTTCGACTTTGACATCACTAATAAAGTGCCACATATCACGGCACGCGCATAATGCGATACAGAGTATCGCACTCCGTATCTGAGAAGTGATCCTGCTCAGGCAGAGGCACACTCAGGCCCGCGATGATAGATCAGGTCTTCCACCGGCAAGCCACCAACCAGGTGTTGCTCGATAATCCGATCCAGATTTTCCTCGGTAACGTTGTAGTACCAGATACCGTCTGGCTGCACGCAAATAATCGGACCAGACTTACAGGTTGCAAAGCAACTGGTGCGTGTGCGTTTGACCCGCATCTCACCATTATCGATCCCCGCGGCCTTGAATTTTTCTGCCAGCATGCTGAAGAGTTCTTCCGACTCGCCTTCTTCCGTACAACGCGGCCCCACACATACCAGCATGTGTCGCTTGTAATCCATCATTTTGGGTTTTTCCAATTCACTACTCATTGACTGCTTTCTCCTGTATTGCACGTATACCCAGTTCGTTCCAGGCATGATTGTATTTTTCAACGACGTCTTGACTAAACTCGCCATCCTGTTTAACGACGGATAAATTAAATACGGTTTCATTCTGCGGGTTAAAGAACTGTACACCCAACAGCTTGCTATCATGTCGTACCAGCCAGGCAGAGGTCACCTGCGGCCAGTTCACATGAAAGTGAAAGTGTTCGTTCTCGATATTGAGCCAGTCACCGCGTTGTTCGAAGTCATTGCTATTAATCATCAATTCAGAAATCGCGCCACCTTCGGCCCTGACCACGGCACGCAGTTTGCCAAAGCCTTTGCTGACTTCGATTGCCTGTTCGATCTTGTCCGGGGCAATGGCCAGCGCCTTATAGCCGCCGGTAGTCACATCCGCATCTGCCTCTCCAATGGCTGAGACAATTTCACCCATTGGGGCATTAAAGAAGCGCGCCACATCGCGCAAGGAGTGATGCGGTTCGTTATTGAGGTACTCACGCACCACCGACTTCCAGCTGATAAGACCCATGGTAAGCGAGCGACCAGCCTTTTCGCCATCTTTGGTTTCACCGGTAATATTGTCATATTTATTGGCATAACCACGCGGGGTGATCATCAGGCCTTCCTGCATAAAGGTACTGCTGTTACCGATCAGTACCGTACTCAACATACCGATCTTATGTTCAGACATTTTATCCAGCGTCGTCATTTGCACATCCTGCATATCCCGATAGGCCGACTTGACGATGGCAACTGGTGTCTCTGCTTTACGATATTGCAACAGGATTCGTTGCGCCTCGACAATCTGCTGGGTGCGTCGACCACTCTTGGGATTATAAAGAGCGACGACAAAGTCACTACGCCCAGCGGCATCAATACGTTTGGCAATCGTTGGCCAGGGCGTTAATAAGTCGGACAGGGAGATGGAGCAAAAGTCATGTGTCAGCGGCGCACCCACTAGAGAGGCACATGCCGATAGCGCGGTCGTGCCGGGGACGGTCTCGACTTCGATATCACTCTGCGGTGTCCAGCCAGATTGCAACAACACTTCATAGGTCGGGCCAGCCATACCGTAGACGCCAATATCACCGGAGGATACCAGTGCGACGGTTTTGCCCTGTACGGCCTGCTCATAGGCTTCGACACAACGGTCAATTTCTTCGGTCATCCCCTTACGCACGACCTCCTTGCCATCAAGCAGTTCTTTGACCAGTTGAATATAGGTCGAGTAACCGATCACCACATCAGACTCGGCAATCGCCTCACGTGCCCTCTGTGTCATATGTTCCTTACTCCCAGGGCCAAAACCTACCAGAAAAATTTTACCTTTATTACTCATTACTCAACCTCACTACCGACACCGTCGCATTCTTACCATCACTACCACGGTATTTGTGTTTTTCAATTAATAACTCACTAACACCGGCTTTGGCCGCCAACATCGCCGCCGCCTCTGCCACCGCCGGTGTCCCCATATACTTTAATACCACGGCAGATGGGTTGGGAACGTCCACCTGAGCCAACTGTTCAGCCGTAAAAAATTGCATCTGCCAGTGATATTTCTCAGCCAGCTGTAATAAACCCTGCTCATCACGCTTTTTATCAATCGTCGCCAACACCTTGATCGCGCCTCGCTCCAGCTCGATAGTCGACAGCGCCTCATCGATGGCCGCCTCCAGTGTTGCCAGTGTGGTGCCACGGTCACAGCCCATACCGAGGATGACCCTGCTCACACCTGTCCTGCTGGTGGCCGATAGACGACCAGGCGCTCCTGCAACTGTGCCCACGTACCTTCGTCAATAACGGACTCTGTCACCCATAACACCGCCTTGAACTTGGCCAGGTCAACATCAGTAAAATTGTCAAACAAACTGATATTCTTTGGTAGTGGTGTCGGCCGTGTCCACCAGTTTCTCGCACCCGCCTCCTGCACAAAAGCAATCGGCTCTTCATTCACCACGTGCGCCGAGACACGCGTGATATTGATCTTCGGTGCTTCAACTTTCCAACCCAGCTCACGCCCCAGAATATCCACCGGAATGGTCTTACCCACATCAGAGGCCGTGGTGACCACGGCTGTTGCACCTAATAAATTTGCCACTAATTCAGCATAGGCATTTGCACCACCGACATGACCCGACAGCACCGGGATAACAAACTGCGCCGCATCATCAACCACCAGAATACCCGGGTCTTCGTCTTTGGATTTCAGGTGCGGTGCGACCAGGCGCACGACGGCACCGAGGGAGACAAAAAAAATGATTTGATCATACTGGGCAAAGAGCGTGCTGATCTGCGCGCTTAGCGCACCGCTATAGGCATTCACTTGATTTGGCACCGTAGTCATGAGCTCGGCAAATTTCTCCGCGACGACAACATCCGCCTGTGGCAAGTGTGCCGCCAGGCCGGTAACCTGATTGGCACCGTGCTTGGTGATCGCCAGTAATGCAACTCTTGGTTCGACACTATTATTCATGTAGATTGTTCCTCTGGCACGGTAGACTTTTTGCGACAACCGCGAATTACTTCGCTGCGCTGTCGTTGCGGATTCTTAATTAATAATAGCGACAGGTAATTGACCTTCTCGCCACGCAGGCTTTTTATATCCTCTACGACACGCTCTTCCGGCGAGCCGGCCTTTTCAATAAAACAACTGCTCTCCAACAGGCCCTTGCGGCCCAGTAAATCAATAATGTCGTCCATTAAGGGTTTAACTTTTAACAAAACCAGGGTATCAAAATCGTTTAATAGCTTTTCGATCATACCAATCCCATAACCCGCCGGGATAATGGCAATGGTATCGTCAACATCCGAGAGCGGTATTTGCGTCTTTGCCGCAGCCGCATGAAAGGAAGAAACACCGGCAATAATCTCAAGCTCGACTTTATCATCCATGGCCTGTACCGTACGCGCCAGGTGGCCAAAGGTAGAATACGTCGAGGCATCACCCTCCACCAAAAACATGACATCTTGACCCTGCTGCAAATAACTCAACACCGACTCCGCTGCTGCCAGCCAGTGCCTGGCCAGTTTCTTCTCGTCATGTGTCATCGGGAAAATCAATTCCTGATGCTCGCTCGGTAGTTCAAGCCCTGCACGTACAACGATATCGAGTGCGTAGCTGTCACTCTTCTTATTGCGCTTCGGATAGGTCCAGACAGCATCCTGTTGCAGGCATTCCCAGGCACGACGTGTAATCAAACCGGGGTCGCCAGGTCCCAGCGAAACACCATATAGGCGTCCTTTATTCGACATCAGTTTTTACCTTTGCAGACGGTGACGATCCAGACCGGGTTCTCTGCCGCCAGGCGTTGCATATTTAAAATAGGCTGACTACGTGCAGCGTTGAGTTGAACAATCACATACTCAACACCTAATTGTTTCAGCATGCCGGTAGCTGTATGCAGATTTTCAAAGGTAACAAAATTCATAACCAGGTGACCGTTGGGTTGAAGACGTTGCAAACAAAGTTCGATTAAGGCTGCCAGCTCACCACCTGAGCCACCAATAAATACCGCATCGGGGTCATCCCAGTCATTCAGACCTTCCGGCGCCTTACAATTAATTAAAGTGTAATTGCTGACCTGCATCTGACGTTTATTGACTAGGGCATTGGCTGCATCCGCCTCATTCTTTTCAATCGCATAGACATGACCATCGACACACAGGCGTGCCGCTTCAATCCCCACTGCGCCGGAACCGGCGCCGATATCCCAGACGACGCTGTTACGTCGCAGCTGCATATTGGCCAGTGATACGGCACGTACCTCACGCTTGGTGATCAGGCCCTTATCCGGCTTGCGCTGCTGAAAGCTGTTATCGGGCATCCCAAACATGACCGGGTCGGCTATTTTCTCCCTGGCCTGAATCACCACAACATTGAGCTCAGGAAAATCCTGTTGCACCACGTCATTGATTGCAATATTTACCACGATGGATTCATCAGGCTTGAGAATGCTACTAACTATATGCATGACATACTCTCCGGCCAAGCCTTCGATTTGCAGCATGCGGGCGATACGCGCCGGTGTATTCTCCGGGCTGGTCAGCACCGCCAGCGTATCGTGTTGTCTGATCATCTGTAAAAGTTTATACAGGCCATGGGAAGGGGCCGCACCTTCAAGCCATTCGCCAGCATCTTTGCTATGCACGGAACATATCTTGATGTCCTGCCAGCTTAACCCTAAGCGAGCAAAGGCCATTTGAATAGTAGAGACGTTTGGAATAATTTCACACTGTTCCAGTCCAAGCCTGTTAATAAGAAACCGACCCAGGCCATGGCACATTGGGTCGCCGGTCGCCAGGACTACGACATTCCTGTTCTCAGCAAGACCCTGCTGAATCCACTCCGGCACCTGCATTAACTTCGTGGTGAGATCATACAGTTGAGTATCCCTGGTATAACTATCACTGAATAGTTGTAAGACACGTGTGCCACCAATAATGACCTCGGCCTGCTGTATGTGCTGCAGCGCCTGAGGCGTTATACCTTCCGCACCATTATCAAGGACACCAATAATACGACAAACCTGACTCATCATTAATTACCGTCTGCCGCTTCGGCTAGTTTATTGCCTTCAAAGTCGCAAACCAAAACTTGCAGGCTGAATTGATGCGGATAACGCTCACGTAAGGTACTAATAACCTTATTACAGAGAGCCTGATGAAATTCGTGTATCAGGCCCAGCTCTTCCATGCGTTCGCTGGCATAACGTGCCGTCTCGGCCGCACTGATATCGGCACAGATATCTTCTGGTACGCCAATGGTCGTGGCCAGTTCCGCTAACAGATCGGTATCCACAGCGTTGCGTCCGGCGTGAGTAATGGTCTCGCCCTGCGCCATCTTGGTAAGTTTGCCGACCATGCCACCAATAATGACGTGTTGAATTTTTTCTTTAACACAGGTGTCGAGTGCGTATTTTAGAAAGTCACCCATTTGTACAAAACAGGTAGCGGCTAGTTCGGGAAACTCGCGCATGACAAACTTTTCCGTACGACCACCGGTGGTCAGAACAACGGTATTCTGTCCCTGATTCGCGGCGACTTCGATGCCCTGTATCACACTGGCACGAAAGGCGGAGGTGGAATACGGGTGCACGATACCGGTGGTACCGAGAATGGATATACCATCCATAATGCCAAGACGATAATTCAATGTCTTTTTCGCCATCTCCACACCGCCGGGAACGGAAATGGTCACCTCGATACTGCCCGTCTCTAGCAGCTCAGCGGCAACCGCACGCACATTATCGGCGATATTTTTGCGTGGCACCGGATTAATCGCCGGGCCACCCACTTCCAGTCCCAGACCACGCTGGGTGATAGTGCCGACTCCATCACCGCCCTTTAGGATCACTTCGCCAACGATATCGGTGATAAACCTTACATCCGTGGTCAAGGGTGCCTTGTCAGTACAGTCTGGGTCATCACCGGCATCTTTAATAACGACGGCATGTGCATGTAGTCCCGCCACCTCTCCATCGTTTACCAAAAATTTTACGATTTGATCATTGGGTAGGACACACTCGATCTCATCCGGCACGGTGCCGGTCACCAGTCCCAGGGTCGCGGCACGCGCCGCCGCCGCAGAACAGGCCCCGGTGGTAAATCCCTTACGTGTCCCCTTTGGTTTTCTTTCCATCAGGTAGTCTTTTGTGCCGCCTCGGCCAGTGCCAATACCGCATGTATCGCAGCCACGACTAGAGTAGAACCACCCTTGCGACCATTCGTAATGATCCATGGTACACTGTCGATATGACTCACCGCCTCTTTGGATTCTGCCGCGGAGACAAAACCCACTGGCATACCAATAATCAGGGCAGGCTTTACGCCTTCTTCCTTGATCATGCGTTCCACTTCCAGGAGTGCGGTGGGCGCATTACCGATGGCGACAATCGCACCATCGAGCAAACCATTTTGTTTGGCTTTCCGCATCGCCTGCACGGCACGAGTGGTGTTCTCGGCCCTGGCCTGGGCTATCACGACATCATCGGCAATAAAGTGATACGTCTTCATGCCGAAGTGACTCAGGCGTGGCTGCGACAGACCGACACAGATCATTTCCACATCGGCGACAATCGCTGCACTACGATTGATCGCGACTAGACCTGCCTCAATGGCCCTGTCGTGAAAACGGGTCAGACCATTGAATTCAAAATCCGCGGTGGCGTGGATCATGCGACGCACCACCTGCCATTGACTATGCGTATATTGATGTATTCCCGCCTCGGCATCAACAATGGCAAAAGAATCGTGTTCGATCTGCTGACCAACGCGGGTTAATTGTTCGGTAATGACATTACTCATAGGGCGATCTCTTTTTTTCAATGCGCGTGTTCATGGCCGTGATCATGATGCTGGTGTCCATGCCCATGTTCTTCGGCCAGGTCACGATATTTGCAACCATCACACTCCATCATGCCAGCACCAGTTTCACTACAGCCCATGGCATCATCAACGCGTTTGTCTAGGAGTTGAAAAATCTCATTAGCAAAACCGAAATAATTGCCCAGCGCAAAGCGTATCTGTGGATACTGTTGCTGCAGGTGTTCATGCTGACGTTTTATGCGTTCGATCAAGGTACCAGCAAACAGGTAGTATGGCAGAATAATAATTTGTTTCATGTCCAGCCTAACCTGCTTCTGAATAGCATTCTCCAGACGCGGATGGGTAATGCCGGTAAAGGCGATATCGATCTGTTCGTGCTCGGTATCTTCAAATAACCACCGTGCTAGTTTGGCGACCTCACCATTGGCGACCCGGTCAGACGAGCCGCGACCTAACAACACAATACCGGTCGTCTTCGGATCTGGCATATCCAGATGTGCCAAGGCCTGTTTTAATTCTCGTTTAAGAATTTTTAATATCAAGTCACCAGCGCCTAAATGCGGTGCATAAATAAATTCCACTGAGGGGTGACGCACGCGGGCATCGGCCATGTGTGCCGGGATTTCCATTTTGACATGCCCGGCGGCGTTTAAGATCAAGGGCACGACAATGACGCGCGAGGCCTTTTGTGCGGCCTTATCAAAACCGGCGTCGAGTAAGACATCGGCAAACTCAATAAAGCAAACCTCAATATCCCAGTCTGGCTGACGTTGGCGCCACTGGTTGGCAAAGGCCTCAATCTCAACATTACCTGCCTGGTGGCGGGAACCATGACCAACTAATAAAACAGTATCACTCATTACTAAACCTTTATCATACCTGCTTGTCAGCACGACGAAAACGATGTGTAAATCTGGCATCGTATAATTTTGACTTCTTGAGTTCCGGCCAATGGCGTGCGCCAATGGTAGGGCTGGCAATAATCATTGCCTGACTGTTGATCTTCTCCTGCTTGCACCTGTCACGGATGTCGCTGATCGTACCGCGAATGATCTTTTCTTCATCCGGCCAGCTGGCCTTGTGTACCACCAGTACCGGTGCCTCGGGTGACCAGCCCGCATCCAGCAGGGCCTGTTGCACTTTCTTTAACAGTGTAATGGACAGAAACAAACACAGTGTGCAGTGATGCGCCGCCAGCTGTTCGATAGACTCTCCCTCGGGCATAGGCGTGCGCCCTTCGATGCGGGTCAGGATGACGGTTTGCGTGACTTCCGGCAGCGTCAGGCTTTCAACACCGGCGGCGGCTGATGCCATAGCCGACGATACACCGGGCACGACACCAACATCGATACCCGCGACATCCAGCGGTTGCACCATTTCAATCAGCGCACCGTATAGACCCGGGTCACCGGTTTGTAGACGAATGACCATCTTACCTGCCTGTGCCTGAGCAATTAACCAGACGACGATCTCTTCCAGAGTCATCCCCTTAGAATCAGCGATCACACAATTAACTTTGGCCCAGCGCGTCGCCGCCTCGGACACCAGAGAACCTGCAAACAAAATGGCATCGGCACGTGCGATCAGGTCACGGCCCTTGACCGTAATTAGATCCGGATCACCCGGCCCAGCACCGACAAACCAGACTTTACTCATTGTTTACTTAGCGAGCTTCAGTTCAGCCACGGCAAAGCACTGTTTCACCCAGTTGTGCTGTTCATAATGCTTTAATAAACGTACCGCGGTATACGTTACGACTGGTTCGACAATGACGAGTAAGACATAAGAGGAGGCAAAGGCGGCCCAGGCAGCAAATGGCGTGGTCACATCACTCATCAGTAACCAGAAGCCCACCATGATGGTCACGCCGCTATAGTACATAACGTCCATTTTGACGATCTGTCGCCAGTTGAGTGATGCACCCTGTTCACGTAAATTGCGACCAATCGTATAATGCACTGTCAATAATGGCAGAATCAGTGACAAGCTATTCACTGCCAACTGTGGCAGGTCCCAGGGTGAAAACACCAGACCCTGCAGCAGCAGTCCGCCCGCAAAGCCGATCAGGGTTGGGATAAAACCCAGCGTCAGATACATCGCCATAGCACCGACAAAATGCAGCTCAGAGGGGCCGATGGTGTAGTGAAAACTCTGCATGAACAGGGTAAAAAATACCGAGGCCAGTACGGTACGGATAATGTCGCCTGGACGTTTAATTAACTCTCTGGCATAGCCCAATAAAAGACCGCTGGCCGTA
This sequence comes from uncultured Gammaproteobacteria bacterium, assembly GCA_913064945.1. GTDB lineage: Bacteria > Pseudomonadota > Gammaproteobacteria > UBA6429 > Thiohalophilaceae > CAJYAN01. The sequence goes on along the minus strand of CAJYAN010000004.1, from coordinate 170,067 downwards.
ACATTAGCCAACATAATTTTAGATTGCACGATATACCCTGGTTCGATATGCATGTGATACTCTCCTCCATTTTACGATAAATAACTATTGTTGATCTTAAAATTCAATATCCTGTTCCGGATTTTTGGTATCCCAGGTGAAGCCATCGCCCAGTGAATATCATTCAATATTAGCAAAGCGCGTGGCGGCCTGTTGCTCACCGGTCTTCCGCTGCCCCTTAATAAACTGGGTCACATAAACCTTAAGGCCCCAACCGGCAGCGCTGAAGACCATGCCAAAGAGACGGGAAGTTTTACCCTTGCCTTCTCCGGTACTAACCAGGATTAAACCCAGGCAACGTTCGCGACTCTTCATACCGCCGCACCGAACCAACTGGCCGCGACATCTGGGGCGCTGGGGAAATACCAGTGCACATAGGAGGCGCGGACATTTTTATACTGTATGCCTTTATCTCCACGATCCAGATTAAAGGCCGTCGGTAGCGTCTCGACATCATCACGCACGGAGTGGTGAAATTCATGACCTTTAATACCCGAGTCACACTGACGATAACCCAATGCGGCTAAACGCCCCTGCATGCGAGTCTTAAAAGGCATGGCACCCGCCATAGACCAGACCTGTTCGGAGGTGTCTTTGAGTGACTGTCCCAATAACATCATACCGCCACACTCTGCCAGGACCGGCCTACCTTCTTCAATAAAGGCTTTAACCGATAACCAGCTCACTGAATTGGCCAATGCCTCCGCATAAAGTTCGGGATAGCCACCAGGTAACCATAAAGCATCACACGCTTCCGGAAGAGCGTCGCCCTTTATTGGTGAGAAGAAAAAAAGGTGTGCGCCCTGTGCCTGCAACCAGTCGAGATTGGCCTGATAACAAAAACAACAGGCCTCATCACGGGCAATGGCAATTCGCTTACCCTGTAATCGTAATGCGGTTATCACTTGATGATTCGATTCAGGAGCAACAGTTTCAGCAAAGACAGTAATCAGGGCCTCATCGTCTACGTGCAAGAAAGCTAGAAAATCCGGCAACGGATATTCAGCCGGGCGCATCAGGCCAAGATGGCGTTCCGGCAGGCTGGGGGCCTGCTTACTCATCCAGGCGACCAGTGGTGGCAGGTCATAGTCGGCTAATAGGTTTTTCAATAGGGACGCATGGTGTTCACTACCAATACGATTGGCGATGATGCCGCTAATCGTCACGCCCATTTCTCTGGCCTGCGCGACAAAGCCCTTGACCAAGGGCACAATCGAACCACTCATCCCCTTGGCATCAACAATCAGACAAACGGGGATATTGAGTACACGCGCCAGGTCGGCACTGGAACCTTCACCACCGACACCTTCCCGGCCATCAAACATGCCCATGACGCCCTCAACAATGGCAATCTCAGTTTGCTCGACGACACTATTGTATAAATACCGACATTCCTCCATACCCATCATGCGGGTATCAAGATTGCGAGAGACTTTTTGGGTCACGACCTGATGCCAGAGCGGGTCGAGAAAATCAGGGCCTGCCTTGAAGGTCGTCAGCACCTGCCCCTGCTGTTGCAGGTATTGCAACAGGGCAAGCGTTACTGTGGTCTTACCACAGCCTGACTGAGTTCCCGCAAGTAATAGCGACTTCATGCACACGCCCTGAAAAAGCAGAATTATGATCAGCGCCGGGAAATAGAGGGAATACAAGTGTGGATCACCTGGATTCAGCCCGTTACCCCGGGGCATATTCCAATTACAGTCACTAACATTGTCAATGACCTGTCTCTAGGGCCGGTCTCCTGGCTCGCCGTCATCCATGCTTGTTGGCCTTCCCGTGCAGCAATACACAGTGGCAAAAAAAACAAGCGTGTCAGGCTTACAGTAGCGGGGGCTGCGCCGGAATGGGGAGAGATTAACCTCTCTTTCACCGGACTTCCCGTTTCATCCTGCGCACGAAATGCGCTTAGGAACCCTAGGCGACATAGTAATCGCTGACTCTGTCCACTGCAAGAAGAACTAGCTTTATATAGACTTAATACTGAAAATTCAGTCGCTTATAGCTTATATCTATCCTTATTTTCTATAAGATTGAATTTTTTATTTCGCGGTTAGTCTTAATTTAAGGAACGATTCAGCTTTCCGGTATATGCTATTAATAATCATTACTTTGCCGAGAGGTTTTCAAAACATGCGTCACTACAAACTCCCAATCCTGTTACTCAGTATTGTCTTCACCCTCAGTGCCTGCGCTACCGACGAATACGGTAATAAACGCAATTTGACCAACACCGAGAAAGGGGCCATTTTTGGTGCCACACTCGGCGCCCTGGCGGGGCTGACGACACGCGATAAAAACAATGCCGTCCTGTATGGCATTGTCGGTGGTCTTGCCGGTGGTGGTGTCGGTGCCTATATGGATAGCCAACAAAAAGATTTTGAAAAAAATCTCAAAACAGATATCGATCAGGGCAATATTATTGTCCAGCGTCTGCCGAATGACGCGTTAATGGTCACCATGTCATCGGAAACCAGTTTTGACATTAACTCGACAGTAATTAAACCGGGCTTTCGAAGCACCCTCGATAAGATTGCCACTATCGTTAACAAGTACGGTAAGACCCATCTGAGTCTGGTGGGCCACACGGACAGTACCGGTTCAAAGGCCTACAACCAGCGACTCTCTGAACAACGTGCGGCATCGATTCAACAGTATTTCCTATCTCGCAACGTCATACCACAGCGTATGTCCGCCTATGGTATGGGAGAAGACAAACCTATCGCCTCGAATACCACTGCCATCGGTCGACAGCAAAATCGCCGTGTTGAGATTATTATTGAACCGGTGATAGCTCAACCACAGCAGTAATTTTTAAACACAAAGCGGCCATAACTCAGTAGTTCTTAACTGGAATGATTCACTGCCATGACTATGGTATCGACATGCAACATGCAAAAGAAACTCTCGTGAGCAAGGTTCGCGGCTTTGTTTATTGATATTCTTAGTACCTCAACGCCATAGCGTTAAAACTTTTAGCAAAAAAAAGGGCGGTACTTAGCCGCCCTTTTTGCATTCCAGCTAAAACCTGATCAGGTCAATAGTGGCACCATTAACAGCGCAACAATATTCATAATCTTGATCAGCGGGTTAATCGCCGGACCGGCAGTATCCTTATACGGATCACCCACCGTATCCCCGGTCACCGCTGCCTTGTGGGCATCGGATCCCTTACCGCCGTAGTTGCCGTCCTCAATATACTTCTTGGCGTTATCCCAGGCACCACCACCGGTGGTCATGGAAATGGCGACAAACAAACCGGTCACAATCGTACCAATCAGGACACCACCCAACGCCTCTTTACCCAGAGTAAGGCCAACGACAATCGGCACCAGCACGGGCAACAGTGAAGGGACAATCATTTCCTTGATGGCGGCCTTGGTTAACATATCGACCGCGCGGGAATAATCTGGCTTCTGGCTATGATCCATAATACCGGGCATCTCTTTGAACTGACGACGCACCTCGTTGACGATCCCACCGGCGGCACGGCCCACTGCTTCCATCGCCATGGCACCGAACAGGTAAGGGATCAGCCCGCCGATAAACAACCCGATAATGACCATGTGATTAGACAGGTCAAACCGAATGACACCACCACCTGCATGCTGCGACAGAGAAGTCGTGTAATCGGCAAACAACACCAGAGTCGCCAGACCAGCGGAACCGATGGCATAGCCTTTGGTCACCGCCTTGGTGGTATTACCCACTGCATCCAGGGCATCCGTGGTCTTACGCACGTCATCCGGCAAATTCGCCATTTCGGCAATACCACCGGCGTTATCCGTAATCGGGCCATAGGCATCGAGGGCCACAATGATACCCGTCATGGACAACATCGAGGTCGCGGCAATCGCAATACCATATAGACCGGCCAGGTTGTGCGCCGTCCAGATCGACAGGCACACGGCCAGAACCGGCAGGGCAGTAGATTTCATAGAGACACCGAGACCGGCGATAACGTTAGTACCATCACCGGTTGTCGATGCCTCAGCGATATGCCGCACCGGGCCATATTCAGTCGCTGTGTAATACTCCGTAATAACGACCATCAATACCGTCAGGATCAGTCCCACCAGCGCTGAACCAAACAATTGCATGGTGGAGTACATACCGTTGCCACCCATCATGGAATCAGTAATGAAATAAAACGCCACCGCCGAAATCACTGCCGAGACAATCGAGCCACGGTACAGGGCGTTCATGATCTTGCCGCCTTCCTTAATTGAAACAAAGAAGGTGCCGATGATGGAAGAGATAATAGAGGCACCACCCAGCGCCAGCGGAAAAATAATGGCTGTTTCACCCATGCCCTTCATCAACAGACTACCCAATAACATGGTCGCCACGATGGTCACGGCATAGGTTTCAAACAGATCAGCGGCCATACCGGCGCAGTCACCGACATTGTCACCTACGTTATCGGCAATCACCGCCGGATTACGGATGTCATCTTCCGGGATACCGGCTTCAACCTTACCAACGATATCGGCGCCGACATCGGCACCCTTGGTGAAGATACCGCCGCCCAAACGCGCAAAAATCGAAATCAGTGAACCGCCGAAGGCCAGCCCGACCAGGGCATGCAGTGGGTCGTGTGAGCCCATTTTTTGCAAAATGATGTAATAACCAGCGACACCCAGCAGACCGAGGCCAACCACTAACATTCCAGTAATCGCGCCACCCCGGAAAGCCACTTGCAGACCGGCGTTCAAACCGCCGCGCGCCGCTTCCGCTGTACGGGAATTTGAACGAACCGAGACATTCATACCGATAAACCCGGCCAGACCGGAGAATACGGCACCGATGGCAAAACCAATCGCCGTTTCAATATGCAGAAAAACGGCAATCAGGACACAGAGCACAATACCAACTATACCGATGGCCATGTACTGACGTTTCAAATAAGCCGAAGCACCTTCCTGAATCGCCAAAGCGATCCTCTGCATTTCTTCATTGCCAGGTGACCGCTTCATGAGGCCAGAGATCGTAACAACCCCGTAACCTAACGCGACCAGCGAGGCGATTAACGCAAACATCAATCCCGCAGACATAACTCCATTCCTCTTATTCGTAATTTATTTGTTATATCGTTATTACTCATATCCTGCTGTTTGCAAAACAATTACTCCGCCTGGCGAGACTCGTTAGGACGCGCTTTTTTGCGGCGTACTTATTTTTTTGCAGCAGCCAAGTGTGAAGAACAACACTCAAAATCACACTAATCCTATGCCATTTTGCGAAAGATGCGAATTAAATTCACTGATAGGTAAATCAATCAAAGCGGATTATTTAATCCCGTAAAAAATTTTTCTATAATTACAACAATATGCACTAAAAATCGCTCTCGTACCTGACGTTAATGCAGACATCAATATTAGTTAATACTGATATAACGATATGACATCCATCTAACTTAATAATCCTGATCATCAACACCCGCTATCCAGCGTTCCATTATCACGGTCTGATAACGGAATTGCGCCGCAAAATACGACTCTAGCGGGGCTCCATCAGAACGCATTACATCCACATGCGCGATCATCTGTAGATTCCTGCTGATAGACTCCAGGGCGATGGCCAGCTCCTCCAGTAGCTCTCTATCAATCGAATGGATCTCAATCGTCAAAGCATAGTCAGCCATATCTGCCCCACTCTCACAATATCGTCTGCCCGCACACCGGTCATCAGCCCCCCATCATCGGGATGGCACTCTAACCCCAGGTCGTAGTGTTGACCATTCGATGGACGAAATAATTGTTCAGCCTGTATTACCTCAGTACCCGCGCTTAGCGACAGGCTGTCGATCGTTGAGGCCATAGCCAGTTGATAAATACAAAAGACCATTTGAAAAACAGCCAGAATAAACAATCAGACCAAGATGCGGCTCAGCCATGGCGAGCGTTTTCTGAGCTTTGCCGGTTCTACCAGGAACATGTCATATTTTCGCGGCTGTTTGAAAATTTTTTTTCTCATCGTTGACCTCGTTTTTTTTGGGCCAGCGTGTCATCCCTGACAATCGATAGTTACCTCTGCGCGCCGGATGAGAGCATTAAAGCCCGTAGACATGTCCGCAGCTGGTAACGATTGTGATAAGTCAGGGGACAATTCTGATGAATTATGGCAACCGTCGTTTTCAGCTATATTCCAAATAAGTGGATATGCTAGGGTATAAATTAGGGAGGAAAAGTATGAGCAAGACCATCGCCATCGTTGAGGACGAGGCCAGCATTCGTGAGAATTATGCCGATGCCTTTCGCCAGCAGGGTTACCTGGTAGAGTGTTTTGCCAATCGCACATCAGCCATGGAACACTTTCATTCCAGACTACCCGATCTGGCATTACTCGATATCGGTCTGGAGGATGAAGCCGAAGGCGGCTTTGAACTATGTCGCCGTCTGCGTGTTCTGTCAGAGACACTGCCAATTATTTTTCTCACTGCCCGTGACAGCGACCTCGATATTATTTCCGGCCTGCGTCTGGGGGCTGACGATTATCTCACCAAGGATATTAGTCTAATCAATCTCTGTGCGCGCATCAGTGCCTTCTTTCGCCGCCTGGATGTACTGCGCAACCCCCCGCTTGACGAGACCTGTATCAGACGAGGGGCTTTGCAACTCGACATGAATCGCTTTAGTGTGCACTGGCAGGGGCAGGCGGTTGACCTGACCCTGACGGAATTCTGGATCGTGCACACACTTGCGAAACGACCGGGGCATGTTAAGAACCGTGATCAACTCATGGAAGACGCGCACATCGTCGTCGATGAGGCCACGATTACATCGCACATTAAACGTCTTCGTAAAAAATTCCAGCAAATCGATACGCAATTTGCCTGTATTGATACCGTCTATGGTATGGGTTATCGCTGGAATGAAAAGACTGCCGCCATTTCCTTGTAATCGACATGCAGCGGCAGAAAATGCGTATTAGGCTTAGCCTGCGACAAAAACTGTTGCTCGTCTCGCTGGTACTCTTGATTATTCCCTGGGTTGGCTCACGCTATATCCATGATATGGAAAACTACCTACGCGAAAATCAACAACAGGCACTGCTCAACCGGGCACAGGATGTTGCCGCCATTTTACAAACACATCACGACCTCTTTAATAGTCAGCCAGTCGATACCACGATCACACATCGCCATCTGTATGTACGGCCATTAAAATCGGCGATCCAGCTTGACGGTTATGCCAATGACTGGCAGATGTACAACAAGCGTATCGAACGCTTTAATGATGCTAATCTGTTGTATAAAAGCCCTGCCTACAAACCGGGTAGTCTCAAAATGCAACAACAAGTCGGTCGTTTTTCCGGTTTCCTCTATGTTCTGATCAAAGTGACCGACAAGCATATAGTCTATCGTGACCCGCAGAGCCTGCACCTGGACCGGGATGACCACCTGACCATTGCCATGGAAACGCCTCAGGGCAAGTTTGTTCGCTATCAACTCGCTACCATTGCACCGGGTTGGATTAACGCCCATCTAATATCAAACCAGACGGAAGATCCCCTGCCTGTGGCACCGGAACTCCGTATCAAGGGTGAATGGCAGGAAACCGCCTCCGGTTATAATATCGAGTTTCGGATCCCACTCTCCATGCTGGGCCGAAGACTCTCATTTACCATTACCGATGTCGATGACCCGCAAAGTCGCCATCCGGTTGCCGTAATTGGCAGCAGCAACAACCAGCGTCTGCAAGACCTGGATACCATCATGATCCCGTCACCCGCCGTTGAACAACTACTCGAACGTCTGTCCCGTCCGGCCTCGCGTATCTGGGTTATTGACCAGCAGTTTCGCGTCATTGGTACGGTCGGAGACATCAATGCCGACGGTGATGACAATGTCGATAACGGCGAAGACCCTGCACCATATGCCAATACGCTGCTGGACCGGCTTTATCAGTTAATACTGGAACAACCCGCAACGGAATTCATCGATGAACTCTCCAGTGCTTCACGCCTGGAAGGCAAGGAGATCAAATCAGCCTTGAGTGGCCATAAAGCCACTCAGTGGCGCGCCAACCCTGACAGGAAAACCAATATTCTAACCGCCGCCTACCCCGTCTACAGTGGACAACATGTTATTGGTGCCGTGGCCATTGAAGAAACCAATCAACGCATCCTGTTACTGCAAAACCGCGCTATGGAAATTCTGATTAACCTGACCGTCGTAGCACTATTTTGCTCTATCCTGGTGTTACTGCTTTTTGCCACGCGTCTTTCCTGGCGCATACGTCAGTTGCGTAATGAGGCGGACCAGGCAATTGCCGAGGATGGACGAGTCCAGGGGACTATCACGACCTCGGGCGCAGGAGATGAAGTCGGTGACCTGTCGCGAAGTTTTTCCGCCATGCTACATCGCCTCACACAATACAATCGTTATCTGGAGACACTGGCGAGTAAATTGTCTCATGAATTACGTACACCGATTACGGTTGTCAAATCATCGTTGGATAATCTCGACAGCCGCGTACTGGATGATAATTCTCGCCAGTACACACAACGGGCCAAAGAAGGACTTCAGCGTCTGAATCATATTTTAAATCGAATGAGCGAGGCCACACGTCTGGAACAAACCCTGCAAAGTGAAGCGCCGGAAGTCTTTAATCTGGCAAAACTTATTCCGAGCTGTGCATACGGTTATCAACAGACCCAACACCATGTTATTCAATTTACCTGTAACGCCGCAGCAAGCACACTCAACATCCTGGGCTCACCGGAACTTATTGCCCAGCTCCTCGATAAACTGGTTGAGAATGCCCTGGATTTCGCCGAGGCTGACACACCCATCATTATCGATATCACGACCGAAATGGATGTTATTATTCTCAAGGTAAAAAATCAGGGCCCAGCCATACCCGAGGATATCGCGGATCAACTTTTTGACTCGATGGTCTCGCAGCGCAAACAGCGAAGCGAGACACCTCATCTGGGACTGGGACTGTATATCGTGCGTATGATTAGTGAATTTCATCATGGCCAGGTCTTGGCGCAGAACCGGGCTGATTGTCCAGGTACTGAATTTATTCTTCGTTTACCGATACACCATTGATCTGCAGGCATGTGCCTGCCTGATTTTGTCATAATGTCTCCGCAGATTGTCATTTCCTAAGCCGTGCCTTGCCTGATTGTTCCTGTTTAATACAACACATCAACACGATGTATGTAATTTAAACTAACAAGAGGAACATGACATGCAAACACCTACCACGAAGCTCGGCCTGATTAGCCTGCCATTATTCGTCTCTCTGGGACTGGCTGCCTGTGCGGGCGACAACACATTAACCACCGGCAAGCACCAGGACCAGGTGGCCTCGGTCAACGCAACTCAGCTCGTCGGGGAGACAGCTGATACCAGGGCAACGCCTGAAATAACCGGCCAGGTCACGGATACCACACCACAACAAATTCCGGATATTGTTACTGCCAGCAGTGATGACAATACGAAAATGGGCCCGGATATGCATCCAAAACCGCCACAGGATGTGATCTTTTTTGCCTTTAATCAGTCATCACCCTCCGATGAGGAAGTGGCATTGCTTAAGTCACATGCGGAATATCTGGTTGCACACCCTGAAATGCACATCGATATTAACGGTCATACCGATAGCCATGGCCCCAAAGTCTATAACAATTACCTTAGTCGTAAACGCGCTGAACAGGTCGCTGCCATCCTGATTGCCGATGGCGTTGACCCACACCAAATTCACACTCAAGGATTTGCCGATGACCAGCCTTATACAAAGGCGCACAGTGCAAATCTACAACGACGTGTTGAACTGGTTTACTCAGATAAGCTTGTCGCTGCCCTGAAATAATTTCTCCTCCCTTTAGGTCGGACAGTCATCCCTCCCGCGCACTCTCCATGCCTCGACTGTCCGGCCATTTTTTTACACGTGCGCAATACGCAACCACCGCTGATTTGAACAACACAAACTTTTTACTCCCGACAACGAAAAACGGTAGAATGTTCGCGACATTACAGTAATCAAATGAGGTGATGAGTGAAGCAACCTGTCGTTATTATCGGCCTGGGTGAAATGGCCGGTGTCTTTGCGCGTGGTCTTTTGCGTCTTGGGCATCCCGTCTATCCAGTCACACGCGATATGGACATACTGGCAATGGCCCATGAAGTGCCAGAACCGATTATGATATTACTGGCGGTAGGTGAAAGCGACCTGCACACCAGTCTGGAAACAATCCCCGCCGCCTGGCGTTCACGATTGGCGCTATTACAGAATGAACTACTACCGCGTGACTGGCAACGACACCAGATTGAAAACCCAACCGTGATATCCGTCTGGTTTGAGAAGAAAAAAGGTCAGGATTTTAAAGTATTAATCCCATCACCCGTGCACGGCCCGCAAGCCGAGTTACTGTCAAATGCTCTCGATTGCCTTGGTATCCCGTGTTTTCACGCCACCACGGCTAATGACATCGAATACGAACTGGTACGCAAAAACGTCTATATTCTGACGACCAATATCGCCGGGCTTGAAACCGGAGGTAATGTCGAGGCACTATGGAACCAGCATCAGGCCTTTGCTCGACAGGTGGCAAATGAAATCATCGATATACAGGCCTGGCTGGTAGGCCATGAACTAGAGCGAGATAAACTAATTAATGGTCTGGTTGAAGGCATCCATGGTGACCTGCAACATATGTGCATGGGACGCTCCGCGCCGGGGCGCCTGCAACGCACGCTTGGTTTCGCCGAGGAGGCTGGCCTGCAGGCACCAACCCTGCACAAGATTTTTAAACAACACGTCAAGGAATGACACATGAAACTTACTAACGGGCAGGATAAAACACTCTACTGGCACGATTATGAAACGACCGGCACAGACCCCAAGTGGGACCGCCCTATGCAGTTTGCCGGCATCCGTACCGATGAAAACCTCAACATTATTGGCAAACCGCTAACACTCTACTGCCGCCTGGCCGACGATACCCTGCCACACCCGGAAGCCTGTTTGATTACCGGCATCACACCTCAACTACTCAGTGAAAAAGGCATCGTCGAAGCCGACTTCATTAAACACATCCATGCCGAACTCTCACGTCCCGGTACCTGTGGCGTTGGTTATAACAGCCTGCGTTTTGACGACGAGTTCACTCGTTATAGTCTGTATCGAAATTTCTATGATGCCTATGGCCGTGAATGGCAAAATGGTAACTCGCGCTGGGATATTATCGATCTGGTGCGGGTTACTTACGCCCTGCGACCGGAAGGTCTCGAATGGCCTCTGGATGATAATGGTGTGCCCAGTTTTCGACTGGAACTACTCTCTGCGGCGAATGGCATCAGCCACGAAACAGCACACGACGCCATGTCTGATGTTTATGCCACAATCAGTATGGCAAAATTGATCAAAGAAAGACAACCCCGCCTGTATGATTATGTTTACCAAAATCGTGATAAGCGCAAGGCTGGCCTGTTATTAAACGTTCGGCAGAAGGAACCCGTACTCCACACCTCGCGTATGTTTCCAGCAATTCATGGTTGTACTGCCATGGTAGTACCGGTGGCTCTGCACCCGACAAATAAAAACTCTATTATTGTTTATGATCTGCGTTATGACCCAAGCGACCTGATTGAACTGAGTGCCGAAGACATTGCCGCACGGCTGTTTGTCGCTAACAGTGAACTGCCCGAAGGACAGGAGAGAATCGCCCTGAAAGAGATTCACCTCAACAAGTGTCCCGTCATTTCACCCATGAATACACTAAGCGCAGAACGTGCCGAAACTTTGCAGATCGATCTGCAAAGGGGCCAACAGCATTTGCAGACAATCGCGGCAGCAGAGGATAGTAGTATGCCGCTGGCCGATAAGATTCAGGCCGTTTACAAACTGAATCGCTACAAGAACAGTAACGACCCCGATGCCATGCTCTACTCGGGTGGTTTTTTCCAGGAACATGATAAACAGCTGATGGAAGAAATTCGCACACAATCACCAGGCGAGCTCTCTGACTTCCAACCGCCCTTTCATGATGCTCGACTAGCGGAAATGCTGTTTCGTTATCGAGCCCGTAACTGGCCCGAGACATTAACTGATGCCCAACGGCAGGACTGGCAGGAATTTCGTCAGCATCGCTTGCTAGAAAATCAGGACCCAGACACCTTTACCCAGGCAAGGTGTCTGCAACGTATTGATGAACTCCTGACGGAAAATACTCTCGATGAACAAAAACAGAAGGTATTGTCTCAACTACACGAATATGTGACAGGCTTAATCCAGGTGTAATGATTGTTGCGTTGATCCGTCTGAACCAGTCGTTAGCTGGACACTCCGCCAAAACAGTCTCTATCAGTAAGAGGCTATACCGATAAGTGTATTCATAACTGTTTGCCCACTTACATCAGGTGCCGATTAAACGGCATCAGTTCAGCTAACATATGACAGGCCTTTATTATAATGCAAAGCCGTACTTCGACGCGTCCAAACTCGGTAGCAGACTGATGCGTGCTAATTATTCTCGGCAGTGCTAAGTCCCGTCCCAGTGAGTCTCGCACTGGCTCCACCGCAGAATTAACGCGGCGCTCACCGGCAGGTCACAGATTCCCTGTGGAGTGCCCACACCATCAGTCTCTTCGGCAGACCATCATCAGGCTGGAGTGGATAATTGCCGACCAGGCAGGCAATTGATAAGCTTCGCCCACTCGACAAACGGTAGGCACTTATGACAGACGACAACCCTAATGTATATGATATTCAGCTGGAAGACTTCGAGGCACGGGTGCTGGAAGCCTCGCATCAACGTCCCGTCCTCGTGGATTTCTGGGCAGATTGGTGCCCACCCTGTATCGCTCTGGCACCGATATTACAAACTGTCATCCTCGAACAAGACGGTGCCATCGCCCTGGCTAAACTGGAAGTTGATGAGGGAGAAAATATGAAGCTTGCAGGACGCTATCAGGTGCGTGGCTTTCCCACAGTCATCCTGTTTCGAAACGGCGAAGAACAGGCGCGCTTTACCGGTGCCCAGACAAGATCAAGCATCGAAATTTTCATTGATAGCCATTAAACGAGGAAACATTGCTATCTTAACTTATGGGCCACCTCGTAGAAATACGGAGCCCAATAAGCCAACAGCACGAATCCCATCATTAGATTAATCCACATGACACGTCTTAAACCAGCACGCGCGTCCACGGGTATGTCTAGCATTAAAATTTTACTCATAAAACTATCCAGCATAATGAGCATGAAAATAATCGGGGTCATGACCGGTGCTAACATCGTCGGAACCATGGCCCAGCCCTGATACACCATACTCGTCCCAACGGCTGGTCGCAGAATTATCAGGGCTATCGCGAAACCAATTAGGATTATACGTAGCGGTTTCATGTCAGACAGTATTTGTTTAATCATTTCTTAAATCACCTGTTTCGCATTTAACTCACGGCGGCACTTTACCTCAAAGTTAGATGTCTGTATGCCTTCCAGACGTCTTAGCCGCCAGTGACTGTTTACGAATAAAGTCTTCGATCATATTGACCGGCACAGCACCCACTTGCTGGATCACCAGCTCACCTTTGGGATTATATATTAGAAAGGTCGGTGTCCCTACCCAATCGGCCCCGGTCAGGTCGACAAACCACTGCGCCACCGCCTGAGGTTCGCCTATTAAATTTGGGAATGTCACCGCGTGACGCTGGATAAACTTTTCTGCCTCAACCTTCTTTGCCTGCCCATCCAGGGATATACCAAGAAGTGAGGCATTTTTATTTTTATATTGCTCATAAAATTGCTCATAGTGTCTGGCCTCAACATTACAGACATGACAGTCAGAGGCCCAAAGCATGACCACCAGCCACTTACCCTGAGCCGTAAAATCTTTCACGTTCTGTGGCTTACCACTAAAATCCTGTAACGGGTCCGCCATGACGTTCCCACCTGCGGTAAATAGTACAACAGACAAGGCCAACCAACTTGTCCACTTTGTATGCTGCAGTAATTTTCCCATGCTCATGCCCTCGCTCGTTTTATACTGTTAAGTCTGATTACCCATAGTGACTATTTATTTATCTTAAGTTTATGCAGTTCCGATCATTATCGCTACACCAATTTCCTCACAGACTGTCGTACTTTGCACGGCGATCTCACCAGCCACCCCAATGCGGTTAATCACGACAATCCATCCTGAGGTGTGACCTGGTTCGTCGCTTATCGATGGGGCCATACAATACGCCCAGGCTATAAATCAGGGTATCAAGGTATATACTCTTCATGCCAGAGATTTATTTCCCCTCGCGCGATGTGCGACGCGGTATAACAACAGCTAGTCAATGAGTGAGCAGGCGACCATCATTACGCCGCCACACTATTATCACAAGGGTAACCTGGCAAGCCTGATACACCTTTGAAAAATGCAGATGGTTCAGCATGCTGCCTACGCTCTTCAATTGGTTGCCAGCTGCCCTTCGTACTTCGATGCTTAAGTACTCTGGCGTCTGTTATTGTGTGCAGGGAATCACTCAGGGTCATAAAAAAATTTATTGCCGCAACGCGCGAGCGGAAGTGATGTCGATAACTCTCTGCCGTGACCTGCCTGTGGTATGGAACCTCAGCCATTATTCCCTGGCCCGTCTCAACAATTTTTCTACAATAGCCTGTACTTACAATCAGGTCGTTATACTGCCGGTTTCCATATTCCTCGCTATGAATCAAACGACCTGTCCCTAATAGCGGTAGCAGCGCCTTGACTTATACCGGGGTAGGACACGCCAGGTCTTGACGCTGCGAATTTTCCGGCAAACGTGTCTTGAAATTTTGTACATCGGAAAAGACGGCCGGTAACATTAAACGCTTGCCTTTAGCGGATTAATATCGAGCACAATAATCAACCTGTTTGCACCTAGCTGCCAACGAATATTCTGGTCATACAGACTCAGACCGTAAATTCTCCCAGCCTGTCTCTCATCACTCTGTTGATGAAACGCTGGCCGTGGGTCCAGACTCAACACCCGTCGCAACAGATTTGAGAACTGTGGATAACGCGCCTCCAGCAGTGCGGCTGCGCGGTCGGCTTGTTCAGAGAATATCACCTCATAGGTGTATTCCGGAGCCTCATTGGCATAGCCCGCGATTGCATCCGGGATCGACTCGGCATAGGGCAGGTAGGGTTTAATATCCAGTACAGGAGTGCCGTTCAGCACATCCAGTCCACTGACTTCCAGGACATTGCGGCCGGAGCTGATATCGATTTTTTCCAGCTTTACCAACGACAATCCAATTGGATTAGGTCGGTGCGTGGCCCGACTGGCAAACACCCCGAGCCTGGTATTCCCGCCAAGTCGTGGTGGCCGCACGGTAGTCTTGGCCGTTTTCCCCTTCAGCCGGTGAAACACAAACACCACCCATAAATGTGAAAAACCCTCCAGGCCACGGATGGCATCGGCCTGATCATAGGGTGAAAACAGGCAGATCCGCCCACGCGACTCCGGCACCAGACCAGGCTGACGCGGAATACCAAAATTTTCCGGAAAACAGGACTCCATGATTCCAATCGACTGGAAGCGAAATTCAGTCTCCATTGCTGGGCCACGATGACGTTATTTTGTCGAGAATGTTCAATTTTTTGACTAATAACATTATTTTAATAAGTTAATATGACATTAATTTGTCGTTTTGTGACGTATTTGGCACTTCTCAACCCGCCACCCGTCTTTTATTTCCCTTATTGCAGGCTGGTTCACAGTAATTTTGCGAACTTCATCACATCTGGCACAGCTCATGCACAAGGTTTAGGCAGAACACATAAAAATACGGTTAGGAGTTCTGATAAAGGCAACGCTCCCGAAAGGGAGTAGACGCAAAGTCACCGGTCTAAAGGGCAACAACCCAACGACAGCGGGACTACCGGAACTTCCAGGTAATTCAGTGATTGTACTCCTGGCCACATAAGTAACAACGCTTGTGACAACTGGAGTACACCATGGAATATACAGTCCTACATAACCGCCGCACCGCCGTAGTCAGCCACCTGTTTCTTGCTATCGCATTAATACTGCTATGCCTCGGCGCGAGCCAGCCTGTACGGGCTGGAACCTGGAACATCGTTCTCAACGGCAAGGCCATCCACCTGACCAAAGCACCCGCCGACGTGACCTACAATGAAAACAATTTAGGTGCTGGTTTTCAATACGACTTTGACGAAATCGGTGGCAAATGGGTACCCTTTATTGCCGCCTCAGGCTTCAAGGACTCTTTCAAACACGATTCCTATAATGCCGGCGGCGGTACCATGCGTCGTTTCAAGTTTGGCAATGGCTGGCACTTTGATGCCGGTGTCTATGCCTTTGCCATGACACGTAAAGACTACAAAAACAATTCACCTTTTCTGGGTATCCTGCCGGTTGCATCCATTGGCACCGACATGATTTCCCTCAACATGACTTATATCCCCAAGGTACGTCCGAAGTTTGCCGAGATAATCTTCCTCCAGCTGAAGATCAACACTCAGCTATTTAATTAAAACAGTTGCCGCAAGCACTTTGCCCGCCCTTCGGGGCGGGCTTTTTTTTGCCCGTGATAGCCGCGCGGTATTCCATACGTTCTGACCCCGAGAAAACAGGTTTCGATGGATTAACGTGCTGACCGAGCAGACCTTTACGCAACGATGTCATATTATTCACAGCCTCGATTACAATCGTGCGCGAAGGAGGTTTTTTATCTGGCTGTCCGACAACACGATAGGATTAGTCTTCATGCTGCTACCACGACAGTTGGCAATAATCCGTTCAAAATCGCTGTCTTTAATCCCCAGCTGGGATAGTGTGGGTAATTTCATCTGTTCTGTCCAGTGCCGCAGTAACTGGATTAAACCATCAAAGGCAAGTGACGGTGAAGCGAAGTGGCAAGCACACAATATCTCAGCCACTTCAGCATAACGCGCTAACGCCCGATTATTCGGCTCCGATTCCTGCATCGCCCGGATGTTTATTTCGGTGGCGCAGGCGACCAGAGTGCCACAGGCCACCCCGTGCGGAATTGGAAAAAATGCGCCAAGCGGTGCCGCCAGGCCGTGCACCACACCCAGGCCAACCTGAGCAAGTGTAATACCGGAGAGTAGTGCCGCATAAGCCATATTGCCCATGGCGGTTTTTTCGAGTCCACCATTTTTATACCAGGGTAGTAGACCTGCTTTGACCGCCTTCAGACCACTCACCGCGAGTGCATCCGTAAACGGATTCGCCTTAATGGAAACATAGGACTCCAGTAGTTGTGTCAAGGCATCCATACCATTCGCCGCAATCAGTTCCGGCGGACATGTCGCCAGCAAGTCTGGATCCACCAGGGCATAATCGGCGACAAGTTTTTCATGCCGAAAGGACTTTTTAAAGCCTGACTCCCCATGCAGGCTAAGCACGGCATTCCTGGTAGCCTCACTGCCAGTACCAGCGGTTGTCGGTACGGCAATAAAGGGGACTGCAGGACCAGCGTATTCCAGCTCCGGGCCAACGCCTTCGAGGTAATCCATTACCGATCGCTCTACTTTTAAAAGTCCCGCTATTGCCTTGGCGGCATCCATAACACTACCACCCCCAATGCCAATGACCACGGTATAATGAATGTCACGATGGACACGTACAATTTCATCGATCCAGACAGGCGATGGTTCACCACTAAGCTGACAATGCCCATAGTCAATAGCACGACTGTCCATTTCATGCAAAAGGTTCTGCCATGCCAATGACTGAACAAAAGAATTACGCCCAGTAATAAATAAGACCGGGCTTGCATAGTCTTCGATTAGCCCAGGTAATGTTGTCAGCACACCAGATCCAAAATGAATTTGCGGCAGGCCGGCAATAGAAAATGCTGTGTTCATACCCTCTTTTTACCCCTGATGAAAAGCTCATAATGATTTATCATCCGACAACATGGCAGACACTTCGATGATAGCGTCTAAACGACATGAGCAGAATCTAATATTGCCGTTCATCGGGGGATAAAAATAGCCCTCCGCTCACGGATTTCGATAACGTGCAAACCAGCCATGTCGACAAATTTAGTTAATTTTCTTCCCTGGGCATATCGATATCAAAGACTTACCAATACAGGCTTCTCTTGCAGGCCCGTTTAATAGATAATATATACCTAATAATTAAAGTTATTTTGCTTTTCGTCGACAACAGAGCTAATGTTTTTGCCCCCCTCATTCCCGATAGAAGTAGAGGTTGCACCGATGTCTCATAGAATGCCCAAGATTTTATTCGCACTATTGTGTCTTATCCCGATTAATGTCGCCAATGCATTGTCTGAAGTTAAAACTATTACCTGGGCGGGTTGTGGTATCACTAAAAAGGCTTTTATGAAAGAGCTGGCCAAGGGATATGAAGCTAAAACGGGCATTAAAATTCTAATCCGTGGCGGTGGGGCCACCAAAGGAATTCGTGAAACAGCAGCACATACGGTTGATATGGGCGGGAGTTGCCGTATGACCTTGCCAGAAATGGATCGTAGCGAGCTGCATGTCAACCTGCACCCCGTTGCCTGGGATGCGCTCGCCATTATTGCCAACAAAAACAATCCTGTGAATAACCTGACGACGACTCAAGTCAAGCAAATATACTCCGGTACCATCACCAACTGGAATCAGGTAGGCGGTCCTAATGCACCTATTCGGCTTTACATCCGGCGCGGTAAAATCTCGGGAGTTGGTTACGCAATACGTCAGTATGTTTTTAAAGACAGTAATTATGAATTTGTTACAAACAAAAAATATATCGTGAACTCATCAGGTCCGTTGGAAAAGGCCGTTGAGCAGGATCCACTCGCCTTAGGTATTACCGGTGTCAGCTCAGCACGCAAGCGCAACGTAAAAATTCTGAATTTTGATGGCAAAGTACCTTCGTACAAAAATGTTGCTGATGGTAAATACACCTTATACCGGCCGCTTTATCTTGTTACCAGTGCATCGCCGTCTAAAGTAGTACAGGACTTTATTAAGTTTGCGACCTCCAAGGAAGGTCGGGCCATCTTGCGTAAAAATGGGACCGTCCCCTATATGGATTCACCTCAGCTAATGTCCAAGATGTTAATTTATGGCTTTGACGTACGCTAAGAGACGGCCACTTTCAAAAAATAGAACGGCTGGCTGACAGCCTTTCTATTTTTAAAGCCACTGTTCTGCCTTTACTAGGCTAGCGACGTACCAGGCAGCAATGCCACAACATAGTTAATCTGCATTAACCTCTAAATAATATTGCAGGCCTCTGCAAAATCAAGTCGTGGTTGTCGTGGATACAGTTTCGTTTTATCACCATATCCAATAGCACAGATGAATAACGATTTTACCTTGCCATCAGAAAAAAATTCCTTATCCAGTGTCTCGTTATTCACCCCTGACATTGGTCCGGCGTCTAGACCCAGGCTCCGAATGGCGGTTATAAAATAGGCCCCTTGTAGTGCCGTATTAAGGAAGGCCGATTTTTCAATTTTAGCAGGATTACCGGCAAACCATGAGCGGGCATCTGTATGTGGAAATAAATAGGCCAGCCTTTCATGAAACTCCAAATCCATACCAATGATGGCCACGGCGGGTGCGGACATCGACTTATCCACATTACCCTCATTCAAATGTGGTTTGAGTCGTTGCTTGGCAACATCTGATTTTACAAACACCAGACGTGCAGGACAGGAATTCGCCGCTGTGGGACCCATTTTCATCAGGTCATAAATCGCCCTCAGTTGTTCATCACTCACTGGTTTATCCTGCCAGGAATTGAAACTACGTGCTTCGTTAAACAAAATATCAAGAGCGCTTTGATCTAATCCCATAAAATCCTCGCCATTTTACAATTAGCAGACCGATAACTTTATTCCTACTGGTAACGTGGTTATTAATATCGGTTGTTTTAAAAAATACTCTTCAACTGTACTAAAGAGATCATTATACCCATTATCATGAGAAGTTTTTACTCTTGTATTATACTATAGGGCTAGGCGTTTTATGTTACACACCTCTATGAGCATTGATATAATTATTTTCCCTACCCAACGAGCTTTTTATGATGTATTCCAGGAACGCACGAAAAGACAATCAAACGCTCGATTGGCATCATGATATCCTGTACCGCACATTACGCTTAGCCTCGCATGGTTGCATCGTCTCCTTTAGCCGATTTTTTTCTGGTTCGCCAGAGACCATGATGTGCAAACACATTGCATTGCGGACGTCTGGTAATTAACTTGACAATGAGCCACGCAGTTGAACGTTATAGTCTCCGCCTGCTCTCACCATTCAATGGTACTACGCGAATACTCCAACATCAGGAAATCCGCGCAATCAGTAATGATGGTGTTCATTGGCGACTGCAGATACGACTAGCGTCAGACAATGAATCGAAACGTTATACCCTGTTTGGCCTGTGGTCGCGTGCCGAGGGTGTCAAAGAATTTTCCGTCCACCCACTGCACACCTCCCCCAGCTGGCGTCAGCGAGCGAATGCATTTGTCGCGCAACTCCCTGAATGGTTAGATGAGCGAGACTTTCCACTACTTGATAATTTGGAATGCTGGTTACTCGATCAGAAACAGCAACCTCTGGCGTTATTAACAAGCTGCCCCATCAACCAGCAACTAGTCAGACTTCCCCAACCCGTCTGGGTCCCCTGTGCGGTCAATGACCACACTTTCGTCGCCACACAAGCCTATGTTGTTCAACAACCTGAGCGTAGCACCACACCGATATCTCATCGTGACCTGGTCGCCCAACTCGTCCATCGGACCGCCGGGCAGCATCGTCAAATGATGTGGATTGCGCGTCAGGAGGATGGGAGTGGTGTCGTACGATATGATGGCCCACCGCAGCAAACTCCCGTCCAGCGTCACTTGCCAGCCAATGCCTTCCCACACTTTCTCTTGCGCCAGCACTGGGAAAACGCCAATGAGCAGCAACTCGCTAACGACTTTTTCCACTGGCAATCCCCCTGGCTGCTGACGCTACCCGATCTCAATGAGACTGAACGGCGCTTGCTCGAGATCCAGGCCTGCGAGTATCCGCAGCGATTACACGCATTGTACCGACTCTATCCAGACCTCCTGCAGAAAGAACTCATTTATACAACCCTGGTGCAGGCAAAGCTCGAAAAAAGGATACCGGTTATCAATAGCGAATGCTGACCAAGGCCAGCGCTTACCGATATATCCGCTAACAGAGAAACACCTCGCAATATGCTGTCGTATAACCGCGGGTGATTATCCGAGGCCACAACATACTACCTCCTGTTTAGATCGTCAGTGCTAACTTGGCCGTAGTATGTCCTGTTTCAATCTGCTTATGTGCGGCACCAGCCTCTGCTAACGGCCATGTCTGCGAGACATGTAATTGTAGCTTACCTTCGTCTATCCAGTCGGCACAATCACGCAGAATTTCACCGTGATGTTCCAGCACCGGCACCATGTCATGCAACATGGGCAATAACATCAGTTCAAAACTAATCTGCAAATTCTTATTCCGGGCATTTTTCCAGTCAATGCCATTGCCGGGGTCAAGCAGGGTAACTAAATTACCATACGTCGCCATCGCATTAATGGTCTCCTTGAAAACAGCCGAACTCACCGACTCGAGTGCCACATCAACACCCTCACCCTGAGTCCACTCCAGTGTCGCCGTAACAAAATTTTCCTCATGATAATTGATGACCCTGTCAGCACCTAACTGCCGGACAAATTCTGCGTGTGCGTCCGAACCGACGGTTGTGCAAACGTGTGCCCCTGCCAGCTTCGCCAATTGAATGGCAATATGACCAACACCACCGGCACCCGCATGCACCAGGACGGTCTGCTCTGCCAGTAATCCGGCCCGGTCGAAAAGCGCTTCCCAGGCGGTAATGAGTACCAATGGCCCGGCGGCGGCCTGGGCAAAAGTAAGCTGGACGGGTTTTCGTTGTGCGAGCACCGCTGGCAACACGGTGTACTCGGCATAATTGCCCGGTGCCTTGCCAAGGCCACCATGACAAAACCAGACTTCATCACCTGGCTTCCAGCACGTAACGGCGCTACCAACCTCAGTAACAATGCCTGCGCCGTCACAACCAATAATGGCGGGTAGAGCATGCTCTACGAACAGACCTCTACTACGTATTTTAGTATCAATTGGATTTATGCCCGCGGCCTTAAGCTGTACTTTGATTTGATCGGCGGTGCTAATTTCCGGGGTGCTAACGTCCGTCAGCTGTAAGACCTCTGGCCCACCTGTGGCTTGCATTTGTACGGCTTTCATAATACCCCCTGCGTTGCGATGTTTTATTTCAAGGCGTGACGTTCTATGATGCGTTTGAAAATTCAATTTTGCTGAAGTACTTTATACCATGCCGGATTTATTTACTGTCACCGCCCCCCTGATGTTACGTTCGCCAGATGGCAGCGAGAAAGTGTTGGCCGAATGCTTTCCTCATCCACAGGGACTACTCTACTTTGATCTCTACTGGCACCTGGGGCAACCCGCACTAACCACCCATGTATTAGCCGGGAATATCAGTGGTGAGGGTCCATGGAAAATCGACGGACATATTTTGAATGTCCTGGCCTGTCATGGAACGAATCATGAGCTTGCCAGCCAGCATCAATCCTGGCTGGACTATCTTGGCTCCCCGCAGGCGGAGTATCCACCCCAACCGTTAGTGATGGCGATTGCCCGCAAACTCGGCGCAAGTGTCTAGCGGGACAGACGCTGTTAACTTTTCTTCTCAGGTTTATTCACACCGGCTAGATAAGCAGGGCTGAGTGAACTCATGGACGTGGCTTCGCCCTCCAGGCTAAGAATTTTGGCCGTACCGCGCTTTTCCACCTCATCAATACGGATCACAGAATGCATGGGGATATAGGTACGTTTGACGCCAGAAAATTCGTCCTTGAGCCTTTCTTCAGCAGGGTCAACAACCAGTGACGTCTTTTCCCCGAAGACCAGTTCTTCGATCTCAACAAATCCATACATACTGGACTGGGAAATCTGGCGGGCGAACATTTCATAGATCTTGCCCTGGTTGACGAAACTGACTTTGAAGAGCGTCTTGCTGGCCATACAATTTTCACAAACCTATGTTGAACTATATTAAACAGTGAGAAACGACATTATACCCCAACCAGCCTCGCCAGGAATCACCTGATCACTTCTGTCGCCGTATGCTGGGCCACCAGACGGGTTTCCGGCACGTGATGATAGATCCAGGCCGCCAGTTCAGCGCCCAGGCCACGCTGAGACGGAATGCTTAGCCACAACGTCCCCAGCTTGATGTTTAATTCTGCAAAGACAATAAATTTCTCATAGGTCAGTAAGGCCTGTTCAATTTTTTGTAAAATACTCTCTTGCTCTGCGGCAGGCTTTTTCTTCAATCCCGGGATAATCATTAGTAAGTCGTTCAGCGGCCTGCCATCCTGTCCCTGGGTAGGGACGCGCCGGTGCAGTGGCTCGGCAGGCAGTAACGCCACGCCACGTCTCATATCAAATGACTTTGCCATCTCCCCTCCCCCTTCTGTTTCACACGCCTCGGCGATAAAAGTATGGCAGGCAAATGGCCAACATGCCGCCAGACAGGCAACAAAAAACCTCACGATTCAGCCAGCGTTCAGTGTCACCTCATTAATCTTTACCCAAGCGACGAAAACTAAAAGGAGTGCCACCATGAACAAGACCTTCTCTACGCTTGCAATCACAGCCTGTCTGACCATCGTGACCGGGGTGCATGCCGCTCCCCGCTGGCAGCATGATCGGCCACAGAAGTTTTCGGATACCGCGCGGGTCATCCGGGTCGTGCCCCTCTACCAGCAGGTTCAGATTTCGACACCTCGACGTGAGTGCTGGCAGGAAAAGGTCCGCTACCCGGTTACGCGATCATACGGCCCCAGTCGCGCCAGTAGTACGCTGGTCGGCGCCATTATTGGCGGTGTCATTGGTAACCAGTTCGGTGGGGGGGATGGGAAAAGGCTGGCCACGGCGGCAGGCACCATGCTTGGGGCGTCTATCGGCAATGATGCCGCGCGTGCCAGGGAGCGGTATACGACATATGATCGCGTCAGCTACGAGACTCGCTGCAGCACAGAGGTGGATTACCATACAGAATCGCAAATCGAGGCTTATCGCGTCACCTATCGCTATCGGGGTCAGTTATTCACCACTCGCCTGGCTTATGATCCGGGTAAAACACTGCGCCTCAGAATCCGTGTCGCGCCGGAGGAATAGCCATGTTGTATACAGGACGATGCTACACCGCCCTGCGGCCTCCTACCTCCCTCTATCCACGGGTTTGCTACCGCTGGTCTCAAAAAAGTAACATCGCCGTGCAAATTGCTATAATTGTGTCTAAATATAAGCATCCGTGGAAAATTTGAGGTACTTACGATGGAAATGAATCGACAGGGTGAATCCAGTAGTATTCCATTCCGGAGCGGTCGTTTTTTCTGTGTCGATGCCGCGTGGTATTTTGCCTGCCGCGAGGGACTGGACCATGGCCCCTATACCAGTAAAACCGATGCGGAGACAGCCTTGCTTGATTTTCTGGAAAATCTAAGCGGAATTTCCGAGTCAGTAAAGTCTGCCCTCGCCTCCTAAATGACCAGACCGCGGGCTAGACCGAGGTCT
The DNA here is from genome assembly GCA_913064945.1 of uncultured Gammaproteobacteria bacterium. Lineage (GTDB taxonomy): Bacteria > Pseudomonadota > Gammaproteobacteria > UBA6429 > Thiohalophilaceae > CAJYAN01. The sequence continues at coordinate 145,428 of CAJYAN010000004.1, read as the reverse complement.
GTCGACAGCCACAGTCCCTCCCCTGGCGGGAGACTGCTTGTTAAATGCATCCTCTTTACCCGTCACGACGCTCAAGAAAAGCTATTCTTCTCTCACAAAAAAACGGCCGCCCCCTATGGGGGACAGCCGCCAGATTTGCCTAGCAAATATTATTAGTACAGGTTCAGACGGCGACTAAAGCTCTTATGGAACTGATCCTCGCGTAACGTCACACCCTGACTTAGTTCCTGACAGATGGAATCTGCCTCACGTGCCTGGTGTAGCGTTGCCTCATGCGGATTTTGCATAAACTTAAACTGGCTCTTGCCGATTTGCAGGAGATCACCCGCACAGAGTTCTTTCTCGGCAATGGTCTCGTCATTCACAAAAGTATGATTCGTACTCTTCATATCGCGAATAACAAAACACGCGCCCTGTTCATTTTTCCTTAGTTCAATGACCGCATGCGCTTTACTCGCATAACGATCGGCAATGCAAATATCATTTTGCTCGCCACGACCAATCGACAGAGTATCCTGATCCAGTGGAAACTTAATCGCTGGTACTCCATTGGCATACTGAATTAAGACGGCCATGACCACCCCTTTAAAAATCAAATCGTCAAACAGGAAGTGTACGATACAGAGCGCCAAAATGATGGAATGAGAATTTGGTCACAAAATCAGATTACTGAATATAAGAATATTATTTTATAGTTAAATATTTACTTATAAAGCCTAACCCCCGTACCGCCCAATCCACAGTAACCTCGTGGGTTTTTCGCCAGGTATTGCTGGTGATACGCTTCGGCATAATAAAATGTTGGTGCTGGCAATATCTCTGTCGTCAGCAGGCCATAACCCTGTGCCCGCAATGCCTGTTGAAAAAGCTGGCTGGTTTTTTCGGCCTGTTGTTGCTGCTCGGCATTAAACGTATAGAGACCTGAACGATATTGGGTACCGCGATCATTGCCCTGACGCATTCCCTGTGTCGGATCATGCGTTTCCCAGAAAGTCTTCAGTAACTCGTCGTAAGTAATCACCTCGGGATCAAACACCACCAGGACGACCTCATTGTGCCCCGTCAAACCGGAACAAACCTCTTCGTAATTGGGATTCGGGGTATAACCCGCCGCATAGCCAACCGCCGTGCTATAAACTCCTTTTAACTGCCAAAAATAACGCTCAGCCCCCCAGAAGCAACCCATACCAAACATCGCCTGCTGTAGACCTTCAGGGAATGGTGGCTGCATTTCATGGCCAGTCACATAGTGATTGCCCGCGATGGGCATCACCGCTTCACGACCGGGCAAGGTCTCTGCCGGTGTTGGCATTTCAAAACGCTTCATGCGTGTTCCTTATAAAAAAGTACTTTATTTTCGAATTCGATAGCCGGGCTAACACGCATCATTTTCATAATGCGCTGTCAGCAGGTCGCTCACTACGATACCGTATCGTCGCCGTGATACTGCAATAAGTTATCTCAACTGTACCGCGACGCCTTTGCGATAGCTACAACAGCCGTTCAGAAAATTCTGCCAAGGTCGCTAATGGTAATACGGTTCGAGTGGTTTTGCTGTCTCCGTGTTTTCAATACAAACCTGCAAAAGCGGCCCAGGGCAAGGTATTATGAAGTGGAGGAAGTTCGCCGCTTTGCTTGACCATATCCCGGCCCAATTATGGACAATCAAATTTTTTTCTATCACTCGATGACACAACGCTGTTGATGTCGTGTTCATATCAAACCAAGACATTACTAACATCAGAAAACTTTACAATGCATCGAATACTTCGTTTCAAGTACATCGATAGCAGTCATGCCTGACGATTTTTTATGACAATGGTAACACCCGATGCTCACCTGATATGACGCAAAAAAAAACTCAGGACACTATATAAATCACATCGGCCTAGTTTACCTACAAGCCTGTCGTGTAGGAATTTCCCTACAATAAAGTTAGCCCAATGCTTACATCATAGTCGCCACCTTTTAAATAGGATAACGTCACCTTAATTTAAAGATCAGGCAGTCAGGGAATTTAAACATGGTCAACGAGCGTATCTTTGTCGCCATCGCCATTGCTCTCACTGGAATCTTTATCATTATCCTGATATCGGTCTTCAACATCCCGAACGTCAACATGCCCCCTTTTTGCCTCGATCTACGGCTAAATACAATCACTCAACATTTTGATGTTCAGAATAGTCCGTCCGAATAAAAAGAAGTTTTTACCTGCCAATGCTGTAGGGCTACTTGCCTACATCAACTCCGAATGGTTTGATCACGGCAGGCTATGTTCTCTACTCATTTATACGCGGCCTGTCATGCTCAGGCATTCAACCAGCCAAACAGGAACAATAACCCCAGCCACAACCACAATCCCTGCTGGACAAAGCGGATACTTCGCCCAATATCTTTCACGGTTGGTGTATTACCTCTACCCAACCAGGGGCGCGTAATCTCGTCGCCGTGATTGATCACAGGGCCTCCCAGTTTTAATGCCAAACCACCTGCACCACAGGCGATCAACCAACCGGCATTGCGGTCCTGCCATTGCTTTGCCTGTACTGCCAAGGCCTTAGTATGACGCCAGTCACCACCAACGAGAACATAGGTTAACCCGGTCAGTCGGGCGGGAACCCAGTTTAGGGCATGATTGATCCTGGACACTGCCCGACCAAAATACACATAGTGGACATCTCTATCATCCCACATATCAGCGAGGAGGTTGGTAAGGCGATACAGCACTACCCCGGGGAGACCCAGCATAACAAACCAGAAAATAGCGGCAAAAAGTGCCGCATTGCCATTCTCAAGTACAGACCCGATAGCCGCACGACAAACACCAACCTCATCGAGTCCGCGACTCTCCTGTTTCACCATGGCCGCCACTCGCTCACGCGCATAGCGGAGATTACCAGCCTCGAGCGCTGACTGTACTGTTAAGGCATGCTCGGTCAAGCTCTGCCCGCCCAATGCCAGAGACAGGCCTGCAATCGATGCCGGAATCGCAATGAAAGGCAATGTTATTAACCACCATGACAAACACACAAACGGCAGGACAAGGATGCACCAGCCCAAAATCCCGGCAAACAGGAAATGACGGGGACGGCGTCCCTTCGGTGGATAAAAGCGTTTTTCCAGATAGCTCACCAAGCGGCTAAATCCCGCCAGCGGGTGGTAGCGTCGAGGCCCGCCAAGCAGAAAATCCAGAAAAATAGCGCACATCACCATGATGATGGTTAGCATGAGGGTATCCCTTTTATGCCTGAATCCGCGATAAGCAATAAGACTCACACATCGATCGACATAAGCATATCGCATTCTGTACAGGCCGCCACCCGTCAACGCTGTCACACTCATGCCTTCTGTTGCTGCCTTTAAAAACCCTCCGTAATCGCATTGACCTGTGGCCAGAGCTGCTTACCGTCATCGGTCACCTGCAGGCTGACCCGCGCCGCAAAACCCATCTGGATACGGAACATATTCTGCGGGGGAAAATTAAGTATGTGTTGTAGAATGACTCGATTTACACCGCCATGAGCAACCAGCAAAATCTTCTGCCCGCGATATGTCTGTAAAATATTCTGCCATGCCTGAATAACCCGAGTGTAGAATACTGACATAGACTCGCCGCCAGGTGCTGTAAAGACAGAGGCATCAGCATAAAACTGCTGCAGGTCGCCGGGATATTGTTGTTCGACCTCTGTCGGAGTCATACCTTCCCATAAGCCAAATTCCAACTCGGACAGGCCGGGTATGATTTGCAGCTTCAGCCGGTGTTTTCCGGCAGTCTCCGTCGCAAATTCGGCACAACGCTTTAATGGCGACGAAACAACAATATCCCAACCGACCTTGTTACCAAGCGAGGTCCGCATCTGCTGCCAACCTGTTTCACTTAACGGGTCATCGGTAGATCCGCGAAAACGTTTACCGCCGACTGGCTCACCATGACGCAGCAGGTCAATATAGGTCTTGATCATTGAGGACACGACTTGTCTACCTGTTTAAGTAAAAGCCCTCGTCTCGACAAGTGCCACTATGCTGAGAAGTTTATAACAGCCAACCGGCCAGAGTAAGCAACGCCAACACCACCAGCCAGACAATCACGGTGCGTTTTACCAGTGCCAGGGCGTGTGAAACACCAATGGTGATATCCTGTCCATCCAGCCATTTTTCAGTAGTGACACGCATATCCTGGCGCAACGAACCCACACCACTGACTAGCAGCAAGTCGCGGCTTTCGCGTCGCCAGAGGTCGGCTGGCGAAATCCAGTAACTCATGGTATCGACAAAATTACCGGCCAGTGCATAACCAAGCACGCACAGCCGGGCCGGTAGCCAGTAGACGATCGCATACAAGCGTTGTGTCGCGCTGGCAAACACATCACTACCGTGACGACCCGTTTGTTGCAATAACTGTGCGGCCCGGAACAAAATAGCACCGACGGGACCCAGTACAACAAACCAGAAAAATACACCCAGTATCCGATCGACGATTTGGGTCAGGAGCGCCTCACGCAAGTTCTCAGCAATTTGCATGGGGGCATCGCTGTCATCACAGACATCACCTAGAATTTCACAGGCCAGCCGTTTGGCCTCGACCTCATCTTCATTCTCGACAGCGTGCAAATATTGCTGAACCTGTCGATTTAAGTCCTGTGGTCCAAGGCAAAAAATAAGCACGGCAATGCCGAAAAGATAGCCAAACCCACTCCAGATGCCCGCCAACATCACGCCTGACAACCAGACAAGCAAGATGGGTGGCAGCATGAGGGCAAGCACGGTGACCGGTCCCTGAGGAATGTGTGGCTTTTCCAGCCAGGGTAGCAAGGCCGTAACATAACGATTGAACCAATCGTAGTGGCGCCAGCGCTCGAGGCCATGCCAGTAGTTTTCGGCAAACAGACTTAATAGAATTGCAATTAGACTCATAGTGACAAGTTTCTATTTAATAGATGCCGCTTGCAAGCCCAAGACTAGCTAAATGAGAGATTTTGTCGATAACGTGTCCAGTCAAAGGCCTGCCCCGGGTCTGTCTTACGCCCCGGCGCGATATCGCTATGCCCGGTAATGCGTTCGCGAGTGATCCCCGGATAGGTCTGTAGAATAAGCCGACTGATATCCGCCAGCGCGGTATACTGTGCCTCACTAAAAGGCTGTTCATCCGTGCCTTCCAGCTCGATACCAATCGAAAAATCATTACAACATGACTGGCCGCAGAAACTGGACTCACCGGCATGCCAGGCACGGCGGTTAAGGGGCACAAACTGAATAATTTCACCATCACGTCGAATCAACAGATGGGAAGATACCTTCAAATGAGCAATGCCTCTGAAATAGGAGTGCGCCTCCGGGTCAAGCTGATTACAAAATAGTTGTTCAATATAGGGTCCCCCAAACTCCCCCGGTGGCAGACTGATGTTGTGAATCACCAGCAGGTCAATCGCCGACTCAAGAGGCCGTTCATCGGCATTGGGTGACGCGCACTGCTTTACCCCTGTTATCCAGCCATCCGACTTAATCTGCATCAGGGCTCATCCTCGGCGCGCAACATCCTGGCGTCATCGATCGCCGCCCGCAGACTGGCAACACTGGCGTGAGGCTGTAATGGACGATGGTACTGTCCATCAATAAAGAGGAATAGACTCGGCAGGTGAAATACCTCGTAGGCACGCGTCAATGCCATGCTCGTCTGGGCATCGACAGCAAAAATCTGTACATCAGCATAACAGGTTAAAAACTCACGAAACAGTTCTTGCCAACGGCGACAGCTGGCACAGCCCTGGCTGGTAAAAAAAACCACACTCAGTCCTGCTGTGTTTGCCAGCTGTGTATAAAAATTTTCATCATCGAGTTTACGGATAAAACGTCGATGGCTACTAATAAGATTATTGTCTCCTGCATTACTCATAGTACAGTTACCGTGATTTAGCTTAGCATTCCTTTCAGGACCATATCAGTAAAACTGATAATACCGATCACCTTGCCATTTTCAACTACCGGGGCACGAGACAAACTGAGCCTGTCAAACAAACGCGCGCAGTAACGAATATCCATCTGTGGATCAACAGTAACTACCGGCTTTGACATAACCTCGTAGATATTCACTCGCTCTGGCGCACGGTCATTTGCCAGCACATGTCGGGCAATATCTGATAACAGGACGATTCCATATTCATCATCGTCATGACGCTTATCGACAATAAGACATTTCGTTTCAACATATTGCATCCTGGCCAACGCATCCGCTACCGTCACCATGCCATCGACAATATCGAAAAGCGGTTTCATCACATCCCGTACACGCGTAATTTTTCTCTCTGTCATAATTCTTCCTCCACAACCCCGGTTAGACTCTGTACCTGATGCGCCACTCCAACGGCATCTTCAACATCAATCTGGAAAGCAATGCCAGTGCCGGGTTTGATATCAAATTCACCCGCATGAGCAATCTTCTCTAAGATTTTTCGGCACAAGTGTTCCTCAACTAAAAATAGCAACATATCTCGCTGTGTCTCCAGTGTCAGACCAAAAAAGGTCTTGCTTTTTTGCAAGCCTTCGCCCCGCGCATGCGAGATGACGGTAGCCCCCGTTGCCCCTTCCTCGCGCGCTGCCGTCATTACCGCATCGGTCTTGTCATCCTCTACCAGGGCAATAATTAATTTAAAGTGCATATTTAATCTCCTTAGGATTACGTGCGGGTTCGTGAGCGCAGGGCGCGCCAGTGGCTGAGTTGTGCATAGCCCATCACTGTGATGATCGGAAAGAGACTGGCGAAGGCAATCAGGCCGAAACCATCCATCAGTGGACTACGTCCCGGTACCGTTTCAGCTAACCCCAGTCCAAGCGCCGTCACCAGCGGTACGGTCACCGTCGAAGTCGTCACGCCACCGGAATCATACGCCAGCGCTATAATATTCTTTGGCGCATACAGGGTCTGGATGACCACAAATACATAACCCGAAATAATATAGTACTGCAACGGTGTTCCGCTAATAATGCGATAAGCCCCCAGTGAAATACCGAACGCGACACCGATGGCCACGGCAATTCGCAGACCCCAAACACCAATGGCACCGGCGGAAACTTCGTTGGCTTTGATGGCAACGGCAATAAGCGAAGGCTCGGCGATTGTGGTCGCAAAACCAATCGTGGCAGCAAACAGGTAGACCCAGAAGTAATCCTGCCAGTGTATGGCCGTTAGCCCGGCGACGGCACCGCCATAAATAAAACCTGGGTCGGTGAGTTGCTTAGCCATTACTTCACCCAGTGGAAAGAGCGCTTCCTGCAAACCCACCAGAAATAAAGCCAGACCAATCACCACATAGATCAGTCCAAGCAAGACCTGTTTCGGATTATGTATTGGTCGACGAATGACCAGCCATTGAAAGCCAAAAATAATCACCACGATTGGGATCACATCACGCAGGGTCGAGAGTAAAACATCCAACGTGTGGAGAAAAAAATCCATTAGAAGAACATCCCATAGGCCATGACAAACATCATCGGTGTGAGTGAGGCCAGTGCAATCAGACCAAAACCATCCGTCATGGCGTTGCGTCCTTTGATACTCGAGGCCAAACCTACACCCAGGGCTGTCACCAACGGCACTGTAATGGTCGAGGTCGTTACCCCACCTGAGTCATAGGCGATGCCAATAATTTCTTTCGGCGCAAAGGCCGTCATAATCATTACGCCAATATATCCGCCGATAATGACAACCTGTATGGACCAACCGCGTAAAATGCGCAACACTCCAATGACAATTGCAATGCCCACTGAAAAGGCCACGGTATAGCGCAGTCCTGTAGCATAGGCCTGGCGTGCGGCCAGATCACCTTTAATCATGCCGCCCAGTGAGGCCACTTCGGCGGCTTTATCGGCAACCGCGATGAGTGCCGGTTCTGCAATGGTCGTCCCAAATCCCAGGGCAAAGGCAAATAACAATAGCCACAGGACGCTGCCTTTACGAGCAAAATCATACGCCAGGGCTTCGCCCAGAGGGAAGAGCGCCAGGTTAAGGCCACGAATAAAAATTGCCAAGCCTAGAATGACAAACACAGCACCGACCAGAATTCCACCCAGATCAGGAATCGGTTGTTTCAGAATAACCAATTGGAAAAAGGTAATGACAACAATGATCGGCAACAGGTCACGGACACTATCACCAAACATCTGAAACAATTGCTGCAATTGTCTATACAAAACCGCTCGCTCGCGTGTCAGGAGGTATCCACATTACCTGTCCGTTTAGAGACTTGCAAACCATCCTGTGCATTGCGAATCTATATCGACTGCTTCAAAATAGGCGCCCCGGATTAATCAAACGAGTCACCACATGTTACGCCCACCTTCTTCTCAGGCAATTCAACAACAGGTACAGCTGGCACTGACTGAAGATATTGGCAGTGGTGATATTACGGCTGAGTTGATACCCGCCAACACGCAGGTCCAAGGTGTTATCGTCTGTCGTGAGGCCGCGATACTTTGTGGTCAGCCATGGCTTAATGAGGTCTTCCGCCAGCTCGACTCGAAGGTGGAAATTCACTGGTATTTTAGTGATGGCGACCGGCTACAGACGAATGATCGCATCTGCTCGATTAAAGGCGATGCCCGGCCCATTCTCAGCGGTGAACGCACGGCACTAAATTTTATACAGACGCTCTCCGGCATCGCAACCACAACCACACACTATGTTCAGCAACTCGCGGGGACCTCCTGTAAATTACTGGATACACGCAAGACCATACCCGGCTTACGTCTCGCTGAAAAATATGCCGTCCGCTGCGGGGGTGGGGTCAACCACCGTATGGGCCTCTATGATGCCTACCTGATCAAGGAAAACCATATTACTGCTGCCGGTAGCATCAAGGCCGCCATCCAGACGGCGCGCGAGAAGCAACCCGATGTCTGGATCGAGGTGGAAGTTGAAACCCTGTCAGAGCTACAGCAGGCCATTGATGCCAGCGCGGAGCGAATTTTGCTGGATAATATGGACACTGAAATGCTGCAAAAGGCCGTCGCACTAACGCAGGGCCGGGCGGAGCTGGAGGCCTCCGGGGGCATTGAGCTGTCCCGTCTGCCGACGATTGCGGCCACCGGTGTCGACTTCATCTCCACAGGTGCCATCACCAAACACCTGCAGGCAATCGATTTTTCCCTGTGCCTTCTCGACTGAGACCACTCCATCCCATCAAGCACCCTCCAGGTAAGAAAATTCCTGGGCAAAATAACGGCCGTTGGGCAGTATTTAGCACACAGCGTCATCAATATGTCGAATCAGGACAGATATCATTGACCTACAGGGCAAACTGACATATATCTTACTGGTATTGTGTTATCTATCGGATCTAACCCGGTGATCCCCCCCTCCCCGGAAAACGCAAAAGGATATAAAAGTGCGACTTTCCACCAAAGGACGTTATGCCGTCACGGCAATGATGGACTTGGCGATGCGGGACACTGGGCAACCGGTTTCGCTCGCTGAGATATCTCAAACCCAGGGCATCTCCAATTCATACCTGGAGCAACTATTTCGCAAACTGAGTCAGAATAAGCTTGTCTATGGAACACGTGGTCCACGCGGCGGTTATCGATTAAGCCGCCCGGCCAATGAGATTAACGTGGCAGAGATTATTATGGCCGTTGACGAAAAAATCGATAGTCGAAACTGCGAGGGGCGGGTTGACTGTGCTAACGGCAACCCCTGTCTGGTTCATGAATTATGGGAGGAATTGAGCGAACGTCTACTCCACTTCCTCAGCTGTATTACTCTGGATGAATACATTAATCGCCCCAGTGTACAGTCCTGGCACGAGAAACGTTCAATGTCTGGTTAGCCGCGACTATCCAGACCGGGTGAACTAAGTTCAAAAACCGTAAACTCACTCTTTCTGAGCCAGACATCTGCCAGCCGAGCTGGCAGTAATGGTCCCTTCATTCGCGAGATATGTAAGGGTGTGCCGCTAATGTAAGCATAGCTATGGTGTGTTACCAGCTTCCAGGCATTATCCAGATCCTGGATCAGCAAGGCAGGCAGCGAGTCTTTCTCCTCTGACTTGCCTAAGTCACGTATCGTTATCATCTCGGCGTAACTTGAAATACGCACAATGGCGATTTCAACACGAGAACCCTGTACCCGCTGTAAACGCGAAATATATCCTAACAGGGGTTCCTGCCGGTTATCCTCCGGCACAAAGCACACCAGTTGTCCCAGCTTGATCGGGGGGGTATCGGACTCTTCTGCCGTCAACAGGAGACCACCGGTACTAAAATTTACCAGCCGCCAACGCATCATACCTGAGAGTTTCTTTTTATCATTATCCTCCAGGGCGCATAAACTTTCACGGTAACCAAAGCCAATACGAAAATATTCCTGTCCAGTCACGTGATGACGTTTTTGATGGCGCTCACGGAAACGTAAATTAAAAATCATTAACTCCAGCACAGGAATGCGTTCTGCTGGGGTCAGGGTCAATAATGGTGGACTCAGATTGACATTGGAGTCTTCATGCAAAAACTGCTGGCGGGCAACCTGCTCATGTTCCTCAACCAGCGTGTTGTACAGACCCGAGTATTCAATAAGCAATGATTGCCCAGCATAATTTTGTTGCCGCGATAACTGTGCCGGCCCATCCTGTTGTGCAGCAATCAGCATCCAGCCGGGCAGGAGTGGCTTGCCACGATCTGCTAACACTTTAAATGGATAATCCAGATAAAGCAGATAGGCATCCGGGATATTGAAAAAACGCATTGGCCAGGTAGTGACTTCAAAAAGGCCAAACAGATGTAATGAAAAGGCGAGCTTTCGTCCACTACTTACGAATGTGGCATGAGGTTCATGACTCGCCGGTAAACCGAGTTTCCCGGCCAAACACAGGTTAACGTCCACCAACCTGAGGTCATAGAGAATAAAGAAAACTTTATTGATATCCAGCCAGTCCTGCCGGGAAAGTTTCTCGTAACGCAAAGCCTTAAGTCGTTGCTCAATTCGGCTTAATTCAAGAACCCGAAAACCACTTAAGGCAAATTTTTCCTGTGCGACCGCTGACGCGTTCATCACTAGAGGGTGCATGGCAACAAGCACCTGTTTGTAGGCAATAGCGAATAGACTGGCCGCCGTGGCCGCCGCCGTGAGGACCGTTCGCCGCATACGATTTTCCGGCAGACTGTGTTCCTGCGCCTGGTATTGTTCATACATGGCAACAAACAAAGGGTAGACCTTCACCAACATGGCCTCCACCAGCTCCAGACGCTTCTCCGGTTTTAGAATCGTATGGTTGAGTAGCAATAACATGCTATTGGCTGTCTGAAAAAAACGATCCGGGTAGTTACCGAGACCATCCAGTCCCAGCAGATAATTTTTGGCATTGAGTAATTGTCGATCCACTTCTTTATAGGGTGTAGGAAGCTCGGCGAAACGAATCCCTGTCGGGTTGTAGTTCGCCACGACCGGTTCGGCAGGAGCGCTCGATGTAGTATTAGCCTTCTCCGTCAACACCTTTTCCACGATTGTCCTGTCGATCGAACTCGTTGTTTCGGCTGAAGGGGGGGGCGTCATTTTTTTAGCGGCCGTCTTCCTGGCGCTCACCTTACCAGGTTTCTTGTTTACTACTTTCGCCTTCGCCTTCGGTGCAATAGCTTCACGGCTCAACGTTTCTGGTGGTAGCTCCGTTGACACCGGGGCTACCGTGATCGCTTCATGCTCACCTGAAAGGCGCTGACGTAATTTTTGCCGCTCATCGTCCGAGATCTCCAAACGCACAAAATGGTTATCCGCGCGCAACAAATAACGGCCCATTTGATCCAAGAACTGTTCGTCAATCTGCTCGGGTTGAAATCGATATAAATGCGTGCCCAGACCTTCAAAATTCCGAATGCTGAGATTAATGGTCGACTTGTCTTCCGACAGCTCAAAATTAAACGCCACCGGGACTTTGGTCTCAACGGTAAACAGGGCTGACACCAGATTATGTCGATCATCGCGATATTCGCGACTGGTAAACGGTATCTTGCAACGGTGGAGAAATTCTCGCAGTCGCTCGACCTGCGGTTTACCCTCGACATTGAAGCTGACATCCCCCTGGCCGGTACAATTAAATGCCAGAGTGACGCGGCCCATCGCTTCACGTCGATCGGTCGTCAGCTGGTAATTCCCCTGGGTCAATTTTTCCAGGGTACCAAAACCTTGTAATGCATAGGCGACAGGCGTCACCGGCTTTACCACGCTCAGGTGAGATATCAGCTCACCCAGATAGGTATAAATTTGCGTTAGCTTGGGACGTACTTCGGCCTGGGACCAGGCATCTAACTGCGCCTGATGCGCCTTCTGTTTCTCCTCACTATCGCGAATTGCATCCGCTTGTTGTCGTAAGTCGTCCAGCAGCCCCATTTTTATCCCTTAGGCGTACGTGCAGTTTCTTCGTCGCACTGTATTCCCTATTAAAGTTTGATAGCCAAGATTAAATTATTGACTTAAACGCATGATTTTTCAAATAGTTTAATCAATCAGCACTACCAGCGTCCTAACGACAGCGTTGGCAATGTGGTTAATCCGGGGAGAAAGACTGTTTAGTGGCCGTTACGCAGACGAATAATGATGTCGACCCCATCGGCAATCGTGCCTTCAGGCAGACTCGGCAACTGCTCAATCTGGACGGTATCGGAATCAAAATCCGTGAGCAGGCCGGTATCGACATTGAAGAAGTGGTGGTGTGGTTTCGTGTTGGAGTCGTAAAAAACTTTGCTGGGGTCAACAATGACTTCCCTGACCAGCCCCTTGCTGGCAAACAAACCTAGCGTGTTATAGACCGTGGCCTTGGAGACCAGCGCCTGGTCTCGATTGACCTGACTCAGGACCTGTTCCGCAGAAAGATGGTGCAGCTTTGCAAAGAGAATCTGGGCGATTTCAATACGCTGCTGGGTCGGTGTAATTCCCGCCTCTTTCAGCAAGCTGACGACCCGTGACTTTCCTGACATTGTTGGTGTTAAATTGTCCATGTATCTGAGTATAGACCAGCAATTTAGACAAAGTCTATTATTTCGCTCGGTCAATCTCACGATCGGCGGGCCTGCTAGTGAGACTATACGGCGCAATGGATAGAATTGGCGGCCGCGCTAATACTTGATCGGCCAGTAGACGGGCCGCGGCAGGCCCCATAACAACACCATTACGATAATGACCACAATTGACGTACAGACTGCGAATAGTGGGGTGCTCATATATATAGGGTACGCCCTGAGGGGAGCCCGGACGCAGCCCCGCCCAGTGGTGCTCCACCGGACAGTCGGCCAATGCCGGTATCAGTTTCAACGCCATGGCATGCAGTTCTGCACGGGCCGTCTCGGTAGCCTGCTTTCGAAAACCGACATGCTCCAGGGTACTTCCCACCAGCACTCGGCCATCACGACGGGGAATGACATAGCGCTGCTCACTCAGCACGATGCGCCTTACCAGTGCCGGAGCAGCCTTGAAGAGCAGCATCTGTCCCTGGACCGGTTCGATCCTCGGCACATTCTGATCCACGGTGGTGAGCAGTGACTGACTCCAGGCGCCACTCGCCACAACGACACGATCGGCCTGTAACTCACCCTGGCTGGTTTTTATCCCCTGTAGCCTGTCTTTCACGGTCACAAAGCCCTGCACCTCTGCCCCCGTGACAAAATTGACCTTATGCTGCTCCAGAAAGACCTTGAGGGCTTTTAACAGGCGGGGATTTCGCACCTGAGCCACTTGCGGCATCCAGACAGCCGTCCCGCCCGGATAGGCAAAGGCGGGTTCAATTTCCTGGATGGTCTGTTCGTCAACGACTTGCAGCACTTCGCCAAATTGCTCTGCCCAACCGGTGGCCTGCTCAAGCTCATCCGTCATAATCAGGAGACCATTTTTCGTCCACTCCGGGTCGATACCGGTGGCGGCAAACAGTGACTCACATAGCGCACGGTATTCAAGCTGGCTCCAGTGTGCCAGACGTGTCACCGCGGCGTCATACTGCCAGGGATATAATGGTGAGATGATCCCCCCGCCGGCCCAGGATGACTCCTGCCCCGTTGCCGCCGTACGTTCGACAATGGTGACCGAGAGCTTCTCCGCACAGAGTTCGCGCGCCACCAGCATGCCGCTAATACCGCTACCTATAATGACTACATCACTCATTGCCAACCGTGTCACAAGACAAAGACAGAAAATGTTAAAAGAAATTAGCGACTTGACCGCCTATCGGGGATAGACGACAGTTTATCGGTTTTCACCGGACAAACGCCACAAACGAGACTATAAAATATCCATGAAAAGAAAAATGACAGGTTTTACCATGATCGAAATGCTGGCCGTCGTCGTCATTCTCGGCATTCTGCTGGCGATTGGCATCCCCGGGGTTCGCGGTATTTTTAACAGTAATCGTATGGCAACCCATCTTAATCAGCTTTCAACTGCCTTTCTGTTTGCACGCAGCGAGGCCATTAAACGGGTCAGCCCGGTGGCAATCGGTACCTCCGCTGGTTGGGCCAGCGACTGGAGCATCTGGGTGGATGACGGGCTTAACCCCGGAACCTATGATGCCGGTTCTGAGACCCAGTTGCGCATTGGTACTGCCACGGCCTCCGGCATTACGCTGACCGGCACAGTTAAGGATAGCAAGAGCAATGTGACAAACTTAAGCACTTTGGTCTACGAAGCGGACGGAACCATTAAAGTTCTCGATAGTGGCGGTGTACTAATAGTACCAACAGGGCCGGTCACGTTTACCCTGTGCTACAGCGGCCAGAAGCCGCGAATTTTAACTTTCTCACCCACTGGCAGACCTAAGTTTACAGTCGGTACCAGTGTCTGCTCATAAACAGGTGAAATCCCAATGAAACGTTCCAGACCCAATCTCGTTCATCAACATGGTTTCACATTACTTGAAGCGATGGTGGCGATGATTATTTTCTCGGTAGGCTTGCTTGGACTAGGGGCCCTGCAAATGGCCAGTATGGGCAATACCCAATCGGCCCTGTATCAGAGTGTTGCGGCCCAACTCGCCTACGGCATGGCGGATCGCATTCGTGCCAACCCCGTTGGTCGACAGACCAATCAATATGATTCCCTCGGCAAAAAACCGACCGGCACACTGTGCTCTTCAGGTTGTAGTCCCAGTCAGGTCGCTACCCGCGATGATTTTGAATGGGTGAGTGATATCGAGAATTTATTACCGGCGGGTCAGGGTACCGTTTTGGGTGACGGCAGCGAATTCACTATCACGGTCATGTGGGATGCTTCACGCAATGGCGCGACCGGCACCAACTGTAATCCGGCCGTCAAGACCGACCTCAAGTGTCTAAAACTCTTCGTACGTCCATAAAGGTTAAATATGATGTCGATAACATTCACTCGCAAAAAAACCTTCGGGCTATCATTGGTCGAATTACTGGTGGCTATCACTATCTCCACCATATTGCTGCTCGGAGTCTCTTCGGTGTATTTAGCTACGCGAAAGTCCAACGCGGTACAGAACGAGTTTTCTAGCCTGCAGGAAAATGGTCGCTTTGCCATTAACCTGATGAGTAAAGAAATTCGCCAGGCCGGTTATCAAGGCTGTACCAACCTGAGCCGCATGACACCAGTCAACAATGTCTCAACCGGGGGTAACAATGGCCCTGTCGATACCAATTTTGATTTTACCTCAGCTACTGCCCTCGTTGGACATACAGGCTGTACCGGCGGTACTGGCGCGGGTTGCAACCCAGCGACCCCGATAGGCACACTCCCGGTCATCACTGGCACCGAGGCCATTACCATACGGCGGACGTCCTCCTGTGCCTCAGAACTGACCGGTAATATGGGCGTGAGAAATGCCAACATACAGCTCACTGACAACAGCTGTGATTTTCAAAAAGATGAGGCCATGTTTATCACCGATTGCGCTAGTGGTGATATCTTTCGTGCAACCTCCGTCTCTTCCAGCTCTGGAAAGATCACTATTGCACATGGCAGCAATAACAACCACACCTCCTTCTTGAGTAAACTCTATGGCCCTGATGCCCGTGTCATGAAATGGGAGCGTCATACCTATTACATCGCCCCATGCTCAAGCGGTGTCTCGGGTTGTCGCAGCTTATGGGTAGATGTTGATCAGGGTAACAGCGACGTTGCTACTGAGCTGGTCGAGTATATTGACGATATGCAGATTGACTATCATGTTGATACCACACTGACGGGGTCAGGTGACCCCAGTGTCGATGCCTTTATGACTGCCGCCCAGGTCCAGGCAGGCAATCTGTGGCCTAATGTCCTGGCCGTGCGCATCCACCTGTTAGCGACGACCAAAGACAATATCGCCAATCAAAACAACGGTAAGAACGAAACGCCCTATACCTTTATGGGCGTGAAGAAAAAATCGACCGACCGCCGCTACCGTCGTGAATTCACGACCACGATAAACCTTCGTAACCGAACCCTCTAGGCACATCAGGACAGCACTATGAATACGATAACCTTACCGTCACTCCCTCGCCAACAGCAGGGCGCCGTGCTGATTATGGGGCTGGTTTTACTGATGGCCCTGACCATTGTCGGTGTCGCCTCGCTAAACAACAATACCCTGCAATCGCGCATGGCGGGTAATCTTGTCGATAGTACACTGGCATTCAATGCCGCCGAGACAGCGGCCCGTGCTCTGCAGGTCAGTCTTAACCCTGATAACGGTACACGAAGTAGCTGTCAGGGACAAACCTATGATGGCACCCTGGGCAGTGCCAGCTGCGTCCTCGATATCGGTGACTCCGCGAATGGTCGTGGCGATATCAACTGGATGGAGAACACCACCTACCAATGGTGGACCGATACCTCGGGGGGCGGTGCCAATTATGTCCAGGGATACACAGGCAACTACAGTCCGACGATAGGTGGTAAAAAACTCATCACCAATGCACCACGTGCCATTGTTGAAGAACACGCCACAGTCGGGCAATACGGTCAGGGACTGACACGCCGCAACCTGACCACCGGCACCAAGTATTATCGACTCACTGTCAGGGCCACCGGGTCATCGGATAACTCCGTGGCCATGATCCAGGAAATTGTTAGCAAGCATCATTAAGTAGGCCATATGAAAACTTCTATTGTACAGGACATCACCGGAGTGAAGATGATGAATAAAATTCTCTTCCGCAAAACAATTCTCGCTATTGGTGGCGCTCTGCTCTGCCTGCCTGCATTATCGACTGCGATACCATTAAGCTTGTCAGATTCACCGCTGGCGGTCAGTACAACGGTTGAGCCAAATGTCATGCTCTTGATCGATGACTCGGGCAGTATGCGCAACATCATCACGGATATTGAACGTAATGTCACAAAACCGGATAAGACTGTTGTCAAACGCTCCACCCTTAGCCCGGCACCTTATGACAGTACAGTCACTTATTCTAGCTATGGCTTAACTAGTACCACTACTTACACCTATGGTGGCGGCAATCTTTGCCTGAGTAATGGTACATCCAAGTGTATTAAACTTCCTAACCCCTATGGTAATGTTGATCCCGGAGTTAGCACCTGGTGGTCCGGTAATTATCTGAACTATATTTTTAATTCATATCCAAATGGCACAGATCTGACTGACAGCGCTACCTATTACTGGTTCCCTAACGATAGTCGCCTGGGTGCAGTACAAAAAGCCAGCACCAACCTGGTCACCACCGTACCGAATGTGCGCTTTGGTCTCGCCTCGTTTGCAAGTAATAGTGTTGGCGGTGATATTGATGCCGTCTGTGGCTCTAATGTCGGGACACTGACAAGCAAAATCGGTGGGCTACGAGCAAGCACCAGCACCCCGCTCGCCGAGGCTTATTATGAGGTGACACGTTATTTTCGTGGCCTGAAAGGTTTTTATAATAATACATCAACACAATACACCAGCCCCATTCAGTATCGCTGTCAGCAAAATTTTGTTGTCGTGCTAACCGATGGTCTGCCAACAAATGACGATACTTTTCCGACGAGTTCGCAGGACCCCGATATAAAATCCAGCTGTAACTCCAGTGACGGTTTGAGTACAACACCACCTTGTCTACCAGACTGGGACGAACTCCACCCGACAACCACCAGCACGCCACCTTTTCCTCAGTACTCAGATGGATATGGAGGTAGTAGTGGTAATGAGGGTAGCACACTCTATCTCGATGACCTGGCAAAGTTCGGTTATGACCTGGACCTGCGTAGCGATCCGGCAAAATCAGGGACGAGTACCAGCGATACCGGTAAGGATCTGGCGAGCAAAAGTTTTGATGACCTCACCGATAATGGTAAATATGAAAAACAGCCCCTGAAAACATATACCATCGGTTTCACGCTCAGTAACCAGATGCTGGAAGACGCAGGCTACTACGGCCAGGATCCATTACTGGATGCCAAGGGAAATAGCCAGCTCGATGCCAGCGGTAACGTTATCAAGAAACAAGGCTATTACACCGCAAATGATAGTACCGAGCTGGCGACGGCCTTTAACAATATTCTAAGTGGCATCCAGGCAACTACAGGATCTGCTGCTGCTGTTGCGGCCAGTACCGGTTTCATCAGTAAAGAAACATTATTATTTCAGGCGTTGTACGACACCAATAACTGGGAAGGTCGCCTGAATGCCTTTCAACTTGACCCCGCTACACGTAAACTAGTAATGGACGGTAGTAAGCCAAAGGTACTCTGGGAGGCCGGCGCAAAACTTACCGCGCAAACCTATACCAACCGTTTTATTATGACCTATGGTAAAAAGGCAGGTACTGGCAACCCCGTGGGTTACCAGTTTGACTGGGCAAATTTTGACAGCACGATTAAAACAGAGCTGACCTACGTCAATAACACGAATGCTACAACCAAGGCAGATACCACCGATGACCAATATATCTACGATTATGTCCGCGGTGATCGCAGCAGAGAAACACTCAAATCCGATGGCAGTTTAAATTCATCAGGGGTCTTCCGACCGCGCGGCAAACTGGTCACTCTGGATGTACCGGATCCGGCAAACCCCGGCAAGACTAAAAAGCAGGTTGTTTCATTTAATTCCAACCTGTTAGGTGATATCGTGAACTCATCTCCGGTATATGTTGGCCGGCCCGATATGCCGTATAACAATTTATGGAATGAAAATTTTGAATATCTAAAGCCTGGCTCGATGAAAACAACCACCTTTACACAATCAGCACCTGAAAATGCAACTGGTGTTGAGAAATATTCCGATTTTCGCAAGCGCTATTCCGGACTGAATAAAACGTCGGGGTACGATCGCGGTAAGTATGCAATGTTATATGTCGGTGCCAATGATGGTATGTTACATGCCTTTGATGCCACAACAGATGCCACCGGCGGTGAGGAAAAATTTGCCTACATCCCCTCACCCGTCATCCCAAATTTCCAGAAGTACTCTGACCCCACTTATACACATCAATATTTTGTCGATGGTTCACCCAATGTCATCGATGCGTTTTATGACGCCGCCTGGCACACTACACTCGCCGGTGGTCTAAACAATGGTGGCCAGGGTGTATATGTATTGGATGTTACCGATCCAAAAGGTAGCTTTGCCAAGTCAGATAGCAATGCTAAGAATATTGTAAAATGGGAATTTACCGATAAAGATGATCCCGACCTGGGAAATACATACTCACAACCTGCAATCGTACGTATGGCCAATGGTCGCTGGGCAGCAGTCTTTGGCAATGGCTATAATAATACCGTCGATAATGACGGCGATGGCAGTGCAAATGATAGTACCACTGGCGATTCCGTCATTTATATCGCCTTCCTTGATGGACCTGGCACCGATGGAAAATGGGACATCGGCACCGATTATATCAAAATTGATACGGGCGTGGGTCTGAAAGATGACATCGATAATCCTACCAGTCCAAATTATGATGGTGGCAAGTGCGCGAGCGGCGATAAGGCACCGGCAGCGGGAACAGGTAAGATTGATCTCACTCAAAGTAAACCAAATGGTATGTCCACCGTAACCGTCGTCGATACCAATGGTGACTTCATTGCCGACTTTATTTATGCCGGCGATCTTTATGGTAATCTGTGGAAAATTGACGTACGTTCAAACGACCCCAGCCAATGGGGCAGCCTCATTACAAGTGGTACCACACCTTTGCCATTGTATAAGGCACGCACTGGTGCATGTCCTCAGCCCATCACCTCACAACCTGCCGTGGCTGCTGCCAAGGGTAGCTCAATGGTCTACTTCGGAACAGGAAAGTTCATAGAGACAACCGATAACGACCTGACAAAAAGCAATCGGATACAGACTTTTTATGGTCTGCTTGATACCACCGAAAATGATAGTACACCAGCGACTCATGTTGATAAAACAAATAGCCTCTGGACACAACAGGAGGTCATCACTGCGGATGTCAATGGCACCGAGCGGAGCTTTACCAATGCAGCTACCGGTGCCACACTCAAACAGGTTACCCGTATAACCACCAAGAACGGCAGCAATGACGGTGGGTTCCACGACTGGTATATGGACTTACCCGCAACCGGCGAAAGAGTCATTTTTGAACCCTTTGTCAGAGGTATACAAAACCCGAAAGTCATCTTCGTAACTGCCATTCCTACCTCGGATGTTTGTATAGCAGGAGGTAACAGCTGGCTGATGGAACTGGATGCGCGCGATGGCTCCCAGACAGATAATGCAGTCTTCGACCTAAACTATGACGGTAAATTAGATGCCACCGATAATGCGGGCAGCGGTAAAACCCCGCTTAATGGCTGGCAGGTCCCTGGCATCGCCACCTCACCAACGGTCATTGCAACAGATACTGTTGATATTAAAGTTATGTCAACTTCGACCGGTAGCCTTGAACTCAGACAGGAAGCTGCGCCGGACCAGGATGGCCGTCAGTCCTGGCGACAAATTAAATAATTGGAGTTATCACTATGCTAACGATACTGCATAAAAAACTACCCTTAACGGCCATGCTCATAACACTCGCATTTGGGATGAGTGCCGCCCAGGCGGAAATTAATCCAGCGAAAAAATATGAATATCAAGGGCAGATAACAGCTGTCGATAAAGTGGGGCGCCTCCTCACTATTGAGACATCTACTTTCAAGGGAAATAAGGACCACACAACACTCGCGACTGATATTCGCGCGTATGAGGTTAGTGTTGGTATCAAACTGAAAAACGTACCGAAGTCTGAACAATACAGTGGTCTAAAAAATCTTCAGCCTGGTGTAATGTTGTATTTTAACGTAAAACGGGGTACTGAAAAAAACAAGATCCCTGTCATTACTGAAGCATGGGTTGAATTTCAATAAGAGTGAAATTGTCGACATGATTAAAAACAAAAAAAACGGTTTCACACTCGTTGAGTTGCTAATCACACTCACTATCATGGGCATACTCACCGCAATTGCCTGGCCGTTATTTAGTCAGGAAAAGGCCAAGGCCCAACGCCAGGATTGTATCGCTGGACTATCGGGAGCAATTCAAGCCATGGAGGAATGGCAGGGAACCTACGGCAAATATGATGTTGCTGGAATGAACAACTACAGAATAGGTGTGAGTAATACCGAACTTCAACAGTGCCAACACCGTGGTTATCAAACCAGCACCTCGGCGACCGGGCCTTTCGCAACCTGTAATAACATTTGCAGAATTACAGTTTCCATCCCTGCAGCGGCTGATAGTTATACATTAACCGCAACACGTGTATATAATGCCAAGACTCCACAATCAGACAAAGATACTGACTGTAATATTTTTGCAGTGAATAGCCTAGGGCAAAAGTCTGCGACCAAACTAGACAGCACAACTAGTGGATTTTCACCTTCAACTACTAGCACTAGGCTGATCAAAACGACTTGTTGGATAGAAAATTAAACCCTAAATTATTGTAATACCTTAGGCACAGAAAACGTGACTCGCTCCTCAACCCCACTCGCCTGATTGACTACTGAAACACCATAGCTTTTTAGACGGGCAATTACCTGTTCCACCAGGACTTCCGGTGCCGAAGCCCCGGCTGTGAGACCAATATTTAGCTTATGTTCCAACCAGGCAGCGTCAATATCATCTGCACTATCAATCAAATAGGCTACCGTGCCCTGACGTACGGCGACTTCCTTGAGTCGATTAGAATTTGAGCTATTGGCAGAACCAACCACCAGTACCACGTCACACTGCCGTGCCAGGCTCTTGACCGCATCCTGCCGGTTTTGGGTGGCATAGCAAATATCGTCTTTTTTCGGACCTTTGATCGCGGGAAAACGCTCACGCAGTGCATCGATCACCGCCGCCGTATCATCCATCGACAGTGTTGTCTGTGTGACAAAGGCCATGCGTTCAGGGTCTTTAACCGTTAAACTCTTTACATCTTCAACCGTCTCGACTAGATACATGGCTCCGCCAGCTGAAGCATCAAACTGTCCCATGGTACCTTCCACTTCTGGATGGCCGGCATGACCGATTAATATACATTCATGGCCATCTCGGCTAAAACGCATGACCTCCAGGTGCACTTTGGTAACCAGCGGACAGGTGGCATCAAAAACACGCAGGCCACGATGCTCGGCTTCCTCCTGCACGGCACGGGATACACCATGGGCGCTGAAAATGACAATGCCACTATCAGGGACATCTGTCAGTTCATCCACAAAGACAGCGCCTTTATTGCGCAATGAATCAACCACAAAACGATTATGTACAACTTCATGGCGGACATAAATCGGTGCTCCGAACATGTCCAGGGCGCGTTCGACAATTTCAATGGCCCGATCCACACCGGCACAAAATCCACGCGGTGTCGCCAGCAGCACCTGTTTATTTTTATTCATGATACGGTCCTGGAGACAGCGGCCTGGATTTCAAGAATTTCAACAGCGAAGACAATCGTGTGTCCGGCCAGAGGGTGATTAAAATCAACAATGATTTCATTTTCTTTCACGACTTCGATGGTACCCGGAATCTTTTCCCCCGAAGGTGTTTCAAATTCGATCACGGTGCCGGGTTCCGTCGGCAAATCTGAAGAAAAGGTTTCGAGTGGCAAGGTATGAATATTTTCAATATCAGAAAAACCAAAGGCATCCTGAGGCTCGATCGAGAGGCACTGCTTATCACCCACTTTCAGGCCATATAACATGAGTTCCAGGCCTTCGATCAGGGATCCGTCGCCCATGGTGAAGGTAAAGGGTTCATTATTCTCAGTGGCATCAGCGACCGTACCATCTTCCAGCGACAGGGTAAAAAACATCGTCACCCGACTGCCCGCGCCAATTGTTAATGCCTCGATATCAGCCATACTCACAACCTTATGTTTTAGGGATTATGTTTGCTCTGTGGTTGCCGGCGCAAAAACAGACCATCGATCAGCAACATCACAACACTGATGGAGATCGCACTATCGGCCACATTGAACGCCGGCCAGTGACAATAACCTAAATAGCCTGAAAATCCCGGCAGGCAGTCTTTACCTTTGTAATATACATCAATAAAGTCAATTACATGCCCCTCTAGGATACGATCAACCACATTGCCTAGCGCACCACCCAGAATCAGGGGCAAGGCCACCAGGGTCCATTTATCATCACGCGGTAGACGGTGTAACCAGAAAAGTATCAACACACTGACAACCAGTGCAATCGCTGTAAAAAACCAGCGCTGCCAGCCACTGGCGTCGCCCAGAAAACTAAAGGCGGCACCCGGATTGTACATCAGGGTAAAGTTGAGACCGGGGAATATACTCAGCGGCTTATATAAAGTCAGATTGGCACTCGCCATGAGCTTGGTTGCCTGATCCAGAACAATCACAATCAGGCTTAGCCCTAACCAGCGCCAGTTATTCGGCACGACGGATGTGATCGTTTTAAGCAAAACGCCGTACCTCGCCGTTACCGTCAACATTATCAATACAACGGCTACATAGTTCCGGATGCTGCGTCGACTGCCCAACATCCTCACGATGATGCCAACACCGCACACACTTGCTATGTGCCGAGGCTGCAACATCGATCCATAGCTCATCATTGCTCGATAAGGTGTAGTGCATGGCTTCCTTGGGTGGTGTATCTACTACCAGCTCGACCCTTGCCGCTGATGTAATCAGCACAAAACGCAATTCATCTTCCAGATGCGCCAGCAGACTATGGATTTCCCGACCGCAATACAGCACAACTTCTGCATCCAGGCCGGAGCCTATTCCTCCGGCGACACGCAATGCTTCCAGCTCCTTATTAACGGCATCACGAACTTCCATCACCAGCTTCCATTCGTCCAGTCCCAGACCGGCCGCCTCATTGGCAAGCGCAGGAAAGTTATACCAGGTACTCAGCAGGACAGATTCATTATGCGAACCCGGTAAATGTGACCAGACTTCTTCGGCGGTAAAACTCAGGATCGGTGCCAGCCAACGAGTCATGGCTTCGACGATATGATAAATAGCCGTTTGTGCTGAACGCCGTGCCACACTGTCAGCCGGCGTGGTGTACTGACGGTCCTTAATAATATCCAGATAAAAACTGCCCATCTCGACGGCACAAAAGTTATGTATCTTCTGATAGATGTGATGAAATTCGTAATGCTCGTAGGCGATAACTAATTCAGCCTGTAGTTTTTCCGCCTTGGCAATGGCCCAGTGGTCCAGGCTCAACAATTGCTCCACCGGTACGGCATCGGTTTCAGGATTAAAACCACTCAGATTAGAGAGTAAAAAGCGTATGGTATTGCGGATACGACGATAGGCATCGGCGGTGCGCTTTAATATCTCATCAGAGAAACTCATCTCACCGCTATAATCGGTCGCCGCGACCCACAGGCGCAGAATATCGGCACCAAGTGCTTTGGCAATTTTTTGTGGCTCAACACCATTGCCTCTCGACTTGGACATCTTGTGTCCTTTCGCATCGACCGTAAAACCATGGGTCAATGCCGCCTTGTAAGCTACCTGGCCGGTCATGGCAATCGAGGTCAATAGAGAAGACTGAAACCAGCCACGGTGTTGATCCGAACCTTCAAGATACAGATCAGCCACAGGATACTTGCTATAGCCTTCACGTTGATTCAATACAGCAAAGTGAGTCACACCGGAATCGAACCAGACATCCAGTGTATCAACGACTTTCATGTAGTCATTGGCATCATCACCAAGCAGGTCACTGGTCTCCAGCTCAAACCAGGCATCAACCCCCTTCTTCTCGACGCGCACAGCAACCTGTTCGATCAACTCCGCCGTGCGAGGGTGCAACGCTGCGGTCTGCTTGTGTACAAATAGTGCAATGGGTACACCCCAGGTGCGCTGGCGTGAAATGCACCAGTCAGGCCGGTTCTCTACCATGCTGTGAATGCGCGCCTGTCCCCACTCTGGCATCCACTGTGTTTTTTTAATTTGTTCAATAGCCGATCGACGCAGGCCCTTTTGATCCATACTGATAAACCACTGCGGGGTGGCACGGAAAATAATCGGTGTCCGATGGCGCCAGCAGTGAGGATAACTATGCCGCACGGCCTGATCATGAACCAGTTTGTTTTTTGTCTTTAAAACTTCCAACACCGCATCATTGGCCTTAAAGACATGCTGACCTTCAAACAATGGCGTACCAGGGACAAACTTGCCATCGGCATCAACTGGATTATCGATCTTGAGTTTGTAACGTGAGCCAACCACGTAATCGTCCTGACCATGACCCGGTGCGGTATGCACAGCGCCAGTACCGGCATCCAAAGTAACGTGGTCACCAAGAATAATCGGTACTTCACGTTCGTAAAAGGGATGTGCCAGCTTCAGGCCTTCGAGGTCCTTGCCCTGACAGTTGGCAATAACACGATACTGCTCCACGTTATAACGGGCCATCACTTCTTTGATCATAGGCTCGGCGAGCAAAATACGTTCGGCGGGATGATGACCGATGCCATCTGTCTGCACCACGACATATTCAATCTCCGGGTTGAGGCATACGCCACGGTTAGCCGGCAGGGTCCATGGTGTCGTGGTCCAGATAATCACGGAGAGCTCACCCTTGCCGTCATGACCTTCGACATGCTGACAGCGCGCCATGAAGGCGGCTTCATCCAACACCGTAAAACGCACATCAATGGCTGGCGAAGTCTTGTCCTCGTATTCGACTTCCGCCTCGGCCAGTGCCGAACCACATTCGGTACACCAGTGCACCGGCTTGGAACCTTTATGCAGGTGACCGTTATCGATAATTTTACCAAGCGCGCGAATAATGTTTGCTTCGAATTTATAATCCATCGTGAGGTAGGGGTTTTCCCAATCACCGATCACACCCAGACGTTTAAAATCTTCTCTTTGTCCATCCACCTGTTTTGCCGCATACTCACGACAGGCACGACGAAATTCAGCGGCGTTGATCTTGACGCCAGCCTTGCCCTTTTTCTTTTCCACCTGCAACTCAATCGGCAAACCGTGACAATCCCAACCGGGAATATAAGGGGCATCAAACCCACTGAGTGTTTTCGACTTAACAATAATGTCTTTAAGAATTTTATTGACGGCATGGCCAAGATGAATTTCACCATTGGCATAAGGCGGTCCGTCGTGTAAGACGAACTTCGGTTTACCTTCACCAACTTTACGTAACTTGCCATACAGATCCATATCCTGCCACTGCTTGAGAAATCCAGGCTCTCGCTGTCCCAGATTGCCACGCATGGGAAAGTCTGTATGCGGTAAATTCAAAGTATTCTTATAATCAGTCACGCTAACTCCACTTACTCAAATTAAATCGATGCCTTCTGCCTGGCAAAAAAATCCTTCGCTTCATCGACGTCCTGCTGAATTTTTAACTTCAGGGTATCGAGAGAGTCAAACCGCATCTCATCGCGCAGCTTGTGTAAAAAACTCACCTGTAAATGTTCGCCATAAATGTCTTTATTAAAATCAAATAAAAAGACCTCCAGCAAGACATGGCTACCATCCACCGTTGGCCGTGTGCCCAGGCTGGCCACCCCCGGTAAAGGCTCGCCCGCCAGACCGAACACCTCCACCACAAAAATTCCCTGTAAAGGCGATACCTTACGATGCAGATAAATATTGGCTGTAGGATAACCCAGTTGCCTGCCCAGTTTTGCACCATGCGCGACTCGGCCACTCATGCGGTAATCTCGACCCAGCAGATGCGCCGCCGCCTGCATATCGCCTGCGGTCAGTGTCTGGCGAATGCGCGTGCTGCTGACACGCTCACCCTTCACTTCGAAGGTGTGCATATGAACCACGTCAAACCCCTGTTGCCTGCCCGCCGACCGCAAGGTGGCGAAATCACCTTTGCGACCATGCCCGAAGCGGAAATCGTCCCCCACCACCAGGTAACGAACCCCCAGACCGTTTACCAGGACACGTTGAATAAACTCATCGGCTGTCATCGCTGCCAGGTGCCGGTTAAACGACAGACAAAAAAGGCGGTCAACCGAAAACCGGCGCAAGGCCTGGAGCTTCTCGCGGAACTTGGTTAGGCGAGCAGGTGCCTTCTCCGGGGCAAAATATTCTTGCGGTTGTGGCTCGAAGGTTATCACTGTTGCTGGCAGACACAACTCATCCGCCTTCTCTGCCAGCTGTCCCAGCACTGCCTGGTGTCCCAGATGCACACCATCAAAATTACCAATCGTGGCGACGCAGCCCTGGTGCCTCGCCTGCAAATTGTGTAGACCGCGAATGAGTTCCATGTTGACCCAGAACCATTAAAAAAGAAGCGAAGTATAACAAGAAGTTAGCCCCATTATTTGACGAATTTTAATGCCGATGCGTTTCCCGGCAATTAGCCAGGGCCATAACACACCCTGATTTGTCCAGCGCAGCAAAAAAGGACGGGGGGCTATCGTCAGGCCCCACTCCTCGGGCGTTGCAGATGCCGGAAGCGCAACCCGCTAAGGTATAAAGCCAGCATATAAACCAGTCCACCTGCTGGAATAATCCAGCTCAGGCGTAAAATACGGTCCTTCGCTACGCCTGCCAGCCACCAGTGCTCGGAACTGGCTGCAAAATGCAGTACCAGCCCCATAATCAGTGCGGCACCGACCACCTGCAGGAACAACCTGGCCCAACCGGGCTGCGGCTGATAGATCTGCTGTTGACGTAGTCCCCTTAGCAGGAGTGCTGCATTCACAAAGGAAGACAGGGTCGTCGCCAGCGCCAGCCCGGCATGCGGGGCTTCAAACCCTGATTTCAGTAACAACAGCACGAAGACAACATTAGCGATCATATTTACCAACATGGAAATCATGCTTATTTTCACCGGGGTGCGGGTATCCTGACGGGCAAAATAGCCCGGAGCCAGTATTTTCACCAGAATAAATCCCAGCAGACCAAAGCTGTAGGCCAGCAGGCTCCAGGCGGCCATCTGCACATCATGGGCGGCAAAATCACCATATTGAAACAAGGTACTGATTATCGGGGTCGCGAGGATACCCAAAGCGACCGACGCCGGTAGTGCAATCACTAACACCAGGCGTAGTGCCCAGTCCATGGTCTGGGAGAAGGCCCGCGGATCGCCCTGTGAGTGTTTACTCGACAAAATCGGGAGAATGACCGTGGCCAGCGCAATGCCGAACACCCCTAGCGGTAGCTCAATCATGCGGTCGGCGTAATACAGCCAGGTCACACTGCCAGTGACCAGAAAAGAGGCGATCATCACATCCAGCAGCAAATTGATCTGCATCGCTGAAGAACCAATGATACCGGGGAGCATCAGCTTGAGAATCCGTTTTACACCGCTATGGCGCCAGTTTATTCCAGGCCAGCGCAGCAGGCCCAGCCGTGAAACAAAGTACAGCTGAAACAACAATTGCGCGGCACCGGCAATAAAGACCCCCCAGGCCAACGCCGTAATGGGTTCAGCAAAATAGGGGGACCACCACAGGGCGGCGATAATCAGGCAAATATTCAGCCATACCGGGGTAAAGGCGGGAACGGCGAAGCGACCGTAGCTATTAAGAACCCCTGCTGCCAGCGCGGTCAGAGAGATAAACAGAATATAAGGGAAGGTAATCCGTAGCAGTTGATAGGTGAGTTCGAACTTATCAGGGTACTTCAGTAGAAAACCCGTCGCAAACACAGAGGTCACTGCCGGGGCAAAGAGCATGGCCAGAATCGACACCAGTAGCAGCACCAGGCCCAGTGTCCCGGCGGTATGGCGTATCAGGGAGCGGACCTCATCGACCTCTCGCTGCTGCCGGTATTCACTTAATACCGGGACAAAGGCCTGGGAAAAGGCCCCTTCGGCAAACAGACGCCGTAAAAAATTGGGGATCCTGAAGGCTACCAGAAAGGCATCCGTGGCCACACCGGAACCAAACATACGCGCCATGACCATATCCCGGAGCAGGCCCATAACACGCGACAACATAGTCATGCTACTGACAGTGACCGTCGATTTAAGCAGGCCCATTTCGAGCCTCGATGCTTGCTAACTGTTTGCTATTCAAGGTTTTTCTCCAAATTTTGGCAACTATACCCTATGCAGGGTCAATCCGCCCAGCAGGAAAATTGGGTGAAATTTGGCATTGATTCTGATGCGTTTATTGTCCATAATGCGCGGCTTTCTAGGAATACTTAAGGAGTACGCCCGTGGCCAATTCGCCGCAAGCACGCAAACGCGCTCGACAAGCTGAAGGTCGACGCCAACACAATGCCGGATTTCGGTCAATGTTCCGTACCTTCATCAAGAAGGTTATCGCTGCTGTTGACGCTGGTGATAAGGCCGGTGCCGAGGCGGCGTACAAAACGGCGGTTGTCGTTATTGATAAAACCACCAGCAAAGGTCTGATCCACCGGAATAAAGCTGCTCGTCACAAGAGCCGTCTGAATGCGCGCATCCGCGCCATGTCATAGGCATCGACGAGTACTCATAAAAAAGCCGGTCATTGACCGGCTTTTTTTATTACTTCCTCCCCGGCATTGGCTCCGGCTTGATTGACACGTACATGGAGTATATCTGGGTACGTTTTATCTCATAATCTGCCTGACCTCCTGACACCTGCATGTCCAGAACCAGGTAGTTATCATTGACCGCTTTGAGCCGACCATCATTTTGCGTCTTTGCCCTGACAATCCTGACCTGCTGACCCACATACTTCTCCGCCTGGCTAACCGGCACCGGTACATACTTGCCTTCCAGCCTGGGGACCGGTAGATCGAGTTGTTGTTGTTTGAATTTTTGCTGCTTTGCCTCCACGGCCTTTTCCAGCGACCAGCCAGGCCCAAATTCCGGTGCCTTATCAGCGGCTTTTTGCTTTGTCGGTTCCGTATTTGCAGCTGATGGCGATACAGCATCCGGCCTCTCAGACTTGGCCACCGGCGGTGTTGTGGTTGTGGACAGCGAAGACGGTGCCGCCGTTTTTTTAACTTCACGGTGATCGTTGTTGGATACTTTTACCGGAGGGGAATCGGCATCATCCAGTTTTAATTTCTGTACTTTCTGTTCCAGCAATTTACGCTCGTCGCTCCCGATAACCCCCGCCGCTGCCATATGCTCAATATTATTCTGCATCTGATCGGCAACACGTTTAGAGGCCTCTGCTTCGCTAATCTCGCCCTTCTCTAATTGCTTTATTGTCCTATGGGTCGTCTCGATCGTCTCCAGCCCGCCCATTTTCCTGAAGGCACTAAACAGCATCACGGAAAATATCAGCATCACGGTCAGGTAGACGAGAAAGGGTTTTTTAGCCTCTTCCCAGTGGTAAATGGCAAAGGCAATGGCACTGAGCGGTGAAAATAAAAAGACCAGAAAACCCCAGATCAGGTTTTCCCGAAAGGCGATCACCACCAGCCAGATAAAGGCGACTAAACTAACTAATCCTAAAAAAACTGAAAACAGGCCAAACTCCATCATTGCCAATTCCTTTTTTACCCAATGGTATGCCTAGCTGAAGCCTATTTATAAACTAAATAGAGCGCGCGCGCCAACCAGTCACTATAAGTACTGTGGCCGCTATACTTTTTTGATGCGCCTAGACAAGGACGAGATTATCGCGATGAATCAGTTCCGCTTCATCTTCATATCCCAGTATCGCTTCGATCTGATCGCTGCCCTTTCCTTTGATCCGTTTCACCTCATCGACATGATAATTGACCAGACCACGGGCAATCTCGTTCCCCCGCTCATCCAGACACAGGACCACTTCCCCCCGTTTAAACTGACCTTCCACCGCCTTGACACCAACAGCCAACAAACTCTTTCCCTGTTCTTTAATCACTCTGACGGCGCCCGCATCAAGGACTAATTTACCGCGTGTCTGTAAGTGTCCTGCCAGCCACTGTTTACGTGCCGTCAGCGGTAATTGTTCCGCAGCGAACAGGGTCCCTAATAATTCACCCTGATACAAACGCACCAGGATATTATCGGCCCGACCAGAGGCGATTAACGTAGAGGCACCGGAACGCGCCGCCGTGCGTGCCGCCCGCAACTTGGTGGTCATACCACCACGACCCAACGTCCCCGGCCCACCTTTGGCCATGGCATCAAGACTCAGATCGCTGACGTCGGCCTCATGAATAATATTGGCGTCGGCATGTTGGCGCGGGTCTTTATCAAACAGGCCATCCTGATCCGTCAGGATTACCAGGCCATCGGCTTCCACCAGATTTGCGACCAGGGCCGCCAGGGTATCATTATCGCCAAAACGAATTTCATCAGTGGCGACGGTATCATTTTCATTGACCACCGGGATCACCCCCATATCGAGCAAGGTGCGCAGCGTACTTCGGGCATTCAAATAACGTTGCCGACTGGAGAGATCATCATGCGTCAGGAGTATTTGTGCAGTATGTAGCTGGTATTTTTTAAAACAGGACTCATAGGTCTGAATTAGCCCCATCTGACCGACGGCGGCGGCAGCTTGCAACTCATGGATCGCAGAAGGGCGTTTCTTCCAGCCCAGGCGTGTCATGCCCTCGGCTACGGCACCGGAGGAAACCAGAACAATTTCCAGCCCCTGCTGCCGCAACGCAACAACCTGCTCCGCCCAGCGGGCGATACCATCGGTATTCAGGGCAGTACCATCATTGGTCAGCAGGGCGCTGCCAATTTTTATGACCCAACGTCGATGTGAGCTAAAGTCCTGTCGCTTCGTCATGCTGTTCACTTTCATGCCTGGCTTCGATGAATTCCATAATACGATAACAGAGTTTTTCCGTACCCTGCTTTTTGATGGCCGACATTTCAAACACAGGACCCCGCCAGTCCAGCCGTCGAATAATATCGTCACACAGCGCCTGACGTTCTTCTTCCGCTAGTAGATCGACCTTATTTAATACCAACCAGCGTTCATAACCCGCCAGCTCATCACTATAGCGTTTTAATTCATTCTCGATGACACGCACATCTGCTACCGGATCATGCTCCGGGTCGGGGGGAGCTACATCGACAAGATGTAACAACAGACGTGTGCGCGAGACATGCTTTAAAAATTGCAGCCCCAGCCCGGCACCCTCCGCCGCCCCTTCGATAATACCGGGGATGTCCGCCACCACAAAACTTCGGTGTGATTCGACACTAACGACACCGAGATTGGGATGCAGTGTGGTAAAAGGATAGTCCGCCACTTTTGGCTTGGCGGCCGAGACAGCCCGGATGAACGTCGACTTACCTGCGTTGGGCAAGCCGAGCAGCCCTACATCCGCCAGCACTTTTAATTCGAGACGTAACTGACGATGCTCACCCGGCGTCCCTGGTGTATGCTGGCGAGGCGCGCGGTTGGTACTGGTTTTATAGCGCGTATTACCCAGGCCATGAAAACCGCCCTTGGCCACCATGAGTCGTTGGCCCTCGCTCACTACGTCGCCCAGCTGTTCATCGGTATCGATATCGAATACCTGCGTGCCCAAGGGGACGGGGACAAACAGGTCATCTCCACTTTTACCGGTACAGTTCTTGCCCATACCCGACTGACCATTCTCAGCGGCAAAACGCCGTGTAAAACGCAAGTCCTGCAAGGTATTCAGATTAGTATCGCCGACAAGATAAATACTACCGCCATCACCCCCATCACCACCATCTGGGCCACCGAAGGGAATATATTTTTCACGACGAAAACTGACACAGCCATTGCCGCCTTTGCCTGCCTCCACTCGTATGTTGGCTTCATCAACGAATTTCATAAATTATATATATAGTATTGAGGATCGAGTGATGAGTTTCGAGATTAAATATATCTACTATCGACATATATTTTTTAATAAACCTGGAACACTCACGACCACATTTCTCGTTACTTATACCTCGCTACTCGTAGCTGTTTTTAAAACAAAAAACCCCGTCAAAGGACGGGGTCTGTGTATCGTGCCAGGACGTAATACTTAGGCAGGATAGACGCTGACCTGTTTACGCTGGTTTGGACCCTTGGTTTCGAAAACCACCTTACCGTCAATCTTGGCATACAGGGTATCGTCACGACCGCGCCCTACGTTGACACCGGGGTGAAACTTGGTGCCACGCTGGCGGACCAAAATATTACCGGCGATGACCGCTTCATTACCAAAGTGCTTGACCCCCAAACGCTTGGAAATAGAATCGCGACCGTTACGGGTACTACCGCCTGCTTTTTTATGTGCCATGCTCGTTTACCTCAAATCTGTCTTAACCGGCTTAGGCCTTGATGCCGGTAATTTCAATTTCTGTGTAGCTCTGACGGTGTCCCTGCGTCTTGCGCGAGTGCTTACGACGACGGAACTTGATGATCATAACCTTCTTGCCACGACCATGCGCTTTGATGGTAGCTGTGACTTTGCCACCACTCACATATGGTGCGCCGACTTTGATATCGTCGCCATTGGCGACCATCAGGACTTTATCCAGATCGATAGTGGCACCTTCGTCAGCTGCCAGCTTTTCAACTTTAATTCGTTGGCCTTCAGTTACACGATACTGCTTGCCACCGGTTTCGATTACCGCGTACATCATTGTTTCTCCAAGGTTTTTCCTAACTGTCAGGAAGACGATGTCGGAAAGGTCGGCAATTTTAGCCTCTGCCCGCGGACAGGTCAACGACTATTCCCGCTTTTCAGCGGAATTTCGGCCCCGCTACTACATTCGCTTGCTTGACAGTCCAGGCGGTGGATTCTAGCATGCCAAGCTTTGTGACTGCAGCTGTAACTCATTATGAATATTGAAGATATTAATGGCTTAATTGCCGATGAAATGATGGGCGTTAACCGCTGCATCCAGACCCGTCTAAACTCGGAAATTGTCCTGATCAACCAGATTGGCTTTCACATTGTTAACAGCGGGGGAAAACGATTGCGTCCGGTGCTGCACCTGCTGGGCTGCAAGGCGCTCGGCTATACAGCACGACAACATATTGATATTGCAGCTGTTTTAGAGTTTATCCATACCGCCACTCTGCTCCACGATGACGTTGTCGACTCATCCGAAATGCGCCGTGGTCAGGACACCGCCAATGCGTTGTGGGGCAACGAGGCCAGCGTTCTGGTCGGCGACTTTCTTTACTCACGCGCCTTCCAGATGATGGTCGAGGTAGGAAATATGCGAGTCATGGAGATTCTCGCTGAGGCCACTAATACCATTGCTGAGGGTGAGGTCCAGCAGCTCCTCAATATCAATGACCCGGATACGACGGAAGAGAACTACCTGCAGGTAATTCGCAGTAAGACGGCCAAGCTATTCCAGTCGGCCACCCAGCTCTCTGCCGTCATCAGCCTGCAAGCCCCACAGATTGAGCAGGCCATGGCAGACTATGGCATGCATCTGGGGACCGCCTTTCAGCTGGTCGACGATGTCCTCGATTACAGCTCGACCTCAGAAGAGATTGGCAAAAATATTGGCGATGACCTGGCCGAGGGTAAGCCAACCCTCCCGCTTATATATAGTATGCGTCAGGGTAGCGCGGAACAGGCCCAGACGATACGTAGCGCCATTGAACACGGTGGCCGCGAACATACGACAGAGGTGATGGCGGCGATTGAATCCACCGGTGCCATCGACTACACTGCCAAGGCTGCCAGACTGGAGGCCGACAAGGCAATTGCTGCCCTGAAGGAAATCCCGAACTCCGAATACAAAGATGCACTTGTACAGCTGGCAGAGTTTTCAGTAAAAAGAACGTACTAGATCAACATCGGGGCGTAGCGCAGCCTGGTAGCGCACTTCGTTCGGGACGAAGGGGTCGGAGGTTCAAATCCTCTCGCCCCGACCATTTACGTGTTTAGCTTCATAAAAACTACAAATCACCTGGCTCATCAATATCATTCAATGGTGAGAGTAAAAAATAACTTAGTTTATTTTCTTTTATTTTTGTCACTGTCGCCTGTAGCACCGTATTAGTACCCCACTCGATGTCGCTAAAAAGTTGATGGTGAGCTTGCTTCATTCCAATAAGTACATAGCCACCATCCGTTGCTGGCCCTACAACGACAGCATATTTATCCAGCTGGTTTACGGCTTCTTCAATATAGTGTGCTGAATATGAAGGACAGTCCGTACCGATAATGATGACTTTTGACGAGGAATCCAGAGCCCACTTAACCGCATGAAACATCCTTTCACCAAGATTCATACCCTGTTGCGACCTTAACTTCAGATTAAATTTTTTTGCATGCTGTTCAAAAAATAGATGCGTCGTATCCGGGTGGCAGTAAAGAATCATTGGGCAAAGTTTGCTCTCGGCAAGACGCGAAATGATATCCGAGGCCATTTTAGAATAGAATTCACTCGCCGCTACTTTGCCCAGCAGCGGTATGAGACGTGTTTTTACCTTGCCGGGTTCGGGCGCCTTGGCAAACACCAGTAGCGCTGTATCTGGATAACGGTGGCTCATTTATCGTAGTAGAGCTGATGTAGTTTATTCGGCGCGACACCCAGAAAATACGCCAGTCTCAAATACCACATCAAAATGATTGTTCGTAGAATACCTTTTTGCTTCCAGCGCCGAGCAGATGTGATGACACAGACATCAAGACAAGCTGGAGAGGCAATCTTTTTTAATTTCTTGCTTAATGCGACATCTTCCATTAAAGAAATATCAGGAAATCTCCCGACCTGTTCAAAGATATTTTTTCGCACAAAAATACATTGATCACCAGTCGCCACCCCAGTTATGCGAGACCGGAAATTCATCATCGCCGCGATCACTTTAAAAAGAAATCCCGTCTCAGTAAAGGCAACATCGAATCTGCCCCAGGAGTTGTGTTGACATGCTTGCATCATTTTCGAGAATGCATCTACAGGCAATCTTGTGTCTGCGTGCAAAAATACCAACACATCGTTTTTTGCCTCACACGCACCGGAATTCATTTGTTTTGCCCTGCCAGGCGGGTTGCCGATAACATGATAACCTTCCCTTACAAGCACCTCGACAGTCATGTCCTGACTGCCACCATCAACAATAATCACTTCATGACCCAGGGCATGAATTCTTTGTAGCTCAGAAACAAGCTGCGGCAACTCTGCAGCTTCATTGAAAGTGGGGATGATGAAAGAGAACTGCATTCTTTAAGTTAAGGCACCGCCGCAGCTACTTCCCTGACCTGCCGTGCAACCATAACAGTGATCGGCGATTATAACCGGCAAATTATCCAGGAC
The DNA here is from genome assembly GCA_913064945.1 of uncultured Gammaproteobacteria bacterium. Classification (GTDB taxonomy): domain Bacteria; phylum Pseudomonadota; class Gammaproteobacteria; order UBA6429; family Thiohalophilaceae; genus CAJYAN01. Next base: position 108,917 of record CAJYAN010000004.1, on the reverse strand, counting down.
TTCATTAGCGATTTCACTTATATGTGTGCGTGCTCGATTAGGTATTGCCAGCGGTAATTCCAGCATCTGATTAAAATCGCAATCATAGACATAGCCTTGCCAATTAATACTCAGCATATTTCGACACATGACGTGCTGACAATTATCAGCTTGATGTGCCGTCTTTAATAATTGCATATATTGTTTGAACTCACCCCGGGAGATCAAGGTACTGCCAAAGCGCTGGATCGGCATATTGGCCAGGGTATAGAGAGAATTAAAAACGATACCATGCTTTTCTAAAAGCTCTTTTTTATAATCCAGCTCCAGTTGTTGCTGTGGCGGTGGTAAAAAAGGGCCCGTGGGGTTATAGACAAGGTTAATTTTCAATTCTCGATCTGTATGCCCATACCCCAGGCGATTCAACTTCTGCAATGCCTCAATACTTTTTTCGAAAACACCCTTGCCACGCTGACCATCCACATTTTCTTTTGAATAACAAGGAAGTGAAGCCACGACCTCAATTTTATTTGTCACAAAGAAATCGGCTAAATCCTCCTGCCCGGGCTCAAGCAAAATACTCAGGTTGCAGCGATCAATCACATGGACATCCAGCGCACGGACTGTTTCCACTAAACGACGATATTCAGGATTCAGTTCCGGTGCGCCACCGGTCAGGTCCATTTTTTTTATGCCACTCTTTGCGACAAATTCGATAACGTCATTGACAGTCTCCGCCGTCATATTTTCCTTACGCTTCGGTCCGGCATTGACATGGCAATGAAGACATTGCTGGTTACATCGATAACCTAAATTAACCTGCAGCGTTTCCAGTTTGCCACGGCGAAGCGGGGGGAAGTCTGTCGTTTGCAATAGTGGCAAAGTTGCGTGCATCATTCATTCCGTGTATTTTTTAGTAAGGTGTCGATTTCTGCCGGTCGGAAGATCATTTCAACTTCACGGCCGGGGTTGAACTTATCGATAACCGCCGCCTCCGTCAACAAGGACTGTAAACTGAGACCGTTGCAGGCATTTCCTGATAATTTCAGGCTACGCAAATCATGGTGACGATTAAAAATAATAAAATAATCCTCCGGCTTGACGATGCCATCTGCCAGACGCTGGCCACGGTCCAGATAACCGAAGGCCTCCTGGCTTTTGCAGGAAATCAACAATTGACCATAGGTGAGATATAATAGTGCCTGTAATCGTCGCGTCGAGCCCATTGTCCTGCTCATCAGTTCAAAATCATAGTGATCAAACTCACCCAGCCAATAACGGGCGCACATTAACTGAAGCTGGATTAGGTACGATTTTTTTCTGCCAATGCGGGATTGAAGCAGATGCTGGCCATGAAGCAGAACTCGCGTGGCTTCCTGCGCGCTCATGGGATGGGCATGCCACTGTACTAAAATAGACGATGGTGTATTAATTAAGCCAGCCTCGTTCATCAGATGCCAATTCGTTCGAATACTATTTGACTGTTTTTAAGAATAACAGGCGAATATCACTAAATCATCACTATATCAAAACCCGCGGCCTTCCAGGCCGTCATACCATTTTTCACGATAACCACCTGACTAAAACCATGTTTTGTCAAAATACGGGCGGCCTTGGCGGAACGTTTGTCTGTATGACACACAATCGCAACAGGTTTATCAATATGACTATTTAGCTCCTCTAGACGATGGGATAATTCACCAACCGGAATATTGATGGCATTTCCGATATGTCCTTCATTACCGCCAAACTCTGCTTGTGTACGCACATCCAGTATCAGAGTATCGTTATTGGCCTGCTGTCTTTCTTTTAACGTCGTTACCTCTATCACCTGGCCACGTCGCAGGCGTCCAATCAAGCTTGGCAAGAAACTGACCATGGCGAGTAACGCCAGGGCCAGCATGATTTTCTGCACCAGACCTTCGCCCCCCGCAATGGCTTCACGACCGGCATAACCTAAATAGGTATAGGCGATTGCGCCAGGTAGCATGCAGATATAGGTGGCAATCGAATAGTGGCTGAATTTGATCCGGGTTAAGCCCAGGGCATAATTCAATAGATTAAAGGGAAACAGGGGCACCAGGCGGACAAAGGCCACAAATTTCCAGCCCTCGGCTTCAACACCTTGCTTCAATTGTTTCAGGCGACCCGCGGTCTTCTGCTCCACCCAGCCATGGGCCAGATAACGGGCGATAACAAATGAAATCATCGCCCCAATCGTTGCCGCCGTCAGGTTATAAAAAGTACCAAAAACGGGTCCGAACAGGGCGCCTCCGGCCAGCGTCAATACCGAACCGGGCAGGAAAAACAAGGTGCCAAGAATATAAATGCCCATAAATACAAGCGGCCCAGCACCGCCGGCACCTTTGACCCAATCCTCCAGTGCACTGACGTCCAGCTGGTCACGATAGACAATCGCGGCAATGATACCTGCTCCCAGGAGTAACACTAATAGCATGCGAAATAATTTCTGCACCTTATCACCTCCGCCTTACAAAATTCACTATTGTCACTCGATGTAAGCCGCTTATCGATAATACTTCACGCATATTATGCTTCATCCGCCTTACTCCATTCACGCCGATTAATGGCATAACCAGAGACCTTACCCTTGAAAGGTAGCAACATCATGCCGGGAAACCAGCTCACCTGTCTGGGATCACGGTATTTGTGAATACCAATGGTCATGCCCTCATGCCCCGCGCGTGGTTGCGCAATATAGGTACCAAACAGGCGATCCCACCACGGCAGATTAAAACCAAAATTGCTATTGGCCTCATTATCTTCAACAGAGTGATGTACGCGGTGCATGTCGGGCGTGACAACAAGCAGCCGCAAAATACGATCCAGGCCCAATGGCAAACGGGCATTACTATGATTGAACATTGCCGTGGCATTCAGCAGCACTTCAAAAATCACTACTGCGACGACAGGCGGACCAAGCACCACGATAGTGGCAAACTTGATGAGCATGGACAGAAGAATCTCAATGGGGTGAAAACGAGCCCCGGTGGTAACATCAAAATCCAGATCGGCATGGTGCATGCGATGAAAGCGCCAAAGTGCCGGTACCGCATGGACTAACACGTGTTGCAGATAGATCACAAAGTCCATAGCGACCACAGACACAACCACGGCCAGCCAGAAGGGGGCCTCATAGTAGTTAAAAATCCCCCACCCCAGCTGGCTGGTAAAGCTCGCCATTCCCACGGCGGCCGCGGGAAACAGCACACGTAGGATAATACTGTTAAAAAACACCAGCCCCAGGTTGCTCACCCATCTGATGGTCCTGGAGACCGTCAGGGCACGTCTTGGCGCCAGAATTTCCCATAGTGCCATCACGGCCAACATGCCGAAAAAGAACCCCATACGAATAAGCTTTTCGTGCTGCATGACAAATGTATTAATATCCATCGGACACCTCGGTGAAAAAATATATTGCAACCCAGCTTAAATTGAATATAATCATAATTCAAGTAATCAATTGAATATTATTTTATGCCTAAATCCGGTCCCAAGCAGCAACTATTTGAGCAATTCGCCCGTATCGGCAAGGCCCTGAGTAATGCCAATCGACTGGAAATACTGGAGTTTTTAGGGCAACGGGAATGCGGCGTCGACGAACTGGCGGCGCTTTGCCGCCTGTCGGTCGCAAATACCTCACAGCATCTGCAACAACTGCGTCAGGCCGGACTGGTGACCTCTGACAAGCGTGGCCAGCGGGTCCTTTATCGCCTGTCAGGCGATGATGTCGTGCAGCTATTACTGATTCTGCGTCGCGTTGGCAGTAGCCACCTCGCCGAGGTCAAACAACTTATCCACCACTACTTCACCATCAAAGATGATCTTGAGGCCATCCCGGCGCGGGAATTACTTGATCGCGTCAAGACCGCCCAGGTGACCGTGGTTGATGTCCGGCCAGCAAAGGAGTACCGCGCAGGGCATCTTTGCGGGGCCATTAACATCCCCCTCAATGAACTAGAGGCGCGCCTTGCCGAGTTGCCGCCCGGGCAACAAGTTGTGGCTTACTGCCGTGGCCCTCACTGTATGCTGTCCTACGATGCCGTGGAGAAATTGCGTCGTGAAGGTTATGATGCTCGTCGCCTGGAAGATGGCTACCCCGAGTGGAAGGCCGCGGGTATGCCTGTCGAAACCGCACTTTAAACATTACAAATGAGATCGCTATGTTGAACTGGCTCAATCGTATCCCGCTCAGCCTGCTGCTGGTTGCCTGCCTTACCCTGGGGCTGGCACCCTTTGTACCCGAGCCCCATGTCTGGGAAAAACTGCGCATGCTGGCCAGTGGTGAATTGCATCGTCCCATCGATATTTTTGATCTATGCCTGCATGGCGCTCCCTGGATCTTACTCCTCGCCAGGCTCATCAGTCTTGGCGTCAGGCCGCGCCCGACTGAATAACAAACGACAGGCAAAAAAAATCGCATCCCTTCGAAAAGGCAATGCGAGATCCCGCTAAGTGAGAGGTAGAGTTGCGGGGTGTTCAAGTATCTTGACCTAAACGATGTTTACAAGATGGGGCTACTCTAGCGCCAGAGGCCCGGTTTGCAAATGTGACACAGTGTCGCGCGACAAATTGTCGCAGCCGAGGGCACCGGGCAGATGTTAGAATTGCGCCATGCTGCGATCTGAACAAACGCCACTCCAGGCGAATCATGCCAATTTGTGGCGCCTGTTTTTTCTCCGTGTCATTGCCATGAGTGGCTATGTCGCAGCCGTTGTCATCGCCATCTTGCATTATCAAATTCAAGTACCCTATTTCTCCTCCGTAGGCATCATTGGGACATTGACCCTGTTCAATGGCTGGACCTGGTGGTTTATTCGCAGTAAACGGGCCGCCACGCCGACACTGCTGTTTATCCAGTTGCTGGTTGATGTCAGCGCCCTGACAGCGTTGCTCTATCTCACCGGCGGAGCCAGCAACCCCTTTACTGGTTTATACCTGCTGCCAATTACCATCTCGGCAACGATACTCACGGCACGACATACCTGGATACTCGCGGCGACCACCATTGTCTGTTACTCCCTGCTAATCCGTTTTCATTATCCACTGATTATTCCGCACCGCCATCATGATGCCTCGGTGATTGGGCTACACATTTTTGGTATGTGGCTAGGCTTTATTGTCAGCGCCACGCTGGTGGCCTATTTTGTCGTTGGCATGGGCAATGCCCTGCGTCGTCACCAACAACAACTGGCACGGGCAAGAGAAAAGGCACTGCGAGATGAACGCCTGCTAGAACTGGGAACACAGGCGGCCGCCACGGCCCACGAATTCGGCACACCATTGGCGACGATCTCGCTACTGGTGGATGAGCTGTCGGAACCGACACTTTCGGAGACAGAAAAGCAGGCTCAGCTCAAGACTCTCAAGCAACAGGTTAATCGTTGCAAGGAGGCACTCGCCAACCTCTCCGCTGCTGCCGGCAATCTACCCGCCAGTGCCGGCCACCCACAGCCCGTGCATCTGTTTTTAAACGACTGGCTGCAACAATGTCATCACCGTCACCCGCAGGCACACATCACCATCGACCTGCCCGAGGCGACATCGTCCCCCGCCATACTGGCGGACCGCACCCTGCAACAGGCGCTCGATAATATACTCGACAATGCGGTACAGGTTTCACCGGGAGAGATTGAAATCGTTGCCAACTGGGATAACCACCTGTTAAATCTGGAAATCCATGACCGCGGCCCTGGCCTTGATGCCGACATCCGTCAACAATTAGGCCTGACCCCCGTCGAACCACAGCAACAGGGAATGGGGATTGGCCTGTTTCTGAGTCATGCCATTATTGAGCGCTTCGGCGGCAAGTTCACTCTGTTTGAGCGCAAGACACACGGGGTTACCGCCTGTATCACTATCCCCCTGATGCGCTATCATTCCTGAGATGAGCGACGCTGACCTTCCACAGAAAACTATTTTACTCGTCGATGACGACGAAGTCTTTTGCGCCACCATGACACGCGCACTGACACGTCTGGGATATCAGGTGTTAAACGCACAGAATAGCGAGGTCGCCATGCATCAATCAGATCACGCCGACTACGCGGTCATCGATCTCCGAATCGGCAATGAGTCCGGACTATACCTTATCGATGCCCTGCATCATCGACACCCCGAATTACGCATGGTCGTACTAACCGGTTTCTCCAGCATTGCAACGGCTGTCGAGGCGATCAAGCTTGGTGCGGTTCATTATCTGACAAAGCCAGCCGAGGCCGTTGATATTGTAAAGGCCTTTGAAAGAGTTCAGGGTAATAGCGAGATGGCAATCAGCCAGCAACCTATGTCCGTTAATCGACTGGAATGGGAGCACCTGCAACGGGTCTTGACTGAACACGAGGGGAATATCTCTTCGGCGGCTCGCGCCCTTAGCATGCACCGACGCACCCTGCAAAGAAAACTGCAAAAGCGACCAATGACCCAATAGCCTTATTGCAAGACATAACGGGCGTGTTCTATTGACATCAATGACAAAGCCACATACAAGTCTTTAATCCGTTCATCATTTTTATCCTGGCATACACATGAAACCAAACGAACTTCCAATTATTGGCTGGCGGGAATGGATTGCCCTGCCTGAGCTGGGGATCGACAAGCTACGCTGCAAGGTCGACACGGGCGCCAAGACCTCTGCCTTACATGCTTTCTATGTCGAACCATATGAATTGAATGGCGTGGCGATGGTACGTTTTGGCCTGCACCCCGATGAAAAAACCACTCGCATCGAAAAACATTGTGAGGCAATCGTACTTGACCAACGGAGTGTCACTGACTCCGGCGGTCATTCCGAACAACGTTTTGTTATTCAGACCGCCGTCGTTCTGGGCAGAGAAACCTGGCCTATACAACTTACCCTGACCAACCGTGACACCATGAAGCACCGAATGTTACTGGGCCGGACTGCCATTATGGACAACTTTCTTGTAGACTCCGGCGCCCGACACCTGATGGGTATGCCGAACCCGACACCAGAGGCGCGATCCCTGCTCAGTCGACTGCACGATGAAGAAGAATAACGAATGAAAATTGCGATCCTGTCACGTAATGCCCGACTCTATTCCACCCGTCGAATGATAGAGGCGATTGAGGCCCGTGGCCATGAGGCCTATGTAATCGATGCACTCAAGTGCTATATGGATATCACCTCACAAAAACCTGCCATCTTTTACAAAGGCATCCCCCTGCTTGATGTGGACGCCATCATTCCGCGTATCGGCGCCTCTGTCACCCGTTACGCAACCGCCGTTCTGCGACAGTTTGAAATGATGGGCGTCTACCCCATTAACGAATCCGTCTCCATCGTGCGTTCCCGCGACAAACTCCGCAGTCTGCAGCTCCTGTCACGCAAAGGGGTTGGACTGCCGACGACCGGTTTTGCCCACTCTGTTTCGAACACCGAAGACCTGATCAATCTGGTTGGTGGAACGCCGCTCGTCATCAAACTCATCGAGGGGACGCAAGGCCGCGGCGTTGTACTGGCCGAAACCCGCAAGGCCGCTGAGAGTGTCATTGACGCTTTCCATGAACTTGATGCCAACTTTATCGTGCAGGAATTTATCCGTGAGGCCTCAGGTTCGGATGTGCGCTGTTTTGTCCTGGGTGATAAAGTTATCGCCGCGATGCAACGAACAGCGCGCGAGGGAGAGTTTCGCTCCAACCTGCATCGTGGTGGCAGTGCCGAAGTCACCAAGCTCAGCAAGGAAGAGCGCGCCACCGCCGTCCAGGCCGCGAAGGCCATGGGCCTGAATATGGCGGGTGTCGATATCCTGCGTTCAAAGCGTGGTCCACTGGTAATGGAAGTCAACTCTTCCCCCGGTTTGGAGGGCATTGAAAAGGCAACGCATAAAAATGTCGCGGAGCTTATTGTGCAGTTCATTGAAAAGAATGCCCGCCCGCATCGCACGCGAACCAGAGGTAAAGGCTAGGTTGCTGGTGTTACCGTCGCCTTAAAATAATCACAGGCCGCTTTAACAAGGTCGGCCTTGGTGGTCAGACCGGGATAGATTGCATACACCTCGCGGCTGATTACCGGGGCATCGTTCACCCGAAACAGTTTTTTCTTTTTCAGCAAACTAGTGACCATGGGTTCAGCCATATAGGCTGAGCCACCATTGACCAGTAAATAATCCAGCCCCAGCCGACCCAGCATGACCCGAATTCTTGGTACCATCATGTCAGGAAAGTGTTTGGCATGGGCAATTGAAAAACTGGTCCCCCATTCGATCAGAATGTAGTTTACACTTACCGCCTGTTGTACCGTCAGACCCTTTTCTGAAGAGACCATGACCATGGGGATCGACGTTAACTTCATACACTCCATACCCTGATGCTGCGGCGCATCAAAGACAAAGGCAAGATCCATCGTATTATCCTGGATACGGCGGGCAAGCATTTCCGGTCCATGGACTTCGGCATGCATGACAAGATCCGGCTCGACCTGATACATATACTGGATCCAGCCTTGCAAGCCAGCATCCCACAGGCTCGGGGTTGCACCCGCCACAAAGGGGATCAGCTTCTCGTCCTCGACACTTATCTCCTGACATGCCCGCAACCAGGTGGTCAGAATATTTTCCGCATAACGCAGCAATTTCAAACCCGCCGCTGTCAGCTGAATATTATTTCGTTCCCGGACGAAGAGTGGCACCCCTACACGATTTTCCAGCATACGAATTCGTGCGCTCACCGTGGATTGTGTAACGTATAAATTCTTTGCCGCCTGGCCAAAATGACGGGTCCGATTCACTTCTACAAAAGTCTTTAAGGCATCAATATCCATATTCTGTACTACGTCGTTTTAAGTGTGCTTTAAATGTTCGAGAGCGAATCATCAAAAATAATAATGATTACCATCAAAATATATCGCTTTACTGGGCTAGATTTATAACCTAAACAGGCACCAAATACACTGTATTTTACCACCCAGTGGTGCCCCGATATCGTTACCCGCTTCGGGCTGAGTCAATCGCACCCAGTCTTCGCCTATTGGCCATCCGCCTGACGCCCCTGAACTTAAGGTCTACGACCTGTACAGATACTGACTGGTGGCGCGGAGTACCGCCATACCCCACCACGGCCCTGGGACATAGTGTTCATCACCGGTCAACAGGCGATGCGAACAACCCCTTCGTGCTCGCCCCTCTCTCGCGAACCACTTACTTGCCTCTCCTTCACCCGCAACGACGCCGTACACACATTATTACTGTCCATCACTGACAGTTCGGGGCATGACAGAATTCCTGAATATCCCCAGTCACCCACCTTTATGCGTTATCCTGTAGGGCAGTAACGGCATGTGGGAGCATACCCTGCCGTCTCTCATCTCATCATTTGTTTAAAGGATGCTGGTAAATGCAGACTCATTTGGTCTTTGTCTATAATGCCGATAGTGGCTTATTTAATACCGTGAGTGATATCGCGCATAAAATACTTTCTCCCGGGACTTATTCCTGCCAGCTCTGTTCCCTGACGCATGGCTATTTTTCTATCCGTGAGGAGTGGGTTGGGTTTTTGCAAGAGCTGAATGCAGACTGTACTTTTTTACACCGCGATGAGTTTAAAAAGCTTTACTCAAAAGAGACCACGGAATTACCCGCCGTCTATATCAAGGACGACAATGGGGCGCTGGAGATGTTCATGGACAGGAAAACAATTGAGGCATGTAAAAATCTTGGGCATTTAAAACGCATGCTGCAAGAAAAATTACAACACCTCAATCTGTCATGACATCCAACCACACCCTGTTAGAAATAGTCATCACCCATTTGTTCTTTTAAGCGCTTCGCTTCAAAGTAGTCCTCAAGACGACGGCGCGTGACCAATCTATCCGGCTGACTGATATGCTCCACGACCTCCGGTGTTGAGTCACCGTCATCAATTTCAAAGTCATCATCAACCAGGTCTTCATCTGTTTGTGGCTTGCTAGTACTGATTTTGTTTCTGGCCATGAACAATCGCCTCCGTAGCACATAACCAACAGTATTATCGGCGCGTTTATAGCACGGCTTTAAGGCAAAAGCATGCAAATAAACTCACTCATTAATTAGCCCAAAAGCAAAAAAAATGCCAGCATCGAGCTGGCATTTTTTATCCGGTTGATGTCACTGGGCTTAAAAGGGTATGTCGTCATCAAAATCACCCGCCGGGGCCATAGAAGCTGCCTGTGGCGCGGACTGGTTATACTGGCTACCACCGGCGGCAGGCTCCTGATTAAAGTTAGCGCTACCACCTCCCCGGGAATCCAGCATTTGCATTTCACCTGCAACGATTTCAGTTGTATAGCGATCCTGACCCTGCTGATCCTGCCATTTACGTGTCTGTAAACGGCCCTCGACATAGATCTTGGAGCCCTTTTTCAGATACTCGCCCACGATCTCGGCCAGACGATTAAAGAACACCACCCGGTGCCATTCGGTCTTTTCCTGCTGCTCACCCGTATTTTTATCTTTCCAGCTCTCCGATGTCGCGATGGTGACATTGGCGATTGCCGCCCCATTGGGCGAGTAGCGTACCTCGGGGTCTTTACCCAGATTACCTATCAAGATTACTTTGTTGACCCCTCTGGCCATATATCCTCCAAAATCAAGTGCTTAACATAGACTATCAATGTGACATGTACCCCGTCGAACCAGACCCGACAGAGACTATACAGGGTACGGCGAGCCCGTCAGCGGTGCAAGGCACAAGCGTAAATTTGTCTTAATCCGGTCTGCCCGCGGAAAAGGCATACAAGGCCTCCTTATCCAGAATCTTATTGTCCACTTTTAAATAAGCCACCTGGTCTTCCGGGATAATCACGGCCTCGGCCACGCCCCGTATCCCGCTCAACGCATCATTCAGCGTTCTTGCCCTGGCCTGGTCGATATCACCGACATTGAGCAAAAAGGTACTAAGGTAACTGGGGCTACGCATGGTCAGGGCAACCACCAGCCACAGGCCAGCCATGCCTGCACAGAACAGGAAAACGCCGCTAAAACCATGGTGCTGGTACATCCAGCCGCCGGCCCACCCCCCAACGAAAATGCCCAGAAACTGGGAACTTGAATACATCCCCATGGCTGTGCCCTTCGATTGAGCCGGGGCCATCTTGGATACCAGTGACGGCAGAGTCGCCTCAAGCAGGTTAAAGGCGGTGAAAAACAGCCACAGGGTCACCACGATGCCTGTCAGGGTCTGGTGGAATTCAAACAGGCCCAGATTGGCCAGGGCCAGCAATGCTATGGCGCTGATAAAGATTTCCTTCATACGCCGTTTCTTTTCGGCGATGATGATAAACGGCACCATCGAGAAAAACCCCAGCGCCATGACGGGCAGGTAGACGTACCAATGGTGGTCCGCAGGCAATCCCGCCACGTCACGTAAGGCGACCGGCAGCGCCACGAACAGGGCGGTTAGCACCAGATGCATGGTAAAGATGCCCAGGTCCAGACGCAGCAGCTGGGTGTCGGCCAGGACCTCGGTGAACTGGGCCGGTACCGCCTCGGTGTCGCGATGCAGGCGTGAATGCTTCGGCGTCGGCACCCATAAATGGAGTACGGCAATGCCCGTCAAACCCAGGACCGCCGTCAACCAGAAAATACCCGACAGACCGAGCCAGTTGTTGATCAAGGGGCCGCCAATCATGGCAATGGCAAAGGACACACCAATGGTCATACCAATGGTTGCCATGACCTTGGTACGGTGTTCCTCCCGGGTCAGATCCGCGGCCAGGGCCAGCACGGCAGAACCGATCGCACCGCCACCCTGGAGGGCGCGGCCGATGATAATACCTTCGATACTGTTTGCGTGCGAGGCCAGGGCAGCGACAATACTACCGACAACGAAAATGAGCAGGCCAAGGGTGATAATAGGTTTACGCCCGATCCGGTCGGACAGCATACCAAAGGGAATCTGCAGGATCGCCTGGGTCAGGCCATAAATACCCAGTGCCAGGCCAACCATGGTCGGGGTCACACCCTTCAGCCCGTGGGCGTAGAGCGAAAACACAGGCAGGATCATAAACAGCCCAAGCATTCGGAAGGAGTAGATACTGGCCAGGGATAAGGCCGTACGGCGCTCGGAGGCGAAAATCATATCAGCATTTTTAGAAGTCATTCGCAGCTCCCCCTGTACGGCTTTGGTTGAGATAGGCGGGTGATATGCACTTCGGTCAGTCTAAACGCAATACGTCTTTCCCCACCGGCCGTGCGATTTACGTTGTTATTATTTGTCATGATCAAACATTTGTTAGTTAGTGAATGATACACCTGTGCAGATAGCTTTGCTTCTCGACTACCAGGCAGCGTATATTATCAGGTTGCTCGGCTAAACGAAAAAGACATCAAATGAACACCACTCTAAACATGATTCGTATCCGTGGGGCCAAAACCCACAACCTGAAAAACATTGATATTGACCTTCCCCGCGACAAACTGATTGTCGTAACCGGTCTATCCGGCTCGGGTAAATCCTCTCTGGCCTTCGACACCATTTATGCCGAGGGCCAGCGCCGCTATGTTGAATCCCTGTCGGCCTACGCCCGTCAATTCCTGTCCATCATGGAAAAACCCGATGTAGAGCACATCGAGGGCCTGTCACCGGCCATTTCCATTGAACAAAAGTCCACCTCCCACAACCCGCGCTCGACGGTCGGCACGATTACCGAAATCTATGATTACCTGCGCCTGCTGTTTGCTCGCGCTGGCGAGCCACGTTGCCCGGAACATGACATCGTGCTTGATGCCCAAACGGTCAGCCAGATGGTCGATCAGGTCCTGGCCATGCCGGAAGGCAGCAAGCTCATGCTCCTTGCCCCCATCATTGAAGATCGCAAAGGTGAACACGAACACGTACTAGACCGCCTACAGGCCGATGGGTTCATTCGGGCGCGTATTGATGGTCAGGTGATGAACCTGGATGAGGCCCCCAAGCTCGACAAACGTCGCAAACACACGATCGATGTCGTTATTGATCGCTTTAAGGTACGCGAAGACCTCAAGCAGCGCCTTGCGGATTCCTTTGAAACCGCCCTGGGACTGGCGGAGGGTCGAGCCCTTATCGCCGATATGGACGGCAAGGCGGCCGACATCATTTTCTCGGCCAATTTTGCCTGCCCGGTTTGTGGGTACTCACTTGCAGAATTAGAACCGCGGATATTCTCCTTCAACAACCCGGCCGGGGCCTGTCCCGAGTGCGACGGCCTGGGTATCCAGCAATTTTTTGACCCGCATCGAGTCGTGGTCGACCCCGAGCTGTCTCTCAATAGCGGCGCCATTCGTGGCTGGGACCGGCGTAATGTTTATTACTACCAGATGCTGACCTCGCTGGCGAAGCACTATAAATTTGACATGGACAGCCCCTGGCGGGATCTGGCTGAGGACACGCAAAAAATCATTCTCTATGGTAGTGGCTTTGATGAAATCAACTTTGTCTACGTCAACGACCAGGGTAGTCAACACAAAAAACGCCAGACTTTCGAAGGCATTATCAACAACATGTCGCGCCGCTACCGGGATACCGACTCCAATGTAGTACGCGAGGAACTGGCCAAATATATCAGTCACCAGCCCTGTCAGGAGTGCCACGGCACCCGGCTGAACCTCGGTGCCCGGCATGTGTTTGTTGACCAGTATAGTTTGCCCGATATCACCTCCATGCCGGTCGATGCCGCACAGACGTTTTTCCAGAATCTACGCCTGACCGGACGTCGTGCCGAAATTGCCGCCCGAATCGTCAAAGAAATCGGTCAGCGTCTGGATTTCCTGGTGAATGTCGGACTCAACTACCTGACCCTGGATCGTAGTGCTGACACCCTCTCTGGTGGCGAGGCGCAGCGAATCCGTCTGGCCAGCCAGATCGGTGCCGGTCTGGTGGGGGTTATGTATATCCTCGATGAACCCTCTATCGGCCTGCACCAGCGGGATAACAGTCGTCTGCTGCATACCCTGACCTATCTTCGCGACCTTGGTAATACCGTTATCGTCGTCGAGCACGACGAGGAGGCTATTGCCGCGGCGGATCATGTGGTGGATATCGGCCCGGGGGCTGGCGTCCATGGCGGCCACATTATTGCCCAGGGTACCCCGCAGGAGATTATGGAGAACCCGGCATCCCTGACCGGCCAGTACCTGTCCGGCAAGAAACAGATCCTGTTGCCGACGACACGTACTGCCATGGACGTGACCCGGCAGCTATGCATTCGCGGTGCCTCAGGCAATAATCTCAAGGGCGTAAATGTCGACATCCCTATCGGCCTGATGACCGCCGTCACCGGTGTCTCCGGTTCAGGAAAGTCCACCTTGATCAATGATACCCTCTACCGCGCCTCCGCCATTGCCATCAATGGTAGCGGTGAGGACCCTGCGACTCATGACAGCATTGAGGGTCTGGAACAATTCGATAAGGTGGTCGATATTGACCAGAGCCCCATCGGCCGCACCCCCCGCTCCAATCCAGCGACCTATACCGGGCTGTTCACCCCCATCAGGGAGCTATTTGCCGGCACACAGGAGGCCCGCGCCCGTGGTTATTCACCGGGACGCTTCAGCTTTAACGTCAAGGGTGGCCGCTGTGAAGCCTGCCAGGGAGACGGCGTCATCAAAGTTGAGATGCACTTCCTGCCGGATATCTATGTGCCTTGCGACGTCTGCAAGGGCAAACGCTATAACCGCGAAACCCTGGAGATCAAATATAAGGGTAAGAGTATCTATGAAGTGCTGGAAATGACCGTCGAGGATGCGCTGGGCTTCTTCGATGCCATTCCGGTAGTAAAGCGCAAGCTGCAGACTCTGGTCGATGTCGGCCTGACCTATATCCGCCTCGGTCAAAATGCCACCACCCTGTCCGGTGGCGAGGCCCAGCGGGTTAAGCTATCGAGGGAGCTTTCCAAGCGGGATACCGGCAATACCCTTTATATCCTGGACGAACCAACCACAGGGCTTCACTTTCACGATATTGAACAGTTGCTGCACGTACTACATCGTCTACGTGACCACGGCAACACCATCGTCATAATCGAACATAACCTTGACGTCATCAAAACCACCGACTGGATAATCGATATGGGCCCGGAGGGAGGCGATAAAGGGGGGACTGTCGTCATGTCCGGCACACCGGAGCAGGTCGCTGCACACAAGGCCTCACATACGGGCCACTACCTGAAGCCATTACTGGAGAAGTCACGTCGGCAGCAGGCCTGAGCCGACCAATGTCGGCCGGTCAGGCTAAATTCACATTTTTTTTAAAGTCCGCTTTCAACTGTCCGATACGCATAATAACCCTTTGTTAATAAACAAACGACGCAGTGACGGAGTATAAAAGTGAACCAAGTTAGCTTTAGCCGCCCCATCGGCTCTCATTTGGGAAAGACCATTTATGAATCAATTCACAACGAAGACGGACAATTTGTCTTCGACCGCATCGCCGAATGCGACACTGATGGCTGTTGTCCCCTCGACCAGCTCCATAAGAATGAGGTGATGCTACGCAATGGTCTCATTTATAAGAAGGCCGCCTGACAACCGCATTATCGTCAATCGGTATGTCCCGTTGAACACCCGGGACACCTGCGAACACCCTGTGAAGAGCGGGCTGACGACCGAATAAGCATTAAGGTATGGCTTTAAGGACATTTCATTACCTCACGACGCGACGAGGCTGTCAGCCGAAAGTAGTTGCTGGTCCCGAAAACGTCCGCAGGGTAACGGACAACAGAGATATCCACCGATAGCATTTTTGAATGTGTGATGCAGTTCACATTCCAAAGACGTTTATTCTAAAAATCCTGCTCACGTTCGATAACCTATGATGGAAAGGTGAGATTAAGGGCAAACTCGAACGAAAGTCGGGGACGCAAAGCTACCGGTCTAGAGAGTCGTAATGACTTATGATAGCGGGGTTACCACAGCCGTTGACGTTATGACTACGTCTGCCTGCCCTACCAATGGCTTTATACATTTGCAGAGGCTGACAATGGTCGAAGAAAAGGTTGTTCCATTTCAACGTAAAAGTAGCTCCGCTGCCATAGAACCCTCTGAGGCACGGCAACTCGGAGATACTTGCCGCAAACTCACCCTGGCCTACCTGAAAGAATTAATGCAGCAGATGTTCGATACTGCTGACGATACACTTTTTAAGTTGGCGGGCACATCAGTCAATGACATGGATCAGGGTCTGTATTTCGACTCCATGCGTATTATGCGCTTCAAGCGTAATGATATAGAAGAAGCCTTTTTTAATCAGGTTTCCGATGCCTTTAGAGAATTCTGGGTATCAACCCCCCATGAGGATAGCGGCGAATTCATTATTACTGACGAACTAAGTCTGATTGAGGAGCAAGACCTGGAAGAAGACCTGGCGATAAAAAATCTGATAAGGAAAATCAGGTCAAACTATCAGCAGGACATCAGTGCAATCGAGCAACGATTATCAGAAATCGTCACCAACAAAAAAATCGATGCCAGTAACAACCCCCTTGGACCAGAAACCTTTTGCAAAGCATTTCAATATGCTGCCAGAGAACTCAACACTGACATAAAAATAAAACTCATTTTATTTAAACTCTTCGACTTTCACATCAACGGTAACATCGGCACGCATTATCACAATATCAATGACACCTTTATTCAGGCAGGCGTTTTACCACAATTAAAGCTTAAGGTAAGAAACAACAATACAACGACAGGGAGCACACATCATTCAGGCAATTCAGCACCGTCAGAATCAGATAAAAACACTTACCCGGGGACAGCACAAGAAGGTGTCCTCACGGCATTTCAACATTTCCGTCAACAGCCCGGACCGTCCCTCGGCTCACCTGCCTTATCAAATCCTGGTAACCCATTAACAGCCTATCATGACAACAACATGGCAGCAGGAGTTCTTACCAGTGAGATCCTCATTGCCAACCTGACACCGCTACAGGAACAGTTCCAGGCTGGTGTCGCGGATTGTTCAGTTAACGCGATTAATCAGCAGGTAAAACAGGCCATAAGCAGCAGCAATCCGACACAACAAATAAACCCAATAGACAATGATATTATTGACCTGGTATCGATGTTATTTGAGTTCGTGCTTGACGACAAACACATACCCGCTACGGCACGAAGTAGTATTGCACGACTGCAGATTCCAATTATTAA
Source organism: uncultured Gammaproteobacteria bacterium (assembly GCA_913064945.1). GTDB lineage: Bacteria > Pseudomonadota > Gammaproteobacteria > UBA6429 > Thiohalophilaceae > CAJYAN01. Next base: position 91,797 of record CAJYAN010000004.1, on the reverse strand, counting down.
GGCCGCGATCCTTGACAAAGAATTTTTTAATATCAACGGACATCCGGCGCGGAAATTGCTGAACAGTCTGGCACACGCCGGCCTGGATCTTCCCTCCGAAGATGAAGACAGCCTGCATCCTGCCTTACTGGCAATTCAAGATGCAGTTGATAAAATCATACGTGATTTTAATAATGATCTGGCAATTTTTACTTCAGTTCTGGAAGAGTTTGAACAGGCCCTTGAGGCAATCTATCAGAATAACCAGCATCTTGAGGAAGAATCACTACAACCATTTTATAAAAAAGAAGAATATCGTCTAGCATCACAGTGGGTAAGCGAAACCATACAAAACCAAATATATACCAAGGAATTACCAGAACCCTTTACTTCATTGCTGCTCGGTGCATGGAAAAATGTCATGCTTGACACCTACCTTGAAAAAGGTCCGCAAAGCCCTCACTGGAAAAATCAACAACGATTTATTGATATACTTTGCTGGTCGATTGAACCTAAATTTGCCACGCAGGATAGGAAAAAGCTTGGCAACATCCTTCGCTTTATTATCGAGACTCTAAACGAGGGTCTTGCACAGATTGAAACCCCTGAAGAAAACATCGAGAAAATCATCAAGGCCCTTGAACCTTATCACTATGCCAGCCTTCATGGCAGATTATTAACAGAAGACGACGATTACGTCGACGGCGTCTTCCAAAGCGACGTACAAGACATACAAAAGGATTCATTGGCAGATTCCATTGAACAGTTGCAAGCAGCGATTAACGAACTACCTGATATTGATATAATGGATATGGATGATAGTGATAGCGACAAGCAGCTTATGGAAAATATTGTGCTCGAGGGGTTTGATCAAGGAGAGCGGTCTGAGGTATTTCCCGATGATGAATATCTTGAACTCGCACGTCATCTTGAAGCTGGTAAATGGGTAGAGTTTACAGACGATGACCAACAAACGACAAGGGCGCGGCTTGCCTGGAAAAGTGATTTATTAGGTGAGTTCACCTTTCTCAACTGGAAATTTGATGTTATCGCGGATAAAAAGCTTTTTGAACTGGCGAATGATTTTCGTATTGGCAAGGCGAAGGTCATTGATGACCTACCACTGATCGATAGAGCATTCTCTGCAATCATGAACAGACTCCAGGGCACAGCGGCAACTGCCTAGTTGCTTCACTGATTGACATGGCCACCATCCAGGGGTGAGAATTAGTATCCGACTATCCAGAAAATTTTTTCGCCTTGGAAAAAGCAGTATCCATTACACAAATCCAGAAACTCAAGCCTCTCAACAAACTTGACGATGAGGGGCTGGAGGAACTTGCCCAGAAACTTTATCCTGAGACAATTAGCGCCCATAGAAATTTATTCGTACGTGGCCAGACCGATAATTGGCATTATTATCTTCTGGATGGTGTGCTCAATATTACGTCCCCTCAGCAGTCGGCACAACAGTTCTCCAGTCAGGATAGTAAAGCTATTCTGCCATTGGCACCGCATCAACCACGCCGCGTTACGGCGACAGCAGAGACAGATAGTACCTTTCTGCGAATTGATCGAGACCTGCTGGAGCTACTTCTCAGCAAAGATAAACTTCCACTCTATTCTGTTGAGGAACTAAATACCAGCAGCACAGGTCTTGAGCAGAAAGTTTTATATCGAATATTGCATGATTACATGACAGACAGGCTCGTCATCCCCTCAATGCCAGAGCTCGCAATTCGTATTACCAGGGCCGCTGACGACCCCGATATGGATGTTGTCAAGCTGACGCGCCTATTACAATTTGATCCAGCCGTCACAGCACGGATTATTCAGGCCGCTAATAGCCCTCTCTACCGCACAGAGAATAGAATTATCACCATACGCCATGCTGTCGAACATCTTGGCTTTGATATCACCCGGCAATTGGCTGTTGGCTTCACATTACAACAATTGTATGCCTCACCATCTAAAGTTTTTCGCCACTATATCCATGATCTTTGGAAGGCCAATAGTCGAATCGCTGCCTTAAGCTTTATACTGGCACCCTATGCCCAGGGCATTCATCAGGAGCGAGCATTCCTCGCTGGCTTGCTATGCCGGATTGGTGCCTTGCCCGTTATACAGCATGCTGAAATCTACCCTGAACTACAAAAAAACTTGCCCTTACTTAATTCGGTCGTTGCCAAATTGACCCCCATAGTTGGCTCAATGATACTGCGCAAGTGGGGATTTACCGATGAGATTGTCAGCGTTGCATTAGAGTCAACAACCTGGCAAAGAAATCCAAAGCGCCATCCTGACTATACTGATGTCGTCCTTTTAGCACGCCTGCATCAGGCAATAGGCACACCCTCGTCTCAATCTCTGCCGACGATCGATAGCATACCGGCATACAGAAAATTTGCCTCTGGTAAGCTAAGTCCGCATGGAAGCATGAAAATAGTTGAAAGTGCGCGTGATGAAATCGAGGCACTAGAGAAGCTATTAGCATTTTCCTAGTCTTTGTCATGAAAAGCGACAGGCATACCGATGTTTATATCCAAACCTTTGTGCACGCTCTCCAGATTTTGACTTATTTCAACCAGTCCTATTGAGTTCTTGTACCAAAACAACTCGCCCTTCTTTACACTGGAAAATGTCCTTGCATAAGAGACAACCACATCACTAATCACCAGTTTTGCTGTTTTCTCGATATTCGCCGCACGCAGGCCCGTCATCGCGTTGCCGTAGTGATCGATGTAAATGACTTCAGCCAGCTCCTCTGGCCAGTTGGTTTTTAGCAGGGAGCTGTTTGTTATCCTATGTGTCCTGGGTAATCTTTGCTTTACCAACTGTGAGGCTGCTGGAGCAAACACATCACGACCATGAAATGAAGAGGAGATATTGCTGTCGGTAACGATTTCATAACAACTAACATCTCTTGAGTCTTTAACGACACGATGAAACAAACCATTATCGGGCCCTACAAACCAGTGGCAGTCTGTTTGAATCATGATGGGGCGACGCGCCGGATGTCCAACCCCTGGATCAACTACCGCGAGGATAATAGTATCTTTCGGTACAAACTTGCTCAGAGCAGACAGCAAATATGCGCTGGCCTTAGGGTCAAATTTGGGTGCGTCGTGCATCAGGTCAATGACCACTGAATCTGGTGCAGCGTCATAGAGAACCGACTTCATCTGACCAACATAGGGTCCATTCGTCCCAAAATCAGTAAATAAAAGTATCATATTAAGGCCCGTATCTTTGCTAACAACCTGGCGTCGATAAACTATAGACCAAAAAAAACCGGGAGAACCCGGCTTTTTTCATCTTAATGAGAGCTTTGGTCTAGGCGGTTGCACTTGTCTCAACGTCTGCTGCTGAAGAAGACTCCGCAACAACACGATCAACTAGCTCCACAATTGCCATTGGTGCATTATCGCCTGTGCGGAAACCGCACTTCAGAATACGCAGATAACCACCAGGCCTTGCCTGATAACGGGGACCTAATTCATTAAATAATTTAGTCACCATATCGCGATCACGCAGACGGGAGAAAGCAAGCCGCCGATTGGCAACACTGTCAGTCTTGGCCATAGTGATAAGGCGTTCTGCAACTCGACGCAGTTCCTTGGCTTTGGGAAGGGTTGTACGAATCATTTCATGCTCAAACAGTGACGCGGACATGTTGCGATACATAGCCTTACGATGACTGCTATTACGATTTAACTGACGACCACTTTTACGATGACGCATGATACTTTACCTTAGACTTCTAAAACGATTAATAATTACAGGATACCGGCTTTATCGTCACGCTTTTCTTTCAGTGAGCTCGGTGGCCAATTTTCCAGACGCATGCCAAGTGACAATCCACGTGTCGCCAGCACATCCTTAATTTCTGTTAGCGATTTTTTGCCTAAATTTGGTGTCTTGAGTAGTTCAACTTCAGTACGTTGAATCAGGTCACCAATATAGTAGATCTGTTCCGCTTTTAGGCAATTCGCTGAACGCACAGTAAGTTCCAGATCATCAACCGGGCGTAACAGGATTGGGTCGACCTCAGGCTCATTATCAGCTGCCTGAACTTCAGGTTTGCTCGACAAATCGACAAAGGCTGACAGTTGATCCTGCAGGATCGTCGCGGCGGTACGAATCGCTTCTTCTGGATCGATCGTACCATTTGTCTCAAGCTCGATAATCAGTTTATCCAGATTCGTACGTTGCTCAACACGGGCACTATCCACCACATAGGAGACACGACGAACAGGACTAAAACTCGCATCGAGCTGCAAATGCCCAATAGGACGGTCTTCTTCGTCATCATTGTTAATACGTACAGTAGATGGCTCGTAACCGCGGCCACGTACAGCCTTTAATACCATATTCAGCTCACCTGTCTTTGTCAGGTTTGCGATGACGAGTTCAGGATTAATAATTTCAACATTATGGTCAACTGCAATATCACCAGCGGTGACCGGACCTGGACCTTTTTTATTGATGGTCAGGCGGGCTTCATTTGCATTACTCAGACGAATCGCTACATTCTTCAGGTTAAGAAGAATTTCAACAACATCTTCCTGCACACCTTCAATAGAAGTATATTCGTGTAGAACACCTTCAATCTCCGCCTCTGTAATGGCAGCGCCGTGCATAGATGACAACAGGATACGACGTAATGCATTCCCGAGAGTATGACCAAAACCCCTTTCAAGCGGTTCCAGCGTTACCTTGGCGTGCATATCGTTGATTTGTTGAACATCAACAATGCGTGGTTTTAAAAAATCTGTAACTGAGCCCTGCATCGATTGCCTCTTCAGTTAAATACTTAATCCCTTTGCGACAACAATCAAATTTAAAGATTGTTATTCAGCAACCTGATTACTTGGAGTACAACTCCACTACTAAATGTTCATTGATATCTGCTGACAGATCACTGCGTTCAGGCAGATTTTTGAATACACCTTCCAGCTTATCTGCGTCGACCTCTAGCCATTCCGCAATACCACGCTGTTGGGCCATTTCCATTGCCGCTTTAATGCGTAACTGTCCTGCAGCCTTCGTAGAGACAGCGACTTTTTCGCCAGCCTTGACGCTGTAGGAAGGGATATTAACCTTTTGACCATTAACGGTGACACCATTATGGCGAACCAGTTGGCGTGCTTCCGATCGTGAGGCACCGAAGCCCATACGATAGATAACGTTATCCAGGCGTGCTTCCAGTAGCTGTAACAGATTCTCACCTGTCGAGCCTTTCTGACGATCCGCGTCTTTATAATAATTGCGGAACTGTCCTTCTAATACACCATAGGTACGACGTAGCTTCTGTTTCTCACGTAGCTGCATTGCGTAGTCAGAGTTACGCCCACGACGAGCACCGTGTTGACCAGGTGGTGTGGGGCGCTTTTCAATTTCGCACTTGCTACTAAAGCATTTCTCGCCTTTGAGGAACAGTTTCTCGCCTTCTCGACGGCACTGGCGACACTTTGGACCGATATACTTAGCCAATGTAATTCTCCGCTATTATACGCGACGTTTCTTGGGTGGACGACAACCATTATGTGGAATGGGTGTCACGTCCGCGATATTGGTGATTTTGAAGCCCTTCGCATTCAGGGCACGTACGGCAGATTCACGTCCAGGACCAGGACCCTTGACACAAACCTCAAGATTTTTCATGCCATACTCTTTGGCTGTATCCGCAACACGTTCGGCAGCCACCTGTGCGGCAAAGGGAGTGCTTTTACGCGATCCACGGAAACCTGAACCGCCTGCCGTAGCCCAGCAGAGCGTATTACCCTGACGGTCACTAATCATGACGATGGTGTTATTAAAAGACGCATGAATATGGGCAATACCATCAGAGATATCGCGTTTAATTTTCTTGCGGGTACGAGATGCGGGTTTGCTTGCCATAAATATTGACCTGTTTAATTACTTCTTGACCATTTTACGCGGACCTTTACGGGTACGTGCATTTGTCTTGGTGCGCTGTCCACGGACAGGCAGACCACGGCGATGACGAATACCGCGATAGCAACCAAGGTCCATGAGGCGCTTGATATTCATCGAAACTTCACGTCGTAAGTCGCCTTCGACGGTAAATTTGCCTACTTCTGTACGCAAAGTTTCCAGTTCCGCCTCAGTCAGGTCTTTGACCTTAACTGTCGGGCTAATACCGGCGTTTTGGCAAATCTGCTGTGAAGTATGCCGACCAACACCATATATGGATGTCAGCGCTATCTCAGTATGTTTCTGATCTGGAATATTTATGCCAGCAATACGGGCCATTAGCCACTCCTTAAAACCCAATACATCGACCGATCGCACCTCAGGGTGCGAAAACGGGGAATTTTACCTATATCCAAGCCCTACAGCAAGACATAATCTCACCATAGACCACTAAATCAGCCCTGACGCTGCTTGTGCCGTGGATCCTTGCAAATTACCCGGACAACCCCGTTGCGGCGGATAATCTTACATTCACGACAAATTTTCTTAACTGATGCACGAACTTTCATTTCTCTGCTCCCGTCACTCAGGCCTAACGCATCATGCCTGAACGGCCATGCCCTTTCAGGTTGGCCTTTTTCATCATGCCTTCGTACTGATGGGACATCAGATGCGACTGCACCTGCGCCATAAAATCCATCACAACTACCACTATAATCAGCAGGGAAGTACCACCAAAATAGAATGGGACATTCCATGCTACGATTAAAAACTCTGGTAACAAGCACACCGCGGTAATATAAATAGCACCGACCAGTGTTAATCGACCTAAAATCGTATCGATATGTTTTGCCGTTTGTTCCCCAGGACGTATCCCAGGGATAAAAGCGCCAGAACGCTTCAGGTTATCTGCCGTTTCCTTCGGATTAAACATCAACGCCGTATAGAAGAAGCAGAAAAAAACGATTGCTAGTGCATACAACATGACATAGACCGGCTGTCCAGGTGACAGCATCGTGGCCACGTCCTGTAACCAGCCAATTCCACCTTCTTTAGTACCACCAAACCAGCCCGCGAGCGTTGCTGGAAACAGAATAATCGCCGAGGCAAAGATCGGCGGAATAACACCCGCCATATTAATCTTTAACGGCAGGTGTGTAGACTGTGCCGCATAGAGTTTTCGGCCCTGCTGTCGTTTGGCGTAGTGAACGGTAATCCGCCGTTGACCACGCTCCATAAAGATAACGAAGGCAATAACAGCCAGCGTGACGACGAACAGCAACAGAATCACGCCGTGACTCATTTCACCAGTACGACCCAGCTCCAGTGTGCCACCAATCGCCCGCGGCAGACCAGCAACAATACCGGCGAAGATGATCATCGAAATACCGTTGCCAATGCCACGCTCAGTCACTTGTTCACCAAGCCACATCAAAAACATTGTCCCCGTGACCAGCGTTACCACGGTAGTAAAATAAAACGTATACAAATTATCGTGCAGAACCAGCCCCGGTTGGCGAGCCAGAGCTACCGCAACGCCAAGCCCCTGGAACGTGGCCAGTGCCAGTGTGGCCATACGCGTATACTGTGTAATCTTTCTACGCCCTGCCGCACCTTCTTTGTTTAACTGCTCCAGTTTGGGATGCACCTTGGTCAACAACTGAATAATAATCGATGCTGATATATAGGGCATGATCCCCAGTGCAAAAACAGATAAACGTTTCAGTGCGCCACCACCAAACATATTAAACATATCAAGAATTGAACCCTGATGCTGGTCAAACATCGCCGCCAGGGCATGGGGGTCTATTCCAGGTACTGTAATAAAAGAGCCAATACGGAAAACCAGTAAGGCACCAATCAGAAAAAATATCCGCTGCCGCAGCTCAGTAAACCTTCCTGCCGCCATTGACTCGGCAATTGCTGAGCGCGAAGTAGACATAATTTATTACTCTTCGACCTTTCCGCCAGCGGCGGTGATTGCCTCACGAGCACCCTTGGTGACACGGATACCCTTTAAGGTAACGGCCTTGTCAATTGTCCCGGACAACATGACTTTTGCACGTTTAATACTTTTGCTTATCACATTGGCGTTTTGCAGTGCCAGCAGATCAATCACATCAGCATCAACATCATTCAGTTCATTCAAACGCACTTCAGCCGTGACCATTGCCAGACGTGAGCGAAAACCCACCTTGGGCAAACGACGCTGCAATGGCATTTGACCGCCTTCAAAACCGACTTTGTGGAAACCACCTGAGCGTGACTTCTGACCTTTGTGGCCTCGACCCGCTGTCTTACCCAGACCGGAGCCGATACCACGACCAACGCGCTTGGCATTGGACTTGGAACCTTTTGCCGGTTTGATTGTATTCAGACGCATATTAATTCTCCTCAACCTTCAGCAAGTAATATGCTTTGTTGATCATACCGCGAGTGCAAGGCGTATCTTCCACTTCAACGGTCTGATGCATCCGACGTAAGCCCAGACCACGCACACATTCACGATGCGACTTGATCTTACCGAAAGGACTACGTGTTAGAGTTACTTTCACAGTTTTATTTGCCGGCATGACGTTTAATCCAGAATTTCTTTAACTTGCTTGCCACGTTTAGCCGCAACAGATTCAGGCGATGCCATTTTGGCAAGCCCTTTTATTGTTGCACGGACCACATTGATTGGATTGCTTGAGCCAATACACTTGGCCAGAACATTGTGTACACCAACCACATCAAATACGGCGCGCATCGGGCCGCCGGCAATAACACCGGTACCTTCTGATGCAGGCTGCATATAAATTTTAGCTGCGCCATGTTCAGAGGTAATGGGATACTGCAGCGTACCTTCTACCAGCTCAACATTGACCATATTTTTACGTGCATTTTCCATAGCCTTCTGGATAGCAACAGGTACTTCGCGAGCCTTGCCACGACCGATACCAACACGCCCCTGTCCATCACCAACCACGGTTAATGCTGAGAAACCAAAAATCCGTCCACCCTTGACCACTTTGGCCACGCGACGAATACCGACCAAACGTTCCTGGAGACCGTCTGAACTCTGTGTATTTTCAAAACCTGCCATCGGTATCTTCCTTTAGAATTGCAGACCGGCTTCACGAGCAGCGTCTGCCAACGCTTTAACCCGGCCATGAAATTTAAAACCGGAACGGTCAAATGCGACTTTGGTGACACCAGCAGCTTTTGCCTTTTCCGCAATCGCTTTACCCACTGCAGCCGCCGCATCCGTATTGCCGGTATATTTTACCTGGCTGCGAATATCTGCCTGCACGGTTGAGGCACTGGCAACGACTGCCGCACCATCGGCACCAATCACCTGCGCATAAATATGCCGTGGTGTTCGGTGAATACAAAGACGTACCTCTGCCAGTTCGCGAATTTTAGAGCGAGTGCGGCGAGCGCGACGTATACGAGCAACTTTCTTATCCATTGCCAAATCCTAAAAAATAGACTATTTCTTCTTGGCTTCTTTACGAACGATATGCTCGTCCGCATACTTAACACCTTTACCTTTATACGGCTCCGGTGGGCGGTAGGCACGAATTTCGGCAGCCACCTGACCGACCTTCTGCTTATCTATACCTTTAACGAGTACTTCTGTCTGAGAAGGTGTTTCGATCGTGATGCCTTCCGGTGCTTCATAATTTACCGGATGCGAGAACCCCAAAGTAAGATTCAGAATCTTACCCTGAGCCTGGGCACGATAACCCACACCAACCAGCTCAAGTTTCTTTTCAAAACCCGCGCTGACACCTGTCAGCATATTTTGAATCACTGCACGGGCCGTTCCAGCCTGGGCTTGTGCACCCATCTGATTTTCACGTGCAGCGAAACTTATAACACTGTCATTCTGGGACACTGCTACCGAAGGGTGAATATTATGCTCCATAGCACCCTTGCTTCCCTTTACAGAGATCTGTTGTTCACTCAGCGTTACCTGAACGCCAGAGGGAATTGAAATCGGGTTTAATCTAGCCATCTCAACATTCCTTCACGACTACTGTACGTAGCACAGTACTTCACCACCATGACCGGCACTGCGTGCAGCACGATCACTCATGACGCCGGCCGAAGTGGAAATAATTGCAACACCTAATCCACCCATTACCTTCGGCAGTTCATCTTTGCCTTTGTAAATTCTCAGGCCTGGGCGACTAATACGCTGAATTTTTTCAATAACCGGCTTACCCTGGTAGTATTTTAATTCAACATTAATTACCGGCTTACCATTCGCTTCATCTTGCGCGTAATCGGTAATATAGCCTTCATCTTTCAATACCTGGGCAATCGCGAGCTTTTGCATAGATCTCGGCATGATCACCTGGGCTTTCTTAGCCGCAAGTCCGTTGCGAATACGTGTCAACATATCAGCAATTGGGTCAGTCATCATTGTGGTGTACTCCTACTCTTACCAGCTGGCTTTGTGCAAACCAGGCACATCGCCACGCATTGCAGCTTCACGCAGCTTATTGCGGCATAAACCAAATTTACGATAAACCGCATGTGGGCGACCGGTCACTCGGCAACGACGCTGCATACGACTTGGACTTGCGTCACGCGGCAATTTTTGCAGTTTTTGCTGTGCATCCATACGTTCTTCAAAACTAACGCCTGGATTTTTAATCATTGCTTTCAAGCTGGCACGCTTGTCCGCGTACTTATCTACAGCGTTTTTGCGTTTCTTTTCACGCGCTAACATTGAACTTTTAGCCATCTTGCCGCCGCTCCTTATGCCTTGCCCTTGAGAGGGAAATTGAAAGCCGCTAACAATGCGCGCCCTTCTTCATCTGTTTTAGCTGTTGTCGTAATGGTAATATCCATACCCCGAATCGCATCGATTTTATCGTAGTCAATTTCTGGGAAGATAATCTGCTCACGAACACCCATACTATAGTTACCACGACCGTCAAATGACTTTGGATTTAGCCCGCGAAAGTCACGTACGCGAGGTAGCGAAATCGATATCAGACGATCTAGAAACTCATACATTTTGTTCTGGCGAAGCGTAACTTTACAGCCAACAGCAGAGCCTTCGCGCAATTTAAAACCCGCAACTGACTTACGCGCATTACGAACAATAGGCTTTTGGCCGGAGATCTTGGTCATATCGGAAACGGCATTATCCATTACCTTTTTATCAACCAGGGCCTCGCCCACACCCATGTTGAGCGTAATTTTAGTTATACGTGGAACTTCCATCACGCTGCTGTATTTAAACTCGTCCATCAATTGCTTGACGACATTATCTTTATAAAATTGCTGTAACCTAGCCATCATGTTCACCCAACGCTTACGCGTCTACTACTTCACCATTGGATTTAAAACAACGTACCTTGCGACCATCATCAAGTACCTTAAAGCCAATACGATCAGCTTTACCGGTTACCGGGTTTACCAATGCCACATTAGAAACATGAATGGGCATTTCTTTTTCAATAATACCACCCGGTGTTCCCATCTGAGGATTGCCCTTCTGGTGCTTCTTGACAATATTAATATTATCAACCAGTACGCGTTCAGCATCAGGCATCACACGCGAGACATTGCCACGCTTGCCCTTGTCTTTACCTGTCAAAACGACAATCTCGTCGCCTTTTTTAATCTTTTTCATGGCCTCAATCTCCGCCTATAACACTTCGGGTGCCAGTGAAATAATCTTCATGAACTTTTCATTTCGCAGCTCACGCGTCACAGGCCCGAAGATACGTGTACCAATCGGCTGCAACTGAGTGTTCAGCAGAACGGCCGCATTGCCATCGAAACGGATTAATGAGCCATCGGGACGACGCACACCTTTACGGGTACGAACAACGACTGCATTATAAACATCACCCTTCTTGACCTTACCTCGGGGGATAGCTTCTTTAATGCTAACCTTAATAACATCACCCACACCCGCATAACGGCGATGAGAACCACCCAACACTTTAATACACATTACACGACGTGCTCCGCTATTATCAGCAACATCGAGCATAGTTTGCATCTGAATCATGACAGACTCCGCAATTCCTAATCTGTTCGCTTACGCCAAGCTGGCTCGTTCTACGATTGTAACCAGCGTCCAGTTCTTACTTTTAGAGAGTGGTCGACACTCTTTTACTGTGACAAGGTCACCGGCATTACACTCATTTTTTTCATCATGAGCATGTACCTTGCTAGAGCGCTTCACATACTTTCCATAAACCGGATGTTTTACTCGGCGTTCGACCAGCACAGTGATAGATTTATCCATCTTATTGCTGACAACACGACCAGTGACGGTCCGCTCTACTTTTGCTTTTTCACTCATTCTGCCTTACCTGCTTTCTCATTCAGGATGGTCTTGATACGCGCAATACTACGACGTACAACTTTAACCTGATGTGGACGCGTTAACTGCCCGGTGCCATTTTGCATACGCAGGCTAAACAGTTCGCGTAAACGTTCCATCAATTCTTTATTAAGATCGACGACGCTTTTACTTCTCAAATCGCTCGCATTCATTACATCACCGTCCGAGTTACAAACGTTGTGGTTATCGGAAGTTTGGCAGCCGCCAGACGAAAGGCTTCACGCGCAATTTCTTCACTTACACCTTCCATTTCATACAACATACGACCTGGTTGAATCTGAGCAACCCAGTATTCAACATTACCTTTACCTTTACCCTGACGAACTTCCAGTGGCTTCTGGGTAATTGGCTTATCCGGAAAAATACGAATCCAGATTTTTCCGCCACGCTTAATATGACGTGACATTGCACGACGTGCCGCCTCAATCTGACGCGCCGTAATACGACCACGCCCGGTTGCCTTTAATCCATATTCGCCAAAACTGACTTTACTGCCACGAACCGCTAAGCCACGGTTACGACCTTTCATCTGTTTGCGAAATTTTGTACGTTTCGGTTGAAGCATTTCTCTAACCCTTTAACTTAATTGGCGGCTGCTTTTGCAGGTTCAGCTTCTTCCTGCTTGCCAATCACTTCGCCTTTAAAGATCCAGACCTTAACGCCAATAATACCGTATGTCGTCTTGGCTTCAGCGAAACCATAATCAATGTCCGCACGAAGTGTGTGGAGCGGTACGCGACCTTCACGATACCATTCGCTACGCGCAATCTCAGCACCATTCAAACGGCCACCAATGTTAATCTTGACACCTTGCGCACCCAGACGCATGGTGTTCTGCACGGCACGTTTCATTGCACGGCGGAACATAACACGACGCTCTAACTGCTGTGCTATACCTTCGGCGACAAGCTGCGCGTCCAGTTCAGGCTTACGAATCTCTTCAATATTGATGTGCACACTTGGCAGCCCCATCAACTTTGAGGTTTCATGACGAAGGCGTTCGATGTCCTCACCCTTCTTACCAATGACCAGCCCAGGACGAGCGGTATGAATCGTAATGTTGGCATTACCAGCTGTACGTTCAATCTGAATACGGCTAACCGAGGCCTGCGACAGCTTCTTTTTCAGAAATTCGCGGACCGTCAAGTCGCTATTCAGATAGTTGGCATAGTCCTTAGTCTCGGCAAACCACTTGGACGTATAGTCCTTTACAATACCGAGGCGTATGCCGGTTGGATGTACTTTTTGACCCATATCCGTCTCTCTCTTACCGCTCTGCAACCGTCACAGTAATATGACTGGTACGTTTTAAAATCTGGTTTACACGGCCTTTCGCACGTGGACGCCACCGCTTCATTGTCGGACCTTCGTCAACGAAGATACTTCTGACTTTTAATTCGTCAATATCAGCACCTTCATTGTGTTCTGCATTAGCAATGGCAGACTCAAGAAGCTTCTTGACGATCGCCGCGGCTTTTTTAGGGCTGAATGCCAATAACTGCAAGGCTTTCTCAACTGGCATACCGCGCACCTGGTCAGCGACCAGACGACACTTCTGCGGAGAAATGCGTGCATGTTTTAAGCGAGCTGCAACTTCCATCGTGTAACCTCTTATTTAGACTTTTTATCTGCCACATGACCCTTGTAAGTACGGGTCGGTGCAAATTCACCTAACTTATGACCTACCATGTTCTCGGAGACCAGCACGGGGACATGCTGACGGCCATTATGAACAGCGATAGTCAAGCCAATCATATCCGGCAAGATCATGGAACGGCGCGACCAGGTCTTGATCGGCTTCTTGCTTTGTGACTCGTGCGCCGTCTCGACTTTCTTCAACAGATGCAGGTCAACGAATGGTCCTTTTTTTATAGAACGTGGCACGTTTCTACTCTCTCAATTACTTCTGATTACGACGACGTACAATCAATTTACTTGTACGCTTGTTCTTGCGGGTCTTATAACCCTTGGTTGGTACACCCCAGGGTGTTACCGGGTGACGGCCACCAGAGGTACGACCTTCACCACCACCATGTGGATGGTCTACCGGGTTCATGACCACACCGCGAACGGTCGGACGAACACCGCGCCAGCGAGAAGCACCGGCCTTACCTAACTTACGCAAATTATGCTCAGTGTTACTAACTTCACCGATCGTGGCGCGACAATCTGACAGTACCTTGCGCATCTCACCGGAGCGTAAACGAATCGTCGCATGACGACCTTCGCGAGCAACAAACTGTATTGATGTACCAGCGCTGCGTGCCAACTGGGCACCCTTACCTGGGCGTAATTCAACACAATGGACAATCGTACCCACCGGAATATTCCGCAGTGGCATACAGTTACCCGGCTTAATGGGCGCATCCTGGCCAGACATTAATTCATCGCCTGCCTTGATACCGCGGGGCGCAATTATATACCGCCGCTCGCCATCCGCATACAGCATTAATGCAATATTTGCGGTCCGATTGGGATCATATTCAATTCTTTCGACCTTGCCAGCGATACCATCCTTATTTCGCTTGAAATCAATCAAACGATAGTGCTGTTTATGGCCACCACCTTTATGACGAGTGGTAATTCGTCCAAGGTTATTTCGTCCACCGGTCTTACTCTGCTTTTCAAGAAGTGGCGCGTATGGCTCACCCTTATGCAGATCCTGATTCACTACCTTGACGACAAAACGACGCCCAGCAGATGTTGGTTTTGTTTTAACGACTGCCATACCAAAATTCCTTAAACCGTTTATTCAGCACCGATGAAGTCGATATCCTGGCCTTCCTTGAGACTGACGTAAGCCTTTTTCCAGTTCTTACGCTTACCCCAATTCTGACCAGTCCGCTTCATCTTGCCGCGAACGTTAACGACCTGAACATTGTCCACTTCAACCTTGAACAAATTTTCAACCGCTTTCTTAACTTCCAGCTTGGTTGCATCAGGAATCACTTTAAATACAACCTGGTTATGCTTGTCGGCCAGCATTGTGCCCTTTTCAGAGACATGCGGTCCTACCAGCACTTTCATCAAGCGCTCCTGATTCATGCGTACATCTCCTCAAGCTTTTTCACTGCGTCGACCGTCATCAGGACTTTCTCATGACGTAGCAGTGAAACAGGATTCATATTGTCCGCTTCCCCCATACCTACCTTGTGCAGGTTGCGAGCAGACAGCAGTAAATTTTCATCCAGCATGGCGGTGACGATCATCACATCGTTCAAACCCAGGCCCGTCAGCTTTTCAACCAGCACCTTTGTCTTCGGCGCATCGACGGCGAAATTATCGACAATAATCAGACGTTCCTGACGTACCAGCTCAGACAAAATCGCCTGCATCGCCGCGCGGTACATTTTCTTGTTAACCTTTTGCGACCAATCCTGATTGCGGGCAGCAAAGGTCTTACCACCGGTACGCCAAATGGGGCTGCGTATAGTACCAGAACGTGCGCGACCTGTACCCTTTTGTCTCCAGGGCTTGATACCACCGCCCCTGACATCGGAGCGTGATTTATGCCCACGCGTACCGGCACGCGCACCGGCCAGATAGGCAGTGACGACTTGATGCACTAACCCTTCATTAAACTCACGGTCAAAAGCAGCGTCAGATACACTTACTGACTTTGTTGATGCCTTACCCGTTGCTGTCGTTAAACTTAATTCCATCACCCTACCCTCAGCGTGCTTTCATTGCTGGTTTAACAATCACGTTGCCACCTTTCGCACCAGGGACAGCACCCTTGACCAAAATCAGGTTGCGTTCCGCGTCTACTCGCACAACTTCCAGAGTTTGTGCAGTACGCTGTACGTTACCCATGTGGCCGGCCATTTTCTTACCTTTAAAAACACGACCCGGCGTCTGATTTTGACCTATCGAACCAGGTGCACGATGCGATAGTGAGTTACCGTGAGTCGCATCCTGCATGTGAAAGTTATGTCGCTTAACACCACCAGCAAAACCTTTACCAATACTGGTGCCTGTGACGTCGATCTTCTGACCGGCTTCAAAGATGTCCACTTTAATTTCAGCGCCGGCGGCCAGTTCATCACCCTCGCCCTGTGCCAGACGAAATTCCCAGGTGCCACGACCCGCTTCAACACCCGCCTTGGCAAAATGTCCTGCCATGGGCTTGGTCACGCGAGAGGCACGACGTGTCCCTGTTGTCACCTGCACGGCGCGATAGCCATCCGCTTCTTCAGTTTTCAACTGAGTCACGCGGTTGGGTTCTACTTCAATAACTGTCACAGGTATGGAGGCACCCTCTTCTGTGAAGACGCGTGTCATACCTACTTTGCGACCGACTACACCAATTGTCATTTTCTTAACCCCAGCTTACTCGCTTACTGCAGCTTAATCTGAACATCCACACCGGCAGCCAGATCCAGCTTCATAAGCGCATCGACTGTCTTATCTGTTGGATCAACAATATCCATCAGACGCTTGTGTGTACGAATTTCGTATTGATCACGCGCATCCTTATTCACATGCGGTGAAATCAATATAGTAAAGCGTTCCTTCTTGGTCGGCAGAGGGATTGGACCCTTGACCTGCGCACCGGTACGCTTGGCGGTCTCAACAATCTCGCGGGCAGACTGATCGATCAGACGATGATCGAAGGCCTTAAGGCGAATACGAATGTTTTGATTTTTAGCTGCCATGTTTTTTTACTCAGTACCTAAATTATTCAATGATCTTCGCCACAACACCGGCACCCACGGTACGACCGCCCTCACGAATCGCGAAGCGTAAACCGTCTTCCATCGCAATCGGTGCAATCAGGCTAACCGTCATCTTGACGTTGTCACCCGGCATGACCATTTCCACGCCTTCCGGCAGGTCACACGCACCCGTCACATCCGTCGTACGGAAGTAAAACTGTGGACGATAGCCGTTGAAAAAGGGCGTATGTCGGCCACCTTCGTCTTTGCTCAGGACATACACTTCGGCTTCGAACTTGGTGTGTGGCTTGATGGAACCCGGCTTACACAGCACCTGACCACGTTCGACGTCTTCGCGCTTGGTTCCACGTAACAGGACACCGACGTTGTCGCCGGCCTGGCCCTGGTCCAGTAGCTTGCGGAACATTTCCACACCGGTGACCGTGGTCTTGACGGTATCTTTGATACCGACAATTTCAATTTCTTCGCCGACTTTGACGATGCCGCGTTCGATTCGACCAGTCACTACCGTACCGCGACCGGAGATGGAGAACACGTCTTCAATCGGCATCAGGAAGGCACCGTCGATGGCGCGTTCCGGCTCAGGGATATAGCTATCCATGGCTTCGACCAGCTTGATAATGGAAGGAACACCAATATCTGATGTATCACCTTCCAGCGCCTTCAGAGCAGAACCCGTGATGATCGGCGTGTCGTCGCCGGGGAAGTCGTAGCTGTCCAGCAGTTCACGCACTTCCATTTCGACCAGCTCTAACAGCTCGGCGTCGTCGACCATGTCGGCCTTGTTCAGATAGACCACAATATAAGGGACACCAACCTGACGTGACAGCAGGATGTGCTCACGCGTCTGAGGCATGGGGCCATCGGCAGCCGAACAGACCAGAATTGCGCCGTCCATCTGCGCGGCACCGGTGATCATGTTCTTGACGTAATCCGCGTGGCCCGGGCAATCCACGTGCGCGTAGTGGCGTACGTCTGATTCGTACTCGACGTGTGCCGTTGAAATCGTGATACCACGTGCGCGTTCTTCCGGTGCACTATCGATGTTCGCATAGTCTTTGAACTCACCGCCGTGCTTTTCTGCCATTACTTTCGTAATCGCGGCCGTTAAGGTGGTCTTGCCATGGTCGACGTGACCAATTGTGCCCACGTTTACGTGGGGTTTCGTGCGTTCAAATTTTTCCTTCGACACGGTGATACCCTCTATTCAATCTTCAAATTTTAAGATGCTTTCTTTACAAACTTCTCAACAACACTCGCCGGTGCTTCGGCGTACTTCGCAAATTCCATACTGTAGGTGGCCCGCCCCTGTGTCGCTGAACGCAGGTCGGTGGCATAACCAAACATCTCACCCAGGGGCACCTCGGCACGAACCACTTTGCCGGAGGGTGTTTCATCCATACCGCCAACCAAACCACGTCGACGATTTAGATCACCCATCACGTCACCCATATAATCTTCCGGTGTCACGACCTCGACCTTCATAATCGGTTCGAGTAATACCGGACCTGCATTTCTGGCTCCCTCTTTAAAACACATCGAGCCAGCAATCTTGAAGGCCATTTCAGATGAATCCACATCATGATATGAACCGTCATATAAGGTGACTTTTACATCGACCATCGGGAACCCGGCTAACACGCCATTTCCCAACTGCTCCTGAACACCTTTATCAACAGCAGGTATAAATTCTTTCGGTATAACGCCACCGACGACTTCATTCACAAACTCATAACCGGTACCGCGCTCCAGCGGTTCGATTCGCAGCCAGACGTGTCCATACTGACCACGCCCACCTGACTGTCGAACAAACTTACTTTCCTGCTCGACACGTTTGCGAATCGTTTCGCGGTAGGCCACTTGTGGCGTACCGACATTCGCATCAACCTTAAATTCACGCTTAAGGCGATCGACAATAATTTCCAGGTGCAATTCACCCATGCCAGCAATAATAATCTGGCCTGATTCTTCATCCGTGCGGACACGAAATGACGGGTCTTCCTGCGCCAACTTGGAGAGGGCTACACCCATTTTCTCCTGATCGGCCGTGGTTCTTGGCTCAATCGCAACGGCGATGACCGGCTCTGGAAAATCCATTTTCTCCAGTGTGATGACATGGTTAATGTCACACAAGGTTTCGCCTGTGGTGACATCTTTCAAGCCAACGGCCGCGGCAATATCTCCGGCGTACACTTCTTTAATATCTTCCCGGCTATTGGCATGCATTTGCACAATGCGGCCAACGCGCTCTTTTTTGCCTTTTATCGGGTTGTAAACTCCATCACCCGATTTCAGCACTCCGGAATAAACCCGGAAGAATGTCAACGTCCCGACAAAGGGATCGGTGGCAATCTTGAACGCCAGGGCCGCAAAGGGCTCGCTATCATCAGCATGGCGTTCCGCTTCTGTCTCTTCCTTGTCGTCCAGGACACCTTTAATAGCAGGCACATCAACCGGTGCCGGCATATATTCCACTATGGCGTCCAGCATGGCCTGCACACCCTTATTCTTGAATGCAGAGCCGCACAGGCAAGGTACTATCTCGTTCGCCAGGGTACGCATGCGTAGGCCTGACTTAATATCCGCATCTGACAGGTCGCCCTCTTCGAGGTACTTATCCATCAGTTCTTCACTGGCCTCAGCCGCGGCCTCGACCATTTGCTCACGAAGCTCAACACACTGTTTGTGTAACTCCGCCGGTATCTCTCTGGCTTCGTAGGTCACGCCCTTATCCGCTTCATTCCAGTAAATGGCCTTCATGCGAACCAGGTCAACGACACCCTGAAACTTTTCTTCGGCACCAATGTTCATCTGTAGCAGAACAGGTTTGGCACCCAAACGTTCTTTTATTTGCGCAACCACCCGCAGGAAGTTGGCGCCAGCCCGGTCCATCTTATTGATGAAGGCCAGACGTGGCACGTGATACTTATTCGCCTGTCGCCAGACTGTCTCTGACTGTGGCTCTACGCCCGCAACAGCGCAGAATACGGCACAGGCACCATCCAGAACTCGCAGTGAACGCTCGACCTCAATGGTGAAGTCCACATGCCCTGGCGTATCAATAATGTTGATACGGTGCTCAGAGAACTGCTTATCCATTCCCTGCCAGAAGCAGGTCGTTGCTGCGGACGTGATGGTAATGCCACGCTCCTGCTCCTGCTCCATCCAGTCCATGGTGGCGGCACCGTCGTGCACCTCACCTATTTTGTGTGAGATGCCGGTGTAAAAAAGTACTCGCTCTGTCGTTGTCGTCTTACCCGCATCAATGTGTGCCATGATGCCGATATTGCGATAACGTTCGATTGGGGTCTTACGCGCCACCTTAGGTCTTCCCTAAGATTCCAATCGTTACCAGCGATAGTGTGCGAAAGCCTTATTCGCCTCAGCCATGCGGTGTGTATCTTCACGCTTTTTAACGGCCGAACCACGATTTTCCGAGGCATCGCCCAACTCACCCGCCAGACGGGCCTGCATACCTTTTTCGTTACGGCCACGTGCCGCATCGATAATCCAGCGCATCGCCAGGGTATTACGGCGGTTTGGCCGTACTTCTACCGGCACCTGATAAGTCGCACCACCAACACGGCGAGATTTAACCTCGACGACGGGGCGAACGTTTTCCAGCGCCTTATCCAGCATTTCGATTGCATCGGCCTTGGTCTTGTCGACGACCGTCTCCAGCGCACCATAGACCACTTTCTCTGCGACGGACTTTTTACCGTCCAGCATCAGCATATTGATAAACTTCGCGACTACCTCAGACTTAAACTTCGGGTCTGGCAAAATCGCCCGTTTTGCTGCAACTCTTCTTCTCGCCATCGTTACTTCCTAACGTTAGACAATACTCAAGGCCAATGATCGTACTACCAATTAGCCCTGCTTATTTTTAAATTCAATTACGACTTAGGTCGCTTGGTACCGTATTTCGAACGGCCTCGCTTACGGTCACTAACCCCTGCCGTATCCAGAGAACCGCGGACGACGTGGTAGCGCACACCAGGTAAATCCTTGACACGACCGCCACGAATGAGCACTACCGAGTGTTCCTGCAAGTTGTGACCTTCACCACCGATATAGCTACTGACTTCAAAACCATTGGTCAGACGTACACGGGCAACCTTACGCATTGCCGAGTTCGGCTTTTTAGGCGTAGTGGTGTATACACGCGTACACACGCCACGTTTTTGTGGACAGGCTTCCAGCGCGGGCACATTGCTCTTTTCCACCTTGCGCTTGCGCGGATTACGTACTAACTGGTTGATTGTTGCCATAATTCTTTCAAACTCCAGAAAATAAACGACAGGCCGAGCATGACCCGACCTGTCGTGAGGCGCGAGATTGTATGTAATCCCGCTGTTTGCGTCAATAGGTTTTCAGATCAGAATTGAGGTTTTACCCCTCCTGGACCGGTTCATGGACAGTTTCTTCCACTGCCAGCTCGGCTTCTGCCTGTAGTAGCAGCTCCTCAGGTGATTTCTCCTGCCGTTGGCGCTTCCGCTCTGCATGGTAGGCCAGACCGGTACCTGCGGGTATCAGACGGCCTACTATGACGTTCTCCTTCAGGCCATGGAGGCCATCGACCTTGCCAGTCACTGCCGCCTCGGTCAGAACACGGGTCGTTTCCTGGAAAGAGGCTGCCGAGACAAACGACTCCGTAGCCAGTGAGGCCTTGGTAATACCCAGCAGCAAATACTCGAATTTTGCAGGGTCTTTATCTTCCGCCAGCACCCGGTCATTCTCATCCTGCAGACGACCGCGTTCAACCTGTTCACCCTGTAACAGGCGAGTATCGCCTGGATCGGTGATTTCGACCTTACGCAGCATCTGACGAACAATGACCTCGATGTGCTTGTCATTGATCTTAACGCCCTGCAGACGATAGACATCCTGGACTTCCTTGACGATATAGCGCGCCAACGCCTCAACGCCCTGCAGACGCAGGATATCGTGCGGATTTGGTTCACCCTCGGCAATGACCTCGCCCTTTTCGACGTGCTCACCTTCGAATACCGTGATATGACGCCATTTCGGGATCAGCTCTTCGTAGACATCACCTTCATTCGGTGTCACGACCAGTCGCTGCTTACCCTTGGTTTCCTTGCCAAAACTAACCGTACCGGAGATTTCCGCCATAATGGAGGATTCCTTCGGTTTACGTGCTTCGAACAGATCGGCAACGCGTGGCAGACCACCGGTAATATCACGGGTCTTGGATGAGGCCTGCGGAATACGCGCAATGGCATCACCCACCCCAACAGCCGCGCCATCGGTCATCGTAATGATGGCACCGCCGGGCAGGACATAATTCGCCGGGATTTCGGTACCCGCGATGTTCAGGTCATTGCCCTGCTCATCCATCAGCTTGACCATGGGCCGCATGTCCTTGGCCTGTGAGCTACGTTGTTTCGGATCAATCACAACCAGGCTGGACAGACCGGTAATTTCATCCGTCTCGGCCTGTACCGTGACACCGTCAACGATATCGACAAAACCGATAACACCGGCTTCTTCCGTAATAATCGGGTGAGTATGTGGATCCCAGTTGGCGACAAGCTGACCGGGTTCTACCGGGTCTCCGTCATTGACGGAAATGGTCGCACCGTATGGCACCTTGTAGCGCTCACGTTCACGATTCTGCTCATCCAGCACGGTAACTTCACCGGAACGGGAAACCGCCACGTTATTGCCACTGGCGTGCTGCACCGTCTTGATGTTATGCAAACGGACCGCACCCTTGGTCTTCACTTCGATATTGTTAATGGCGGCAGAACGACTCGCCGCACCCCCGATATGGAAAGTACGCATGGTCAGCTGTGTGCCGGGCTCACCAATCGACTGAGCCGCAATAACACCAACGGCTTCACCGATATTGACCTTATGGCCGCGCGCCAGGTCACGACCGTAACAGGAGGCGCAGACGCCATGGCG
Source organism: uncultured Gammaproteobacteria bacterium (assembly GCA_913064945.1). Taxonomy (GTDB): domain Bacteria; phylum Pseudomonadota; class Gammaproteobacteria; order UBA6429; family Thiohalophilaceae; genus CAJYAN01. Next base: position 68,922 of record CAJYAN010000004.1, on the reverse strand, counting down.
GTTTTCACAGGTGATGGCGGAACGCACCACCATGTGGTCGATCGCCAGGTCATCCAGTTGCGCAACCCATTTTTCATCCAGCAGGGTGCCGGCTTCGATCAGGGTCTTGCCGTCAATACCGAGGACATCCTGCGCCACAATACGACCCAGTACGCGTTCACTCAATGGCTCGACGACGTCACCACCCTCGATCAGGCTGGCGATCTGCAGACCACGGTCGGTGCCACAATCATCGCCGGTCACGACCAGATCCTGCGAGACATCCACCAGACGACGGGTCAGGTAACCCGAGTTGGCGGTTTTCAGGGCGGTATCTGCCAGACCCTTACGAGCACCGTGTGTTGAAATAAAGTACTGCAGGACCGACAGGCCTTCACGGAAATTCGCCGTGATCGGTGTTTCAATGATCGAACCATCCGGCTTGGCCATCAGACCGCGCATCCCGGCCAACTGACGAATCTGCGCGGCACTACCACGAGCACCGGAATCCGCCATCATAAAGACTGAGTTAAAGGACTTCTGTTTGACGGTGTTACCTTCAGCGTCCACGACTTCTTCGCTACCCAGCTTGTCCATCATGGCCTTGGAGACCTGATCATTGGTATGCGACCAGATATCAACAACCTTGTTGTAGCGTTCGCCAAAGGTCACCAGACCCGAGGTGTACTGATGTTGAATTTCCTTTACCTGCTCTTCTGCAACACTCAGGATAGAATATTTCTCTTCCGGGATAACCATGTCGTTAACACCGAAGGAAACCGCCGCCCGGGTTGAATAAGTAAAGCCCATGTACATCAGTTGATCAGCAAAGATAACGGTCTCTTTCAGACCCAGCTTACGGTAAGAGACATTGATCAGACCCGAGATGGCCTTTTTCTTCATGTCCTGGTTAACCAGTTCAAAGGGCATGCCTGCCGGGACAATTTCCCAGATCAGGGCGCGGCCAACCGTCGTGTCTTCCAGTCGGGTGACTTCGCTGCGATTACCTTCGTCATCAAAAGTAACGTGTTTGATACGCACCTTAATGCGTGCCTGTAAATTCACGGCACCATTACTGTAGGCACGATGCGCTTCATCCACATCCGCAAACACCATCCCTTCGCCCTTGGCGTTAATACGTTCGCGCGACATGAAATACAGCCCCAGGACCACGTCCTGTGACGGCACAATAATCGGCTCACCATTGGCCGGTGACAGGATATTGTTGGTCGACATCATCAGGGTACGCGCTTCGATCTGTGCTTCCAGTGACAGTGGCACGTGTACTGCCATCTGGTCACCATCAAAGTCGGCATTGAATGCCGTACAGACCAGCGGATGTAGCTGAATGGCCTTGCCTTCGATCAGCGTCGGTTCAAAGGCCTGAATACCCAGACGATGCAAGGTCGGTGCACGGTTGAGCATGACCGGATGTTCGCGAATAACCTCTTCGAGAATATCCCATACTTCCGGTCCTTCACGTTCGACCTGTTTTTTGGCCTGCTTGATAGTAGTGGCAATTCCACGCAGTTCCAGCTTGGAGAAAATAAAGGGCTTAAATAATTCCAGGGCCATTTTCTTTGGCAGACCACACTGATGCAGTTTCAGTGTTGGTCCTACCACGATAACCGAACGGCCTGAATAATCGACACGCTTACCGAGCAGATTCTGACGAAAACGACCCTGCTTGCCCTTGATCATGTCGGCCAGTGATTTCAGAGGACGCTTGTTGGAACCGGTAATGGCGCGGCCACGGCGACCGTTATCCAGCAGGGCATCAACGGATTCCTGCAACATACGCTTTTCATTGCGCACGATAATATCCGGCGCATTCAGGTCCAGCAGACGCTTGAGACGGTTATTTCGGTTAATCACGCGACGATACAGGTCATTCAAATCCGAAGTCGCAAAACGTCCACCTTCCAGCGGCACCAGGGGACGCAGCTCCGGTGGTAGCACCGGCAGCACAGTCATGACCATCCATTCAGGTTTGTTGCCTGATTCGATAAAGGCCTCGATTAATTTCAGTCGCTTACCGTATTTCTTCAGTTTGGTCTCAGAACGCGTATTACCCATGTCTTCACGGATCTGCTCACGCTCATTTTCGAGATTAATAGTACGCAGCAATTCAAAAATTGCCTCGGCACCCATACGTGCATCGAATTCATCACCGTACTCTTCAATCGTCTCCAGGTAGGCTTCATCCGTCAGCAACTGGCGGCGTTCCAGATTGGTCATGCCCGGGTCGATCACCACGAAGGCCTCGAAGTACAGAATGCGTTCGATGTCGCGCAGGGTCATATCGATTAACAGACCCATGCGGGATGGCAGCGACTTCAGGAACCAGATGTGGGCTACCGGACTGGCCAGTTCAATATGTCCCATGCGCTCGCGGCGTACCTTGGCCAGGGTCACTTCGATGCCGCACTTCTCGCAAATCACACCGCGGTGTTTGAGGCGCTTGTATTTACCACAGAGACACTCATAGTCCTTGACCGGACCAAAGATCTTGGCGCAGAACAGACCATCACGCTCTGGCTTAAAAGTTCGATAATTAATGGTCTCTGGCTTTTTGACTTCACCATACGACCAGGAACGAATCTTTTGTGGCGATGCCAGACCAATTCGAATGGCATCAAAGTCGTCCATCTGTCCTTGCTGTTTTAAGATCTTTAATAAGTCTTTCACGGTGCTACTCCAATAATGAAGTTTCGAGTATCAAGAATCGAGGGCAACCCAACATAATCAGGGCCCTCGATCCTCGTCCCTTATTTAATCGTTTTGCTCAAGCTCAATATCGATGGCCAGCGATCGAATTTCTTTCAACAGAACGTTGAACGACTCTGGCATACCGGCTTCCATATAATGGTTGCCGTCGACGATATTCTTATACATCTTGGTGCGACCATTGACGTCATCCGACTTAACAGTGAGCATTTCCTGCAATGTGTAAGCGGCGCCATAGGCCTCAAGCGCCCAGACCTCCATTTCACCGAAACGCTGACCACCGAACTGTGCCTTACCACCCAAGGGCTGCTGGGTAACGAGACTGTACGGACCTGTTGAACGCGCATGCATCTTGTCATCGACCAAATGATTCAGCTTGAGCATATACATATAACCCACGGTAACCGGACGTTCGAACTGTTCACCGGTACGACCATCAATCAAGTGTGTCTGCCCGCTACGAGGCAGTCCCGCCAGCTCCAGCAGATTCTTGATCTCTTCTTCATTAACACCATCAAATACCGGTGTTGCCATGGGTACACCACCACAAAGATTCTTCGCCAGCTCCAGAATTTCATCATCTGAGAATGACTTTAAATCTTCCTTGCGGCCTTCGCTCTTATTATAAATTTCCTCGAGAAACTTACGCAGATCAGCGATCTTGGCCTGTACCTTCAACATGGCGTTTATTTTCTTGCCCAGTCCCTTGGCCGCCCAGCCAAGATGTGTTTCCAGCACCTGACCAACATTCATACGCGAAGGTACACCTAGCGGATTGAGTACCACATCGACGGGTTCACCATCAGGTGTATGCGGCATATCTTCCACAGGGACGATCATGGAAATAACACCCTTGTTACCATGACGACCGGCCATCTTGTCACCCGGCTGAATGCGACGCTTAACGGCCATGTAAACCTTAACCATTTTCAAGACGCCTGGTGCCAGATCATCGCCGGAGGTAATTTTACGTTTTTTCTCTTCGTACTTCTCTTCGAAGTCTTTTGCCAATTGCTTCAACTGTTCAGAAATCGCTTCCAGCTGGGCATTGGCTTCGTCATTACGCAGGCGAATTTCAAACCACTTATTGCGCTCAATCTCATCAAGATAAGCCTTGGTGATTTTGCTACCAGCCTTTAACTTGTTAGGGCCGCCTTCAGCCACCTTGCCCAGCAACATTTGCTCGACACGGCTATAGGCATCACCTTCCATAATACGGCGCTGGTCATTCAAGTCTTTCTTGATATTGGTCAGCTCTGACTCTTCAATCGACTTGGCGCGTGAATCTTTTTCCAGACCGTCACGGGTAAAGACCTGAACACCGATAACCGTACCAACCATGCCGGAGGGCACACGCAGTGAGGTATCTTTAACGTCCGAGGCCTTTTCACCGAAAATGGCACGCAGGAGCTTCTCTTCCGGTGTCAACTGGGTTTCACCCTTCGGTGTTACCTTACCGACCAGGATATCGCCCGGCTTCACTTCGGCGCCAATATAAACAATACCAGCTTCGTCCAGCTTGGAGAGTGCGGCTTCACCGACGTTGGGAATATCACCCGAGATTTCTTCCGAGCCCAGCTTGGTATCACGAGCCACACAGGTCAGTTCTTCGATATGAATGGTGGTATAACGATCTTCCTGTACCACGCGCTCGGAGATCAGGATGGAGTCCTCAAAGTTGTAACCATTCCAGGGCATGAAGGCGACCAGCATATTCTGACCCAGTGCCAATTCACCCATATCGGTAGAGGGGCCATCGGCCAGTACATCGCCACGGGCAATGACATCACCAGGCTTCACCAGCGGGCGCTGGTTAATACAGGTGTTTTGATTTGAGCGCGTGTACTTGGTCAGGTTGTAGATATCGACACCTGACTCACCGGCAACGGTTTCATCATCGTTCACACGGACGACAACGCGTGCCGCATCCACCGAATCCACATGACCACCACGCTTGGCGACCACGGTAACGCCCGAGTCAACCGCCACGGTCCGTTCAATACCGGTACCCACCAGTGGTTTTTCCGCACGCAGTGTCGGTACCGCCTGGCGCTGCATGTTGGAACCCATCAAGGCACGGTTGGCATCATCATGCTCGAGGAAGGGAATCAGCGCCGCGGCAACAGAGACGATCTGTTTTGGTGAGACATCCATGTATTCAACCCGATCGGGCGACGACATGGTGAATTCATTCAGATGGCGACAGGGTACCAGTTCATCCAGAATTTTACCCTTGGCATCAACATTGGCGCTGGCCTGGGCAACGACATATTCACTTTCATCAATGGCAGACAGATACTCAATATCATCGGTTACCTTACCGTTAATGACCTTGCGATAAGGCGACTCCAGAAAACCATAGGAATTCGTCCGCGCGTAGATCGCCAGCGAATTGATCAGGCCGATGTTTGGACCTTCAGGCGTCTCGATCGGGCAAACACGACCATAGTGCGTGGGATGTACGTCACGGACTTCGAAGCCGGCACGTTCACGTGTCAGACCACCTGGCCCTAATGCAGAGATACGACGCTTGTGGGTAATTTCCGACAGCGGGTTATTCTGATCCATAAACTGTGACAGCTGACTGGAGCCAAAGAATTCCTTGATCGCAGCAGATACCGGTTTGGCATTGATCATTTCCTGCGGCATCAGATTTTCTGATTCCGCCAGGCTCAGGCGCTCTTTGACGGCGCGTTCAACACGCACCAGACCAACGCGGAACTGGTTCTCGGCCATCTCACCAACAGAACGAACACGACGGTTACCCAGATGGTCGATGTCATCGACATTACCCTTGCCGTTGCGGATATCCAGCAAGACCTTGATGGCATCGATAATATCATCGTTACTCAAGGTGCCTTCGCCGACTTCTTCCTTACGGCCGACACGGCGATTGAATTTCATACGACCGACCACTGACAGGTCATAGCGCTCTGAGGTAAAGAACAGGTTATTAAACAGATTCTCCGCCGCTTCTTTGGTTGGCGGCTCACCAGGACGCATCATGCGGTAAATCTCAACCTGTGCTTCAAGCTGCGTGGTGGTGGTATCAATATCGAGAGTCTTGGAGATATACGGTCCATGGTCAAGGTCGTTGGTGAAGATCGTATTGAGGGCCTTCACTTCCAGTTCTTTGATTTTCTCCAGGACTTCCTCGGTGATCTCAGTATTGGCTGGGATCTCGACCTCACCTGTATCTTTATTGATGATGTCGTGGGCGATCACTTTACCCAGCAGATATTCTGGTGGGACTTCCAGATCTTTGATGTTCGCGTTTTCAAACTCTTTAATATGACGTGCGGTAACACGGCGACCTTCTTCAACCACCACCTTGTTTTTAATCTTGACATCAAAGGTAACGGTTTCGCCACGCAGGCGCTCAGGGACCAGATCCATCTTGATGGTGGAGCCTGAGAAATTGAAGACAGTTTTTTCGAAAAACATATCGAGCATTTGCTCGGTGTTAAAACCAAGGGCACGCAGCAGAATGGTCACTGGCAGTTTGCGGCGACGATCGATACGCGTAAAGACACAGTCCTTGGGATCGAATTCAAAATCCAGCCACGAACCGCGATACGGGATGACGCGCGCATTAAACAGGAGCTTACCTGATGAATGTGTCTTGCCCTTGTCATGGTCAAAGAACACACCCGGTGAACGATGTAACTGGGAGACAATAACCCGCTCAGTACCATTAATAACAAAGGTACCATTATCTGTCATCAGGGGCATTTCACCCATGTAGACTTCCTGTTCGCGAATGTCTTTAACAGTAGGGCTTTTGGCTTCTTTGTCGTAAATGATCAGCCGTACTTTAACGCGCAACGGTGCCGCGTAGGTCACACCGCGCAGAATACATTCCTTGACATCAAAGCCAGGCGTTCCCAGTCGGTAACTGACATATTCCAGTGCGGCACCACCAGAATAGCTGGTGATAGGAAAAACTGATTTAAAGGCTGCATGTAAGCCTCTGTCCTCACGTTGATCTTCAGGGACATCAGCCTGGAGAAAACTACGATGAGACTCGATCTGTGTTGCCAAAAGATAAGGCACGTCCAGAACACTGGGACGTTTACCGAAGTCTTTACGAATTCGTTTTTTCTCTGTGAAAGAATAAGCCATATGGAACGCTCCGCGTGTCAACCAATCACTCTAAAGATAACCTGCACTCCGTTGCTGCCGGGGGGCAGCGAACGACCAAAGGGCAACAGGCTGACGGTTTTTACCGCCTGCCTGTCACCCGGGTCTTGAAGCCTTGCTATTGCAAGGTGGCCAATACAACATTGGCCACCTGCAACATTTTGTTGCAACAACTTACTTCAGCTCGACAGTCGCGCCAGCTTCTTCCAGTTGCTTCTTCATTTCTTCGGCCTCTGCCTTGGCTGCGCCTTCTTTCAAAGGTGCAGGTGCGCTTTCGACCAGGTCCTTGGCTTCTTTCAGGCCAAGACCAGTGATGCCACGTACTGCCTTGATAACGGCAACCTTGTTGTCACCAAAACCAGTCAGTACAACATCAAACTCGTCTTTGACTTCAGCAGCAGCTTCGCCAGCTGCCGCCGCCGGTGCAGCAGCAACCGCCGCCGCCGCAGAAACGCCAAATTTCTCTTCCATTGCTTCTATTAACGCAACAACATCCATCACTGACATGTTGGCAATAGTGTCTAGAATATCTTCTTTAGAAACAGCCATTGTTTATCTCCTAAAATTTCAATCTTTGTAGCGTTGCGATTACCGGCTAAATAATTAGGCGGCACTCTGTTTTTGATCGCGAACGGCTGCAATAGTACGAACCAGCTTGCCCGGCACTTCGTTAATAGTACGTGCCAGTTTGGTGATCGGTGCCTGCATGACGGACATCAGCATACTGATTGCCTGGTCCTTCGTTGGCAGACTGGCAAGACGCTCAATGTCGTTGGCTGGCAGTAACTGGCCACCCACTGACAACATCTTAACCACCAATTTATTATGCTCTTTGGCAAAGGCCTTAATGACACGAGCCGCTGCACCGGGGTCTTCCTGTGAGAAGGCCAGTAACAATGGACCTGTCAGAGCATCATTCATACAAGCAAAATCCGTCCCTTCGAGCGCACGTCTCGCCAAGGTATTCTTGACTACTCGTAAATAGACACCGCCATTACGTGCATTTGCACGTAGTGTCGTCATCTCCTCGGACGTCAGTCCAAGGTATTCTGCCGCAACGACAGAATGCGCATCGGCAGCTACGTCGGCGACTTCGGCCACAATGGCCTTTTTCTCGTCAAGACTTAATGCCATCTGAGAGCACCTCTTTTTTCGCTACCTGGCAGAGTCACCCCTGCCGGGGATTGGACATACAAAACGACTCTCGTCGCTTCACTCGTACAGTGACCTGTACCGGATTGAATCCTGTCAGGGTCACCATCTACGCAGGCAAATCACTTAATTAAGCTCGCCCTTTATAAAAACAGCTTGAGCACCTACGGTCTTTGATGGACCCTGTTAACGAAACACGCTGTTAACAGGGACCCAAAGTTCTTTAAATTCAAGTAACGAGGTTCGGGTGACGAGTTTTTTATAATACCGTTGTCGCAAAGCGACACTAAGCCCTCGTCCCTGGCCCCTCGCTACTATTGATCAGGCCAGCGTGGCCTGATCAATCTGGATACCGGCACCCATGGTGGTAGATACCGATATCTTCTTCATATACTGGCCCTTGGCAGAAGATGGCTTGGCCTTACGCAGGTCAGCCAACAGTGCTTCAAGGTTTTCTTTTAGCTTCACAGGTTCAAAGTCGACATTGCCAATCGAGCAGTGAATGATACCGGCCTTATCTGTGCGGTAACGGACCTGGCCACCCTTAGCATTGGTAACCGCCGTTGTCACATCTGCCGTCACAGTGCCCACTTTGGGGTTAGGCATCAGGCCGCGAGGTCCCAGGATTTGACCCAGCTGACCAACAACACGCATGGCATCTGGTGTCGCAATGACCACATCGAACTCCATGTTGCCTTTTTTAACTTCTTCCGCCAGGTCTTCAAAACCGACAATATCCGCACCGGCTGCCTTGGCCTTGTCTGCATTCTCGCCCTGGGCAAAAACCGCGACTCGAACCGACTTACCGGTACCGTGTGGCAGGACACTGGAACTACGCACGACCTGGTCTGACTTACGTGGGTCTACACCCAGATTGACGGCGACATCAACAGATTCGATAAACTTGGTACGTGGCAGTGACGTCACAACCTGCATCGCTTCGACCGCGTCATAGAGCTTATTACGGTCGATCTTTTCACGGATGGCCTTCATACGTTTGCTTGACTGTGCCATGTTACACACCCTCCGTTTCAATACCCATACTACGGGCACTACCCGCGATAGTACGCACAGCGGCGTCCATATCGGCAGCGGTCAGATCAGGTTCTTTGGCCTTGGCAATTTCTTCCAACTGGGCACGTGTAACCTTGCCAACCTTGTCGCGGTTGGGTACGGCAGAGCCTGATTTAATACCGACAGCCTTCTTCAATAGAATGGAAGCCGGCGGTGTCTTCATGATGAAGGTGAAACTGCGATCACTATAAACCGTGATCACAACGGGAATTGGCAGACCTTTTTCAACACTCTGTGTTTGAGCATTGAACGCCTTACAGAATTCCATAATATTGACACCACGCTGACCCAGTGCAGGACCAACAGGCGGACTTGGGTTCGCTTCTTGTGCAGATACCTGCAGCTTAATATAAGCGTCTATTTTCTTTGCCATTGCTTACTCCTCGTGGGTGCAAACGCCTCGCGGCTCCCCTGTTATTTAACGTGGCCCTTACCCCTCGCTATTGCCGGGCAAGGCCTCCACCACAAAACTAACTCTTTTCTATCTGACTAAACTCGAGGTCAACCGGGGTCGAGCGACCAAAAATCGACACCTCAACCCGCAGGCGACTTTTGTCGTAATCAACTACCTCGACGACACCGTTAAAATCATTAAATGGCCCATCGATAATACGTACCACTTCGCCGGCCTCGAACAGGACCTTGGGACGCGGCTTCTCGGCGCCTTCCTGCATACGATTCAGAATGGCATCAGCCTCTTTATCGCTAATCGGTGCCGGTTTGTCTGAGGTGCCGCCAATGAAACCCATCACGCGTGGCACATCTTTAACCAGATGCCAGGTTTCATCGGTCATTTCCATTTTCACCAGCACATAACCGGGGAAAAACTTGCGATCACTCTTACGCTTCTGACCATCACGCATCTCGACGACTTCTTCTGTCGGGACCATAATCTCGCCGAACAGTTCCTGCATGTCGGCCAGCTTAATGCGTTCTTCCAGAGAGCGCTTTACATGTTGCTCGAAGCCTGAGTAGGCATGAACCACGTACCACCGCATCGCCATGCGTACTAGCCCCCCTGGCCGGTGAGCAGTTTAACTGCCCATAAAAGAAACATATCAAATAGCCATAATATCAGGCCGACGATAATGACCATCACCAGTACAATCAGTGTGGTCTGAATAGTCTCGGCACGGGTTGGCCAGACAGACCGCTTCACTTCCAATATGGCATTACGGCCAAAGGCAATTGTCTCACCACCAACTTGAGTAGTAAGCGCAACCCCGGTAGCAGCACCGAGCACTGCCAACAGGCCAAGGACGCGATACAGCAACGCCTGGTCCGCATAGTAGTAGAACCCCGCAATGCCTGCCGCGATGAGAACCACTGAAATAATCAGTTTTAGCTTATCCAACGTATAACCTACTTTTGCTGCCAGTCTATCGGTCAAATGGCAGGCCAGGAGGGAATCGAACCCCCAACCTACGGTTTTGGAGACCGTCGCTCTGCCAATTGAGCTACTGGCCTAATAAAACATGGGGACAGAACCAGATCCTGTCCCCAGCACTGCAACACTGTTATCGCTTATTCGATGATCTTCGCCACAACACCGGCACCCACGGTACGACCGCCCTCACGAATCGCGAAGCGTAAACCGTCTTCCATCGCAATCGGTGCAATCAGGCTAACCGTCATCTTGACGTTGTCACCCGGCATGACCATTTCCACGCCTTCCGGCAGGTCACACGCACCCGTCACATCCGTCGTACGGAAGTAAAACTGTGGACGATAGCCGTTGAAAAAGGGCGTATGTCGGCCACCTTCGTCTTTGCTCAGGACATACACTTCGGCTTCGAACTTGGTGTGTGGCTTGATGGAACCCGGCTTACACAGCACCTGACCACGTTCGACGTCTTCGCGCTTGGTTCCACGTAACAGGACACCGACGTTGTCGCCGGCCTGGCCCTGGTCCAGTAGCTTGCGGAACATTTCCACACCGGTGACCGTGGTCTTGACGGTATCTTTGATACCGACAATTTCAATTTCTTCGCCGACTTTGACGATGCCGCGTTCGATTCGACCAGTCACTACCGTACCGCGACCGGAGATGGAGAACACGTCTTCAATCGGCATCAGGAAGGCACCGTCGATGGCGCGTTCCGGCTCAGGGATATAGCTATCCATGGCTTCGACCAGCTTGATAATGGAAGGAACACCAATATCTGATGTATCACCTTCCAGCGCCTTCAGAGCAGAACCCGTGATGATCGGCGTGTCGTCGCCGGGGAAGTCGTAGCTGTCCAGCAGTTCACGCACTTCCATTTCGACCAGCTCTAACAGCTCGGCGTCGTCGACCATGTCGGCCTTGTTCAGATAGACCACAATATAAGGGACACCAACCTGACGTGACAGCAGGATGTGCTCACGCGTCTGAGGCATGGGGCCATCGGCAGCCGAACAGACCAGAATTGCGCCGTCCATCTGCGCGGCACCGGTGATCATGTTCTTGACGTAATCCGCGTGGCCCGGGCAATCCACGTGCGCGTAGTGGCGTACGTCTGATTCGTACTCGACGTGTGCCGTTGAAATCGTGATACCACGTGCGCGTTCTTCCGGTGCACTATCGATGTTCGCATAGTCTTTGAACTCACCGCCGTGCTTTTCTGCCATTACTTTCGTAATCGCGGCCGTTAAGGTGGTCTTGCCATGGTCGACGTGACCAATTGTGCCCACGTTTACGTGGGGTTTCGTGCGTTCAAATTTTTCCTTCGACACGGTGATACCCTCTGTCTATATTATTAAAAGTGAAACCTAACAACTTAAACAAAACTTCTAAAATCTGGAGCCCATGGGCGGAATTGAACCGCCGACCTCATCCTTACCAAGGATGCGCTCTACCCCTGAGCTACATGGGCCGAAATCAGTCTCGAGTACCGAGTGACAAGTTGCGAGCAACTTCATTTGTCCTCACTGCGGTCCAAAAACCCATGTGGTTTTACTCGACACTCGCTCCTCGTACCTCGTCCCTAGCAATTTGGAGCGGGTGATGGGAATCGAACCCACGTATTCAGCTTGGAAGGCTGAAGTTCTACCATTGAACTACACCCGCTTTAAATCTCAGTATCGAGTCGCGAGTTTCTAGCGCCTGGTCCCATCAAAAGCCGGGAGCCTTACACGCAAATCACACCCGACATCAGTCAATGCTTGTCCCTCGCTCCTCGTCCCTCGGCACTATAATTGGTGGAGGGGGGTGGATTCGAACCACCGAAGGCGGAGCCGTCAGATTTACAGTCTGATCCCTTTAGCCACTCGGGAACCCCTCCGCGAGCAAGCTGCGTATTTTCCTTGAGAGACGACAAGCTTGTCAACAACAACCGGAGGAATATCTTAGCGTTTTCGCCTGAAAATGACGAAAAATCAGGAAATGGTGCCGGCACGAGGAGTCGAACCCCGGACCTACTGATTACAAGTCAGTTGCTCTACCAACTGAGCTATACCGGCATACACTGGAATCTACAGCAATGTAAATTTGTGAGGGCGCGATTTTATGCAATTGCGTTCACGATAGCAACCAGACAACTAGTCGGACGGTGAAATTTCATGACAGGCGATCCTGGTACTGCCAATACCGGGATACGCTTTATACCAGCGACTCAACATTTCCGCCCCCAGTGGTGTCCCTGTGGCCGGCCATTCGAGCCAATATTCCCGCTTAGGCAGGTCAACTTGACTGACGCTGACATCAAACCCCAGCTTTTTGATTATTTTCAGTTGTTTCTGTGCCAGATCCGGTCGAGAAAAGACCCCGAGTGAAATCGCATTTTTCTGGCTACCCGTGGCGACCAGAAAATAATCTTTGACCTTTTTTTCCTTCAGGCGGGCGATGACTCTACGCGCCGCCCTGCGATCCTGGCTTGCCGGTATTAATACCCAATAACCCGGGCGACTTTTGTCCTTGCTCATCCGAATGCTTGCCGCGATACCCTTCGCCCTTAATTCGTGATTGATCTGCTGGACATCTTTACGCTGTGAAAATGGGCCGAGATTAAAACAACTCGCTGTCGCCACAACATTATTCTGCCCAACCTGTTTCTTTGCCTGATATTCACGCAATAGAACAAGCTGTGGCACAGATGCCCCGTCGGCGTCGAGCAGAGCCTGTTGTCCTGACTCGATACGGAATAAACCCGGCTGATAGTGCCAGAAGAACGTCGCCAAATTGGCGAGTAATAAAATATACAGCAGCCACTTCATACCGCCACTCAACCTCTAATCCTGCGAGATAATTATCGCAAGTCCTTGTAATACGAGGTCTTTAGCATAACACCATTCCTCACCCAACAAAGCCTGTACACGTTTGGCATCCCCGCCGGTCAAAAAACACTTTACCTCCACCAAACCCGAAGCCTGAAGGGTCTGTCGCACCAGACTCACAATGCCCTGATGCCAAGCTACGTCGATACAGTCATGCGTCGCGCGTCCCAATAGCCCCTTTGTTGGCTCGTGCCGATCGCTAAAGTGAATAGCCGCTGTCTGTCCTGACAGGACCTGCTGATTTAGACGATACCCCGGTGTAATCCAGCCACCTAGATGCTCACCGCTCGCTGCCACCACATCAAAGGTCACCGCCGTGCCGCAATCCAGGACACAACAGGCCGTGCTGTTTTGCTGGAACGCCCCCACCATGGCCGACCAGCGATCTGAACCCAGTTTCGCAGGCTCGAGATAGGCATTCTGTATACCATTACCGTCCGCAGGTGTGCTGATAATTTTCGGTACCACCCCCCAATCGCCGATAAACCATTGCTGCAGCTGCGTTGTCATGTCTTTACCCGCCACACTGCTAATGCCGATCGCCCGTGTTGGTATCGTGTCGCCCCAAAGTCTTGCCGGTAACGTGTCCAGGTCTTCATTTAAATAGACATGAGACTGCATGGGACCCAGAGGCTGAGCTGGTTCCTTTACCGCCCAATGGACAGCCGTATTTCCAACATCAATCAGTAACAGGGACATGAGGGTATTGTATCGACTTTAACGATTATGTTCAGCCAGGCGGACACTGACGTCACCGGAGAAGAGGCGTCGCACCTGGCCATGCTGTTCCAGCAACAGTGCGCCCTGTGCATCCACGCCGCGTGAGATCCCCTCAAATGTCTCATTGTTCAGTGCGACATTGACCTGCTGGCCCTGCAATACATCACGTTGCTGCCATTCGGCATGCCAGTCAGGAAGCGCCGAATGCGAATACTGTTGTAGGACATTCAACAAGTCTGATACCAGCTGACAGGTAAATTCATGACGATCAATCTCCTTATCGGTAATGCGCCTCACATCGGTCCAGGCCTGGCCGATACCCTCGGCTGCTGTCGTCGGCATATCCAGATTCACCCCAATACCGATCACCACACCACAACCACCTCCCGCTTCGACCTGCATTTCCAGCAAAATCCCGGCAAGCTTTTGTCCCTGATAGTGGACATCATTGGGCCATTTTAATTCGCAGTGTGGAATACCCGCCGCCTCAAGACACTTCGCCAGCACCACACCTATCGCAAGGCTAAGGCTCGTCACTGTTGGTGGTATGGCATCGAACCACCAGTACAGCGACAGATACAGGTTACGCCCAAAGGGTGAAACCCAGCGGCGTCCCCGCCGACCACGGCCTGCCGATTGCCTTTCAGCGATGACCAAACGGCGCTGCTGTGGCCTCTGTTTGGCAAGCTCCAGGGCGTGACGATTGGTTGAATCGAGACTCAGATGGACCTCAATATCCGGAATGACCTCTGCCAGTAGTGTCTGTTCTAGCTGTCCACAAAGCTGCACGGCATCGAGGAGTTGCAAGGGCCTGGCCAGTTTATAGCCCTTACCCCGTACCGCAAAAAGCTCCAGCCCTAGCGTCTGTTGTAACACCTGCAGGCGTTTCCAGACGGCCGAGCGACTAATGCCCAGGCTGGCGGCCAGGGTTTCACCTGAGTGGAAACACCCATCCGCTAACAACTGGAGTAATTGCTGCACATTTGACATGATCCTAGTGTACCAAGTTGCTACGCTGACAGTGATGTAGATTCCACCCTATGCGATTGAAAAATGACCCGGCTTTTTATTTTCCACTGGAGAGCGGCCGCTATGAGGTCAGCGCAGGCTTGAAGCGCCTGTCTACCGATTTTGGCAATGGCCCGTTTGATCAGCAAATATTCCAGTTTGATAAAACCTTCCTGCAATGCCGTGAAAACAAGCTCACCTGTCGACAGGGGCGACTATCAAAATTTTATATCGAAAAAGACTTTACTTCTGACGCCCAGCAAAGCGTTAATCAGTATCTCATTGAGCAACTTTGCCTCGAACACCCGGATAAATTCCGCCGATACTCACATGCTGATTCTTTCACGCTGGCGTGTTTACTAACCGATGAAAATCTGTATTTCGATGAACAATACCGATTGATCAAAACAGAAGACGCAAAAACCTCGATTGCCTATACATCAGCTATTGATGCCATCGCGAATCAAGTTCAGGAGGACATTTCCGTTGTACAATTATCAGCGGATGGACATGATTATATTGCCGCCTTACACCTCTGCAGCCCCAATCATTGGTCCGCAGCAGCTAAAATTGGCCAGAGTTTTATGGCGGCACACCAGGCCGTGCCACACATGGAAAAACTCACTCAGCAATCACACAAGCTACTCGCATCGCTAAGCAAAGGCGGGCCTTATGTACGTTTTGCCTGGGGGCTGACAACGGACAGGCATTTAAACCACCACCCAGAGGCCCCTGCTGGGGGCAGGGCCGCTGCCTGGCATGGACGCCAATTCGATGCCAATCAGCCAGAATTATATCTACGCGTGGAACGACAGATGCTTGCCGTCCCAAAAGGAAGCAACATCGTAATTTTTCTCATTCGAACATACCTCTATGACGTGTACTCATTACAAAATGATAGACAGAGACTGCCGCAGTTAGTATCCGCGATTCAAAGCATGTCGAGTGAAAGTCTGGGCTATAAAAAACTGCTGCAGAGTAAAATCGATATACTCAACTGGATCCAGACGCTCTCGTGAAAAACTAAATCTCAATGGAGCAAACTATTATCCCCATAAAGACGAAACCCCCAACACTTTCGTGCTGAGGGTTTCTTAAATAAAGCCTGGCAGTGTCCTACTTTCACATGGGGAGACCCCACACTATCATCGGCGCTAAGCAGTTTCACTTCTGAGTTCGGAATGGGATCAGGTGGTACCCACTTGCCATTGCCACCAGGCAAACTGGTTATGTAAAAAAGGGGCGGAGTCAATTTTTCTCTTACTAGAGTCAAAGTGAAAAATTGACTCCGACCCCTTTTTACTAAATTCTGGAAATGATTTGTCTGTCTAGACTCGAGTCATTGTTATTTGCGTTAGCAAATCTTTATGTAAGTACAACACTCACAAACAAATTGCTTGGGTGTTATATGGTCAAGCCTCACGGGCAATTAGTACTGGTTAGCTTCGCACATTACTGCGCTTCCACATCCAGCCTATCAACGTCGTAGTCTTCGACGACCCTTTAGGGAGCTCAAGGCTCCAGTGAGATCTCATCTTATGGGGGGCTTCCCGCTTAGATGCTTTCAGCGGTTATCCTGTCCGTTCATAGCTACCCGGCAATGCCACTGGCGTGACAACCGGAACACCAGAGGAACGTCCACTCCGGTCCTCTCGTACTAGGAGCAGCTCCATTCAAATCTCAAACGCCCACGGCAGATAGGGACCGAACTGTCTCACGACGTTCTAAACCCAGCTCGCGTACCACTTTAAATGGCGAACAGCCATACCCTTGGGACCGACTACAGCCCCAGGATGTGATGAGCCGACATCGAGGTGCCAAACTCTCCCGTCGATGTGAACTCTTGGGAAGAATCAGCCTGTTATCCCCGGAGTACCTTTTATCCGTTGAGCGATGGCCCTTCCATAAAGCGCCACCGGATCACTAAGACCTACTTTCGTACCTGCTCGACATGTCCGTCTCGCAGTCAAGCACCCTTATGCCTTTGCACTCATTGCGCGATGTCCGACCGCGCTGAGGGTACCTTCGTGCTCCTCCGTTACTCTTTGGGAGGAGACCGCCCCAGTCAAACTACCCACCACACACTGTCCCTGACCCGGATAACGGGTCGAGGTTAGAACCTCAAACATGCCAGGCTGGTATTTCAAGGTTGGCTCCACGAAGACTGGCGTCTCCGCTTCAAAGCCTCCCAGCTATCCTACACAAACAGGCTCAAAGTTCAGTGTGAAGCTATAGTAAAGGTTCACGGGGTCTTTCCGTCTTGCCGCGGGTACGCTGCATCTTCACAGCGATTTCAATTTCACTGAGTCTCGGGTGGAGACAGTGTGGCCATCGTTACGCCATTCGTGCAGGTCGGAACTTACCCGACAAGGAATTTCGCTACCTTAGGACCGTTATAGTTACGGCCGCCGTTTACCGGGGCTTCGATCAAGAGCTTCTCCGAAGATAACCCCATCAATTAACCTTCCGGCACCGGGCAGGCGTCACACCCTATACGTCCACTTTCGTGTTTGCAGAGTGCTGTGTTTTTAGTAAACAGTCGCAGCCACCTGGTCACTGCAACCCCCATCAGCTTACGGAGCAAGTCCGATCACCAACAGGGGCACACCTTCTCCCGAAGTTACGGTGCTATTTTGCCTAGTTCCTTCACCCGAGTTCTCTCAAGCGCCTTGGGATTCTCACCCCGCCCACGTGTGTCCGTTTGGGGTACGGTCACTTATAACCTGAAGCTTAGAGGATTTTCCTGGAAGCATGGCATCAATCACTTCGCTCCCTTAAAAGGGAACTCGTCATCACATCTCAGTAATAGTCTCCCGGATTTGCCTAAGAGACCTACCTACATGCTTAAACCGGCACATCCAACAGCCGGCTGACCTAGCCTTCTCCGTCCCCCCATCGCAGTTATAAGCGGTTCAGGAATATTAACCTGATTCCCATCGACTACGGCTTTCGCCCTCGCCTTAGGGGCCGACTCACCCTGCGCCGATTAACGTTGCGCAGGAAACCTTGGGCTTTCGGCGTGGGGGTTTTTCACCCCCATTATCGTTACTCATGTCAGCATTCGCACTTCTGATACCTCCAGCATGCCTTACAGCACACCTTCGCAGGCGTACAGAACGCTCCTCTACCATGCGTGTAAACACGCATCCGCAGCTTCGGTACATCACTTGAGCCCCGTTATATCTTCCGCGCAGGCCGACTCGACCAGTGAGCTATTACGCTTTCTTTAAAGGATGGCTGCTTCTAAGCCAACCTCCTGGCTGTCTGTGCCTTCCCACATCGTTTCCCACTAAGTGATGATTTAGGGACCTTAGCTGGCGGTCTGGGTTGTTTCCCTCTCCACGACGGACGTTAGCACCCGCCGTGTGTCTCCCGTGATTGCACTTCCTGGTATTCGGAGTTTGCATCGGGTTGGTAAGTCGGGATGACCCCCTAGCCGAAACAGTGCTCTACCCCCAGGAGTGAGACACGAGGCGCTACCTAAATAGCTTTCGAGGAGAACCAGCTATCTCCGAACTTGATTAGCCTTTCACTCCTATCCACAACTCATCCCCTAACTTTTCAACGGTAGTGGGTTCGGTCCTCCAGTGGGTTTTACCCCACCTTCAACCTGGCCATGGATAGATCGTCCGGTTTCGGGTCTACTCTGTGCGACTAAAACGCCGGTTAAGACTCGGTTTCCCTACGGCTCCCCTATACGGTTAACCTTGCCACACAAAGTAAGTCGCTGACCCATTATACAAAAGGTACGCAGTCACAGAACAAGTCTGCTCCCACTGCTTGTACGCATACGGTTTCAGGTTCTATTTCACTCCCCTCTCCGGGGTTCTTTTCGCCTTTCCCTCACGGTACTAGTTCACTATCGGTC